>JAUXZO010000117.1 GCA_030692685.1 Acidovorax sp. | reverse complement strand
GAAGACAAGGCTGGCCAGATCCTGCAGGAAGGCATCAACGAAGCCGGCGGCATGAGCAGCTGGATCGCCGCTGCCACCTCGTACAGCACCAACAACCGGATCATGATCCCGTTCTACGTGTACTACTCGATGTTCGGCTTCCAGCGCATTGGCGATCTGGCCTGGGCGGCTGGCGACATGCAGGCCCGTGGATTCTTGCTGGGCGGCACCTCGGGGCGCACCACGCTCAACGGCGAAGGCCTGCAGCACGAAGACGGTCACAGCCACATCCTGGCCAACACCATCCCTAACTGCGTGAGCTATGACCCCACCTTTGCGCACGAAGTCGCAGTGATCATGCACGACGGCATGAAGCGCATGGTCGAACGCCAGGAAAACGTCTTCTACTATCTGACCCTGCTGAACGAAAACTATTCCATGCCTGGTCTTCAGCCCGGCACCGAAGAGCAGATCATCAAGGGCATGTACCTGTGCAAACAGGCGCCCGCGTTGCCCAAGGACGCGCCCACGGTGCAACTGCTGGGCAGCGGCACCATCTTGCGCGAATCGTTCTTTGCGCAAGAGCTGCTCGAAAAGGACTGGGGCGTGGCCGCTTCGATATGGAGCTGCCCAAGCTTCAACGAACTCACCCGCGATGGCCAGAACGCCGAGCGCTGGAACCTGTTGCACCCCACCGACGAAGCCAAGGTGCCGTTTGTCACGCAGCAACTGTCCGCATCGCAAGGCCCTGTGGTCGCGTCCACCGACTACATGAAGGCCTATGCCGAGCAGATCCGCCCCTTCATCCCCAAGGGCCGCAGCTACAAGGTACTGGGCACCGACGGTTTCGGCCGCAGCGACTTCCGCAGCAAGCTGCGTGAGCACTTCGAGATCAACCGCCACTACATCGTGGTCGCTGCCCTCAAGGCGCTGAGCGAAGACGGCGTGCTGCCCGCCACCAAAGTGGCTGAGGCGATTGCCAAGTACAACATCCAGGCCGACAAGATCAACCCGCTGTACGCATAAACCGAACGGAGACGAATCTTGAACCCCCACGCTCATATTCATTCGCTGCCCCCCAAGGGGGCGCATGCCTCCTTTGAGGCGGCTCGGCAGGAGGCATAAACATGGCATTGGTAAACATTCAAGTCCCGGACATCGGGGATTTCGACGAAGTCGGCGTGATCGAGCTGCTGGTCAAGGTGGGCGACACCGTGAAGGCCGAGCAGTCGCTCATCACCGTCGAATCGGACAAGGCATCCATGGAGATCCCGTCCAGCCACGCTGGTGTGGTCAAAGAACTCAAGATCGCTATCGGCGACAAGGTCAAGCAGGGCTCGGTGATTGCCGTGGTGGAAGCTGCGGACGCAGTTGCAGCATCAGCCCCTGCCGCCTCTCCGGCTCCTGCCGTGGCGCCCGCGCCCGCGCCCGCTCCTGTGGCCGCCGCCATGCCCGCACCCGCTGCGCCCGCAGCAGCCCCTGCGGCTGCAGGCCCGGTAGAAGTGCGCGTGCCTGACATCGGCGACTTCAAGGACGTGGCTGTCATTGAGATGCTGGTCAAGGTGGGCGACACCATCAAGCTCGAACAGTCGCTCTTCACCGTCGAGTCCGACAAGGCCTCCATGGAGATCCCTTCGCCCGCCGCTGGCGTGGTCAAGGAGCTCAAGGTCAAGATCGGCGATACCGTCAACATCGGCGACCTGGTGGCCATGCTGGAGGGCAGCGTTGCCGCACCGGCCGCCGCGCCTGCAGCCGCCCCGGCGAGTGCTGCCCCGGCTCCTGCGCCCGCAGCCGCAGCGCCAGCCCCTGCGGCTGCTGCCACTGCCCCGGTCGCCGCCACGGCATCGGTGCCTGCGCACCAGCCCGGTACGCCCACAGCGGGCCTGCCGCATGCGTCGCCCTCGGTGCGCAAGTTTGCCCGCGAGTTGGGTGTGCCCATCGATGAAGTCAAGGGCAGTGGCCCCAAGGGCCGCATCACGCAAGACGACGTGCAGACTTTCACCAAGCAGGTGATGGCAGGCGCGGCCCAGACCAAGGCGCAAGCTGCGAAGGCGCCTGCAGCGACGGGTGGCTCCGGCGTGGGCCTGGACCTTCTGCCCTGGCCCAAGGTCGACTTCACCAAGTTCGGACCCGTGGAGCGCAAGGACCTCTCGCGCATCAAGAAGATCAGCGGCGCCAACCTGCACCGCAACTGGGTCGTCATCCCGCACGTCACCAACCACGACGATGCAGACATCACCGAGCTCGAAGCCTTCCGCGTGCAGTTCAACAAAGAGAACGAGAAGAGTGGCGTCAAGGTCACCATGCTCGCCTTCATGATCAAGGCCGCCGTGGCTGCGCTCAAGAAGTTCCCCGAGTTCAACAGCTCGCTCGACGGCGACCAGCTGGTGCTCAAGAACTACTTCCACATCGGCTTTGCGGCTGATACGCCCAACGGCCTCGTCGTGCCCGTCATCCGTGACGCTGACCAAAAGGGCATCGTGCAAATCTCGCAAGAGATGGGCGACCTGGCCAAAAAGGCGCGCGACGGCAAGATGGGCCCAGCCGACATGACGGGTGGTTGCTTCTCGATCAGCTCGCTGGGCGGTATTGGCGGGCGTTACTTCACGCCCATCATCAACGCGCCTGAAGTCGCCATCATGGGCGTGTGCAAGAGCAGCATCGAGCCCAAGTGGGACGGCAAGCAGTTCGCCCCGCGCCTCATGCTGCCGCTGTCGCTCAGCTGGGACCACCGTGTGATCGACGGCGCATCCGCTGCGCGTTTCAACGTGTACTTTGCCTCACTGCTGGCGGACTTCCGCCGCATCGTGATGTAACGAAAGGGCAAAACACATGGCAATCATCGACATCAAGGTGCCCGACATTGGCGACGTCACCGACGTGGCCATCATCGAAGTGCTGGTCAAACCCGGCGACACCATCAAGGCCGAGCAAAGCCTGATCACCGTGGAGTCCGACAAGGCCTCCATGGAGATTCCCTCAAGCCACGCTGGCGTGGTTAAAGAGCTGAAAGTGAAGCTAGGCGACAAGGTCTCCGAGGGCGCGGTGGTGCTGACGCTGGAAGTGCAGAGCGCAGGCACTGCCGCTCCGGCAGCGCCCACAGCATCCCTAGCAGCCCCTTTACCGGCTATTTCTGAGGAAAAACAGGCTCTAGCGCCCGTCTCGAAAGCGCAGGCAGCTATCAATCCAGTAGCATCCAGCTTTGCCGGTACGGCCGATCTGGAATGCGACGTGCTGGTGCTGGGCGGTGGCCCTGGCGGTTACTCGGCCGCCTTCCGCGCTGCCGACCTGGGCCTCAAGGTCATCATCGTCGAGCGCTACGCCGCCCTGGGTGGCGTGTGCCTGAACGTGGGCTGCATCCCATCCAAAGCGCTGCTGCATGTGGCCGCTGTTATGGACGAAGTTAGCCACATGGCCAGCCTGGGCGTGGACTTTGGCACCCCCACGGTGAACATCGACCTGCTGCGCACGCACAAAGACAAAGTGGTCAACCGCCTCACCGGTGGCATAGGCTCCATGGCCAAGATGCGCAAGGTCAGCATCGTGCGCGGCTTGGGTCAATTTGTGGGCGCGCACCATATGGAAGTGGAAGAAACCACTGGCCCAGGCCAAGAAAAAACCGGCAGTAAGAAAGTGATCGCTTTCAAGAACGCCATCATCGCGGCGGGCTCGCAAGCGGTGAGTTTGCCTTTCATGCAAAAGGATGGGCTGGACAAGGACCCCCGCGTGGTCGACAGCACCGGCGCTTTGGAACTCGAAGGCGTTCCCAAGCGCATGCTGATCCTGGGGGGCGGCATCATCGGCTTAGAGATGGGCACGGTCTACAGCACCCTGGGCGCACGCCTTGATGTGGTGGAAATGATGGACGGCCTGATGCAAGGCGCTGACCGCGACTTGGTCAAAGTCTGGCATAAGATGAACGCTAAGCGCTTTGACAACATCATGCTCAAGACCAAGACCGTGTCTGCACGCGCCTTGCCCGAAGGCATCGAGGTCACGTTTGAAAGCGCCGAGCCCGGCGGCACAGCGCCCGCGCCGCAGGTGTATGACCTGGTGCTGCAAGCCGTGGGCCGCAGCCCCAACGGCAGAAAACTGGGCGCCGACAAAGCCGGTGTGGCCGTGACCGATCGCGGCTTTATCAACGTCGACATCCAGATGCGCACCAACGTGCCGCACATCTTCGCCATTGGCGACATCGTGGGCCAGCCCATGCTGGCCCATAAGGCCGTGCACGAGGCCCATGTGGCCGCCGAAGTCATTGCTGGCGAACTGCAAGGCAACAAAGAACTGGCGGCGGCAGCCTTCAACGCCCGGGTCATCCCCAGCGTGGCCTACACCGACCCCGAAGTGGCTTGGGTCGGTCTCACCGAAGACCAAGCCAAGGCCCAAGGCATCAAGGTCAAAAAAGGCCTGTTCCCTTGGACGGCCAGTGGCCGCGCCATTGCCAATGGCCGCGACGAAGGCGTGACCAAACTGCTGTTTGACGACTCGCCAGAAGCCCATGGCCACGGCAAGATCTTGGGCGGCGGCATCGTGGGACCCAATGCGGGCGATTTGCTCGGTGAAATCGTGCTGGCGATTGAGATGGGCGCTGACGCGGTGGACATCGGCAAGACCATTCACCCGCATCCCACGCTGGGGGAGAGCATCGGCATGGCGGCTGAGGTTGCGCATGGCAGTTGCACCGATTTGCCGCCTGCGCGGAAGTAGCCCCCAAGCATCCAAACCCCCTCACAAAGCCCGAACTGGCAACGGTTCGGGCTTTGTGCTTTGTGCGGCAGATCAATCACCGCAGAATACTGTGTATTTACAAGGGGTATCCACTTAGCTCCAGCAGTGTCAAAATAACTGGATGGAAACCCAGAGATTAGCAACAACTCCAAGCCAAGACTATCCCCGTACCTGGAACGAATTTCTCGACTGGTTTGCCACGGAAGAGGCCTGCCTGCTCTTTCTGGAGAAGCTGCGCTGGCCCCACGGCTTCATTTGTCCGCGTTGCGGCAATGTGGGTGACGCATACAGAGCCAGCCGCACTCGCTTGGTGTGCCGGGCATGCCAATACCAAGGGACCGTGACCTCCGGAACCATTTTTGACAAGACTCGTACACCGCTGCGGGTTTGGTTCGCTGCTGCGTGGTACCTGACCAACCAGAAGCAAGGCGTGAGCGCTTTGGGGCTACAACGTGTTCTGGGCTTGGGCAGCTATCAGACCGCCTGGACCATGCTGCACAGGTTTCGGCGAGCCATGGTTCGACCGGGAAGAGACAATCTCAAGGGGCTTGTTGAGGTGGATGAAACCTACCTGTCCATCACTGACCGCAAAGAACCTATCACCGCGGCTGGACGCAAGAGCAATACCACCAAAGTGCTGGTGGCGATGGCTGTGGAGATCATTGAGCCCAAGGGATTTGGACGCATTCGATTGCGCCGCATTGCCAAAGACGCAGCCTCCCATGTCATCCCTTTTGTTCAGGAAGTTGTCGAGCCGGGAGCCCAAGTGCGCACGGACGGCTCAGCGGCCTACCGCACACTCGGGGAGCTGGGATACACCCACCTGCGCACTGTAATGCTCGGCTCAGGTGTGCCGACCCATGTATCGATGGCGGGCGTACATCGGGTGGCTTCTTTGGTGCAGCGCTGGGTGCTAGGGACCCACCATGGCTCCGTGCAGCCCGAACACGTGGACGCCTACCTTGATGAGTTTGTGTTCCGCTTTAACAGGCGTACCTCGAACTCCCGGGGGATGCTGTTTTACCGATTGCTGCAACAAGCGGTGCTGACTTCCCCGGTGACTTATGCGGATGTGGTGAGCCACAACACTGGGGAGCGCTGATCGGATAACACTACTGGATAAAACAACAGCACCAGGGGCTTCATTGGAGCTAAGTGGATACCCCTTGTATTTACACAGTATCTATGTCGAAACCGCCCAAACCCAAGCGCTACAGCCCGCGCCACCCCGAGCGCACGCTGCTCTACCAAACGGCGGCCGAGAACTACAACACCTGGCGTGATCTGGCCAGCGCGGGCCAGTTTGACGGCCAGGGCGACCACCACAGCCCCAGGCCCTATGTGCGCCAAGCGTTCGAGAAATACCTGGAGTGCGGCATCTTTGCCCACGGCTTTGCCCGCGCCCGCTGCGACGACTGCGGACACGACTTTCTGGTGGCCTTCTCCTGAAAAGGTCGGGGCGTCTGTCCCTCGTGCACCACGCGGCGCATGGCCGAGACGGCGGCCCACCTCAGCGACCACGTCTTCCCCCGCCTGCCGGTGCGCCAATGGGTGCTGCCAGTGCCCAAGCGGCTGCGCTATTTCACGCAACACGACAGCGTGGTGCTGGGCATGGTGTTGCGCATCTTCTTGCGCGTCATTGCGCAAACCCTGCAAACCAGCAGCCCCGGTGTGGCGCATGTGGACAAGTCAGGGCT
>JAUXZO010000116.1 GCA_030692685.1 Acidovorax sp. | reverse complement strand
GAGCTGATCGCCCGCCTTGCCGCGTTGGTGCCCCACCGCGTACCCACCACCACCGATATTACGGCGGGCTGGCGCCCAACTCGCCGCTTCGGGCGGCGGCGGTGGCACTGGCCGCAGGCCAAACCGCAGGCACGGCCACGGTCACGGCACAGCCCGAGCTAGGCGGTGTGCCCACAACGGCAGAGGTCACGGTGGATGCCATGGGCGCTGCCACCGCTGGCGCACCCAGCCTGCCCGAGTCTATCCAGCCAGTTCAGCCCAAACGCCCAGCACACATCCTGTGGGCGGTGCTGATCGCCCGCATCTACGAAGCCTTTCCGCTGCTGTGTCCGATCTGCGGCGGGCAGATGCGCATCATCGCCTTTATCACCTACCGCGCCGACATCAGGCACATCCTGGAGCACATCGGCGCAGAAACAGAGCCGCCACGCATCGCGCCAGCACGCGGGCCGCCGCTGTGGGACGGGTGCGACGTGCCGATGGGCGAGGGTCTCGAGATTGAGCCAGATTGGGACGAGGCGACCCAACCGGCGCCGGACTTTGAGGTCGATCAGCGCGTCAGTTGGTAAGGGGAGGCGACAGCGGTTTTGCCAACGCTGCGGGGCAGGGCTGCGTCTGTCGGCGTCTGTCACTGCCTAAAAATGTGCAAACCGAAAAATCGCGGGAGGCTGGCCATGAACAAGCGCTCAGACAGGCCCAGCCTGAAGGCCTGTGATGCCCAAAACCTGGGCCATAAACTTGCTAATGCGGTTGGATTTCCTATCCGCTATCCGCGTGCTGGCAAAGTTTTCGATGATGACAATGGCCTTGGCGCCCGAGTCCTTGAGCTCCAGTTCGCGCGGCGTGTACAGCGGGTTGACGTTGACCACCACCAGACCGGCGCGCAGGATGGCGGCCACTGCCGCCGGGTATTGCGGCACGTTGGGCATCATGATGGCCACCCGGTCTCCCTTGACCAGCCCCAGGCCCTGCAGGTAGGCGGCAAAGGCCTGCGACAGGCTGTCGGTCTGGCGAAAACTCACATCCTTGCCCAGAAAGCTGTAGGCCGCTCGGTCGGCAAACTTGCTGAAGCTCTCTTCCATCAGGTGCACCAGCGACGGGTACTGGGCCACGTCAATGTCGGCGGGTACGCCGGCTGGATAGGCGCTCAACCAGGGGCGGTCGGCCGTGGATTCGGTCATTCAGGGTCTCCAGTGGGTCTGGTTGTGGGCATCAGTTGGGCACTCTGGTCGGTAAGCCCGAGCATCTGCCCTGTGTTTTTCCCTTACAGCCATCTGACAACGACGGCAGAGCTTGCCAGCATACAGGAGCAGTCGCTATCAAAATGCAGGTTGGCACCAGTGGGCGGGATTGACTTGCGCCACCGGGAGGGCCGCTTGGCATGGGCTCCGATGCCGATGTGCACCGCCGACTTTGAACAACCGGGTTCTGGCGGATCTACAGGGTCGTGGAGCGCCAGATGCTGGTCCTCTCGACCCACTGTGTTGGGTCCGATGCAATGGATCCATTTGATTTATTCAAAGCGCACCAATTGCCGCGACCTATACTGTCAATGGCTTCATTTTCACCCCCGCCAGTGACCCACTTTGTGTCCACACTGCAGCCGTGGCAGCATCCCGCTCGAACGCATCGCATGGAATACACAGCCGGGTTGAGTGTTTGGCGCTGCTTTGCAGCGCGGTGTTGAAAAGGTCGGGATGGACTTGGTAGCGCCAGGGCCGCTGCAAGCTCAGGGCACGGCCCAGCTGAGTGGCGACCTCGCTCAAGCGCCTGTGGCACGGCTTTCTACTCTCAAAAGGAGCCCCTCTTGGATACCTTGATATTCCATTCACCACCGCTTGTGTCGACCCCTGTTGTGCGCGCCCACTGCGATTGCATACCCTTTGACGCCCCGTATCAGCACAACAGCTGGCGCACCCATCGCCCACCCGGGCCATGGGTTCACTTTTAAACCGGCACCGGCTCTATGAAGCCGGTGAATTCAACACCCTCTTCCCCCCTTATTGGGTGCCCGCCATGAACCCGACTGCCTCCCCCCATCTGCTTACCCCCTCTTTATTGCCCCCCGATGATGCCGATCGCGCAGCCCTGCACAACGAAGTGCACGCACGCCCCAGTGCGCTGATTCGGATACCTGCTCTGGTGGTGTATGTGGCGGTGCTCAACCAAGGGGTTTCGCGTGAAACGGAGTGCGCGCACTTGCGCTTGCTACCGGGGCAAGCCGACCTGGCACTGGAGCGTTTGTCGACCAACTTCGTGCGGCTGCGCCTAGACGGCTTCACCGTCAAATGGGAGCGCCACAGCGAATTCAGCCGTTACGTCATTGTGCAAAGCCTGCCCGAGCAGGCCGGGCTGGGGGCCTCCAACCCGGACTTGCAGTCCCATTTGGCCGTCACTGCAGATTGGTTGCGGACCATCCCAGGCAAGACCATAGCGGCCATCAAACTGGTCATGCTGCACGCTGACCTGGAGACCCGCGAAGAGACGCTGACGCAGGCGCGGGTCTGGTTTGGTGACAACCCCTTTGTGGCATCGGTGATGGGCAACAATGGACATTCCTGGGCTGTGAGTGACTTTGTGATGCGTTCCAGCGGGTTCGAGCGCATGTTGGTGCTGGCTCCGCCAGGAACCTCGCGCAGCCGGGCTGGTCGCATTTCTCAACGGCTGCTGGAGCTGGAAACTTACCGGATGATGGCCTTGCGCGGCTTGCCCATCGCCAAGACCCTCGGCCCCATCTTGAGCGAAGCCGAACACGCGCTCTTCAGCATCACCGCCCAACTGGACAACAAAAGCGCTTCAGACCAGGTGCTGCTGGACACCCTGGTGGTGCTGGCCACCCAGGTCGAGCGTGCCACGGCCGAGCATGCGTACCGATTCGCCGCCACACGTGCCTATGAGGCTTTGGTGGACCAGCGGATTCACGAATTGCGCGAGCAAGCCATTCCCGGCATGCAAACCATGGGCGAGTTCATGCAGCGGCGTCTATCCCCCGCCATTGCCACCGTGGCTGCGACGGCGCAGCGCTTGGAGTCCTTGTCGGAGCGGGTGGCGCGCACCAGCGCTTTGTTGCGCACCCGGGTTGACATTGCCACCGCCGTGCAAAACCAACAGCTGCTTGAAAAGCTCACGCGGGGTCAAGCCTTGCAGCTGCGCTTGCAAAGCACGGTCGAAGGCCTGTCGATCGCGGCCATTTCTTACTATGTGGTCAGTTTGCTGCTGTACGGTGCCAAGGCACTCAAGGGTGCGGGCCTGCCACTGAACCCTGAAATCACCGTGGGAGCCCTGGTGCCTTTGGTGCTGTGGGCCGTTTGGCGGATATCCCACCGTATTCAAGAAAAAATTTGCCCGACCTGAATTTCGGCCTGCCGCTCAGGCTGCCGCCTGAGCCGGCAGCTCTACCAGACGGTCAGCCCCGCAGCGCCCCCAAGACCTCATCCAGCATCTTCTTGGCGTCGCCAAACAGCATGCGGTTGTTGTCCTTGTAGAACAGCGGGTTGTCCACACCGGCGTAGCCGCTGGCCATGGAGCGCTTCATCACGATGGAGGTGCGCGCCTTCCAGACCTCGAGCACCGGCATGCCGGCGATCGGGCTGGTCGGGTCGTCTTGCGCGGCCGGGTTCACGATGTCGTTGGCACCGATGACGATGGCCACGTCGGTGCTGGGGAAGTCGTCGTTCAACTCGTCCATCTCGAACACGATGTCGTAAGGCACGCGGGCTTCGGCCAGCAGCACGTTCATGTGACCGGGCATGCGCCCGGCCACCGGGTGGATGCCAAAGCGCACGTTCACGCCTTTTTCGCGCAGGTGTTTGGTGATCTCGAACACCGTGTGCTGGGCTTGCGCCACGGCCATGCCGTAGCCAGTGCCCAAGCGGCTGCGCTATTTCACGCAACACGACAGCGTGGTGCTGGGCATGGTGTTGCGCATCTTCTTGCGCGTCATTGCGCAAACCCTGCAAACCAGCAGCCCCGGTGTGGCGCATGTGGACAAGTCAGGGCT
>JAUXZO010000110.1 GCA_030692685.1 Acidovorax sp. | reverse complement strand
GGGGGTGATGGTGCTGTAGAAGGCCTGGGTGCGGTTGCCATTGGCGTCATAGGCGTAGCCCATGCTGTTGGGGCCAATGATGTCGCTCAGGCTCCAGCCGGTGGGCAGGGACAGGCTGGCGGGGGCGCTGTGGGCGCTGGCCGTGAGGCGGCCCATGCAAAGGCAAGGACGAAGGCAAACAGGCCGCGAAGCCTGCTTGCATTGCTGTATTTGAAGCCAAATTGGCCTCTGGTGCTTGATGGGTAAGCGCTGGCAGCTATGAAATCAGGAGCTTTCAACGGTCACACGCCAACCAGCGTGACGCGGTTTGCACTTCACCTTTCAATCTGCCACCTCGGTGCCCGTAACTCATGGCAAAGGCATTCTGTACCGGTCTGCTCTCCATAATTTTGTTCAGTCCTATGCGGCCTATCAGGCTGCTGAAATACTCCCCGCTGTTGCCCCCAGCTGACGCCCTGCCAGGACAATAGTGGCAACCCAATAGACCAGACAGACGAGCCATCCATGCGCGGAGCCGACACCTTCACCGAGAGCCTGTTCACCATGCGCCACCTCGATGACTTCGTGCCCGCAGACCACCCTTTGCGCGTGATCCGCGTGATGGTCAACAAGGCCCTGGCGAACATGGACGAGCTGTTTGCTCAGATGTATGCGGCCGACATCAAAGGCGGGCGGCCCAGCATTGCCCCCGAGAAGCTGCTGCGTGCCATGCTCATTCAGGTGCTCTACAGCGTGCGCTCAGAGCGCCAACTGATGGAGCAGACCCAGTACAACCTGCTGTTTCGCTGGTTCATCGGCTTGGCCATGGACGACGCCGTGTGGGTGCCCACCGTCTTCAGCAAGAACCGCGAACGCCTGATCGAGCACGATGCGGTCATCGAGTTCTTCAACCAGATCGTGCAGCAAGCCCAGGAGCAGCAATTGTTATCGGGCGAGCACTTCAGTGTAGATGGCACCTTGATCCAAGCCTGGGCGGGCCACAAAAGTTTTGTGTGCAAAGACCGCCAAGGCGATGACGATAGCGATGCGGGCAACTTCAAAGACCAAAAGCGCAGCAACGACACCCACGAGTCCACCACGGACAGGGACGCAAGGCTGTACCGCAAAGGCAAGACAGCCAGCGAGTTGCGCTTCATGGGCCACACACTCACCGACAACCGCCATGGACTTGTGGTCAGTGCTGTGGTCACCCAGGCTGATGGGTATGCAGAACGTGAAGCGGCCAAGGCCATGATCAACGATGCCCGCCAGGCGCTGCCAGGCGATGAGCCAATCACCATCACCCTGGGGGCAGACAAAGGCTACGACGCCAAGGAATTCATCGAAGCCCTGCAGGAGATGAACGTGCTGCCCCATGTGGCGCAGAACAAGTCAGGGCGTCAATCGGCGGTGCCTGACAGGATCGCGGGCAGCGAAGGCTACGCCATCTCCCAGCAAAAGAGAAAGCTGATCGAACAAGGCTTTGGCTGGGCCAAGACGGTGGGGAACATGCGCCAGGTGCTGGTGCGTGGAATCAAGAAGGTTGATCAGATGTTTGTACTGACGATGGCGGGCTACAACCTCACGCGACTGCGCAGCCTGGGGCAAATCCGTCTGCGGGGGCAGATGTGAAGGAAATAGGGCGAGAAAACGGGCTGGGAAAGGCAAAAAAGGCCAACCTGGAGCACTGAGTTTCAGGATACGGAAAGCTGGCGCGAGAAATGCGCGAGGGCCGAGGAAGACGCTCGTGGCAAGGGGAGTATTTCAGCAGCCTGCTATGGCTTACAAAAATAATCAATAGGCAGTATTTCCAATCAGCTCGAATATATCTGAATAATCAGTTTTCAAAATGCCGCCATCTAAATTCCAGTAATATATTTCCTCGCACGCGCCGAAGTCCTTCAATTTTTGACAGTAGACCCCCCCTGAAAAGTCATCGGAGACCGGGAGATAATCTGGCGGCAAGTACCCTCTTGTTTTTATAACTTGGGCAGGGAGATACCATTCACTATTTTTTTTGGCCGAAAAAATGATGGCTAAACCATAGTTTCCACCACCAAATTCAGTCAGAAATTGTTTGTATTTATTACTTATCTTTATATTCATTGCTGATTCGATGGCGGCAATTTCGGATTCGGTGGCTGGGACTTCTGGCGGTGCAGCCTCGAATATTGCAGTTCTTTTTAGCCGCCCCAGCGCATCGATCTTTCTGAATTGAGTTATGTCCATGATTCAATCATAAATTAAGTTTGGAAAGCGTTGAAACGCCCCTTGCTCTTGGGCTCTATACCACCAATGCAATTGCCTGTCCTGACTTCTCATGCCCGGCGTTACTCCTTGATTAAATCTGTTGGGGTGCAGCGCTGTGTTTCCCCTGTGCAAATGGGGGAGAACTTCATGAATCGCCGATCCCGGCATCTGACCTGCATGATGCAAATCTGGACGTCCCAATCCTTGAGGCGGCATACCTTTAAGTGCAGAAATAAGGTCTGTATTGCTCCATGATCCCGATATACGTACTGCGGGATCATTGACACCGTAGCCTTGTCCCGTTTGCGTATTGGGGGTGCATACTGAGCCCGCCTGGAGTCGTTGAAGCGTTCCTTGCAATTGGAAAATATTTGTGGCATTAAACCCCTGCCCCGGAGCCGACGCATAGCTGTACGAATAGTTAGGCTGATACTGCCGAATCTGATTGGTAAGACTCACCCCCTGAAAGTTCATCTGAGCCTGCCCCCAGCTCAGAGTCGCTGGTCCCCCCGCCCGTCGTTGCAGCCCCTCATCGTCGGCAAAGTTCAGTGGGTCACTTCCCACATAGGCAAACCGATTCCACCCACCCTCAAGCCCAATCGGGTCGCTTTGCACGTACCTCCCCGCCTGCCCGTCATAGTACCGATTCAGGTTGTAGCTCAACCCTGTCTCTTCGTCCCACACCTGCCCCGGGTAGCGCAGCTTGAAGTTCACTTCTTCGCTGTACACGGTGCCTGAGGTGTTGGTGCTTCCTCCCAACTGCGGCGCTTCAAACGCGTAGCCTGTGGCCCCGGTGGTGGGGGCTACTTCTCCGTACCCCGTAATCAGCCATTGCCACACCACTTGCCCTTGCGCATTCGTCAGGCGGCGGGGGGTGTTCAGGTGGTCGCTGTCTATGGCGTACAGGCGGCCGTTGATTTGCGCCCCAATGGGCATGGGGCCGTTGGCGGTGGGTAGCCATAGCACCTCGGTGCTGTCTGTCTCGCCTGCGGGGGCTGCGCTGGTGGTGCTGCGCTGGTTGCTGTATTGGCCCAGCACCGTGGAGCCGGTGGCGTCGTCTGCGTACAGGGTGGCTTCTGTGCTGGTCGTTGCCGTTGCGGTGGTGCTTGTATTGGTGGTGCTGGTGCGCAGGTCGGTTTTGAGCAGGCGTTGGGCGCTGCTGTTGTATTGGTAGCTGAAGGCTGGCGTGCTGCCCCCTGCCGTGGTGGCCGCTGCGATGCGCCCTTGGGCGTTGTATTGCAGGGCTTGGCTGCCCAGGCGGGTGAGTGAGCCGCTGGCGTCGCGGGGGTAGTCTTGGGTGGTGGTTTGGCTGGCGTTGCTGCCTGCGGGTGTGTAGACGTGGCTGTGGCTTTGCAGGCGGTTGGTGCCGCTGGCGGTTTGCTCGGTGCGCTTTTCTGTGGCGGTGCCTGCCAAGGTCTGGAGGGTGTAGTGGGCCTGGGTGCGGTTGCCGTTGGTGTCGTAGGCGTAGCCCATGCTGTTGGCACCGATGGTGTCGGACAGGCTCCAGCCGCTGGGCAGGGCCAGGCTGGCGGGGGCGCTGTGGGCGCTGGTGATGAGGCGGCCTGCGTTGTCGTAGCTGTAGGTGCTGCTGAGGGTGACGGCCTGGGGCTGTGCCGTGCCGCCTGCATTGCCTGCACTGGCGGTGCCGGGCAGCATGTGCTGTTGGGTGATGGTGCTGACGCGGCCTGCGCCGTCCCAGCCCAGTTGCAGCAGGGCGCTGCTGGCGAGTTGGCCTGCGTCGGTGTAGGTTCGGCGTTCGGTCAGGATGGTGGCGTTGGTGCCTTCGCTGGTGCTGCTGCGGCCTGCAGTATTGGCAAAGCCATTCCATTGCCAGCCTGTGGGTTGGCCCAGGGGCGTCCAGCCTATGTTGCCCAGCAGGGGTTGCCCGGCCCAGTGCATGGCGTTGATCTGGCCGGTGGCGTCGTAGCTGTATTGCAGGGTTTTGCCGCTGGGGTAGGTGATGCTTTGCAGTTGCCCGGCCCCTGCCCCGGCGCTGCCTGCGCTGGCGTAGCTGTAGCCCACGCTTTGCAGGTTGCCGCCCGCCAGCGTTTGGGTTTTGCGCACGATGCGGCCCAGCAGGTCGCGCTGGTAGCTGGTGGTGGCGCTGGGGTCGCGCACTTCGCTCAAGTACCCCACGCTGGCCTGGGGGGCGCCGCTGGCGTTGTAGGGGGCTCCGCCCAGGTCGTAGTGCAGTGTGGTGGCAGTGCCGTCGGCGTAGTCCAGCCGGGTGGGTCGGCCCAGGGCGTCGCGGGTGATGGTGGTGGCCCGGCCCATGGCGTCTGTCACTTGCTGGGGCAGGTCGAGGCTGTCGTAGGTGGCGCTTTGGCTGCCGCTGTCGGGGCTGGTTTCTGCCTTGGCGTTGCCTAGGGCGTCGCGGGTGTAGTTGGTGGCTACTTGCTTGAAGTCGGTGGCTTGGGTGATGTTGTCCAGGGCGTTGTAGGCCACGCTGGCGGTGGCGCCTTCAGTGGATCTGGTGGCTGCGACGCGGCGCAGGGCGTCTAGCTGCCACTGGGTGGTGCGCGCAGCGCTGTTGAAGGTTTGCGTGGCACTGATGAGGTCGCCATTGGCGTCGTAGCCATAGGTGAAGGGTGCGCCCGCGCTGCCCACGGTGGTGCTGGCCACGCGGTTAAGGCTGTTGATGGTGTGTGCCAGCTTCCAGGCGGTTTGGCCTTGGGCGTCACGGATGTCTTCGCTCAGGCGGTTGCCCATGGCGTCGAGCACGTAGTTGCCGCTGTGACCTCGGTTGTCGCTCCAGCCTGTCAGGCGCTGGGCGGCGTCGTAGCGGTAGCTGGTGGTGTGCCCGTAGGGGGTGGTGACGGTGGCCACTTGTCCGCTGGGGCGGTAGGTAAGCGTTGTGGTCAAGCCACCCGCGCTGGTGGTGAGCAGGCGGCCGCGCAGGTCGTAGGTGTAGGTGGTAACCAGCCCGGTGGGCGCGGTGTGCGTGAGCACCCAGCCTGCGCCGTCATGGGTGTAGGTGTCACCTTGGCCCAGGGCGTTGGTGGCCTTCGTGAGGTTGCCGTAGCTGTCGTATTGGTAGCTGGTGACTGCGCCGTTGGGGGCGGTTTCGGTGGCAACCAGTCCGCTTGCATGGTAGGTCCAGGCAGTGGTCCGGGACACACCGGATGCGCTGTCAGTGACGGTTTGTGTGAGGGCGTTGCCTACGCTATCGTAGGTATAGGTGGTGCTGCGCCCGGGCTCGGAGACGAGGGAGGGCAGGCGGTAGGTGGGGTGCCACTGCAGGGAGGTGATGCGCTCCTCTGCGGTGCCAGTAGCTTTGGTGATGGTCAGGGGGAGACGGCGGGTGATATCCCAGGTGTAATTGGTTTTCACCCATTTGAAGTCTGTCTCGTTGGTGATGAGGCCCAGACCATTCTGTGAACGACTCAACGCGCCAGACTGGTCGGTAGATGAAGGAGCAGAAGCACTGATGACTGCAGTCTTACCAAAATTAGTGCTGTACCGATAATTGCGTGGATTTCCAAGCGGATCAGTAATCGTCGCCCAGCTTCCGGCAGGTTCAGAGTAGGCCACTTGGTATTGATCTACGCCACCTGCATGCTCAGTGCTTACTGCACGCCCTTGGGTATCGTAGGCGTAGGTGGCAAAGCGCACGCCGTTGATAGAAATGCCTGTCAACGCAGTGGGAAAGCCTACATCTTCGTAATGGAAGCTACGTGTCGCGCCTCCTGGGTAACTGACTTGCTGCAATCGATCCCTGCCATCGTAGGCATAGGCAATCACCTGCCCATCAGGCGTGTGAACCTGAGCAATCTTTCCATTGGCTCCATAAATTAATATCAATTCCCGGTTGAAGTGATTTTTGATTCTTACTAGATTTCCGGAAACGTCATACGAATAAGCCTTTTTCCAGCCATTGGGGTCTGCAACAAACTGCACCCGCCCCTGAGCATCAAATTCATAAACCAATTTCTCCGGCGACACGTATTTCAGGCCTGCTGCTGACTCCATGATTTCGCCCAGATCCCCATCGAGCGAGCGCCATCCATCTCCATAGTTATGGAATTCCTTCACAACACCACCGTTCCAATCAATTCTTAAATAACGTGGGGGAACCGGTTCAGTGTTGTAAATGCATGGAGGACCATTAAAAGGCCACGGGCATGCAAGGCCCTGTCCAGGAGGAGGTGGGGGCTCAGTCAGCGTTAGCCGTACTTCGTCGGCATACCACCACTCGCCAGGGGACGTCGCATGAACACCATTGGGCCTAAACAAATAGCGACGAACCAATGATAAGGAATGCGGTGCATTGTCTCCATAGTCTGTCTCAATACGTTGTTTAGCCCCCAGATAAGGCAGTATGGGGTTTGGAGTTTCCAAGCCGTCTGCTTGACGCCGGCAGATGTTTTCTTGACCAGAGGTTTCAACCTCTTTCTTATAGGCACAAAAATATGCACCACGACTTTGATCCCATACCTTCGCGCCACCTGGACGACAATCAATCTTGCGATAACCCTGTGGGCCAATTGTTGCGCCACCACCTGCGTCTTGGCACGCTGCCCCTCCTCGAAGTCCCCATCTGTAACGAACAGGCCGATCATATCGATTTACATAGTCGCCAGAGACAAATCTCTCGTGGGATACGCCGCTAGGCAGCATAACTTTGATATCAATAAAGCATAATGCGGATGGATCAGTAAAATAGTTATTGTGGGTGGCATCAATCGCATCTTGCTCACTAAAATATTCAGTGTTCATTGGCGCCCATCCCGCACGCCATTTCCACTCTGTCATCAACCCAGGGGTCGGATCACAGACGTCATATTGAGCATTGGGATTTGATATCGACTTACACAAACTTTCCATGGTTTGCGCGCGAGCGCAAAAGGAAGTAAAAATTTGCAGAAGAATAGAGCACAGCAAAATGCTACGCAACGACATTAAAGCATAACCACCCATAAAGCCTCACTCCATTTAATTAAATATTAAACTTCAAAACAATTGGCTTTGCTGCACAAATAACAATCCCACCCGAAAAGTGCCAAAGATGCAAAAATCATGGCACCCATATATGCAAAAGAGCAACCAGGCCGGTCTGGCCCTGATTGGCAAGTATCTCAAGCGCATCAACATCAACGCCCTGATCGATCCGGCCTTCCCGGTGCGTTCGGGCATCGCCAACAGCGACATCCTCAAGAGCTACCTGGGCCTGTTGTGCCTGGGCAAGAACGACTTTGATGCCATCGAGGGTCAGCGCAAAGACACTTTCTTTGCCCGCGCCCTGCGTTTGCGCGCTGTGCCGTCTTCGCCCACGCTGCGCCAGCGCCTGGATACCCATGCCCCAGACTGGTTTGATCTGGCCGAGCGCATCAACGGGGGTGCCGACCCATGTTGACCCAGGGCCATTTTTAAGGGTGTGCGGAGAAAGTCGGGGATGTCACAAAAACCCCAGATCCACCGGATAGTCAGCCCGCCCTGCAGCGGCCCCAAAGTGCGTGATGTTCGGCAGCACCCCCGCCATCTCGCTGTCGGCCACGCCAAACCATTTGGCCAGTGTGGCGGCGTATTGGTCTACCGACGTGGTGGGCAGCAGGCGGCCCTGGCCCACGTGCCACTGGTCTTCAGGCGCCGCCGTGTTGGTGATGCTGACCGGAGGCGCGCTGCCGTAAAACGCCTTGCCTTTGACGGCGCCGCCCACCATGAGGTGGTGGCTGCCCCAGCCGTGGTCCGACCCGTCTCCGTTGGAGCTTAATGTGCGGCCAAAGTCCGACGCGGTGAACGCGGTGACCTTGTCGGCCACGCCCAGCTCTACCGTGGCGTTGTAGAAGGCGGTCATGGCCTCACTCACGCGCTGCATCAGCACAGGCTGCTGTGCAATCAGGTTGTCGTGCAGGTCAAACCCGCCCAGCGACACCATGAACACCTGGCGCTTGCTGCCCAGTGTGGTGCGCGCACCAATCAGGCGGGCCACCATCTTCATCTGGTCGGACAGGGAGTTGCCGGTGGGGAAGGGCGTGGCCAGCGTGACACCTGCCAGGCCGCTGGTGATCTGCCCTTCGGCGGCGATGGCGCGGGCGGTGACGCGGGTGTATTCGTTCTCCAGCGTCTGGCTGCTGGGCTGCTGGATGAGGGAGGTGAGGGCTGAGCGCACGGCGGTGGAGCCATAGACGCTGTTTTTGACCCCGTTGATGGACACCGCGCCGTTGGTGCTGACCTGGTACTGCAGGGCCGAGTCGCCCGATAAAAACACCGCATTGCCGGTGACCGAGATGCAGGTGAAAAGCGAGTTGCCGTTGGACGACAGCGCGAGGTCGCCCATGTTGCCGCCCCAGCCCACGGTGGAGCCCTCGGGCGATGAAGATTGCCACACCGACTGTTGGTCGTTGTGCGAGAACAGCTTGGGCGGCAGCGGGTAAGTGGCGCGGTCCGAGCTGTTGTACTGCGCGCGGGTCAGCGGCACCACCAGCGGACCCACGTTCAGTTGCACCGCAGCCTTGCCGCTGTTGAACAGGCCCGCCAGCCCCGTCATGGCTGGGTGCAATGCGTACTGCCGGCCGCCGGGCAGGGGTGTGGTCGGGCTAAGCAAGGTGGCTGCAAGGTCTGCCTTGCCCACCGCTATGCCGCCTGCGGACTGGCCCCCGCCGCCACCGCGAATGGTGTTGTAGCGGGTGTAGCTCGGGTCGTCGTAGGTGACCACGGTGTTGGCGTAGTCGTTGCCGCCATACAAAAACACGCAGACCAGCGCTTTGTAGTCGGTGGCGGTAAAGGCTGCGGCCTCGCCCATGGCAGCGAGGTTGAGGGCAAACGGCAGCGCTGTGCCTGCCAGGCCGAGTTGTGTGGACCGGCGCAAAAATGCGCGGCGGGTGTGGAGTTCGGTTTGAAGCAAATGCATGGCGGGCTGACTTACTTTTGAACGAGGTATTCGGCCGAGGCCATGACCAGAAAAACCGCCGCGGCGACGCGGTTGAGCTTGGCGTCGGTGGTGCTGGCGGCGGTGATGTTGGTGGTCTTCAATGCGTCGGAGATCACCTTGACCGTGTTGGCGGAAAGCTGGCCCGCGCACATCAGCAGGTTGACGCGTGCCACCAGCGCGTCGGCATCTGGCGCCAGTGTCAGTTCGGTGGTGTACGCGGGTTTGATGTCGCGCCCGTTATTGCCGTTGCTGCCGTTGTTCGGCAGGTCGGGCGCATTCACAAAGATGCCGTCCTTGATGATGCTTTGCATGTAGTTCAGGTAGCCGCCCACGCTGCTTTCGTTGACCAGCTGGAATTCGGGCGCTACGGCGCCGCTGTTTGCGAGCGCGGTGGACGGCGGCACGTAGCCGGGCCGAAAGAAGTTGAACACCGATGGTGAACGCAGCGGGCTTTGTCCCAGGCGCGAGCCGGGGTCGCTCAGGTTGCCGATCTTCCAGCTGCCGAACGTGGAGTTGAGGCCAAAGGTGCGGCCCCATTGCACCAAGCGCAGCATGGGCTCGCGCAGCTTGCCAAACCCTGGCTGCGTCAGGCCCGCAGGCGACCGCGCTTCGTCGTCGAGCAAGATGGCTTTGACCACGGCGCGCAGGTCGCCGCGCACGCCTGCGCCATTGTTGTTGAAGGCCGCGGCTACGCGCTCCACGTAGGCGGGCGACGGGTTGCTGGTCACCAGCCGCTGGATGAGCTGCTTGCCGATGAACGGGCCCACGTTGGGGTGGCTGAAGATCGTGTCCAGCGCCGTTTTGAGGGCCGCAGCGCCCGGTGTGCTGGCCCCGATGGTCGTACCCAGAAAAGTGGCGGCCATGGTGGAGTGGCGCGACTCTGTGAGCGCCATGGGCAGCCGTGCAAACGTGGTGCTGGGCACCGTGCGGTTGGTGCCTGGCACGGTGGTAGGTGCGTTCTGCGACTGGTCGTAGTCGTAGCCCGTGAACACCCGCGCGAGGTTGGTGACATCGCTTTGGGTGTAGCTGTCGATGGGTTTGCCAGCGCCATCGCGCCGGACCGTGCCGTCGGGGTTGAGCGCCGTCAGCCCGATGGACATGAGCTGCAGCACCTCGCGTGCGTAGTTTTCATCGGGCAGGCGACCGGTGGACGCGTTCTCCTTTTGGTTGCCGCGGGTGTTGAGGTAGTAGCCCATGGCGGGGTTCAGGGTGACGTCTTCCAGCACCTTGCGGAAGTTGCCAAATGCATTGGCGGCCAACTGGTCCCAGTAGTGCGCCATGGCGTGGCTGCGCCAGCTGAAATCAAGCCCCGTGAGCGACACCACGCAGATCTCGGACAGCGCCAACGCCACGCGTTTTCGCAGGCCGTCGCTGGATGTCATGAGCTGGCTCCAGATCATGGCGTCGGCCGGATAGGTGTTGTCGTAGTAAGCGGTGGCGTTGTTGATGTCGGCATAACCGCGCTGGTTGAGCCAATCCCAGCCGGTTTGGCCCATGCCGGTGGCGAACTGCTGGTCCAGCCAGTCGGCAAAGGTGCTGGCCCGCACTGCGGCGATCTCGGCGGTGGACGCAGAGAACTGCGCCTGAAGCAAAAATCGGGCAGCGTCCGGGTCGGTTTTGGCGGTGGGGTAGGCGTAGTTGCCCAGCGTGGGTGTGGGCGAGGGCGAGGGCGTTGTCGGGCCAGGACCTGGACCTGGACCTAGACCGCCACTGGGACTGTCGCCACTGCCGCCACCGCAGGCGGCCAGCGCGGTGGACGCCAGCAAGGCCGTCGCCAGCGGCATGTGTGCCGCGTTGCGCGTGCCGGGTGGCTGCGCCGTGTGAGGCAGATCGCCCTGTCTACTATCTTCCTGGGCAACGGCGGTTGCCAAGGGTTCCGCGTGTGTGTTTTGCATGGTGTTGTGGGGGTAGCGCGCGCCGTTCACGGGGCGCAGGCACTACTTAAGGCTACGCTGAACAAGCCCTCGAAATTTCCCGCGCGAACGCGGAAGACGCCATTTTTTGGATTTTGTGGCCTCTTGCGCCGCCCATTTGGGCCGTTCGCAGGGCCTTGAGGCCCGATTTCCACCCTTACGGGCGCACC
>JAUXZO010000105.1 GCA_030692685.1 Acidovorax sp. | reverse complement strand
AAATAGGAGGCGCTGGAGGCGTCGGCCTCGATCTCATAGTCCTGGGGCAGATAACTCTGGTCCCCCGGCAGTTGGAAGTAACGGTAACCTTCCCGATAATAGGAGATGCCGAAGTCCGCAAGCACCTCCAGGGTGAGGTCCACATAAGGCCGGGAGACCAGGTTGCCGGTGACTTCGATCTCGGCGCCTTGGGGCGCCAGGGGCGCAATGAACAGCAGGGCCGAGAGGTACTGGCTGCTCACCGCGCCGGAAAGCCTGGCCCGGCCGCCCGTCAGGCCGCCATGGACCTTGACCGGCGGGCAGCCGTCCCCCTTCTCCGAGACGGCCTTCACCCCCAACTGGGCCAGGGCCATAAGAAGCTCTGCAATAGGCCGCTGGCACAGGCGGTCTGTGCCGGTAAGCAGGTACTCTCCCTGGCCCAGGGCTACCAGGGCGGTGAGGAAGCGCATGGAGGTGCCGGAGTTGCCCAGGTAGATAGGCTCAGACACGGGCGCCCAGCGCCCCCGGGCCCCCCGGACCCGGATGGTGGTTCCCTGCCAGTCAACCCTGGCCCCCAGGCGGGTTAGGGCCTGGGCGGTGAGCTCGGTGTCTTCCGCCTTGAGGACGTTTATCAGCACACTTTCCCCGGCCGCCAGGGCCGCGGCTACCAGGGCCCGGTGGGTATAGCTCTTGGAGCCGGGCAGGGTGAGGGTGGCCTGAATCTTTTCGCAGGGCCTGATTTCTCGGAGCATGGATGCTTATTCCCGGTAAGATTGAATGTCATTCTTAACGGAGTCAAGCGGAGTGAAGAATCTCTCCGTTGGAGTCAAATATGAGATTCTTCGCTTCGCTCAGAATGACAGAATAGTACGTCTCTATGCTTATGGGGACAACAGCAAGATGCCTGTGCTAGCATCTCTATCATGTAGGGTGGGCACTGCCCACCCTATATTAAAATGATGGTGGGCAGTGCCCACCCTACATTTTCTGGCTTCCCGGTAAGGTGGGAGACCTTTGGTCCCAGCTTACCAGGCCAGATCCGAACCCATATGGGGGTTGGGGGAGGGGTTTTTAAGGGGAGGATTGTAAGGGGGTCTGTGACCCCTGGCCCTCTCCCCTTAAAAATTCTTTCCCTTCCTGCACTCACCTCTCGTCCCCCAGGGCCGCATAGGCGGCCTGGGACATGGCTTCTGCCGGCGCGGCCTGGCCGGTGAACAGGTGGAACTGGGCTTCTGCCTGGTGGATGAGCATTTGCAAGCCGTCAAGGGTGGCGCAGTCCCGGGCCTGGGCTTCCTTAAGCAGCCGGGTAGTCAGCGGCCGGTAGACAATGTCCATGACCTGGGTGAAGCGGTCTAAAAGCCTGGGGTCAATGGGAATGCCCTCTATATCCGGGGCCATGCCCACGGGAGTGGCGTTG
>JAUXZO010000089.1 GCA_030692685.1 Acidovorax sp. | reverse complement strand
CCAACGTGGTTGAGGTGGCAATGCGTAGGCTTCGGGCGAAGATCGATGATGCCTACGACACCAAGCTGATCCAGACGGTGCGGGGAATGGGGTATGTGCTTGAGGCACCGCAGGAGAGTGTGTGAAAGCCCGTTACTCGCTGACGACACGGCTGACGGCCTTTTTTACGCTGGCTTCTGGGCTTGTGCTCGTTGGCTTGGGGACCATCGTCGCCATTTCTATCGATCGCCATTTTGTGGAACTGGATCGCGATGCCCTGCGCGACAAGATCCACCTCACACGTGAGGTGATAGGAAAATCCACGTCACCTGAAGACCTCAAAATGCGTCTGGACGACGTCTTGCACAGCCATGAGGGCCTTTTTGTCAGCGTTTTCCGTGACAGGGCCACGCTTTACGCGACCACGGGTTTCCAGTTTCCACAGGACCTCATCGCCCAAACCCAGAAAGCCCGCTTGGGGGTCGCATCCTGGCAGACCAAGGACCGCGAGTACCGAGGGATGTCCGAATCCATGTCGATGCCGGGCGCCTCTCAAGCACCGCTCCAGATCTGGGTCGCGTTGGACATTGCACACCACAAACATTTCATGCAAGGCCTGATTCGGGTGCTGTTGGGTTACGTGGTATTGGCAACGCTGGTGGCCGGAATCCTGGGCTGGTGGGCCGCAAAGAATGGTTTGGCACCCCTTCGAGCAATGCGGTCGCGCGCAATGGCCATTACGGCACAGCGACTGGACGAGCGGATGCCAACCCAGGAGTTTCCTGTGGAGATGGCAGACTTGGCGACAACCCTCAATGAAATGTTGCGGCGCCTGAAGGAGGAGTTTGATCGCCTGTCCGAGTTTTCTTCGGATCTGGCCCACGAGTTGCGTACGCCGATCAACAACCTGATGACACAGACACAGGTCACGCTCAGCCAGCCTCGCTCCTGCGGGGAGTATCAAGACATACTGGCCTCTAACGCCGAGGAGTACCAGCGTCTGGCCCGCATGGTGGCTGATATGTTGTTCCTGGCCAAGGCTGACCACGGGCTCATTCTGCCCAGCACAGAGAGAATCGCGGTCCATGATGAAGCACAGGCATTGTTTGATTTCTATGAGGCCCTTGCCGAAGATAAGCAGGTCCGGCTGCAATTGTTCGGGACGGCGGAGATCACTGGCGACCGGTTGATGCTTCGCCGGGCGCTGAGCAATCTCCTGTCCAACGCCGTTCGCTACACCCCCCCTGGGGAACAGGTGGTCGTTGACATTCAAGGGGACGTTCACGGAACCACCGTGGATGTAGTCAACACTGGACCTTCTATCGATGCGCAGATGATCCCCCGCCTGTTTGACCGTTTCTTTCGGGCAGACAAGTCGCGCAAGCAACTGGATTCCGATGGTGCAGGCTTGGGCTTGTCCATCACCCAGGCGATTGTTCATGCACACCGGGGCCGCATCTCAGTGAGTTCGGCCGATGGCAGGACCTGTTTTTCGATGTATTTCCCCAGTGCGCAGACCATTGGCAAGCGCCTCACAACAGATGCATGACCCCTTGGCAACCCTTATTGACTGCTGGAAGGCGGATCCGAGCAGCACCTACAACAGCTGGTTCCTGTGGGATCAGAGGATCAAGAACTTCCGCTCCATACGCAGAGGCATTGCACAGGTGGTGGAGGACGTCCGGGGAGGAACGTTTGGCAACGCCTACCGAGGCTCCTCGCTGGAGACGATCGTGGGTTCCGTGGCAGAGCAGCGCCAAATTTTCAAAGGTGCGGACCACGCGTTCCTCTGGAAACCCAAGCTGAGGATTCCGGACATCTACGAGAACACGAGTAACCAGCTCGCCTTCGCAGATCTCCTTCACACCTGCGATCACTGCGATTGCGCAGAAGACGTCGTTGCCGCCATACAGCGCATCGATGCAATCGGCATCAAAGGCTTGGGCCCAGCAGTCGCCAACTTGCTGTATTTCATCCACCCAACGCTGCTCTCTCCCTTTAACACTGCCATTGTCAATGGTTTCAACGCAGTGACTGGCGGGCGCGTGAAGCTCGGACGTTGGGACCACTATCTCTCTATGCGGGAGGGCTTGCTGCGCTTGAACGCGCAGTACCGGCTGAAACTATCGAATGATCTCGGTGCGATTGCGGGACTCATGTTTGACATTGGCAGTGGCCGATATGCAGCGCCGCCACAAGCAATGGATGCGGCGACGGCGACACTCTGGCAAGAAGACCTTGAACGTGTGCGGCTGGAATCCACCGCATCGCAACGGGAGATGTCCCAGGCGACCGAAAGCGATGCGACCCACACGGGTATTCAGGCTTCATTGCGCGATCTGGGCAAGTCTCTCGGGTTTGATGTCTGGATAGCGTCCAACGACCGGGGTCGCTCCTACGGCAGCGGCCTTTTGGGAGACGGATGTCTGGCGCAGTTGCCTGCCAGCGTGGACAGGGGACTGGAGTCGATTCGACTCATTGATGTCGTATGGATTGATACTCAGACATCGCAGGTCGCGGCCGCATTTGAAGTCGAGCACACCACGTCCATCTATTCGGGGATCGTGCGAATGCTCGACCTGGCCTTGGGCACGTCGGTTGCAGTCAACTGTGCATTGTTTCTTGTGGCTCCAGACAATCGCAGAGACAAGGTCGCTGAACAACTTCAAAGGCCTGCATTCTCCCGCGTTTCGGAGTTGGGAATCCGGTACCTGCCGTATAGCCAACTGGAGCAGAACCACGCTTTGATGAGCCGTTTTGGTTCCAGTATCAAGCCGCTGCTGGAGATTTCGCAGCGGCTGTGAGACCCGGTTCTTTGGCATGGTGCGGTTCGCCTGGGTCTGGCTCCTTCGGCCTCGGGTTCGATTCACGGCGATGTCGGCAAGATGAAGCGCCTGTTATCCCGAACGGGGGGACTAGCTGGTAATAACTTGCGCTGCGAAAGCTACAGGTCTGGCGCCAGAAACTACGATGGACCATCACCTTGGTAGAGATCTCCAAGGCGGCACTTCGCAAATTCTTCGTCCAACCATGAGGTCCTCGACATGAACGTCACTACCAAGCCATTGGATGCTCTGTCGCCAGTCGGTTTGTTGGGAAACTCTGTGTCCACAGCACCGAGCATCCAAGGGGGCGGTTTTCTAGACGCCATGAAGCATGGCGCTGACAATCACAAGCCAATTGCAAGGTGAATCGGGTCGGCTGAGTCGAGAGGTCACACTTGGCAACCCCACGGTCAGCTTGGAAGGGACCATGCTCGCTGGAGTCAAGTCGAATATTGCGTTCCAGGCGACCTTGCAAAGCCGCAATCGAATTGTCCAGGCCTACACCGATGTGATGAACATGCAGGTCTGATCCTGAGCGATTTGTAAGACAACGGTCGTGCGCACCTGCTGTCGGGGCCGTGGGCATGCTTTGCATTCAAGCTGGAGGCGGCCCTTTTTTGGCAAGGCTCCTCCAGCTCAGCCGCTGACCCCCTGGGAAAACTCACTGAAACCGTGGCGCCTTGGAGGATTCGTCCGAGGTGGTGGCCATGGCCGCATGCTGCGCTGCGTGATAGCGGTCCGGATAGATTTCGTTGAGCTTGCGGCCGTCTTCGCCCACAGCGACGACTTCGCCTTCGCGGATGGCGCGTGCCAGCTCGCTCTTTACCTGGTCACGTGTCTTCAGCGATTTGCCTGTCACGATGGGATAGCGGCCTGACATCAGTTCATTGCGTTTGACGCCGAATTCACCGGCCACCATGATGTCGCCTGTACGGATAGCCTGCTCCAGCTCGTCCCGCACTTGCTCTCGGGATTTGCCGACCTGAGTCGAAGTAGCCACGGGATAGGCGCCAGGATTGATCTGCTTGAGCGTAAGACCCGATTCGCCAAAGGCGAGCATGTCGCCGCTCTGCTGAGCCTGCGCCAATTCAGCACGGACTTGCTCGCGCGTCTTACTGACCACTTGGTCCGAAGCAAATGCAGGGGCTGCGATAAGAGAGAGGACGATGAGGGTGGACTTGAGTTTCATGATGGGATTTCCTTCTTGATAAATGGAGATGGTTTGAGTGCAGCTGCAGGCCGGTCTTGGAGATTCGCGGTAGTGGGGATGGTTCGGGGTTCAGGGCAGTTGGCTGGCGTTGACCCAACCTGCCTCGCCTCCGAGATCGCGCATGCCATCGCTGGTCACGGGATTGCGCTTGGCGGCCTGCAACTCATCCAAGACTTGCTGGCGGGTCTTTGTCAGCTTGGGGCCAGGGACGAGCGGATAAGTAGCCGGGTAACCACGGCTGATCCAGTACAGAGAACCGTCCTTTTGCGCGGCCAGTACGGTGCTTTCGACAGCTTGACGGCTGACTGCGTTGCCCAGGTGGTCGGGGGCCAGACTCACGCCTTCTTCCTGACTTGGGCTTGCGTGGTAGACCGAAGTAGCGAAGGACGCTGTAGCGAATGCAGCGAGACTGGCGACGAGGATGGCAGTACGAATTTTCATGATGGTCTCCTGTGGCGCCGGATGCCCGATATGGTCCATCCAGGTGGCGTTTTTCTGCGCCACGGAGAGAAGTCTAGAACCCGCACCCCTACGAAGCGGTGACCTCCCGATTACGCTTTTGACAGGTTTGGGGCGAGGTGAAAAGTGCAGAGGGATCTGGTTCGAGATACGGTCTATGCCTCCTCACCGGGATGAAGCACCCGATGAACATTGCATGTTCCGTATATTTCGAAAACGTCATCCGCACTACAGCTTCTCGTTCGTCCCCGTAGCCCAAAATCCTCTTCCACACGCCGCCCATTGATGTCTTGTATCCGCGTGTAGCCGTCGGCCCAGCTGACGTTTTAATGACTGATGAGGAAAGTAAGACCATGTACAAAAAGATGATTGTGTCTATGTTGGTCGCAGCAGCGTCGCTGGCGTCTGCGACCACGTTTGCCGCACCTACCGACAACGAGGTGCGCGTTGAAGCGTCGGCCACCAGAGTTGCGACGGAGGATGGAAAAACGCGCTACTGGAGCCATCCAAGATTGGGCATGATCAAAGTCGATGCCGCAGGCCGCATGCTCGCTGCGCGATCAAACACTGGGGAAGCCGAACCATCTGGCGTTCTTTCTGGCATCCGATCGTCGCGTGTGCGCTGACGCCTTGTGGCGTAAGAGGTACCACAGCTGGGCACGTAGTGCACTGCATGGTGGTTACGTCAGCTTTGAAGGGCTGTGATTGGACGGCAGCCGTGCGAATAGGCGTAACAAAGAGCCTTGGCGAAGACTACTTGGTCGAATGTGACATCTAGATTACGACCCTGAAACCTCTTCGTCATCTTGCACCGAAATTGCGGCAAATTGCTCGAAGGCTGAGTCAATCGTCGGCGCGAGCCTACAGAACCGAATGCTTCTCGCGGCGGAAGATGGATGCTCCTTGCAGCCCGCTGCGTAGGATCAAGTTCAACTTTTTGAGCCATCCAAACCTATCAGGAGATCCAGATGAATCACACCCCGAACCCCTACATGTCTTGCATCAATGCTTGCCGGTCGTGCGCGACGGCTTGCCATCAGTGTTTCGCAGAGTGCCTCAAGGAGGAGGACGTCAAGATGATGGCCCGCTGCATTGCGCTGGACGCGGACTGTGCGGCCGCTTGCAGCTTAGCTGCCGATGTGATGGCGCGCCGAAGCGAATACGCCGAGGCGATTTGTGCGCTGTGCGCGCAGATCTGCAAGGCCTGCGGCGATGAGTGCGCTAGGCACGAAGCCGAGCATTGCAAGGCATGTGCCGCCGCTTGCCACAAATGCGCTCAAGAATGTGCCGCCATGGCCCACGCAGATTGACGCTGTTCAAGGAGCCCACCATGAGATTTCTGCACCCACCCTCGAAAACCGTCTCGGCAACCGCCTTTCTTGCATGCGCGTTGGTGGTTCCCTTGTCGTTGCACGCCCAGTCTGCCCCACACGCTGGCATGAAAGGCGCTGCCATGGATCAGACGATGCCTGCAGGCAAGATGGACATGAAGTCCATGATGAAAGAGAACAACGACAAGATGGCGTCCGTGAAGACGTCAGGCCATCCCGATGTGGATTTCGCGCAAATGATGCGCATCCACCATCAAGGTGCCATCGACATGGCGCAGAGCCAATTGCGCGATGGAAAAGATCCCCAACTACTCAGCATGGCCCAGGACATTATTTCCGCGCAAAAAAAGGAAATCGCTGTGCTGGATGCGTTTCTCGTTCGCAATGGCAAGCAACCCACAGCACCCACGAAATAGTTCTCTGTACTCAGCGATCGCTGCCCTGACCCTTGGACCGCTGTCGGGGAATCAGGGCAGCGTTACTCAGACGCCGTTTGCAGTGCGCATGGGGGCTGAGCAGGCACATGATCCACGTCAAGAGGACTTGTCATCAGTTTGACATTGCCACCGTGTTAAGCCTTATTGTTTCCATACGGCTCGTCACTGTCTCGACGACCTCATATGGAGAAAACCATGAACCACGATCACAGTACAGGACAATCGGATAAGGCCAGCGCTTCAATGGGCAGAAAGAGACTGATTGGCGCAGTCGTCATGCTCGCTTTCATTGGCATGTTTTTTCTTCTCAAAGAGCACTGGTCGCATGTCGCGGGCTACTGGCCGTATCTGCTCTTGCTGGCTTGCCCCCTGATGCACCTTTTCCACGGACACGGGGGGCACGGCTCCCACAACGTCGATTCGAGCAAGAAGTAATCTTGCACGGCCAAAACACCCAGGGAGGCTATCCATGTCGAATGCGCAACCGCACGAACACGTCCATCATGACCACCAGCATCATGAAGGGCATCACACGCATGTGTCGTTGCCCACGACGGGACTAAAGGATCCTGTCTGCGGTATGGATGTGACGGAACAATCGCATCACTCGACAGAGCACGAAGGGCGTCCTTACTACTTTTGCAGCGCCAAATGCAAAGCACGCTTCATGGAAGCGCCGCAAAAGTTTCTCTCGACTCCCATCAGCGAGCGCGCGCCTCAGCCTGAGCCCGAAGCGGCGCAACCGGGCACAACCTATACCTGCCCCATGCACCCTGAGGTGCAACAGGACCATCCTGGAAATTGCCCCAAGTGCGGCATGACACTGGAGCCCATGCTGCCCACGCTGGATGAGGGAGAAAACGCCGAGCTCGTGGATTTCCGGCATCGCTTCTGGTGGACGCTGCCTCTCACTGTGGTGGTTACCGTCCTGGCCATGCTTGGGCACCGGTTGCAGTGGTTCGAGATGGTCACACAGAGCTGGATTGAACTGGTGCTGACGGTACCCATCGTCCTGTGGGCGGGCTGGCCCTTCTTCTTGCGCGGTGCGCAGTCGGTCGTGAACCGCAGTCCCAACATGTGGACGCTGATTGGTCTGGGAACGGGCGCAGCATTTGTCTATAGCGTGGTCGCGACCGTTGCGCCGGGGGTGTTTCCCGCCTCGTTCCAGGCCATGGGGCGCGTGGCGGTGTATTTCGAAGCTGCAGCGGTCATCATCTCGCTCACGCTGCTCGGCCAGATGCTGGAGCTCAAGGCACGCTCGCAGACCTCGGCCGCCATCAAATCGTTGCTGGGCCTGGCGCCCAAGACAGCGCGGCGCATCGACGCCACCGGCCAGGAGAGCGATGTCCCGTTGTCCCACGTCCATGTGGGTGATCTGCTGCGCGTGCGGCCCGGCGAGAAGGTCCCCGTGGACGGTGTGGTGGTCGAGGGCAGCAGTGCCGTGGACGAAGCCATGCTCACTGGGGAGCCGGTGCCCATCGTCAAAGGGCCTGGTGATGCCGTCATCGGTGCCACGCTCAATACCAACGGGGCACTGGTGATCCGGTCCGAGCGGGTGGGCTCCGCCACCATGCTGTCGCAGATCGTTCAAATGGTTGCGCAGGCACAGCGCTCACGGGCCCCCATGCAGCGCATGGCCGACCAGGTGGCGGGCTACTTCGTGATGGCTGTGGTGGGTATCGCGTTGCTCACACTCTTCGCGTGGGGCCTGTTCGGTCCGGAGCCACGCTGGGTCTACGGCCTGGTCAATGCAGTTGCGGTGCTGATCATCGCGTGCCCTTGTGCGTTGGGCCTGGCAACGCCCATGTCCATCATGGTGGCCACAGGCCGGGGGGCGACCAGCGGCGTGCTGTTCAGGGACGCGGCAGCCATCGAGAACCTGCGCAAGGTGGACACGCTGATCGTGGACAAAACAGGCACGCTCACCGAAGGCAAGCCCTCCTTCGAACGTGTAGTGGCCATGCCCGGTCTGTCCGAGGATGAGGTTCTGCGCCTGGCGGCCAGTCTGGACCAAGGCAGCGAGCATCCGCTGGCCGATGCCATTGTCCAGGCAGCTCGCGCCAAGGGGCTCGCCCTGGACAAGCCCGAGGACTTTGAGTCCGGCTCGGGCATCGGGGTGCGCGGACAGGTCGCTGGACGCCAGCTCGCCCTGGGCAACACGGTCCTCATGGAGCAGGTTGGGGTTTCAGCGAACCCGCTGCTTGCGCAGGCAGAGGCCTTGCGCGCCACAGGCGCCAGCGTGATGTACCTGGCGGCCGATGGCCAGCTTCAAGGCCTGCTGGCGGTCTCGGATGCCATCAAGGCCAGCACGCCGGAAGCGCTGGCGACCTTGCATGCGGCGGGACTGCGCATTGTCATGGCCACGGGCGACGGCATGACCACCGCCAAGGCGGTGGGGGCCAAACTGGGGATTGATGAGGTCCATGGCGAAGTCAAGCCTGCGGACAAGCTGGCCCTGGTGTCGCGGCTGCAGGCCGAAGGCCGTGTTGTCGCCATGGCGGGGGACGGGATCAACGACGCGCCCGCCCTTGCCAAGGCGGATGTGGGGATCGCGATGGGCACCGGCACCGACGTGGCGATGAACAGCGCACAGGTCACCCTGGTCAAGGGCGATCTGCGAGGGATTTCCACTGCGCGGGAATTGTCGGAGGCGACGGTGGGCAATATGAAGCAGAACCTGATGTTTGCCTTCCTCTACAACGCGCTGGGCATCCCGATCGCCGCAGGGCTGCTGTATCCCTTCACCGGATGGCTGCTATCGCCAATGATCGCGGCCTTGGCGATGAGCCTGAGTTCGGCGTCCGTGATCGCAAACGCCCTGCGGCTTCGCAAGGGCTGAATCGACTTGGCTCGCTCAGATTTGATCTAGGTTAAGTTCGCGGCCACCGCTGGGAATACCATTCGTACCATGATCTTCGCCAGAAGCACGATATCGCGCCAAGCCCGCTGGATAACCAGCGCTCTGGTGGCGGCGTTGCTTCTGATGCAGTTCGCGTTGGCGGCCTATGCCTGTCCCAAGCTGGACTCCGCAGCCCATGCGGCATCGATGCAAAAAGCGGGCATGGCCATGGAAGACTCAGTCGGCATGCCCTCCATGCCCGATTGCCACGCTATGGCGGGAACCATGGATGAGCAAGATCCTCAGCTGTGTCGAGCCCATTGTGATGGCGACAGCTTGTCCTCCCCCTCGCTCCAAGGTCTCGATCTGCAGGCGCTCGCGGCGCACGCCATCTGGGTCGCCTATGTGCTGCCTGTAATCCTGGACTCCGAGAGCCCTATTGACCCTCGGGCTGTCTACGCAGAGCTGGACAGTCGAGCGGGATCTCCCCCCATCTATCTGACGCATCAGGTCTTTCGGAATTGAACGTGCACGGCGTGTGCGCTGCCTTGCAGCGTGCGCGCAGGTCTGACTTCGTGCCCCTTCATTTCGAGGACCATCATGCCCAACATCTCCTTCGGCGCTCCCTGCGAGCGCCCGCCTGCGCAACTGCGCATTCATCCTCTCTCGCCGCGCATCCGTGTGCGCAACCTCAACCATCTGCGCCTTTGCGCTCTCGGATTCCTACTGGCCGGCATCGGCCTTGTAGGCAACCAGGCCCACGCCCTGGGGTTTGCCGAAGCCTTGGATCTGGCGGAGCAGCACAGCCCTCGTATCACGGCCCAGCGGCTGCAGATTGACGCAGCCAGCAGTACCCAGAAGTCGGCGGGAACTCTGCCGGATCCAAAGCTCTCGGTCGGGGTCGAGAACTTTCCCATCAGCGGCATGGATCGCTTCAGCCTTACGCGCGAGTCCATGACCATGCAACGCCTGGCGCTGATGCAGGAGGTTCCCAACCGTGCCAAACGAGATGCGCAGATCGCCAGCGCCCAGGCCAAGGTGGAGCGCGAACGCGCCACTCTGGGGGTCCAGCGTCTGCAGATCCGCCAGGAGCTGAGCCAAGCCTGG
>JAUXZO010000085.1 GCA_030692685.1 Acidovorax sp. | reverse complement strand
AGCCGACATCACCCACGTGGACATGGCGCAAGAAGCCGCGCAGGATGCCTCCGATTTGCGTTTCGGCGTCCAGGTGCGCGACCGCGTGCATCTGGCATCTGTGATGCGCGCCGTCAAGCGCACGCCCTCGGTCCTGCGCGTCCAGCGCGTCAAACCAGGCGTCTGACCACAAGCCTCAGGCGCCTGCGGCGGGCGACGGGTACCGGACCTCGACCACCTCGATCTCCCGGATACCGGCCGGCGTGGCCAGCTTCACCTCGTCACCGACACGGGCCTTGAGCAGCGCGCGTGCAATCGGCGAAATCCAGCTCACCTGGTTCAGCGCACTGTCCACCTCGTCGATGCCCAGGATAGTGACCGTCTGTTCAGCGCCGCCATCATCGGCATAAGTGACGGTAGCGCCGAAAAACACCTGATCGTTGCCATGATGGACAGCCGGGTCTGACACCTCGGCAATCTCCAGGCGTTTGGTCAGGAACCGGATGCGCCTGTCGATCTCGCGAAGGCGTTTCTTGCCATAGTGGTAGTCGCCATTTTCCGAACGGTCGCCGTTGCTGGCGGCCCAGTGCACAACCTCAACGACCTTGGGCCGTTCGTTGTCGATCAGGTCCAGCAACTCGTCGCGCAGGCGCGCGTAACCGCCGGGCGTGATGTAGTTCTTGCCGCCCGCGGGCAGGGGCGGCAGGGCCAGATCCTCATCGTCGTCGGTATCGGTTTCTTTGGTGAAAGCCTTGTTCATGGGGGCCTGGGCTGGGGGACAAGGTGTCCGGACAGACATCGTAACGAAAAAGCCCTGGAACCTTTCGGTTCCAGGGCTTGACGTTTGGTGCGGCTGGCAGGAATTGAACCCACGACCCCTTGGTTCGTAGCCCGCCAGATTCGATTGAAGACTATTTAAATCAACGACTTACGGACGCCCACACGTTCACGCAAGTCACGGTAGCGCAGAGTAGAGAAAACACAGGTCACGCAAAAGTCACGCAGCGCCGGGACGTAAAAAAACCCCGCCGGCGTAAGCCAGCGGGGTTTTCTTTTACCGGGCTACACCCGGTGCGTTTCTCTTTCCTGCGGCGTCAAGGCGCCCAGCGCGGCCAATGCCTCCAGCAGCTTCTGGCCAGCGGCCTCCACGTCGCCTGGAAACCCCCACTTGCGGGGTTGGGCCGCGGCGGTGGCCTGGTGCGCGTCCAGCGCCTTCCTGACCCGCTCCAGCCGGTGCAGGGCCAGCCCTTGGTGGTAGGCATAGGCTGTGGCCGCCGTATCGGCCCTGCGCACCGCGCTCATGCCTCGGCCTTGCCGGCCTGGCGTCCGGCGTCAAAAGCCGCCTGCAGGGCGCGGTGCAGGCCGTTGACCCCCACGTCGTGGAAGTCGAGGTGGTCACGCTTCTGCTCGGCAAGCGTCTCGATACCCAGCTGCTCACGGGCGATGCGCTCAAACAAGGGGTTGGGAGGTGTCTGGCTTTTCATGTGGCTGTTTTCCTGTTGATGGGCACCAGTACCGCTCTGGTTGCAACACGAAGCAAGTGCCAGCGCGATTGCCAGACTGCGCAGGTCTGGCATCAGAACAGCCCTGCCGGCTGCGCGGCGACGTCCCAGCTGCTGATGATCAGTTCGATCCGGTCAACGCCCTGCCCGCCGCCCACGGTGTAGCTGATCGGCACCTCCTCGATCGCAAAGCCGTCAAAACAGCGCCGGATATCCGGGTGGTCGTTGATGCTCAGCAGCGCCTTGCCCTTGATCGACCGCATCATGGCCGCCATGGCTTCGTACTCTGCCCACGGGAAGGGCACGCCGTAGCCCTCGGTCTCCCAGTAGGGCGGATCCATGTAAAAAAAGCTGTGCGGCCGGTCATACCGCTTGATGCAGTCCTTCCAGTCGAGGCGCTCGATGTAGGCGCTGGCCAGCCGCAGATGCGCTGCGCTCAGCTGCTCCTCGATGCGCAGCAAATTGACTGCCGGCGCCGTGGTAGCCGTGCCCCAGCTTTGCCCTTGCACGCGGCCACCGAAGGCCTGGTGCTGCAGGTAGTAGAAGCGAGCCGCCTTCTGGATGTCCGTCAGCGTCTCCGAGGGCGTAACCTGCAGCCACTTGAAGACCTCCCGGCTGCTGAGCGCCCACTTGAACTGGCGCACGAACTCCTCAAGGTGGTTCTGCACCACCCTGTAAAGGTTGACCACGTCGCCGTTGACGTCGTTGATCACCTCCACCTCGGCCGGCTGCCGCAGGAAATAGAGGGCCGCGCCGCCGGCAAACACCTCGACGTAGCAGGAATGCGGCGGAAACCGCGGAATGATGATGTCAGCCAGACGGCGCTTGCCGCCCAGCCAGGGAATGATGGGTGATGCCATTTGTAAGCGTGTCCAGGGGTGTTGTTACACTGCCCTTGCCTCCCGGGAGGTGGCAGGGCCTTGGCTGGCTCACAGGCGTGTTCTGTGGAAGGCGGCTGGGCCTGGTGTTGACGCACCTGGTCCAGTCGCCCTGTCTTTAAGGTCGCGCTGCTGGCTCACCTCCAGGAATTTGCGGTTTGTTGTCGACGGCAGGCCGTGTATTCGTATCCACTTTCCCGCCGGCCGGCGTCAGGGAGTCGTAGGAGCGCTCGCAGGTTGCACCGGCAATCCCGCGTTCATCAGCAATTTTTGCCAGGATTCCCGCTCGGGCGTCAATGCTTGCAAGCACGTTGGCAAGCACTCCGGCGGCGTCTTGGGTTGGCGCCCCTCCGATGCCAGCGGTGGCACTGCCGCCGGCTTGACGGGCTCGCTCTGCAGCTGCTGCGGCTGCGTCCCGCAGGCCGGTAGCAGCACGGTTAGCACGCACAAGGTCAGCAGCAACACGGGCAAGCTGCGTTTTGGCTTCAAGAATTGCATTGTCTTTCTCCAGTTGTCGTCGGCTTTCTTCCTCGCGCTCCACGCTTTCCGCTTTCGCCTTGATACGCGATGCCTCTGCGCGGGTATCAGCCCAGCTGGCGCGGGCTTCTGCGAACTCGGTCTTCTCGCCGGCGAGGCGCACGGTCTGCACGCCAGCGACCGCAACGGCTGCGGTGATGGCGCCGGCAGCCAGCCATGTAGTCAGCGAGATAGTCACGACAACACCGCCTGCGCTGCCCTGTACAGCTTGAGCCGGTCGGCCCAGCCGTTGGAATCTCCCTCAGCTGCGGTCTTTTTGCCGCGATTGATGGTGTCGCAATAGCCGTCAAAATCGCCCTGATCAGCAAAGCGCTGGCAGTCTTTCATGGCTATGTAGTCGGCTGCGGAAAGCGCCGCCCACTCCGGCTCCGCCAGGCGCTCCGGCTCCGCCTCGAAGTCCGGTACCGACATGTCCGGGAACCGTTTGCGAAGGCGATCGCGCACGGCCGCGTGGTTGAAGCGCCCGGTGGTTTGCAGCATGCCGTGGCCTTTGAAGCGCGCACCGTCGCCTGGCTGCGTGTTGCCAAGCCCGTAGGCGAGCCTGTTCGTTTCGTACGCCGGCAACTTGGACTGCTCAACCGAGTTTGGCCAAGGCGCGGAGAAATCGCGCTCGTACCGGCGCTGCTGGGACGTCGGCCCCCAGATCTCCGTCAGCCACTGGAGACCGCCGGTCTCGTGGCCGATGTTTGCCAGGAACATGGCCTGACGTGCCAGCGTGTCGATGCCGTACATGGCCATGGCCTGGGCCAGGCCCGCGGCACAGCGCGTTGCACGGTCAAGCCGCGCCCCCGTACAACGGGCGATGATGGTAGGTGTCATGAATCTTTCCTTCAGGTCAGCGAGTCGAACTTCGACTTCACAAATTTGTTGTAAGCAAGCTCCAGCAGCTTCGCGCCACCGAAGGCGCACATCGGCACCCAGAAGCCGACCAGCAGCCCAGCCATGCCAAAGTGCGATGCGATGAAGAACCCGCACACACCAGCGAGCCAAGAGCCGAACATCTGCGTGCAAACCAGCAGCCACATGTAGCGGATCGGCTTGATCACCTGCTCGGGCGGGGCCTCATTCAAGACTGCGCTGATGCGGATGAACAACGCCGTGACGCCGGCCAGCGTCGAGAGCAAGGCCACCAGCAACCACTCCAGCATCGTCACGGCCGCCACAGCCTGGCCGAACGTGGCCGGCGCTGCAGCCACGGCACACGGCCAGATCAGCCACAGAAGGCCCTTTGTGATCAAAAAAAAACGCGTCGGCGTCATGCTTTCCCCCTGCACCTGTAGTGGTCCAAAATGCCATACCCAGCAATCAATACCGCCATCGCAGCGTCTAGCGCGTATCTGGCAACCACGGGTCGGACGTCGCCGCCATGCACCAGGGCAAACACAAGTCCGACCTGACCAACAGCCAGCACCATGTAGACCACGTGCCTGTGCCTGTGTGTCCAGGGAAGGTCGAACTGTGGCGGCAACCAGTCGTTGACTGCCACGTCGATGATTCCGGCCAGGGCAACGGCAATCAACAAGGCCAACGCGACCGAGCCGGGGAGTTCTCCAGAGGAGAGCAACACCTCGCGATGCTGGCTGTCAGGGTCGAACGCCGCAATCAACCCCGTGACCAGGACCGACGCGCTGACGTAGAGGCGCGCTATCCATGAATAGGTGGTTTTCATGCGGCTCTACTCCTGAAAAACGGCTCGGTGATCTCGCGGCCCAGGCTCAGACACACCGCGGCGAATTGGTGCGGGCCGAAGGTCCACGATTCACGCAAGAAGGGATAGCCCACCCACTCATTGCAGAACCATGCCGAGTTGTCGTGCCGGCCAGGCAGCCGCGTCGCCAGGGCGCCGCGCCAGTCATACGGCAGGCCGTTGGTTTCGGCGAGCAATGCCACGGACCGTTGCACGTCCCACAGGCCCACGTCAACGATGCGCCAGTGGGTAGGATCCAGCGCGACTTGTTTGGCACGCACACCGCTCTCCCGCAGGCTCGCGCTGGCAATCGTCACTGTGCCGTCGCCGTGCTCAGCGTGGATAGCCTCGACGTGGGTTACGTCGCCGAACGCACCCTTCTGTGTGTTGCGGGTGAGCCACCAACCCGCACGAGCGGCGAACGAATCGCCGCTGTGGTCGCCTATGTACAGTGCGACCTTCATGGCTACCAGACGATGGCAGCTACTTGCTCGGCCGTTGTTGCCGCAGCCAGGGTCGCCTTGAGTTGCTGTGCATGAGCAAAGTTGGCATTGCCAGTTGCGAACATGCTTGCATAAAAGGCCTTCCACGCAGCCACGTCGGCGATCACCAGATAGGTGTTGTCGATAGCCTTCCAGCCGCCCGGCCATCCAGCTGGCAGCGCGCCGTTAAGGGCTACGTATCCGTTGGTTCCGTCGATGTCGCTTCGGCTCAGTGCATCGCACGCGATCAGCTTCCCACCATGGGTGAAGCTTGTGAAATTTGCTGTCATGCGTGCAGCATTTATTTCATTGTTTTTCTCGGCCTTCAAAGTTGCCAACGCCGGCTCAAGCAGGGCCGCTAGCTCCTCATCGTTGATGGGCGTCATATCCTCGGTGATCAGGTCGCCTTCGTACTGGTCATCAAAGGCGTGAAGCGAGTTGTCAGGTTTTTTAAAATGTTTCATGGTCTTTTTCCTTAACGCAATTCGAACCAATCAACCAACGTGAAGCCGCCAGGGTTGATGTTTGTGTAGCTCTTGCCCGGCGGCACGATGAAACTTGCCATCGAAAACCCCCCGTTCGGTGTAGACCCTGTCTTGAACGTGAGAGTGCCCACCTGATAGGTGGCGAAAGACGTTGATCCACCGCTATTGCTACAGATGCAATGCACATGGATCGGCTTACCCGTGGTGTTGTAGTAGGTCGTGCCAAGCACACGACTACCAGTCACGTCTTGATGCGTCTGGCCGTACCCGAGTGACGACAATGCAGCGAGTGCTTGTCCACCAACACCCTGTATGGTCGAAGGTGCAGTCACCCAGTCACCAGCGACAGCCTGGGTTGAATCTACATACCCAACCACACGGAAAGGCAAACTGGCACGCGCAACCGTCGAATAGGCAACATTCGCCACGTCGGCTGCAGCAGTGATGGCTGTGGTGCTGATCAGCGTTGTTTCATCGAGGTTGTTTCCACCCGAGATATTCACGACCGCCAGTTCTTGCACGCCAGCGTTGTCCAACGCGATCACTACAACGCGGCTCGCCACACCGTTGACGGTTCCCAGCGTGGCGCCTGCAGGAACCACCAGCGAGATCGGCGCTGCGATAGTTCTTGAATTGACCGTTCCACTTGAAAGCACCGGCGAGCGAAAGTCCAGCTGGGTAGGGCTCAACGTCAACGTCAGGGCGTTGGCCGCTACAGTCGCCAGGATCGGCTGAATCTGCTTGGGCGCGGCAGCTGCCGCTGCGCTTGCCGCAATCAGGCTGACAGCTTCCGCAAGTTGCGTCCAGTTGGTGTTGTCAATGGCCAGTCCAGATTTCTGTATCGTGGCTGCGACCTGCAACAGCAGGCGGTTATAAATCTCCGCCATGTTCTTAGTGGCCGTGGCCGGGCCGGACCCATCGGTTGCACCCGTATGCGCGACATTCCACGGCGCCGGGGTGGCGACACCCGGGTTAAACAGCGCGGTCGGCCCAACGCCGGGGATATGGCTAATCAAGTTCATGGATTTCCTCTTTTAAAAATCGAACCAAAGTCAAACGCACAACATCCATGTCACATGGGCAGGAAGATGTTTGTTCATGAGGCATGTCAGCAGCGCCATCTGCTCCGGTGTAGTGGGGCATTCAGCTGGCGCTACGTAGGCGGGGTCGATCAGGGTTAGCGGCTGCCCGACGCTGGATCCGTACCCACCGGCGCTCGGGCCAACGTTCGGTCCCCATCCACCCACCACGTTGTGGATCACGGGCGCGGGCGGTGTTGGCCCGAGGCCGCGGACGCACACGCCGCCGTACAGCGTCAGAGGCTGGCCCATACCAGTGCCGACAACGTTGTGAACGTAGAAGTCCTCGACCGTAAGGAATGAACACTCCAGGGCCGTCCGAAGCATGGCCTGCAGCTGCAGCCTGGTGCTGATGCCAGCGCCTTGCCGTGCAGCGCAAACCTGCGCCTGACGGCCTGCCAACGATGTGGGGTACGCGCCTGGCGCGCATGTACCTGGCAAGCCGTACTCAGCCTCCCAATCAGCCAGCAACTCGACAGAGCCACAGGCCAGTGATTCTTTGAACAGCACACACATGCGCTGCTCGAAGTCGCTCAGCAGCCGCCCGAAGGCGCGGTGCAGTGCCGCCCGGGTGGTGTCATAAAGGCGGCACCAGATTGCGCCTCGCGGCTCCAGAGCCAGCGCGGCCTCAGCAAATTCCTCGGCGGTGTGTCCGCACAAAGGCGCGTTGGCCGGCTGTGGCTGCCCTGCCTCGCACACCGGCGGCTGCACTTGCGTGCATGCGGGGTTGACCGTTTCCATGGCTTAGACCCAGGTAACGTTGCCGAGAACGCCCACTTGAAACACTGGCGCCACAGCTGTGTACACCAGCGGCGCTGCAGGCACCGTCAGTACGTGGTCCTGCTCACCCTGCGCGCTGCTGATCGCCTCGTGGACGTGTGTCAGCGGGATGGTTTTTCCCGGCCCGGCCTCCCGGTACAGCAGGTCGGTCAGTTCGTTGATGATGTTTTGCCGGATGGTTGGATCTGCGTTCGGTTCTTCGTGAATCTCGAAGTCGGTGGGCACCAGCGTGGGGGCGAAAACATACACATCAGAACCTGCCGGCGTGAAGCTGGCCAAGAAGGTCTGCATCTGCGTCACAGATGAAGGCGGCGGCACGATCGGCCCGTTGTCCATGGCAAAAACGATGCCTACAGTGCCGTTGCCGTAGACGGTGGGCACAACCCACACCCGGGTGACGGCCGCGCTCATTGACCGCGCCCAGCGCTCCCAGTCGCTGACCGTGCCGGCGCCTGGTGGGTTTTGCAGCCGGAACAAAACGCGCTCGCGCAGGGCTTCGTCAAGCTCCTCCTCGGCACCGCCGCTGATGGCCGCAGCGCACACCGTGGCTTCAGTCAAGCCAGCGATCGGCACGCTCGGCTGCAGCAGCACGCCCGCAGCGGCGTTGCCGATCTCACCCTGCGTGAGTGCAATCAGCGGCACGTCGATGAAGCCAGCGGGCGGGATGACCACCCCCGCGGTACTCTGGTACTGGATGCCATCGGAGCGCACGAAGATGGTGGACACCGGTACGATCGTGCCGTTGGCGCCCTGCAGCGTGCCGCAGCCCTGTGCGGCCGTGATGGGCAGGCGGAAGATGCCATAGCTCTCGGCGATCAGCGTCAGGAAGCTGCGTGTGGCTGTCATCACGAACAGCTGGCGGCTGAGGAACACCAGCGCGCTGTACAAGCCGTCCACCAGCGCGGCCCACACCCGGGCGAAAACACCGAGGATGCTGAAGCGCATGCGCGCATCAGCGTTGGGCACAAGCGCGTTGATCTCGGCCTCTGCCGTGCTGATCAGGCTACCTAGAGTGGGTCGGTTGAATGCCATGTCTGCCTAAAATTTGAGTCGTTATTCGAATTGCTCGCACTGCAATACCTGCCGGAGGTCCCACGCATAGCGGTACTTCCAGCGCAACTGCCGGCCGTCAGGCTTGCAGATGCTGATCGACAGCGCCAGCACGTCTTTGCAGCCGCCCACGGCAGCGACGGTAACGGTCACGCTCTTGGCGATTTCGTCATCCACCAGCCACTGCACCGCCTCCTCCGCGTATTCCTGCGCCAGGCGCAAGGTCTCGGGCAGGTTCCGGGCACGCTCCAGCAGCCAAAGCCGGCTGCCTATCTGCCTGCCGTCCATGGCGTCAGACCACCAGCCGCGGGGATCCGTGCCATCAGGCAGCACGTCGTCCTCATTCGCCCGCCGATCGGTAAAAAGGCTCAGCATCACAGCCGTGCTGAGTTCGTTCCCGGTTGCCAGGTCGCCGCAGGCCACCTGCACGTCCGCGCACAAGTCAGGGCCGCAGCCGAAGAAAAGCTGTAGGTCCATTAAATTGCTACTCCGGTATTTGCTGGGCCAGGCTCAACGCCGCCATGTACGTGGTTCTGCAGGCTTCTAGGCCCAGCGGTCACGTCCAATATCGCGTGCATGTTGGCACCGCCGCGAATGTCGCCAGTGACTTCCAGCTCTCCGGCAACCTTCATCACACCGCTGGATGGCGTGCACACGATGTCGCCGTTCGCGAGCATCTGGACCGTGCTGCCGGTGCCGTCCGTGATCAGTACCTGGCCTTCCTTGTCGAACTTGATGCGCTGGCCGAACATGCTGTAGCGCACTGTCTCGCCGGGCTCAAGGCCCGTGGGACGGTGCACCCGGTCCAGCCAGGCCAGCACCATGCCATGGTCACTTTCACCGCCAACGAACAGCCCTAGGCCTTCCAGCACGTCCTCCGGCGGGCAGGCTGTCTCGCCATATGACTCAGCGACTTCCACGTCGCGGTGCGGCTCGCCGGCCAGGCTCTCGATGTCAGCCTGCACGCCCGGCGTACTGGTTTTGATGCGCATCCGCAGCACGCGACGGATCAAGCCCATCACCCGATCGGCACTCATCGCCCCTTCCTCTCGCCGCCTGCACCCGACAACCGCCCGGGCGCAGAAGCCGTGGTGGATGCATTGGGCTTCGGGATCTCTTTCAACACGTCAAATGCCTTCGGGCTGTAAAGCGTCATGGCGCAGATCGTGCCGCCCTGCATGTCGATCATGTATTCGATGTTGCTGATCAGCATGTCTTCGTCCTCACGCACCCACGGGCAACGCATGCGCGTCAGGGTGTTGATCTCCCACAGCGTGCCGTCGCTCTGGCGCCAGCCTTGCACCGTCACTGAAATACGCTTGCTGCGCGCCTCTCGCGTGCCGGCCTCCCACTCCGCCCTGTCCTGGCAGCGTTTGGCGTCTGCCTGGTCTTCCGCGACGATGGTTAGCGGCCGGTACCGCTCGATGGACGCGTTTGTCACTGTGGTTCCTGCAGCCGCGCTGGAGCGCTTCACGGTGGCCGCCGGCTTTACGCTGGCAGCGCCGCTCAGCACACTCACACCGGCCGTTGTCGCACCGTGCGCCTGGCCTTTCACGGTGATCTCGCTGAACAGGTTGGCGAAGCTGCGCTCATAGTCGATGGTCAGCAGGTTCTCACCCAGCACCAGCATGTCGGTGGCCCGGCCGTTGAGCCCGGCCCGGGTGATCATCAGGCCCCCGCGCCGATCGCTGACCAGCAGCACGCCCTGTATCTTTGCCAGTTTCTCCAGCAGGCGGTGGACCGTTTCCCCACTGTTGCTGGCCTTGCGTGGCAGCTTGCCGCCGCCCGGCCCTGCCTTGGTGGCTGCAGCCTTGCCCTTGCCTGGCTTTTTGGCCTGGTAGCCGCCGGCGCCGGTTTCGAGTTGCGTCTCGACAGTGATTCCGAAGGGCTGGCAAAGCTCGACCGCGATGTGCTCAAAGGGCAAGCCGGTCCACTCCTTTGCCGGTGCGCTGCAGTCCACCAGGTCGCCGGCCTTGTCACGGCCCTCGATCGTGATGGTGTGGTCAGTCTTGGAAGAATTGACCCGGACCACATCGACATAGCCGGTGATCATCACGTCCGTGCCGATCTTCAGGGTGCAGGCCGCGCCCGGCTCAATCGTCCAGGCGGTGGCCTGCTCGGGCCAGATGTCGGTCACGTCCAGACTGAAGGTGCCGGCAAGCTGCTCGATGCCGTGCCGGATCCGCTGCGTCTTCCACCCCTCGTACCGCTTGCCACCTACCTCCAGCGACATGACGTTCTTGGCGTCAATCGGACTGAGGCGTTCGGTCACAGGTTCACTCCGGTCAGCAGTTCGATCGAGGCGTTCGGCTCAAGGAACAGCGGGTTTGGCACTTCGTTGCGGTAATTGATCACGTCGTCGTTCAGCACGCCGTAGTGGCGGTAGGCCAGCACAAGGCTGGGCATATACCCGTTCCAGCCCGTGCCATCGCAACAGGTAGTCAGGAACGTGCGGGCCAGATGCTCCCCCTCCGCCGTCAAGTGCTGCACCGCATCCGTCCGCAGCTGCATCAGCGCGGCTTGGGTGTCGGTGTAGATGTTCAGGGCCGACAGTTGCACCAGTTCGTCAGTCACTGTCGTCGTGATCGCACGCCGCTGGGTCTCCATCTCTGCCCGTGTGATCAGTGCGGGCGTATCGCGCAACGCCGTGCTGGGCGCTGCGTAGCGCTGGCTGCTGGCACTCAGGTCTGCCGACAGTTCAGCGCTGCGCGCAACGCTGGCCGATTGCACCAGGTGCGTGAAGGCTGCCTGATTGGCCGCCTGCCGCGCCCGCCCGACCGTGGCCACGGGCGGCACTGGCGGGCGTGTAAAGGTGTGCAGCGCCTTGGGCTGGTCCATGCTGCGGACGATGCTGACGATCTGCCGGGCAAGCGAAAGCGGCTGGGCGAAGATACCGATCGCGCCAAGGTTGCCGGCCGCCAGCTGCGCGCCCAGGTTGGAGATCCGGCGCACGCTGGTCAGCACGCTCTTGAACTGGCGCATCATGTCAACAGCGTCATCCAGCACGAAGCCAGCTACGTTGTCGATGCTGAAGTTCTGCGCGAAGTCCACCTCGACCGCTCCGTAGACCAACTCAGCGGAATCCTTGACGCGGCCGGCGGTGTCGTCAAACACCTGCGCCTTGAAGTTAACCTCACCCGCCTCGACAAACTCCAGGCCGAGGACGATGAACCCGTTGTTCTGGCTACTGCTCTGCTTGACCCGCGCCACAGGCACGTGGCCGCGCATGCTGCCCCAGTACGGGTGCACCAGAGTGCCGACACCGCCAGCCTCAATGGCCTCGATCAGTGCATCGCGCTGTGCCCACGGGTTAAACCCGTTCTCCACGTTGGCGCAGATCCACGCCTCGAACGTAAAACGTCGGGTGCGGCGCCCCAGGTCTTCGACCGTGGGCTTGTCGCGCTGCGGGAACTCGTGCACGACGACGTTGCGCCCGAATTCAGCATCGTCAACGCTGACCTCAAAGGCGACGCCACGCCATGAACCCGGGCGGAGGTTTTCCCGAAACGTGTTTTTCACTATGCACCTACTGCAAACATCGAGCCGGCGCTTGCCGACACTTCGATGTTGTTGTTGTTGCTCTCGACCTTTGACACCTGCGGGCGGCCTTGACCATCAAGCGTGATCTCCAGCTTGCCGCTGAACTCGCTCCGCCCGCCGGCGATCTGCCCGGCAGGAAGCGCAGCACCCTGCGGCTGCGGCTGGCCGGAACCGCCGAACAGCTTGGCCGTGCTGCTTTCGAAGTTAAACCCGTTGCCGCCGACGAACGAGGCGGTTGCCCCGACCAGCTTGATGGCGTCAATTACGAGCAGGATGGGGGCCAGCAGCGCTTTAAAGATGCGGGCCAATGCAGTACCAGCCATCACGCCGGCGCTCGCCCAGGATGCGAAGCCCTGCTCACCTTCCTTGGTCGCCCCAAAAAGCGACCCGACCCAGCCGGTCACGGCGCTCAAAACCGACAGGACGGGCTCGAATGCCGCCGCGACTGGCGCCAGCGCTGTCGTGAAGCCTTCCCACACCCCTCCGAAAAAGGCAGTGATGCCGCCCCACTTGGAGTAGATCAGGTAGGCCACCGCCGCAAGCGCCGCGCCGATCAGGAAGATCGGTCCGAGGGCCATGGCCCATGAAGCTGCAGCCGACAGGCCCATGATGCGCATCGCCAGCGCGATGCCGCGGATCCCGTTGATCGCTGACATGGCAGCGGCGCCGCCCATCACCGCCAGGCGCACCGTGACGCCCGCCAGCGCCACACCGACGCCCACCAGCGCCCCGGCCATGCTGATGGTGGCGGCAATGAACGGGCTGGCGATGAACAGGATCCCGCCCAGCACCAGCTTGTCCCAACCCACAAAGGCACCGATATCGCGGATGCTCCGGAAAATGTCCCCCAGGCCGCTAACGATCGCCGGAATCTTCTCGATGAACTTGGGCGCCTCCTCGGCAATGGTCTGGCCCAAGCGCCGGAAAGTCTCGATGATTTCGGCACGGGCGTTGCCTGTCATCAGCCGGTCAATGCTCTGTGTCATCGCGTCCAGCATCGGCGACATCGCCAGCCCGATCGTCTTGCGCAGGCCGTCAATCCGGCGCATTGACGCATCCCAAGCATCGCCCACCTGATCGGCGCCCTCGCGCTGAGTGGCTGTAAACAAGCGCCCCTCATCAGTCATTTTTTTGAAGACTTCAGCGTACCGGGCGCCGCCTTCCTCCAGCATTGGGATCAGCGCCACGCCGGCCTTGCCCATCGCCTGCTTCGCATAATCGACCTTCAGTGCGTCGTCAGTGTCTTTCGTGCTTGCCTTGAAGACATCGCTGATTTTGGCGAGGATGGTGCCTACGTCCCCCTTGAGGTCTGCAGTGTTGATTCCGACGCCGGCCAGGATCTTGATATCCGCCTTGTCGCCACCGCGGGCGCCCGCAATGCGCTGCTGCAGAAACCCGATGCTTTTGGCGATGTCCTCAACCACCACACCACTATCGGCTCCGATCTCGCTGTACACCTGAAGCGCGTCGCCGGAAATCTTGTAAGCCTTGCTCAGGTCTTGAATGCGACCCAGCGCATCGTGTGCTGCAACGCTGTTGTCCACCAGCGACTTCGTTGCCAGCGCCATTCCTCCCGCGGCAAAAAGCGACCCAGCGAAAGGCACGCGCTCCATCGCGCCATGCAGGCGGCCGAGTGAGCCTGTCAGGCGACCTACGCCAGCCATCGCCAGCGGCCTGGCGAGCATGGTCTGCAGCCGGGCGATCGGCGCGTTCATGGCGTCAAAGCGCGCTTGGATCCGCGCCAAGGCCGGAGACCCCTGGTCTTCAACAGATACGACGATCTTTGCTTCTGTTTTGCGGGTTGCCATGTTCAGTTACCTTGTTGCGCCTTGGAGCGGCGCTCCTCATCGGCTGCGATATCGCTGCACACCTCCAGCCAGAACTCCAGGCGCGGTATGTTCATGTTCTCGATCTCAGAGGGCTGCACGCCGCGGGAGAGCAGAACTCCCGCGGTGTGCCTCAGTTCTTTGGGCCGGGGAACATCTCCAGGACAGGACGCACTGCAGGCTCAAAGTCGCGGTAGTCCATCGCGTCAATTTCGCTGCGTTTCATGCCGCTGTGCTGAAGCACCTGAGCGACGAATTCAACAGCCCTTGTCGGCTCGACCGTGATCTTCTGCAGCAACGCCTTGTACGGCTTGATCTCGGGGATGGTGAAGCCCGGCTCATCGTTGCCTTTGAGCAGATCCTCCAGAGTTTCCAGGTATCCCAGTGCGTCCTGCGTCTCCAGTTTTGCCGCCTCGAAAGGGCCAAGGTCAGCACAGACCTCAGTGATGCCGTGTGCAAAAAGCAGCGTGCCATTCGGGACCACCTTGCGCATCATTGCGACGGTGATCAGCTCGGGCACCTTGAGTTCGCTGAACTCCACGTCAGCACCCTTGATACGGGCGGTGAAGGGCTTCTTGAGGGTGTAGGTAACTTCAGGCATGGTTGTCCTTGTTCATGCAGTCCGGAAAATGAAACGCGGCAGGCGAGCGGACAAGTCCCGCTTTTCGAGGGCTACCCCTAGCCGCGCCCAAAACGAGCCCGAGGGCTTAGTACTGGATGGCTGGCGAACCGATGAACTTCAGTTCGTAGTTCGACTCGCCGTCCTTGTCCTCGACGGGCGCCGACAGCATCGCGTCGGTGACCAGGAACGCCTCGCCGCTGGCCTTGAGGTACATCAGGTCGCCGCACTGGCCGCGGACCGAATCAAGGTCCGGGATCTGGTCCTTGCTGACAGAGAAGTCAACCGTGGCTGGCTCGACCTTGGTGCCGTGGCTGGCGCGGTTGGCGTTGTCGACGGTGGTGCCGTCGGCAACCAGGCCACCGACATTGATCAACGCCGTCTTGCTGGTCGGCGTCATGTTGATGCCGTTGAAGCTGATCGTGCTGACGATCTGGTTTACGGGGCATGCCATAGTGAATTACTCCTGTTGTTACTTGCGGTGGTGGGTGCTGGATCAGCAGACGATGTAGCTGATCTTCCCGGCCTTGACGGTCAGGATGTTCACCAGATCGGGGTACATCTGGAACTTGATCGTGTTGCAGTCCTCGATGCTGCGTTCCACGATCAGGCTGGCCTTGAACTGCTCGAAGTTCTCGACGATGCCCAGCGGCACCCAGACGCTCTTGCAAAGCGACAACAGGCCGCCCTTGATCATGGCGGGCGTTGCCACGTTGTTCGGCAGGCCGGCCGTGCCGTCGCCAGCCAGGCGGCTGCTCGGGTACACGGTGTCCAGCATGGCGCGCACGCTCCAGCGGATGTAGCTTTTTGCCAGCTGCGTTTCCACCCGGCGCTCGGCGTCGGTCGGCGCACCGGTGTCGGTGGTCACCCGCTCGGTGATAGCCGTCTCCAGCAGCACCTGATTCGAGTCGTTGTACTTGTACGTGGCCGCGCCGTGGTTGAGGATGGCCCGGTTGCGCACGTTCCATGGGAAGCGGGTCGCGGCGGGCGCCGGCTTCAGGCAGTTCAGCACGATCATCTGGTGCGGGTTGTTCGCAACCGCACTGGCCAGCGCCGCGCTGATGGCGGCATACACGGCCGCGTACTGCCAGGCGGTGGACATCAGGCCGCCGTACAGCACGCCGTTGATCGTCTGGCCTGGCTCAATGTGCGCGGTGGACACGTACTCGCTGTTGTGCGTGCTGAGGTGGGTGATCAGCTGCGCCTCGGTGCCACGGAATGCAGCGAAAACCACAAAGTCATCCTGCCCGTTGCCGATGCTGGTGCCAGAAGGCAGCGGTGCCCACCGGTCCTGCGCCTCGGCAACGATCAACGCGTAGTTGGTCGGGTCGTTGTACGGCATGACGACGTGCGTCATGTACAGCGTGCTGGCGCTGGCGATGCCTGCGGCAATGCTTGGGTTCTGCAGGCCTGCCACGGTCTGTGCGATCGCGGGGAACGCGCCCGAAGGGCTGGCATCGCCCGGGTTGTACTGGGCGACTATCTGCACGTCGTTTGCGCACACACCCTTGTTCTTGGCCGTGAGGGTCACCACACCAGCCACGTTGACGGCCGTGAAGAGCGACGCGGGGTCGGCGTTGATGGCGGCAGCAATGGCCGTGCCCACGATGGTCGCGGTATTGCCGATGGCCACAGCCACCGCGTAAGCCTTCTCGCCGATGTACAGGCGCTCGACGCCAGGCGCAGCAGCGGGTGCCGCATACGATCCGGTGTAAGTCACCGTGACAGCCCGGGCCACGCCGGCTGCGTCGTCCAGCTGAGGGATGAACCAGGTCTCGGTCTGGCTGTTCGTCTTGAACAGGTCCACGGCCATGGCAGCCAGGATCGAACCAGCACCGAACTGCACCGCCGCTTCGGCCGCGTTGGTGATCAGGATTGGAATGTTCTCAGCAGCAATGGAGCCGTTGGGGTAGCCGCCAGACTTCACCTGGTCCATCTGCCCGTAAACAAAGATTTTGTAGGGCTTGCCGGCTTGCGTTGTGCGTGCGCCAGTGCCGTCGAACTCGACGTAGCTGCCCGGCACGCCGACCGTGCTGGGGATCTGTTTGAATGAAATCATCTGCGTGCCTTCTTTCTGGGTAAAAAAAAGCCCGCTGGTCGGCGGGCTGGGTGTTTTCTGGGGGATCGGTGCGACTTAGCGGGCGGCCTTGCTGGCCTTCTCGGCAACTGGCGGCACTCCTGCCGGCGCGGCTGGTTCTGACTTGATCTCCTCGATCGTGATGTCGCCAGATCGCTCGGCGTAGTGATCGGGCGGCAGCAACACCTCACGGATGACGCCCTCGGCAGGCATGTCTTCGCCGGTGGCGGCGTCTTTCACGTTCGGGCGGGTCGGGGTCAATTTGTGCATGGCGGTCTTTCAGGGTTTCGGGTCAGGACTTGCGGGAAGGCCAGGCCGGGTTCGAGCGCTGGGCCACGGGCTTCGGTGCGCCCGCCTGGTTAGCGGGCGGCAGGGGCAGCGTAGGCAGGCCCAGTGGGCGCAGCACGGCGCTGTTGACGGCCCGGCGAATGCCGGTGCAGGTGGAACAGGCCATGTGGCCTCCTTTCAGTTGCAGTTTCCAAGGTTGGGGTTTGGCGTCGGCACACCCACCGCCACAGCCAGCTTCCCGTTCAGCGGGTCATCAGCTTTGCAGGTAACGTGGTTGATCTCGCCCCAGATGTACTCAAGCGGGCACGTCTCAGGAGGCAGGGCCGGGAAGCATGCTGTGTACACGAGTACAAATTCCACTTGAGCCATGACGTGAGGCACAGCGCCTTCGGCATTGCGGTTCAGGTCGGTGTTCACCTCGGTGATCGCGTCGAACACCAAGGTCTGCCCCTCGATGTCAATCTGGCGCAGGTTGTACCGCTCAAAAACGATCCGCTCGATGATCTCGCAGGCGTCGTCCAGCAGGCGGCTGGCGTCCCCGGTCTGCGCCGGCTTGTTCGGCATACCCTGAATCGCCGCGGCCTGCTTCACTCCGTTGCTGCGCTTGGCGCGGATCTCGACCAGCAGCCGAAGCTCCTGCCGCCGGCTTTCGTTGGAAAGAAACTCAGAGGTGCGGTCGGTCTGCGTGTAAACGCAGATGTTCGGCCAGATATCTTCCTCCTCGATTGGTGTGGCCCGGTCAACAAAAACCGCGTCAGCCCATGCACCGCGCCGCACCAGTTCGCGGCCCAGGTCTTCCCGAATCAGCGTGCGGGGGTGCGTCATGTCCTGTCCCTCGGTCTGTTCGCGTACTTGTCATCGACCACATGCAGCGGGCACAGCCAGCCTGCATCAAGCGATGGCCTGGCCGCCAACACCTCGTAGGTGATGTTGCGGCGCGTCAGCGTGTCGCCCTGCCGAGGCTTGCGCGTCACGTCGCAGCGCCAGATCTTGCACACTGGCTGCGTGCTATCAACCGGCACCTGCCCGCCGTCAGCAATCTGCACGTCGGCCATCGTGAAGACCACCGTCAGGTTGACCGACTGGCCTTCCTGATAGTGGAAGATCACTGGCTCGCCGAGTTCGTTGCGGATGTGGCCCGCGGCCTCCAGCTTCAGGTCTTCCCAGGTCATAGCTGGCTGCTCAGCACTGTCAACTGGCCGCGGGCCATGGTGATCACGCTGCCGCTGGCAAGCAGGCCGCGCACCTCCAGCATGTACCGCCGCACGCCCGGTGCTAGCTTCAGGCTCTCAGCCCGGGGAATATCGAACTTGGCGTCAGCTGGGGTTGTCGAGGTCGCCGGCACGAAAGTGCCTTCAATATCGATCACGGCCAGCGGCAGGACAGTGGCAACGGGCAGGGATCCGCAGTCGTTCGGCTCGAAAACGAGGAACCGCACGGAGTCCACCGCAGGAGGCCAGCACACGGCCCTCCCGTAGACATGGAGGGCGCGTGCATCAGCTTCCAGGTAGTCGTCGCCCTGCACCAGTTCAAGCTGCAGGTTTCCAAGAAAAGTTGTGCTCACGATGTTTCTTTCAAAACGTTTGCAAAAAAGCCACCGGGCTTGAGACGCGGTGGCTTTTTAACCAAAGCTTTGGGCAATCAGGTGGATGCGCACATCCGCCAGCCGCCGGTGATCTCCGGGCGCTCGCGCTTCGCCAGGCGCAGGAAGAACGCCTTGGCCTGGACGAACGCGACGACGCGGGCAGCCTTGCTGTCATCCTTGGCCGCAGCCAGGTCGAAGCCATGGCGTACGGTGTCCGTGACCCACTTGACCGCTGCCACCGCGACCTTGGCAACGTGCGTTGCCGCGGCCGCGATGTACCCGGCACACGAGCAGGCGAGTGCCAGGGTGCAAGCTCACAAAAACGATTTCTTCATGTCAGTTCCTTGGTGTCATGCCGTGGCGAGCGGCGAATACGCCTGGGAGAGTGCTGCGAGAGCAGCGGGAATCAGGTGCCCGAGCCGCCGGTGCCCGTGCCACCGGTGCCACCGGTGCCGCCTGTGCCGCCTGTGTCGTCATCGTCCGGAGCCTTGGCCTCCTCATCCGCCACCGCGTACCCGTTGCGAATCAGGCGCAGCGCCTGTTCGTCATCGATGTCCAGCTTCTTGCCGGGTGGGTGCTGCTCGACTTTGCCCTTGCTGCCGGCAACTTGTGCGCTGTGTGTCAGTTTGATCTTCATGTCTGTCCTTGGTTGCGGCTGCCCGGTCGCAGTCCGGGAACGCCGCGGTTTTGAAAATGCCCCGCCTTACAGGACGGTGGCGCGGAAGGTGGAGTCCACGTTGCGTGGAACCAGCAGCGGTGCCGACTGCACCATCTCGTAGATCACGCTCGGGTCGTTCTGCTTCCACATCTTGGGGAAGTACTGCGCTGGCTCCAGGCTGTCGTGATCCATGATCGCGCCGAAGGCTTGCACGCCGCGCATGGTCTGCTTGGCCACCATCACCACGTCATTCGGCGGGATGTAGAACTGGGTCGCGCCGGCATCGTCGGTGTACGTGCCGTTGTAAGTCCAGATGCGGAACTGGCCGAACTGACCGTGGTAGATCTTCTGTTCGTCGTCCATCACGGTGGGCAGGATGCCAGGCAGCGGGCCGCCCATCACCTGCACGTTTTTGTACAGGTCTTTGAACTCGGTGGTTTTCGAGAACGCTGCCCACACGTTGGCGCCGAAGATCACGTCGGTGACGGATCCACCCTGGTTGCCAGCCACAACAGCCGCCCAGGTCGTCAGGTTGGTCACAGGGGCGGCCGTACCAGCGGCGCTCCAGAGGTTGACGCCGGCCAGGATGACGGCATTCAGTGCATTGCGCTGGAAGTCAACGCGCACCAGCGGGTAGTCGTCGCCCACCACATCGACGTAGCCGTAGGTGAGGGCCTGGGCCGCCATCCACTCCAGCCGGTTGTCGATCATTTCGACCAGCTGCAGGAAGTCCTTCTCGATCTGCTGGTCGCGGCGCTGGGCCAGCGACATGCCGCCGCCGATGCGCTCGCCTGGCGCCCGGCTGACCGAGTTGCAGGGCGTAAGAGCCATCTTCGGCTTGATGTAAGCCGGCGAGAAGCTGTCCGTGGTCATGCCGTTGCGGCGCACAGGGCGCCCTTCAACGCACGGGCTGACGAACGGGGCCAGCTTGCGGGCACCGCGGAGGCGGTCAAACGCGATGGCCTGGGTGTCGAACGTCTGGATCTCGGGGAAGAAGACGTTGCGCAGGAAGTTGACTGGCTTGTAGGCGGTGTCGATCACCTCGACCAGTTCAACGGTGCCGTAGATATCCATGATGTTTTCCTAAAAAGAAAGGCCCGCACGAAGCGGGCCGGAGGCGGTTGATGGGTGTGTTGCTGGTGGGGTGGTTACAGAACCTTGCGCAGTTCGATCTTGCGCGGGCCGAGGGCGGCCTTGACAGCCAGGATCTCGGCGCCAGTCAGAGCCACGCCAGAGAAGGAAACCTTGTCCTGCGCGAATTCGCCCTGGTTGTACACCTGGATTTCCTTGCCGGTGGCAACGTGTGCGGTGGCCTCGGCAGCCGTCATGTTGAACGGCATGATGTACTGGCTGTTGGCCATCGTGCCGTTGGCGATCAGCGTGGCGACGTTGGTCACGGCGGTGACGCCGAGAATGTCGCCGCGCTTGTATTCCACACCGCCGGTGAGGATGACGCCGGTGGTCTGAACGTGGTCGCCGACGATCAGGTCGTCTTGAACCGAGGTATCGCGGGTAACGCCCGCGGCATTGCAGCAAGAAGCAGTCATGGTGTTTTCTTCCTAAAGTTTCGGGAGGTTGAAGATCAGGCGCGCTTCTGGCTCTCGCGTGCCGCGGCGTTGCGCTGGGCCAGGGTCAGCCTGGGAGCGCCGCCATCGCCGCCGCCTTCGCTGGAAACCTGCTGGCCTGAAGCCATCTGGTTCAGCGTGGTGGCTGCGGCCGCAGCAGCTGCTGCCTTGCCATCGGCGGGCACGGTCGCCAGCAACTTGCCGGCGGTCTCGGCGTCCATGTTGGTGCTGAGCGCGAACTCGCGGGCAGTGGCTTCGCGGCCGGCCGCGTTTGCGTGCGTCAGGATGGCGCCGATGCGGGCACGTTCGTCGGTGGCGCCCTTGGTGGTGCCCTCGATAACGCCGGCCGCGTGGCCTTCAGCCCGGGCCGCGGCAACTGCCGTGGTGTGCTGTTCGTGGGTCATACCCTCGCCTGTATTGGGCGAGGCGCTGCTGTCTGCTGTACGCATAGTTTTGCCTTTGGTAAATCCGCCTTTTTTGGCGAGGGTTTCAGAAAATGCGGCCATAGCGTCGTCAAAGCTCATGACCGCATCGGCCAGGCCTTCCTTGACGGCTGCTTTGCCTCGGTACATGCGGGCTTCAGTGGCAAGCACCTGCGATGTCGGGATGTTGCGGAACCCAGCCACTGTCGATGTGAATACACCGCGCAGTTGGTCGAGGTCAGCTTGAAAGTCTGCAAGCACTGCTTCCGGCAGTGCCTCATATGGGTTGCCGTCAACCTTGTGAGCGCCGCTGAAAATCAGGGTTACCTTGATGCCTTCGTTTTCCAAAGCCCGGCTGTAGTCGCCGTGGGCCATCAGCACGCCGATGCTGCCCACCTCGGCACTCTCAGTGAGGAGCACTCGGTCTGCTGCGCTCGTAAGCCAATACGCGGCGCTTGCAGATTGCTCGTTGGCATGAGCCCAAACAAGCTTCGGGCTGTTCGCTATGACGCGGCCCAACTCCTGCACCCCGGCGACTTCGCCGCCCGGCGAATCGACATCGAGCATGATGCCCTTGACGTCAGGATCTGCGATGGCACTTTTGATCTGCGCCTCCAAGCCGTCATAGCCCATAACACCGGAGCTACTTCCCACGTACCCGGACTTGTGGACAAGCGTGCCCTCCACAGGAATAACTGCGATCCCGTTGATGAGTGCGAAAGACTTGTCGCCCCGGTACGCTGCAGCACGCACGTTGTAGGACGCCGCCTGCGCAGGCAAACCAGCTGCAGGGGTGGTGAATCCCTGAACGTCGGTGAGCGCTGCAACCCCAAGCCTCGGACCAAGCGCGGCAAAAAAGATCCGGGCATAGCCCGGCTCCAGCAACAAAGGGCGATTCAACGCCCGAGCAGCAATATGCGGATAGTTCATAAATCAGTCCTGTTTCGCCGCTTCGGCGTTGTCTGCCGCGGCAATCGCGGGATCCACTACGCCACGTGGCGTGCCGCCGAGATACTCAGGAAGCGGCAAACCCCGCTCCTCGAACATCTCACGCGTGCGCACGTTGCTGTCCAGCAGCTGTTCCATGTCGGTGCCGTTCTCAGCCAGCACGTCCTGCAGCGTTGCCTGGTGGGTACCGAGCGCCGTCTCATTGGCTTTCGCCTGCTTGAAGTCATCGATGACGATCTTGCCGGCGCCGATCCACGAACACTTCGTCAGCCAGCTGAAGACCTGACCCATCTGCGTGCTGTTGTCGGGCCAGTACTCCACACCTGGTGGCGGCTTGATCGTGCCGCGCACGATCGCCTCATCAAACCAGAGCCGGAACATGTGCGTGGCGGCCTTGTCGGGCACGCTCGCACGCTTCGCCAGCACATACTGCCAGGCCATCTGCATCGCAGCGCGGGCGCTGGAGTAGCTGGTCTTGCTGAAGTCGCCGCTGGCCTCCTCGAAGCTCATGCCCCAGCCGCGGGCGTTCTGGCGCATCAGCCCTTCCTTGAACTGCTCGTGGTTGTTCGACTGGTTATGCGGCTGGATAACGTCGATTTCATCGTCGGGGAACAGCACCGGTAGCTTGACGCCGTTGACGTTGACGCCGCTGCTGCCGTAAAACGCCGACTGCGCCTCCATGCAGGTCTGCAGAAACGCTTGCTGCGCGTGCTCATCGTCCGCGCCCATGATTTCCTTGGCGCGCTGCCGGCCCAGAGGCGTCTTGATGTACATGGCGAAGGCCGTGGACAACTGCGAGAGTTGCAGTTCCAGGTCTTCCTGCATGTCCATCATCTTCAGCTTTTGAAGCGTGCTGGCCATGCCGCTGAATCCGCGAGTCTGGTCAGCCTGCTCCTGCTCGAACAGGTGGATCACCTGCCGCCAGCCGAATTCATTGCGTACCGTCACCCGCTCCCACGTGCCCAGCATGTTCTGCAGGACGTTGCCGATATCGGCAGGGTGCTTGGTGCGGATGTGCAGCGCCACAGGAGCGCCCCACTTGTCCACCTCGACGCCGGCGCGCAGGCGGTTGCTGTTCGGCAACACCTGCTCTTGCTGCTGGAACAAACCGGTGACACCCGGGTTGCTCACGCGTTCAGGCTCGACCGTTGCAAAGCAGGTGGCATAGCCGGTCGGCGACGGACGCCACTGGCGCACATAGATGCACTCGCCCTGGACAAACTCGGTACCCACACCCTCGCGCAGCAACTGGCTGAACGTGCGCTTGCGCTGCGCATCGATCCAGCAATCAGGATCGTCCGCGTAAGCGTGGAATGCCACCTCGACCTCACTGGCCCAGGCCGCGGCCACCGCGGCCGTGATGCCCAGCAGCTTGTACACGGGCTGCAGCTGCAGCTTGTACGACGCGCCGATAACGCGGTCCTTCTGGTTCTGCTTGGCGCCGCGGGCGTAGCCGTTGTTGCGCACCATGTCACTGGCGCGGCCTTCGGTGCGGGCCTTCTCGGGCAGCATGGCGCGGTCAGCGCTGGTCTGCCGAGGTTGCCAGTTGCCCAGTTCGCGGCTGATCGGATCGGCCGCCTTGTAGCTGGCGGCTTCGGGCGTGGGTCGGCCTGCAGCACCGGTTGTCTGCACTACATCGTTGACGTTTTTCATGATCAGCAGCGGCGCTGGCCGTAGTTCGTTCCGATCGGGCCGCCACCGCCCAGGCCGAGGATGGCGGCGCTGGCTTCGTTGCCGCACGACTGGTGCAGCCGGCGGATTTCGTCCAGCAGCAGCTTTGACGTTTCGGCAGTGGAGGCGTAGCGAACCTTCTCCTCACCGAACGCCACCTCGACCACAGCCTTGCCCCTCAGCATGCCGCGGCGGACCGCGCTGTACGCGGCCAGGGCCTCGCACATCATGGTGGCGCAGGTGCCCCCGCAGCCAGGGCCAGTCGGCACGGCAGGCGCTTGCGCGCAGGGGTTGCAGGAGTCGCTCATGTGTCGTGTGTCCGGTTTATTCGCTGTTCATCTTTCGGCCATGCTCGCGCAGCCAGTCCAGGTATTTCTTGTTCCCGGTCTCCTGCACGGTGTCTGCCTCGGCCATGCGGGCGCCGAGGGCCTTGGCCGCCCAATCGGGCGGGCGCTGCCAGTTGATCTTTTCTCCGCCGCACAGCGCGTAGGCCACGCGGTTGTAGCTGCACAAGTCGAAGGCTTCGTTGTTGTCACCCTTGCGTTTCTTGACCCAGCCGGTAGCGGTCCGCATCTCTGCGGACAACTCCCGGAAGAACCACTCACCCACCCAGTCCGGCAGGTTGATGAAGTTCGGCCCGGGCTCTGGCCGCGCCAGGTTCGCTGCGGTCTCATCCTTCAGCTGCGTGGTGTTGATGATCCAGAGCGGCACCTTGATTCGGTCGTCGCCGGGCTTGCCCTTTGCGATCCGCGGCGCGTTCCGCGTCGAAGCACCCTTGATCAGCGCAAAACGGTCACACCGGCTGAGCCGTTTCAAGCGCAGCGCATACAGGTACGAGTTGGCCGTGCCCTGGCCACCGCCGCCGGAGTCGCTGACGATCATCCGCGCCTTGATCTTCACCTCGCTATCGACCACCTGAAATTCATCATCAAGCAGCTTGTCCAGCACGTTCCAGTCTTCCGGGTGCGTGAAGGGCGACACCTTCAGGCGCTCGCCGCCCTCACCGATCCGCTCGCTGTTCACCAGGTTGTACCTGTCAACGATCCAGCTTTGCCCATCCACGCCCCATGCCGTGGCCTGCACCACGAAGCGATGCTTCTGCACGTCCACCGCGATCGTCAGGAACCGCGCCTGGGCGGGTACCTGCCGCTGCGGCGCATAGGCATCAGCGCGCTGCTTCAGCATCACCGCGTCCAGCCCATCAGCGTTGCTGGTCAGCAGCGTGTACGGCCGGCCCTGGTCGGTATTGACCGTGGTCTTCAGCTTCTCCTGGTTGCCCGTGAGTTCAAAATCCTTCAGCGCGGTCAGGTAGTTGTAGACCAGCTGCTGCCAACTCTGGAAGGTAGCGGCCGGCCCCTGCAGCCAGTAGCTCGCCGTCTTGCTCTGATGGCTGTCACCGAACACATCCTTCTCGCTGCGCCACTGACCCTTCGAGGTCATCTCGGCCTTGAACTCTGGGCCGATTTCGCAACCACAGTCAGGGCACACCATGTGCGCCGTCTGGCTGGCGGCCACCGGGTCATCGATCGCGGTGTTCCACTTCAGGTTTTCCCACTCTGCGCGGAACAGCGCGCTGCAGTGCGGGCAAGGCCAGTACCAACGGTGCCGGTCGCCTAGGTTGTACAGCCCGAGGATCCCGTGCGTGGGCGGTGCCCCATGGCCCCGCGGCGTCCAGTCCGGATCCAGCACAACGTGGCCTGGCGACGACTCGACCAGCGTCTTGCCGCGGCTCATAAAGCTCTTGGTGCGGTTGCGCGCCAAGCTGTAGGCATCACCCTCGCCGTCCACGTTCACCGGCATCCGGTCGTAATCGGTCAGCGCGACGTGCCTGATCGGCTTGCCGCTCAGCTGGCTGATGGTCGGCCAGCCGATATTCAGGTACGCACCGTTCCTGAACTGCTTGTCGAACACGTTGTCCATGTGCCCGACGCCGATCAACTGGCGCAGGCTCGGCGACATGCGGATCACGCGATCGACACGGCGCTTGCTGAAGTCACGCGCCTCGTGCTGGGCCATCTGCACGATCATCATGTCGCACGGGTCGCTCACGATGCTGTGCGTCATCCAGCCGGATATCAACGCTTCGGTCTTACCCGACTGCGCCGGGCCGCAGAACACCACGCCCTCGACGCTGCGGTCGCTCAGCCGGTCCATAGGCGCCAGCATGTAGGGCGTCATCGACGCATCCCACGGCCCCTCATACCCGCCGGCACCGCCAACGAACATGTGCTGGGCCGCGCTGTCGCTGACACGCACGCGCCGCGGTGGCTTCAGCAAAGCACACGCCTCGCGCATCACCAGCTGCGCGTCAGCGTACATCCTCGGGTCTCCGGTCAGTTAAATCAGGGGCGGCGTGAATGAATCCGGTGCAACTTTTCGCGGGCGGCCCCGTTTCTTTTTGGGTGGCGGCTCAGCGGCAGTAACTTCGGTCGCCTCCACGCGGGCGACGGGCGGTTCGAGCGCCGCGGCCACCTCACCGCCCAGCACCTCGGTGGCACGCTCGAACAGTCGGAGCCGCCACTGGTCACAAACCTCATTGACCGCGTTGAGAACCGCGCCACTGGCGCCGCTCTTACGCTCCAGCAAGTCCGGCAGGCTGTCAGCGCCCTCGGTCAGAACCTTGAGCAACCGCACCACGCCATCGCGCACCTGGTCAATCGGCAGCAGCAGCCCTCGCTTTTTGTCCAACTCCATCTGCGCGCTGTCGCGCTGGGCCTGCAGCAGTTCGATCTGCACGCCCTGTTTCTTTTTGCCGTCATCACTGACCGCTTTGCCTTGCGCCGCCTTCTGCAGGTAGGCCAGGTAGCCCTTGGTGCTGGCGAGCAGCCAGTACTTCCCGTCCTCGCCTGGTGGGATTTCGTTGTCGGCCGCCAGTTGCTGGATCCGGCGTTCGGTCAGGCCCAGGTACGAGGCGAGCATCGCCACCGGCACCTGCGAATCTTCCACGCCTGCGAACTCTGCCACCGCACACCCCTTGAAGCGTCGGCGGTCAGCCGTCCACCGCGAAAGTGCACACGTGTGCACAGGCCAAGGCGAAACGAAACGCCCTTTCAGCCGACCCAATAATTTCTTTTTTCTCGCGAGTCTTTTTAGTGCCCCCGAGGCTTAAATAGGCCCCGGAAGTACCTTTTTTCTTTGGAATTGTTTGATTAACGGAAGCCCAGCCGCTTGAGGCGATATTCCAACTCGTGGAGCAAGACACGCGGCCCGACCTCATTGATGCGCGCCACCACTTTCGGCAGGACACGATGCCCGACGACCATCTGCGGCACATCGATGCCGACGACTTCCCTGATCTTCTTTGTTCCCGGCACGCGCTGGAATACCCCTCGGTGCCCATTCGGCATCGTGGCGATGAACGCGTGACGAAGCTTTGACTGGCCGCCTCCCTTGCGAATCTTGAACTTGACACCGGTTTTCTTGGTGTCGCGTGCAGAGAACTCAATCAAGGGGATGCGGTTGCTACCTGGCCCCCGCGCATACTTGCGCGGCCTGGTGTTGATGGTCGCCTGCATGTTTCGCATGTCAGCGGTGATGTGCATCCGCCGCCCCACTTCTGCGGACTTGACGTTGTAGTCAGCAGTGATCGCCCGCTTGGCGACCGTCGCACCCTGTGCTGCGATCTTCTTGACACCGATGTTGATGCCGATTGCCCGTTCCTGCCTGTCGAAGCCTGCCAGCTTGTCAGCAGCCAAGCGCAACTGCCGGGTATCGATGCCTACTTTGATCACATGATTTACCCCAGAAACGACAAAGCCCGCAGGGATTTCCGTGCGGGCTTTTGATGTGGTTAGTGTCGAGAGTGCCAGAAATGTAGCACAGAACTCTAAGGTGTCAAAGTTTTTTCAATTGGCGTGGGTCTTTCGCTTCGGTCACGCAGCCACATGTCAATCGCCCGGTCCACCTGCTCAAGGTAGGAATGCACCGTGCTTTCGTTTTTGCCGAGGGCGACGGCCACGAACTTGTAGGCCATGTTCTTTCGATACACCAGTTCGATACATTGGTGCAGGTGAGGCCGCCCGACCTTGAGCGACTGCACCGCGTCGTGCGTCTGGCTGCACTCCAGATCATTGGCCGTCATGGTCGAGCAGTTCATGCCGATCGGCCCCGGCAGCCGCAGGAACGACGACTGCTTCGGATAGCCCGTGCCGCCCGAGTCTCGCTGGTCGAGCCAGGCGCCCCACCGCTCAAGCCGGTGTTTGATATGTTCAATGCGTGCCATTTTGATCCTCTGTCGGCGCGGCCTGAAGCCTCTCGCCAAAAATGCATACGTGTACACAGCCGAACTCAACCAGCAGCTGGGCGAGATCCCGGCTGATGTCGGCGCAGTTGAAAGGCGTGCCGACGACATGCCCCGCTTCGAAGGCATAAAAGCAGTTCACCTCCCCACCGAGGCCACGCCGGACCAGCGCATAGGCCTGCCTGCCGATCACATCGGCCTTTGCCTTGATGCTTTTGTAGGTTTCAGGCATCTGGCTTTTGATCAGCTGGATCCTGTCTTCGATTTCATTCATTGGTGTCCAAGGTGTCCAAGACTATCTATAGAGGTAATAGGTGAGAGGATGTCCGTACGCGAGCGCGAGCGCGCATGCACCTGCCTGTATGTGCGTCACACGCATTGGTGAGTACACGGTGGACAATGCAGCGGCTTCAACTCCCCAAAAGGAGAGAAGCACCAGCACCATGGGCTCTAACGCAACCCACGGCCACCATGGACACTTTTCTGCTAGGTCATAGGCCCATGCACTGACTTCCCCGCTACCGCGCCGCAATGGGGATGCAGCGCACCTCCCAGCCCTTCGGGCGTGCTACTGCCAATCTTGCGTCTGGTAGCACTTGCGACACGGAGCGTTTCCCGAGCCGCGACACTATGGTCAGAACGGTTCGTCATCAGCTTCCTTGTTCAAAAATTGCGCTGCAGGACTTGCCGACACAGGCGCAGGTGGCCTTGGTGGCGGCGGTGTCGCTGGCGCTGGGTCATCCTCATCGTCCTCGGGCTCAGCTTTCGGCCAATCCTTCGGCCTCAGGTAACCCCAGCTGCGCGCCCCGTTGATCTGCTTCTTCACATACTCCCAGCCCTGATGCTCAAGCCAGGAGCGGATCTGCCCCTCAAGCGCCGGGCTGCTCTTGGCAGCATCGACCCCAAGCGCCGACGTGATGTGCGAGATCGTTACGAAGGCCGTGTTCTTGTTCATCCGGGACGCCGGCCCCTCGATCGTCGGGTTGCGCGTCAGGATGTGCGTCATCTCGCTCAGCACCGCCGTCTCCACAAGCCGCTTCTCCTGCACCGGCACAAACAGCCGGCGCTCATCCTCAGGCGTCGGCGTGAAGCGCTCCCCGGCCTGGTACAGGGCATAGGCCTCAGCCAGCAATTCAGCGCGGTTGGCAATCACCCAGTCGATCCGGATAGGGTTGCGCACCGGCACCGGCCAGAAGCGACGATTGCCCGTACGGTCCCGCAGGTAGGTGCGCTCATTGGTTGTGCCGACCAAGATGCACTGCCGGTCGAACTTTTCCACCACCCGCCCGTAGCTGGGCCGGTAGCGGTCTGACTTCGCGGTGATGAACGCCTTGATCAAGCCGATGTCGGCCTTGCCGAAGTTCGCCAGTTCCGCGATCTCGTACATCCACAGGCCCTGCACCTGCTCCTGGCCTTCCTTGCCCTTGCTCACGTCGAAGTGCGTGTCGCTGTAATACTCCGTGCCGGCGAGAACTTCCACCAAGGTGGACTTGTAGTAGCCACCCGGGCCTTCCAGCACAGGGCAATAGTCAAACTTGCAGCCTGGCCGCATCACGCGGTTCACCATGCCCAGCAGCCAATAGCGGCCCACCAGCGACAGGTACTCAAACATGGCCGGCTCCAGCGTCTCAGGCGTCTCGCCCAGCGCGTGGATCAGCCACTTGTCGATACGTTTTTTCTTCGGCTGCTCAAGGCCCGAGAGCCATTCCCTGATCGGGTGAAAGGGTCGCCCATTCGATACGGTTTCAATGCCCTCGCTGAGCGCGGCCCGTGATATCGCCGGCAGGCCGTACTTCGCGGTTAGAAAGTCCCCAAGCAGTAGATCAATCGAGTTGGTGACCGGCCCCGGTTTAGCGTGAGCCCAAGGCCAGCTGACGCGTGCGTCGATGTTGTTGCTCAGTTGGTTCAGGCCAAGCACTGCCTCAAGTTCAGGGTCGTGCCGCAGCGCCTTGATCACCGTCTTGCGTGAGATCAGCCAGCGCCCCTTGTCGTGGTCATAGTACGGCTCAAGCCACCACGGGATTTCCTTCCCCCCGATCATCACGCCACCGCCGGCGCCACGTTCGTCAGAATCACTGTCTCCCGCGCCAGCAGGGGAATCGGTGGGCGGCTTTTTAGCGCCTCCTCCACCGCCAGCAGCATCAGCGGGCTTGGAAGCTTCGGAAGGTAGTGGCTGCGCCCGGCCAAAGAACTCCAGAATGCGATTGAAGTCCCAACCATCGGTGTTGATAGCGTCGGCGCAATCCCAGCCATCCGGCACCGCGCCAGGTTCGGGGATCGGCAGCAAGCTGACATTGCACGAATGAGAATCTCGGAGCAGCACCCCGATGCCCAGCATCGCCGCCATGCCGACCTGCTTGTGGGACGGCAAGAGCGGCTTTGCATCTTGAAGCAGTTGCTGCGCCAGTTCATCTGGATTCGCATCACGCTCGGCTTTGGTCAGCGGCACGCGCTTGCCATCACAGTCAGGCCACAGCAACACGGTGCAGCCTGCCAGCCAGTCCCACAGGGCCTTGTTCCAGGCTTTGCAGCCGCCCGACCAGCTGACCACTACATACACGCCAGGCGCATGGGCTTCAAGCAGCGCCTGCAGCACATCGGCCTTTTTCTCCCCCTCCACCAGTACAACAGTGCGTTGTTCCGGCATGGTGCCCAGCGGCACGTACAGAGGCCGGGGAGCGTCCCAGTGCCGCCACACCCACTTGCAGGTACCGTCGCGCTCGCTGATCGACCAGGTGTAGGGCAGCGTTACCTTCTTGCCATCGCTGCCCACAAAGCGCACAACATAGCCAAGCAGCCGACCACCCATGCGGTACTCAGCCGTGTGCGCAATCGGGTCTTTGTGATTTTCGTTGTTGCGGTGAAAGTGCCAGAAGGTCGCCTTAGGATGCTCTGGCGCCGGAAGCATAGTCTTCCACGTCTCCGGATCTTCCCTTCGCGCCGCGGCTGGTGGTGCCGGCAGTTTGGGCGGCGGTGGAGCCGCTGGCCTATTGGCCCCCGCCCGCAGCGGCTGGACATCAGCCACGGATTCGAGCCCATGCTCCCGGGCGAGTTGCACTGCGGCGGCACCGTTGTCCATGCCGTGGATGGCGGCGTAGAGACTGATCAGATCCCCGCCCGCGTGCGAACCCCCGTGATCCTGCCACTGCCCAGCTTTTTCGCCCTTCATGCGGACACTCAAGCTGGGCGTTTTCTCCGTGCGCCAAACCGAGTTGACGAAGTACTCCGTTCCGTTCGATTTGAGCGCGCCACCAGAGAGCCAGTGTGGAACGAGCGTATCAATGCGCTGAAGCAGCGCATGGGCCAGCGCGGCAAAGTTGATCGGCGGCAACGGTGCGCGTTCTGTCACGTCAGGGCCACCCAACCCGCCATGGCCGTGCGCCAGGCTTCAATTGACTTGGGCGCATCCGTCTTCAACCCGTACTGCGCCACCGGCTTGCAGCAGCCCTCTATGCGCACGGTGCGCAGGATGCACAGCTTGTCCCGGCGCTTGAGGTTTTTGACGGTGGTAGACAACTCGCGGTCGTTCATGCGGCCCAGCTTGTCAGCCAGATCCCGCAGTGTCGGCCCGTGGCGCTTGCCCTCGCCGTCCACCGTCTCAAGGTCATTCACGGCGCCCAGCACCGCGAGGTGTAGGTTCTGCGCGTGCATCAGGCAGCCAGCCTCAGCAGCCGCCGGTTTGCCGCCTTGATGGCCGCATGCTCCGCGTCGATAGCACGCGCCCGGCTTATGTCCTCAGCCCGGGCAAGCTCCTGCCGCTCCTTTTTGGCAAGGGCCTCAGCCGCTTCGGCGGCCAGATCGTCCACCCGGCGCCGCCAGTCCGCAGCCTTCCAGCACAGCTTGGCGCGCTTGATGATGAACGAAGCGCGCAACCGCATCTCGGTTGCAGGCAGCCGCTGCATCAGCTTCACGCTGACCAGATGGGCTGTCACCTCGCTGGATCCGGTGCGCGGCAGCACCATCGCGTAACGTCCGCTGGGCAGCTGGTAGACGCTGCAGGGCTCGATGTCGGCGGTCATTTAGCCCACCCTTCGCTGAGCGACAAACTCCTCCAGAACCGTCAGCTCTGACCGCCTCGCGATCCACTGGCTGATGAAGCGGTTTCCGCAGGCCGCCTCGAACTCCGCAATGTGCCGCGCCGGCATGTCGCGCTTGGCTTCATTGGTGCTGAGATAGTCCGTGACGTGCGAGGCATAACAGCCCACCTCCTCCGCCAGCTGCCGCTTTGTCAAGTGCGGGCGGTTGCGCAGTGCCCAGCAGGCCAGAACGGCCCCGCGGTAGGTCTTGACGGCATCAATTTGCGCAGTGCTGACCATGGAAGGCGCCTGGTAGTACGTCAGCATGTTCAAGGGCAACTGACGCGGGTTGTGCGGTGCAGGCATAGGGCCTCTTATAGGTAAATATCATCGAATTACACGTTGGCAACTGCATTGAACGCAGCCGAAAATTTTTTCCAACATGACCGAACAGCTGACAAAAAGAAAAGACCACACCGCCCCGGCCCGCCCAACGCCTGGCACCTTCCCGCGCCAGACGACCGAACAGGGAGGAGACTTCACAGGCGCGCCGGATGTGATGGCGGTGTGGTTGAAAATGGTGAGCGACCCGCTTTGCTACATTGACGGCCATCACACCAGTCAATTTCACAAAGGGGCCACTCATGAAACAGACGGAAGACGACCGCAGGATGTTCGACGAACACCGTGGCGAGATGACTGCGATGCAGCTGGTCATCTGCGCACTCATCGTTTCGTCCCCAAACCCAGACCTCGTGCGAGAAGTCGCCTTAAAGAAGCTGGAAAAAATGATTGCACTGGGCTTGCCAAAAGCGCTCGGAGACGGCTATCTTCAAAAGTTGGAAACAACGGTGCGCGCCTTGACGCAATAAACCTCGCCCGGCTCCGCACATCCCTATCAAGCAATTCCTCAATGGCCGCGTCGCCGCTGTCAGGCGCGTTCTCTTGTGGCTTCATGGGATGGTGCTCAGGCAGCCGCAGCCGCTATCGTGTTGATAGCTGCTTGCACAGGTGGTGTAAGGGCTGGCGGCTGATTTGGCTCAGTTTTTCCCGCCAATGCGCGCAGGAACAAGTCAGGGCGCTGAATTTTTACTTTCGACGGAATGCCACGTGCAAGCCAGTTTTGCACCCTTTGCTGTCCGCCGAGCTTGGGAAGCCCAAGCAACTCCGCAACCTTGGAGGGCCCACCAAGTTCAGCAATCAACTCTCGATCACGTTCTTTGTCAGTCATTCGCCGATTAAACACGGCGTTTAGTCAAAAGTCAATCACCACGTGTAACAACATCGCGTTTAAGCATTTGACAATCTACTTGATGGCCCAAGTTCATCCTACAATCGCGCGCCTTTACGAAGCCGCCAACATCCTGCGTGATGTAAAAGGTCAGTCTGCCGTGGCCAGGCTATTGAACGTTACGCCTCAGGTTGTAAAAAACTGGGAGACGCGCGGTCTTTCAAATGAAGGCGCTTTGCTTGCGCAAAATTACATCGGCTGTGATGCAAATTGGCTTCTGCATGGTGCGCCGGAGCTCGTCAAAACGACTTGGCAGCCGCCCGAACTGTTGTCGCCACCCAATGCGAACCAGACGCGTGGAACGTATTCGTCTGAGCCGTCATGGCCCTTTAAAACTGTAAGCCGAGACCAGTTTGAAAAGCTGACCGCGCAGCAGTTGAAACATGTAGAAGACGGCATCCATTTCATGCTTAACGTCCGCGAGCCGCCGTCAAATCAGCGCGAGCCCGACTCCTATCCACATGCGGCATGAGCGCAGCGGCGCGAATGTTTACAGCCTGGAGTCCAAAAGAAACGGGCGAGCTGAGCTGACGACCAGGGCAGTAAAAAATAACGAGGTAATTGAACCTCTCCAATAAAGGATAGCCATGAAACGCATACACACATTGGCCCTGGTCGCATGCATTGCGAGCAGTCTCTGGTCCTTTTCTGCATCCGCCAACGAAGCCCACAGACGTATTTCTGCGATGGACGAAACCCAGCGCCAGGAGTATTTTTCGGTGTTTCTTTATCGAAGCGAGGAGCGCTGCGGCCTGGTTACGCGGACTTTTTTTCAGGGTCTAGATAAAAAGGGCGATGCTTATTGGAATCTGGCGTGCGCCAACGGAAAGAGCTACATGGTGAGCATTGCAAATGATGCAAAAGGATCGAGCAAAATTCTTGGCTGCGAGTTCCTTAAGGCCATCAATGCCGGCAGTTGTTTTAAGAAATTCCGCTGAAAGAGCCGAGATCGTTTGGTTGAATATAGGTTGATTAAAAACTAAACATGATGTTTAATCCGCCTCTTAACTCTCGGAGGCAAAATGCAACCTACTTCACCCACTTCGCCGGCTTCGAGCTGGCCGTCCAGTGCACACGCATGCACGGCAGCCATCCCTCCTCTGCCCGGCAAACGCTGGCCTGAGCAAGGTGGTTTTTACGTCGGCGTCATGCGCAGCGCCGACGGCCTCGCCGGCTGGCACCTGGTGCGGCCAGAAGGTGCTGAATTTACCTTTCGGTCTTGCTGGAGATATAGTCCCTGGAGCAAACCGGTAAAGAAAGCCTACTGTCGTTATGACGGCTATGCCAACACGCTGACCATGGCCGCCGCCCGCAATAGCCTTGCAAAGAAAATTCGCAACTTGCCGGGCGACTGCTACCTGCCCAGTCGCGCGGAAAGCGCGCTCCTTTACGCCGTCATCCCCGAGCAATTTCGTGAAAATTGGCACTGGACCAGTACACAGCACTCATGCGAGGAGGCTTGGGGTCAGAACTTCACCCAAGGCTACCAGAGTAGCACCCACCTCACCCAAGATGCCGAAGGCTGGTGTTTAGTCGTTCGCCGAGTGCCCATCGAGAATAGCGCCGCATAACGCCCACGCCGGACTTAGCCCGGCGCTGTGGTGCAAAGCGTCAGAGCCCAGGCACAACCAAAGCTCTATTTCGCATCCATTCCGTCACCAAATTAAACATGAAGTTGAAATAAACTAAACACTATGTTGACAACAAACTAAACATAGCGTTTAATCGGCCTACCAACAACCGGAGGCCGAACATGTCATACCTCGCATATCGACTGAAACTCATGCGCCGGGCCATTGCCCGCCCAGCTGGTGAGATCCACGAGCGCTTCCTGCCGATGTACCACGCCAAGGCGCGTGAACTTGCAGGGCGGCTCATCGCTGGTGAAAGTGACGGTGTGCAATGAGCGCCGCAGCACCCACAAGCCTCAGTGCCGCACTCCGCGCCCTACTGCCTGGCGATGCGCAGGGCTGCGACCAAGCTGCTTGGACCAGACTCACCGCTGGCCTCGAATGGCTCACCGGTGCTGACATACAGCAGCGTTTCGCTGCCGAGGGCATCCAGATCACCCTTTACGCGGCTGTTCAGTTCAAGGTCGATGCTGTCGTTGAGCGACCAGGTGCTGTACTCCCCGTCGTCACTTTTGACGACAAACATTCCGCGCCGCTCGTTGATTGCAATGATGGTTCCGAGTCCCATGCAGCCTCCCATGTTGGTGCCGCAATTGTGGACGAAGGCGGTGCAGCATGAGCGCCTCGCTGACCCTCGCACCCATGTCGCCGGTAGTTGCCAAGCTTTGGCACCAGCTGCAGGCCGCGATGCTGAAAGAAACACACGGCCTCGACGTGGTGCCGGCCGGCGCCATCGTGCTGCAACCACTGCCGCAAGACCGGAGGGTGACCTTCGAAAGCGGGTGTTACGACAGCACCATCCTGAGCATTGGAGACGGCGACAACTCAGACACATTCACCAAGTACTGGACGATGCCACCCCGATGGGATCGCTTCTGGGACCAAGCACATTGGCGGCTGAACGTTAGCCGTACTGGACCGGACGGCCCGGTCTTCTCAGCCTCAGGCGGCGCGTACGTGATCGATGACTTCGGCGATCTGGTCAAGGTGCCCGAATGACCACCTCCAGCCTCAAGCCCGTAACCCGGGAAACCAGCGCCTACGTGCGCGACAAGGGTGTGCGCCCCGTCATCGCGACGATCAGCGGCAGCATCCTCACGCTCCGCGCCAAGGGCCTCCGTAGCCGCGAAACCCTCGACTTCGCCCACCTCTATGAACTCGCCGTCAAACAGCGGGTGATCACCGAGCGCGCCGAAAAGCGCGCACTCAAAAGGAGCCGCAAATGACCACACTCGACCGCCTGGGCAACATCGCCGCTGGCATCGCCATCGCCGCCATCAGCAGCAGCGCCGGCCTGCTTGACGACCTGACGGCCAAGACCGGGCTCAGCGCCACCGTGCTGCTACTCATCACCATCGCGGCATTCATTGCCGTCGCACTGGGTGTGGTGGGCTACATGTCGATGCGGGAAGTCTCCGACTCTGAGACCTACCGCACCGTCTGCCGCACAACGATGGACCGGGACTTGGCCACCATCCGCAAGCGCGTGCCGCACACCGTGCCCCGCAAGGTCAACCTGCACCAGACCAGCGGTTGTAAGGACGCCATCCACATCAACGACGGCCGGCGCTTCAAGGTCGTTGACCGCGAAGAGGAGTTCAAGGCCACCGCCGATCGCGTGCGCAAAGACGGCTCCCGCGCCGGAGACCGCGAGTTCGAAACCGGAATTCGTGAGGCCAACCCGCACCAGAAGCCCAGCCGCTGGCATGTGCTCTGGCTCACCAGCCGCGAAGCCAAGCTGATGGAGCGCCAGGTGGCGCAAGCCGCAAGCGAATCCGGAGTGCACACGAATACACACGCCGAGGCCTGACATGGAAACCGCCGGCTCCACACCCACCCCCGCCCAGCAAGCCCTGCAGGACATGGAGCTGGATCTCTTCGGCCTCGAACCGTCGTTCACGCCACGTCCTGAAGCGCCCAAGCCCACGGGCCTGCAGTTCGAGTTCACAGGCACGCTCACCCGCAACGCAGACGTGCGCAGCAAACCACCCCGCGACGGCCTCCATGTGGTGCCGGTGGTCTGCATGGAACTGAAGTCCATTCTGCCCGGCGGCCCACGCTACTGCTACGTCGAGCGCCCCTTCACCGATGCCACCCGGCCCGCTGCCGAGGCCTTGGCCAAGTCCCTCAAAAAGGGCACCACGGTGACCGTTCTCGCCCCAGAGACCGACCTCCGCGTCTCCGTCCATCACCCCCTTTCCATCCACCCTCACGAGGCGCAAGCCGCTTAAACCATGCCTGCTCAAATCACCAGCGTTCACCCCTCTGTCATCGTCCACGGCCCTCAAGGCTGCGGCAAAACTTTGCATGGCGATCGCCTTGCCCGCCACTTCGGCCTGCGCGCCGTTGTTGAAGCCGACGATCTGACTCACGACCTGCCCAAGGCGGGCGCACTGATCCTGACGCAACAAAGGCCAGGCCCGGAGGTGCGAAGGCAACTGACCTTCGCCCAGGCGATGAAGCTGCTTGAAGGCAAGCCTGGCTACCCGTTCTAAGCAAGGGCAGCCATGACAAAACCGTTTCTCCTGTACGGCCTCACCGGCCTCCCTTCGGCTGGCAAAGACACCGCTGCTGACATCCTTGTCAGCCATTGCGGCTTCGTGAAGGTGGCCTTCGCCGACGCCCTGTATGCCGAGGTGGCCGAGGCCTTCGGCGTCACGATCCCCAGCCTGCAGCACCGCGACCTGAAGGAAACGCCGACACCGGCGCTGGCCCTGTCTCGCTGCAACTCAGACGCCTTCGCGGGCCGGATCATCGTGCTGCACCAGAAAAGCGGCAACCCGGTCAACCCGAATGAGCCACGCAGCCCACGCACCATCCTGCGCTGGTGGGCCAATGAGTACCGCCGCTGCCAGTCCGAGCAGTACTGGGTCAGCAAGGCCAGCGCCCGCATCAGCTACTACATGAGGGAACGGCTGCACACGCGCTTCGTCATCCCTGACTGCCGCTTCCACAACCAGGTCGAGATGGTCAGGCAAGGCTTCGGCGGCCAGATCTGGCAGATCACCCGCCCGGGTGTCGTGTGGGACGGCCACGAGGCCGAGACCACTGGCGACGTCTTCAAGCCCGAACACACGATCGACAACAGCGGCGACATCCCACACCTGCAGGTACTGACCATCGGCGCCTGGCTAATGCACGACACCGGCATCAAAGCGGGCGACCTGGTGCGCATGGGCATCGCCCACGTGGATCAGGCCGGCCAAGAGTGGCACCAAGCCACACCCACCCACACCGGAGCCACATCATGAGCAAGACGCCCGCTATCCAGCAGCCCACCGATCAGTACGCCCGCCTCGCCACGGCGGTGCTGGTGCCCAGCCTGACCAACCGCAAGGAATTCGACCCGGGCGAGTTGCAGGAGCTTGCCGACAGCATTCAGGCCAACGACGTCCAGCAGCCGCTGATCGTCCGGATCCTGCCTGGCGATCGGCTTGAGGACACCCGGCGCGACACACCCCGCGGCAAGCCCGCTCCCACCCATGAAATTGTGGCCGGTGAGCGCCGGTGGCGCGGTGCCATCATGTGCGGCCTTGCATCCGTGCCGGTCATCATCCGCGACCTGACCGACAGCGAAGCGCTCGACACGCAGATGCTGGAGAACCTGCACCGTGTCAACCTGACGGCGCTGCAGGAGGGCGAAGCCTACGCCATCCGCATGGCAGCCGGCCTGACGGTGGATGAGGTCGCCGCCAAGATCGGCCGCAGCCGCGAGTACGTGTACAGCAAAACCAAACTGCTCGACCTGTGCACCGAGGGCAAGGAAGCCCTGCGCACCAAGAAGATCGATCCAAGCCACGCGCTGCCGATCGCCCGCATCCCCGACAACAAGCTGCAGCTGAAGGCGCTGGAATACGCCACGACGCCCAAGCCTGGTGGCGGCGGCGATTGCCCGAGCGTCAGCGAACTGAAGCGGTGGCTGCACCAGAACGTACTGCTGCACCTCGACAAGGCCGTTTTCAAGATCACCGACGCGAAGCTGGTCGAGGCCGCCGGCAGCTGCAAGGACTGCCCCAAGCGCACCGGTGCCAACCCCGACATCTTCAGCGACATCGAGGGCAAGGACATCTGCACCGACCCGCCCTGCTTCAACAGCAAGACCACCGCCCACCGTGCCGCCCTGATGGCGCGGGCCGAAGCCAAGGGCATGCGCGTCATCGACGGCGCCGAGGCCAAGAAGATCTGCAACGCCAACAGCGGCGCCCTCAAGGGCTACAGCAGCCTGACGCAGGCCCGCCACGACGTGGAAGGCGACCACCCGGCCCAGCTGGGCAAGCTGCTCGGCAAAGACGCGCCAGCGCCCGTCCTGATCGAGAACCCATGGACAAAGGAACTGATCGAGGCCGTACCCACTGAGGAAGCCGAGTCGGTGCTGATCGCCAAGGGCCTGATCAAAACCACCAGCGCCGCGATCGCCAAGCAGGACAAGCAGGCCGAACTGGACGCCACAGTGGCCCGGCTGAAGTCCGGCATGGAGCATGCCTGCAACCGCGGCGCCCGGCAGGCCATGTTCACGGCACTGCAGGCGGCGATCCGCAGCACCCCCGACGACAAGGCCGCGGCGCTCGTGTCGCCCACACTCCTGCGCGCCTGGCTGACCGACCGGCTCTATGACCTCGACCACGAGGACACGGCCACGGTGCTGCAGGTGCAGCTGGATCCAGAGAGCTATAGCACCACGGATGAAGACGCGGCCAGGCTGCGGCTGCAGGCCTGCGACGACGCCACGGTGTACCGGGCCACGGCGCTGTACCTCATGCTCGATGACCGCGACACCCCCAGCAGCACGCCCGCCAGTCTGTTCGAAGCACTCGCCGGCACGACGCACACCAGCCTTCAGGCGGTGCGCAAGGCCTCAGACAAGGCGGTCAAGGCCGGTATTTCGGACCAGATCCGCGAACTGACCGAGGCGCACAAAAAGGCTCAAAAATCGCCTCCACCCAACTCCCCGCTGGCGCAGCCTGGTGGTACGCCCCCCGCTGCCGCTACGCCTTCGGACGGGGCCAAGCCCAAACTCAAAAAGGCAAAGCTGTCCGGGGAGGAAGCCCAATTAGGCATCGCTGAAGCGATGCAGGGCATTGAAGCATCGGCACTTGCCGATGCGGGCAAGGCGGCGCCTGCGCATTTACGCAATGCCAACGCTGCGGCCTGGCCCTTCCCGACGACGCCCACCGACCCGCTGGCGCCTATAGGAGGGCAGCAAGTTGATCAGGGAATCAAAGTCGGTCAGATGGTCAAGATCAAAAAGACGGCCGAGAGCCGCAAATACCGCGGCATGACCGGCAAGGTCTACAGCACCGGGCGCGACGGTGAACGGCATCTCTTTTTGGTGAGCATCAACGGCACCAACCCCTGCGGCTTTGAGGCCAAGGATCTGGAGGTGATTCCTGATGGCAACCCGGACGGCACACCCGTTACTGCTTTTGAACTTGGTCAAAAGGTCACTGTCACCGAAGACGAAAGCTGCCTCGGCCTGACCCAGCACCGCTTCGCTGGCAAGACCGGCACGATCACCCGCCGAGAGGAGGGTGGCGGCTTTTGGGACGTCACCTTCAAAGGCCGCACGGGCGGCGTGTCGATGTTCCGCGAAGAGCAGCTGACCCAGGTGGAGGCTTGATGGCAACGATGGACATCGAGCGCCTCAAGCGCGAGGCCAAAAAGCTGCGCAAGACCACTGGCCGCACACACACCCAGTGCCTTGATGACCTCGCCAAGGAGCGAGGCTTCCACGACTGGCGCGCACTTGTGCAGGCCGCCGACGCAGGCGCCAATCCCGATCCCAACTTCACCGCCAGGTGATAGCACCCCTTTCCCCTTCACCAACCGCAACCAAGGAGTTTTTATGAACGCAGCACTCACCCCCACCGTCGTCGTCCCTGACACCATCGGAGCGCCCTTCGAGGGCGGCTTCTACGGCGGCAAGATTCGCATCGCAGAGGCCGTCTTCGCCGTCTGCTGGGCACCCAAGGCACTGGGCGAGGTGCAAGGCGCCTGGCTCGACCGCTTCGAGTCCGTGCCCAACGCCGCCAGTTGCTTCGACAGCGAGGCCAACACAAAGGCCATGGCCGTCGCCGGCAGCGAACTGGCGAACAAGGTGCTCGCACTGGAGATCGGCGGCGTGAAGGGCTGGAGCGTGCCAGCGCGTGACGTGCTCGAACTCGCTTACCGCCACCTCAAGCCGACCACCGAAGAGAACTCGGGCAGCTTCCGCGATGGCGACAACCCCAGCAGCATCCCGGCCGGCTACCCGTACACCGACACGCTGCCAGCACAGACCACCGTGACCGCGTTCCAGGAAGGCGGTGCGGAGTGCTTCGAGGAAGAGTGGTACTGGTCCAGCACGCAGTACTCGGGCAGCCGCGCCTGGCTTCAGACCTTCTCCTACGGCTCCCACTACACCACCAGCAAGGTTGCCGAGGGCCGTTGCCGAGCCGTCCGCTTGATTCAACTTTCCACTTGAATCCTTCAATCCTTTTCTAACCAGAGCCAACCATGCACATTCACATAAAGAACGTTCACATCCACGCAGGCCGTCAACCCGCTATGGCAACGGCGCTTCTCGCCGCCATGTTCAGCGCCTCCAGCGAGGACGACCCAGCAACTGCAGCGAGCGCCTCGGCCGTCAGCCAGGCCGCCGCCACCGCGCCCTTCAAGATCGGCGAGCACTCGGCCGCGGCCGGCGGGATCTATGTCGGCGTCACGCCAGGCGAAGACGGCCAGCCCGACGCCCATCTCTTCCTGCTCGACGCAAAACCAGACTCCAAGCTGTCATGGGCTGATGGCGTCAAGTGGGCCGAGTCCCTGGGCGACGGCGCGCACATGCCCACCCGCTTCGAGAGCGCGCTGCTCTATGCCAACGTGCAAAGCCACCTCGACGCCGACGCCTGGCACTGGACCAGCACGCAGTACTCGGGCCGCAGCGCCTGGAGTCAGTACTTCTCCGACGGCGACCAGGACACCAGCTACGAGGTTGCCGAGGGCCGTTGCCGAGCCGTCCGCAGATTAGTTCTTTAACTCTTTAATCCTTCGAGCCATGGCCCTCCACACCGACCTCAAGATCTACAAAACCGGCACTCGCCTGGTTTCGCTGGCATTCGACGTTCAGAAGAACATGCCACGCGGCTACAAGCGCGGCATCGGCGAACAGATCACAGGCCACTGCACTGAAATGCTCGTTCTCATGGCCCAGGCTAACGCCAGCCGGGGCGCAGAGCGTGTCGCGTGCATCCGCACCCTGCTGGAACGCCAGCATGTCACCAAGATCCTCTTGAGGGTCTGCCATGACATGCGGCCGCAGCCGCTCATCTCGACGGCCCTTTGGGCCACGTCGATGGAGCTACTGGACGGCATCGGCAAGCAGGGCGGAGGCTGGCTCAAATCCGCAAAGGCGCCTGCAGCATGAAGGTCAAGGCCCCCATGCCCGTGCGCAATATGAATCTGGTTGTGCCGCTGGCCCACAAGGCCACCGCCATGCGCACCACGGAGACCGCTGCGCTACCGCAGGCCAGGTCCGGCGCAGTTTCCCCGCTGATCGGCTCTCAAGGCCTTCGGCAGGGCGATGTAGATAGCACGACAAGACGCAGTACTCGGACAACAACGCCTGGAATCAGAACTTCTCCAACGGCAACCAGAACAACAACAACAAGAGTGCCGAGGGCCGTTGCCGAGCCGTCCGCAGATTCATCGTCTCCCTATGGCTTTCAGGACTTGCTGCAGGCATACCTTGATTGCCGCGCTACGAAGCGCAACACCGCCAGCGCGCTGGCTTTTGAAGAGCGGCTGGAGGCCAACCTGCTTGCCCTGCACGATGAAGTGCTGAGCGGGCAATACCGCCCCGGCCGCTCTATTTGTTTCGTCATCACCCGCCCACGTCCCCGCGAAGTGTGGGCTGCCGATTTCCGCGATCGCATCGTCCACCACCTGCTGTACAACAAGATCAGTCCGCGCTTTTACGCCGGCTTTATCGCCAATAGTTGCGCCTGCATTCCAGGCCGCGGCACCTTGTATGCAGCCGAGCGCCTAGAACACGATGTCCGGTCCATCACCCAGAACTGGAGCCGGCCAGCGCACTACCTGAAGTGCGACCTGGCGAACTTCTTCGTTGCGATCGATAAGGCCACTGTTCTGGCCCAGCTGGCCCGGAAGGTCACCGAACCCTTCTGGCTGGCACTGGCCCGCACCATCCTGTTTCACGACCCGAGGGTTGACCACGAGTTGCGCGGCACGTTCGAACTGCTCGCCCGGGTACCGCCGCATAAAAGCCTGTTCAACGCGCCGGCAGACACAGGCCTGCCGATTGGCAACCTCAGCAGCCAGCTCTTCGCCAACGTGCACCTCGACGCGCTGGACCAGTTTTGCAAACACCAGGTCAAGGCCAGGCGCTACGTGCGGTATGTGGACGACTTCGTACTGCTCCACGAATCGCCTCAATGGCTATACGAGGCTCTGCAGCGCATTACCGCCTGGCTGCCCGAGCAGATCGGCGCCAGGCTAAACCCCAGCAAGACGATCCTGCAGCCCGTAGAACGCGGCATCGACTTCGTTGGCCACGTCATCAAGCCATGGCGCCGGGAGACCCGCAAACGCACGGTGGCCACAGCCGTGAACCGCCTGCAAGCCATGCCGGCCGCGGACGTATTCGCCGCAGGCAACAGCTACCTCGGCCTTATGCGTCAGGCCAGCCACAGCCACGGAAGCCGCGTGCAGATCGCCCACACCCTACTCGGCCGCGGTCACACCGTCAAAGCCGACCTGACCAAGATTTACCGCACCTCCAAGGGAAAGGACCAAATGCAACACGCGCTTTCGACTCCAAATCCGCCAAAGAAAGGCGCACCATGAGCGCATCCAACATCGAGTGGACAGACTTCACGTGGAACCCTGTGCGTGGCTGCAGCCGCAAGTCCAAAGGCTGCCTCAACTGCTACGCCGAACATCAGGCGGCGCGCATCGTGCGTATGGACCGGGGCCGAGGCATCCCTGAAGGCCAAGGCGCCTATGACGGCCTGGTGGAGATGACCAGCCAAGGCCCTAAGTGGACGGGCAAAATTTCCGAGGTCTGGGACGCACTCGAAACACCTCTGCGCATGAAGAAGCCGCGGCGCATCTTCGTCAACAGCATGAGCGACCTGTTTCACGACGGCGTTAGCGAAAACTTTATTGCCGAGGTGCTGGCACACGCAGCGTATGCCCGCCAACACACCTTCCAGATTCTGACGAAGTGCCCCGAGCGCATGCAAAAGCTGCTCACCAGCGAGGCGTTCATGGAGCTATACGAAGACGCCTGCAGCGGCGTGAGCGTGGAAGCTGAGGAAATTCTGGCCCGCCGCGGTGAGTTCAGCGTCCACGCCAGGCTCACGACCGATATCCGCGCCATGAACCCAGCCTGGCCCCGTCCAAACATCCAGCTTGGCGTCAGCACGGAAGATCAGGACACCGCAAATGAACGCGTGCCGCTGCTCCTTGCCACCCCTGCCGCCGTTCGCTTTGTAAGCGCTGAGCCACTGCTCGGCGCTATCGACTTCACGCGCATTCAAAACGCCGGACCCCTCCACACAAAAGCCGCGTTCATCAATGCACTGCGGGGTGGCACGTGGGGAGAGGTGCCGACTACCGGCGAGAGACTTCGCATAACCCATGGCCCGCTGGAAACGCTGGACTGGATCATCGCCGGCGGCGAAAGCGGCCACAAAGCACGGCCATCTCATCCCGATTGGTACCGGAGCCTGCGCGACCAGTGCGCAGCTGCAGGCGTGCCGTTCTTGTTTAAGCAATGGGGACAGTGGCGACCCACCGACACAGACTACGTGGTAGACGAACGCCAAAACACGTTACCCATACACCGGTGGACTAATGGTGATCGCTCTGCAAAGGTCGGCAAAAAAGCTGCCGGCCGCCTGCTGGACGGCATTGAACACAACGGGTTTCCGTCATGAGCCAGGAATGCCTGCAACACCCCGAGGTCGCCACCAAGATGACCGACATGCCCTACCTGGTCCGGCGCGTCCTGCGCATCATTGCCCGCCACCAGGTCATCAAGGCGATTGAACTGGAGATCGAGGCCGACCTCGACCACGGCATCAGCACCGAGACCAGCCTGCTGATCATGCGCCGCCTCATCGACCGCAATCAGGACGGCACCTATTCCATCACCCCGGCCGGCGCCCAGTGCGTCGCCGATTCCAAGTAAACCCACCGAAAGCAGCACATGCAATTTCACAAACAACTTTTCCATCACAAGCCCGAAGAGGGCATATACGGCGACTGTCACCGCACCGCGATCGCCTGCGTGCTGGACAAAGCGCCTCAAGACGTGCCGGACTTCGGCGTTCACTTCAATGATGGGAAGCAATTCGAGAGCGCGGTCAAAGCGTACCTGGAAACCCAGAACCTTTTCCCCTTCAGTATCGCCTTCCCGCCAGATTTGCCAGCACTGCTTGAATACATGGGGAACATCAACCCGGGCGTGCACTACCTGTTGTCAGGCAGGAGCAAAACGGGCGTGAACCACAGCGTCGTTTGCTTAGGCAATGCGATCATTTGGGATCCTTCACTGACCGACGCCGGCATTGTCGGCCCATGCGATGACGGGTATTTTTGGGTGCTGGTTCTGGCACAGCACAACGCCATGAAGTCATCAAAACCAGCCGACGTACCTGGGGCAACGCTTGAATGGTTTACCGACTTGCGGAAGATCATTCACGACAACAGCCAGGAACTACGCAACCGGCTACAAGCCATCGACTCGAGGGTGCACCTTCTATCCGGCGCTCCATGCCCTGTACGGACTGAACAGGAGGAGCGCGAAGAAGTAGCCAAGCAGACGCCCCAGGCCATCATCGAGGCAAAGGCCCGGGATCTCGCCGCACTCGCCGATGCGCTAGGCCTCAACGTCACGATCGAGCGGCGTCCTGTGCCAGGCAAGCCGCTTGCCATGGGCAATGGCGAGGCTGTTATCAGCGTTTGGCTTGCAAGGGTTTCAGCATGAGCGCCGCACGACCAACAGTACCGTGGGATCTGGCCCAGAGCATTTGTGACGTCCCCGACGTTAATGAAGCAATCCGCTGCCTGATCGAAGACAACACGGGCGACAACGCCACATGCATGGTGCGGGCAGTGGCGGACGCGGTAGTGGCGAAAACCTGCACTGGCGAGGCCACGGGGGAAGTTAAAACACTGTGGACGCCCGTCCCCGCAGTGCTGCACCCGGAAACAGCGTTACTGGTGGTGCGGTTTGCGACCGCCCTCGCTGCCAAACTCGCTGCGGCCCAAGCGAAGTATGGGTACAGCAACGGGTGGGCCGCCTCGGACTGGCTCGATGAATGCCGCCGGCAGCTGGTGGACCACGTGGACAAAGGCGACCCACTCGATGTGGCCGCCTACTGTGCCTTCCTGTTCCACCACCAAGCCAGCACCTACAGCCGGGCATGGAACCCCATGTCCACGGCACCACGTGACGGCTCAATCATCCGGCTGCTGGTCGAGTTCGAAGAACACCAGCTGGAGGATCACGAAGGGCCGCAGCACACCATCGGCAGGAACAGCTTCGACAACACCGGCGTGGATGCGTGGCAGTTCGTCGGCTGGTGCTGGACGCACCACCACTACACCGAAGGTAAGGGCACGGTCGTGGGCTGGTTGCCGTTTTCGCCCACCGCACTCTGAGAGGCCACCATGGATCACTACGGAATTGGCACGGCCATGCTGGGCATGTTCAACACCTACAGCAGCACTGCAAGGCAAACCGGCCGCACAACCTCCCTGTTGGAAAGCCTGAAGGACGGCGATCGCATCGTCTGCGCCACTGGGCGGGAATCGGAGTTCATGCAGCGCCGGTGCGCAAAGCTGGGACTGAAGGTCAGCTGCATCACGGTGAACCCAAAATCGCCGGGGGAAATTTTCGAGCGGCCACCGTCAGAAGGTCGAACCCTGCTGGATCACATGTGGGTCGAGCAGTACTTCAAGCACGCGATCGAGCGCGCTATCAGTGACATAGACCACTTTGAGCGGCAAAGCTCTGGCTACGGTGTAGCCCACCGCGAGACCAAAGAACGCGCCGAAGCCATTAGCTTCCGGTAGAACCATGGCCGCCGAGATCCAGCCCAGAGTGATTCGCCAGCGCGATGCGCCGGCGTACCTGGGCATGGACAAAAACCGCTTTGAGGTCGAGGTGCGCCCCTACGTCACAGAGGTGCCCATGGGCAAACACGGCGTGGCCTATGACCGTCAGGAACTGGATGACTGGTGGGAGGTGTATAAAGCCACCCGTGGGCGTCCGGGTCGCAAACTTGAAGGAGAAAGTGAATGCAGACCCGAACAAAAGGTATCCGCATCGTCGGCGACGACCGGATTATCGACAAGCAGTACCACGGGCAACGCATCTTCCAGAGGCTCAAGGGCGCCAGCCAGGACGAAGCCGAGACTTGGCTTCGCAACCGGCAAAACACCCTCGACGGTGAGCGGAAGCAGCAACTTCGAAGAGGCTCTGAGCGCCTGTTCGCAGATGGGGCGGCGAAGTACCTGATCGAGTGCCACACCCGCAAGGTGAGGTCACTGGAAACGATCAGCTACCACGTCAAGATCCTGCTGCCGTTCATCGGCAGCCTGGCGATGGGAGATGTGTGCAATGAGGCGCTGGAGGGATTCGTGGCCTCCAGGATCGATGAAGACGGCGCAGGCAACGCGACCGTCAACCGCAGCCTTGAGGTGGTGCGGACAGTGATGAACCGGGCGGCCCGCGTTTGGCGCGTCGATGGCAAGCCATGGATCCCCAGTTCACCGCTGATTGAAATGCTCGATGAAACCCAGCAACGCCGGCCGCCGTACCCGATCACATGGGCACAGCAAAAGGTGCTGGTGCCGGCGCTTCCAAACCACCTGCAGAAGCCGGTGCTGTTTGCGCTGAACACCGGCGCCCGCGACGACAACGTGTGCGGGCTGCGCTGGGAGTGGGAGGTGAAGGTGCCGGATCTGAAGCGCAGCGTCTTCGTCATCCCGGCGGCCGAGTTCAAGGGGCAACGCGACCACGTGCTGATCCTGAACGACGCCGCCTGGAACATTGTCGAAGCCAGCCGCGGGATGCACGAGGTGTACGTGTTCGTTTATCGACGCGAGAGGGTGAAGCACCTGGACCGGGCGCCGGCCATGGAATATCACCGGATCGGGACGATCAACAACACGGGCTGGCAGGCAGCGCGCAAGGCTGTCGGGCTGGAGAAGGTCCGGGTGCATGACTTGAGGCACACCTTCGGCCAGCGTCTGCGTGACGCCGGCGTGAGTGAGGAAGACAGAGCGCTGCTACTGGGGCACGCGATCGAGGGGATGCCGCAACACTACGCCACGGCGACGGTCGCCAGGCTGGTGGAGGTGGCCAATAAGGCGCAATACACGGTGGACCGGACCACCCTGCTGAGCGTCGTGAATGGCTGAGAGGGGCGAAAAGTTACGCACGGAGTCACGCAAAAAACAATGCCCTAGGTACTTGAGATACCTAAGGCATTGATCTGTAAGCAGATTTTGGTGCGGCTGGCAGGAATTGAACCCACGACCCCTTGGTTCGTAGCCAAGTACTCTATCCAACTGAGCTACAGCCGCTAAGCCTCGAATTATAGCGTATTTGGATCGCAGCTCAGTGACCAAAGCCTGCAACCAACTTGTCTGCTGCCTGAACGGCCTCCTCACGCGTGGGCCAGGTGCTGCCCGTGCCATGCAGCGGCGGCAGCGACTCGATGTGAATGACGGCTATGGACCAGGGACTGTCAGGCAAGTGGCACAGCCTGGCCATGTAATGCCGGCCGCCAGCGACGCCCGGGACGTATTCCTCAATCGGCTCGGGTTCTTCCAGTTCCATAAAAATTCTTTCCAAATCCATTGTCCGAAAGTCATCGCGCCCCTGCGGTCGCCGGGTACTTCAGTCCCTGTGGTTCACCCCGACTTCAGCAAGCTTTCTCGCATAAGAATCCCTGCGTTTTGCTGCCTTTGCTGCCGTTTCGACGGCCGCCTGAATCGCTTTAGGCCCTTTGGTGGCAACAAGCTTGATCAGGCCGAACTTGTGAGCGGCATCTGCCTCCGCCCTTCTGTATGTGGCGAGGAGGTCGGCGTGGGGGTGATTCACAGGGACCTCATTATCCAAAGCGCCATTTTCCTGGAGATTTTCAGCTTTCCTGCCATCCAGAAACAACAACGCCCCAAGGACCGAAACCGGGCGCTGAGGCGGATCTGAAACAAAAGTGGGTGGTAGGGCGTCACAGACTTGAACTGTGGACCAAAGGATTATGAGTCCTCTGCTCTAACCAACTGAGCTAACGCCCCACGTCGCCAACGCTGATTGTAAAGCGTCGCTACTTGCTGTGGCTGAGCGCGCTGCTGACCATCTTGGCCGTGATGTCGACGATCTGGATCATTTTTTCGTAAGGCATGCGCATGGGGCCGATCACGCCCAGGGTACCGACCACCTGACCGT
>JAUXZO010000069.1 GCA_030692685.1 Acidovorax sp. | reverse complement strand
CGTTGGCTTGCACACATGGGCGTTTACCAGACAGATCAGTACGTGCTGGTAACGCTGGGTTCCTAATCGACGCTCGGTGCGGGATGGGAGAAATCTCAGTAAGTAGGTCGGGTGCTTGCGCACCCGCCGAAGCTTGTCGATGGCACTCCACCCCAGCTCCTTGCCCTTGGTAGACAAGTTGACGGAACCTGAACAGTACGCCGTTCAGGATGTTGAGCAACTTGTCTTTGTTCATGGCTTTGACCATACAAGCCTGGGCGCAGCGCCCCATCCGTTCGGGCTGAGCCTGTCGAAGCCTGCGCGCCGCACCCCATCCGTTCGGGCTGACCTTGTCGAAGCCGGGGCGCCACACACCCACCGTTCGGGCTGAGCTTGTCGAAGCCTGGGCGCCACACCCCATCCGTTCGGGCTGAGCTTGTCGAAGCCGGGGCGCCACACCCCATCCGTTTGGGCTGAGCTTGTCGAAGCTGGGGCGTGCTGGTTGGGAAGGCATGCTTGGTTTCAGGGCGGAGGCCGGGAGTCGCCCGGCATGCGAGTAACTTTCTTTTGCGTCGCCAAAAAGAAAGTCACCAAAGAAAAGGCGACCCCGCTGTCTGCGTCCCCAGCGCTGCGCGCTGGGGCAACCTGTGGTGCTCGCGGGCGGGGTGCGCCGCAGAACTCACTGCGCTGCTTTGCAGCTCCGTTCAAACAACTGCGACGAGCTAGACAACGAAGCCTGTGTGTCCTTCGGCACACAGGCCACCCCGCCCACTGCGCTCCTCGGCGCATACAGAGGGGCTGGGGAGCCAACAGCCCTTCGGGCCATCGCTTCGCTCGGCCCAGCCTCGCGGGCGCAAGCGCGCCGCGCTGCGCACGCTGGGCCGAGCGAAGCAAAGGCCCGTGTGGCTGTTTGGATGTTGGCTGTTGGTTGTTCGGCTGTCCACCCCCCTGCTGGCTGCGCCTGCGTCGGGGCGGTTACGGGGTGAGCATGGGCGCAAGTGCGCCCATGCCTCGTTGTCTAGCTCGCCGTGGCTGTCTGAACGTAGCGCGCAGCGCGAAGTGAGTTCCACGGCGCACCCCGCAACCGACCCGACGCAGGTTGCCCCGCAGCGAAGCGAAGGGGTCGCAGACTGGGGGTCGCCTTTCTTTTGGGTACTTTTCTTTGGCGAAGCAAAGAACAAGTACCTCGCCTGCCGGGGCGACTCCCGGCCTCCGCCCTCAGCCAAGGCACGCGGCAACATCAGCGCCCAGGCTTCGACAGGCTCAGCCCGAACGGATGGAGGTTGTGATGCGAAGAGGCTTCGACAGGCTCATCCCAAACGGCCAAAAGAAATCCAAAACAATAGCTGCTAGCGATTACCCCATAAGCGCCAGAGACCAAAAACACCCAAAATTTAACGCCCCATCTCCTCCAAACAAGCCCTCATCACCCCCCCATCAAACGCCATCTGCACATGCGCCACCCCTTCCACCAACCGGTTGTCCGCCCCCGGCAAAGTGGCAGTGCTGGCCGGAAACACGATGTTGTCGCAGTTCGAATACCAACAAGTAAACAAAGCAGCCCGCCCCGCAGGCTCCGCCCGCTGCAGCGCCACCACCCAATCCCCCGCCAGACTCATCTGCCGCCCGTTCACCGCCCGGCTGAAGCGTCCTAACCACGTACCGCCATGCGGCGTGCCGAGCGTCAACACACGGTGCACGCGGCCATCTGCATGGTGTGCCCGCAGCCAGGCCCGCACGGCCAGCCCGCCCATGCTGTGGCACAGCAGCACCGGCGCCATGCCCGTGGCTGCAGTCACCCGTAACACGGCGTCTTCGATGATGTCGGCGTATTCGTCAATGGAGCCCATGACCGGCTCCAGGTTCACGGCCACATAAGCATGACCCGCACCCTGCAGGCGCGAAAACCAAGGCAGCCACAGGCCCCGGTTGCACATGAAGCCGTGCACCAGCACCACGCCACGTCGGCCCGTGGGCTGGGCGGGCAGCCAGTCGGGCACTGACTGGTGGCGAAACGGCTGGCGCCAGCAAAAAACCATGAGCGCCACCCACACCTCGGCCCACCAGGCCGCCAGCACCTGAGACCGGCGTGCACGCGGTGCGGCGTCCGCGCGGTTGGTGATGTGCATCAGCACAAACTCCACCGCCATCACCCCAAAGTAAAGGGCCAGCGGCACCAGCGCGCCCAGCATTGCGCGCACGGGGGATTGTGGCCATTGCCACACCAGCCAGGCGACCAGGGCCAGCACGGTGATCAGAAGAAGGGCTCGTTGCAAACGCGCGATCATGGTGGGGGTGATGGTGTGTGTGTGCAGATGTTGTAATTCAGCAGGCCGCATTGTGCGGTCTGAGCGCCCCGCCCTCCGACTGTGGAAAGGAAATCGCCCATGGATGCAGCCCAGACCATCCGCGACAGCATTGCCGACGTGACCGCGCTGCGCCTGCACCGCACGGGCGACCCGGCACTGGGGGCCGCCGTGGGCACCGTCAAAACCCTGCAGGCACGACGCTTTCGGGGCACCTACGCGGATCTCATGGGTTCGCCCTCGTTCGGCCCTGCCGCCCGGTTCTTTCTGGAAGAGCTGTACAGCGACACCGACTACACCGACCGCGACCTGCAGTTTGGCCGCATCGCGGGCACGCTGCAGACCATGTTCCCCCAGCCCGCAGTGACGACAGCCGTGGCCCTGGCGGTGCTGCATGCACAGACCGAGGAACTGGACCAGGACATGGGCCGCGCGTGGCTGGCGCATGCCGACAGCGCGAGCGACGCCGCCCGCTACTCCGCTGCCTGGCGCACCGTGGGCCAGCGCCATGCGCGACAAGAGCAGTTGCAGCGCGTGCTGGCCATGGGCACCGACCTGGCAAGCCTGACCCGCACTCCCGGCCTGCGGATGATGCTGCGCATGATGCGCGGCCCGGCCAACGCGGCCGGAATGGGCGCATTGCAGAAGTTTCTGGAGGCCGGATTCGACACCTTTGGCCAGCTTTCGCGCCAGCGCGGCGGGGTCGAGCAGTTCTTGACCACCATCGAGGCGCGCGAGCGGGCGTTGATGGATCAACTGTTTGATGCAGAACCTGTCACCTGCGAGACCCAGCTTGCGCGCACCCTAGGACAAGCCCGATAGCCCGTTGCGCCCCCGGATTCCACAATCTGTGCCCACCCCGCATCGGCGGGGAACCCCACCTCAGTGAGCACAAGGAATAAGCGCATGGAAAAGATCTGGCTCAAAAGCTACCCCCCGGGCGTACCGCACGATGTGCGGCCCGAGCAATACCGCTCGGTGGCCCACCTGCTGGAAGAGTCGTTCCGCAAACACGCATCGAGCCCGTTTTCGGTCTGCATGGACCAATGGATGACCTACGGCGAGCTGGAGCGCCGCTCGGCCGCTCTGGGTGCGTATCTGCAAAGCCTGGGGCTGGAACCCGGGGCGCGCGTGGCCATCATGCTGCCCAACATTCCGCAATTTGGCGTGACCATGGCCGCCGTGCTGCGCGCGGGCTACACCTGCGTCAACGTGAACCCGCTGTACACCGCCCGCGAGCTGGAGCACCAGCTCAAGGACTCGGGCGCCACGGCCATCGTGATCCTGGAGAACTTTGCGCACACGCTGGCACAGGTCATTGACCGTACGGCCATCAAGCAGGTGGTGATGACGTCGATGGGCGATCTGCTGGGGTTCTGGTTTGGCCAATGGATCACCTTTGCCGTGCGCCACCTGGCCAAAATGGTGCCCGCCTATGAACTGCCGCTGTCCAGCGGCCGCAAGGTCGTTACGTTCAAGAAAGCACTTTCGGTGGGCGAGCACAAGTCCCTGGCGCCGAGCCAGGCCACGCTCGACTCCACCGCCTTCCTGCAATACACGGGCGGAACCACGGGCCTGTCGAAAGGCGCGGTGCTGACCCACCGCAACATCGTGGCCGCCACGCTGCAGGCAGAGGCCTGGTTTTCCCCGGCGCTGTCGAAGGTGGGGGACATGAGCAAGGCCAACTCCATTGCAGCCCTGCCGCTGTACCACATCTTCGCGCTCACGCTGTGCCTGCTGGCCATCCGCCAGGGCTCCAGCATGACGCTGATCCCCAACCCGCGCGACATTCCCAAGTTCATTGCCGAGCTGAAAAAGCGCCCCTTCCACATGCTGCCCGCCGTGAACACGCTGTTCAACGCGCTGCTGCAGAACCCGCAGTTCAAGACGCTGGATTTCTCGCACCTGTGCGTGTCGCAGGCCGGGGGCATGGCGGCCAGCGAAGGCACGGCCAAACAGTGGCAGAAGGTGACCGGCAGCACCATGATCGAGGGCTGGGGCATGAGCGAGACCTGCGCCATTGGCACCAACAACCCGGTGATCAGCACCACGTTCAGCGGCAACATCGGCCTGCCGCTGCCCGGCATCGACATCGCCATCAAGGACGACGAAGGCAACAGCATGCCCCAGGGCGACTCGGGCGAGATCTGCATTCGCGGCCCCAACGTGATGGTGGGCTACTACAACCAGCCCGAAGAAAACGCCAAGGCCTTCACACCCGATGGGTTCATGCGCACGGGCGACATCGGCATCATGGACGCCCAGGGCTACACCCGCATCATCGACCGCAAGAAGGACATGATCCTGGTGAGCGGCTTCAACGTGTTCCCCAACGAGCTGGAGCAGGTCATCAGCCTGTGCCCCGGCGTGGTCGAATGCGCGGCAATTGGCATCCCCGACGAAAAGCAGGGCGAGGCGATCAAGGTGTTTGTCATCAAAAGCGATCCGTCGCTCAGCGAAGACGACGTGGTGCGCTACTGCCACGACAACCTCACCGGCTACAAACGCCCCAAATACATCGAGTTTCGCGACGAGCTGCCCAAAAGCAATGTGGGCAAGATCCTGCGGCGCGAGCTGCGCGCGCCCACGAAGGCCTGATCCAGAGAGTCTGCCGAGGCCTTGCACGGCGGCCATCCGGCGTGCTGCACTTCTGGCCATCCATCCAAAGGGCGCTTCGGCGCCCTTTTTTCGTGCTTGCCGCAGCAGGCGCCGTGACTCTGCGTTCCGCACGGCCACACGCCCTTTCTTGGCGACTCCCCACGCCAAAACGCGGGCAAATGATTTGAGGAACCGCCAGACCAATTCAGGGTAATTACCGAGTAATTACCCTGAAGCAAACGTTTGCGCAAACGTTTGCTTTAGATATCATCGGCTGGCGACAGAGTAGTTGGCAGCGGGCCTTTTGCATCGAAAAACCCATTCGGACCTCCCCCCAGCCCATCCCGTCGCCTAGCGAAACACCATTCCAACAGGAGACACCATGCAGTTCACCCGCCGTTCCGTTCAGACCGCCGCCGCCCTCGCCGTTGTGGGCAGCCTGCTGGCCAGCCCTGCGTTTGCGCAGGACAAGCCCAAGATCGCACTCATCATGAAGTCGCTGGCCAACGAGTTCTTCCGCACCATGGAAGACGGTGCCAAGGCGCACCAAAAGGCGCATGCCACCGAGTACACGCTCGTGGCCAATGGCATCAAGAACGAGACCGATACCGCCGCGCAGATCAAGATGATCGAGCAGGCCATGGCGCAAAAAGTCAGCGCCATCGTGCTGGCCCCGGCTGATTCCAAGGCGCTGGTGCCGGTGGTCAAGGCCGCCATCGACAAGGGCATCATCGTGGTCAACATCGACAACCAGCTCGATGCCGATGCCCTGAAGGAAAAGAACATCACCGTGCCGTTTGTGGGCCCGGACAATCGCGTAGGCGCCAAGCTGGTGGGCGACCACCTGGCCAAGAGCCTGAAGGCAGGCGACAAGGTGGGCATCATCGAAGGCGTGTCCACCACCTTCAATGCGCAGCAGCGCACGATGGGCTACCAAGACGCCATGAAGGCCGCCACCATCACCGTGGTGGGCGTGCAATCTGGCAACTGGGAGATCGAAAAAGGCAACACCGTGGCCGCCGGCATGATGCGCGAGCACCCCGACCTGGTGGCCCTGCTGGCAGGCAACGACAGCATGGCGCTGGGCGCCGTGGCTGCCGTCAAAGCCGCCGGCAAGACCGGCAAGGTGCAAGTGGTGGGCTACGACAACATCGGCGCCATCAAGCCCATGCTGGCCGATGGCCGCGTGCTGGCCACGGCCGACCAATACGCAGCCAAGCAGGCGGTGTTCGGCATTGAACTGGCCCAGAAGGCGATTGCCGCCAAGACACCGCAGGCGCAGCTGCCTGCAGCGGTGAAGACAGACGTGGTGCTGGTCACCAAAGGTAGCAAGTAAGCCCGAGCGGCGAACAAAACTCTTCTGGCGTTGTTGCCGAGTCTTGTCGTACTTCCAGTACTGCCTGCGACACGGCGCCTAGCCAGAACCGCTTCGTTGAGCTTTGTTCACCGCTCCAAGATTGAAAACCGCGCACACAGCCATGCCCAGCTCGTCACCTGCTTCACCACGCACGCCCCTGCTCGCCATCCAGGCCGTGGGCAAGGACTACACCGCCACCGTTCTCGATGGCGTGAACGTGGAGCTGTATGCGGGTGAGGTGCTGGCGCTGACCGGCGAGAACGGCGCGGGCAAAAGCACGCTGTCCAAGATCCTGTGCGGGCTCACGCAACCCACGCGTGGCGGCATGCAGCTGGCAGGCCAGGCCTATGCCCCCGCTTCGCGCCGCGATGCCGAGCGCCACGGCGTGCGCATGGTGATGCAGGAGCTGGGCCTGGTGCCTACGCTCACCGTGGCAGAGAACCTGTTGATGGGCCGCCTGCCGCACCGCCTGGGCTGGTTGCAGCGTGATGTGCTGCACACGGCCGCCCGCGCACAACTGGCCAAAATTGGCCTGGACAACATCGACCCCGCCACGCCGGTCTCCATGCTCGGCATTGGCCAGCAGCAGATGGTGGAGATAGCGCGCAACCTGCAAGACGACACGCGCATTCTGGTGCTCGACGAACCCACGGCCATGCTCACGCCGCGCGAGACCAACTACCTGTTTGAGCAGATTGCCCACCTCACCGCACGCGGCGTGTCCATCGTGTACGTGTCGCACCGGCTCGAAGAACTGCGCCGCATTGCCGACCGCGTGGCCGTGCTGCGCGATGGCCGCCTGGTGGACGTACGCCCCATGGCGGGCATGAGCGAAGACGACCTGGTGCAGCGCATGGTGGGCCGCGTGGTGAGCGACCTGGACCACCGCCCGCGCCGCCCCGTCGGCCCCGTGGTGATGAGCGCCGAGGGCCTGGGCCGTGGCTCCGCCGTGCAGGACGTGAGCCTGGAGCTGCGGGCCGGCGAAATTTTTGGCATTGCCGGGCTGGTTGGATCAGGCCGCACCGAGCTGGTTCGCCTGCTGTTTGGCGCCGACCGGGCAGACCGTGGCAGCGTCACCCTGCACCCGGAATTTGAACAAAAACAGGCTCTAGCGCTGGATGGACAAGCGCCAGTAGCTACACAAACAATAGCAAACACACATCCCAAGAATTCCCCCGCCACACCGCGCACGATTCCGCGGGGTTTCGCATCGCCCCTGCAAGCCATTGCCGCAGGCGTGGGCTTGGTGACTGAAGACCGCAAATCCCAGGGCCTGCTGCTGGCCCAGCCCATCCGCATTAACGCCACGCTGTCTGACCTGTCGGCGGTGTCGCGCAGCGGCTGGCTGAAGATCGCGCTCGAAAACCGGCTGGTGCAAGGTTTTGTGCGCACGCTGGGCATACGCTGCCGCAGCGCCGAGCAGCCGGTGGGCCAGCTGTCGGGCGGCAACCAGCAAAAGGTGGTGTTCGCCCGGTGGCTGCACCGCGAAGGCCGCGTGCTGCTGCTCGACGAGCCCACGCGTGGCGTGGACGTGGGCGCACGCGCCGAGCTGTATGGCGAGCTGGACCGCATGGCCTCCGAGGGCCGCGCGCTGCTGATGGTGTCGTCCGACCTGCGCGAGCTGATGGCCATGGCCGACCGCATTGGCGTGATGAGCGCAGGCCGCCTGGTGGCCGTGTTCGAGCGCGGCGAGTGGTCTGAACAATCCCTGCTGGCGGCTGCCTTCTCGGAGCCCGGTGGCCGCGCTGCCACCACCACCCCAGCAACTTCCCATCACCCCTCTTCTTCCGTCACCGCATGAACGCCCCCGCACCCTCCGCCGCCCCCGCTGCGACACCTTCCGCCGCCTCCGCCTGGCGCAGCCAACTGGGCACCTACCTGGGCCTGATGGCTGTGCTGGCGGGCATGGTGGCGCTGTTCTCGTCGCTGTCTGAATACTTCTGGAGTGCCGAGACCTTCATCACCATTGCCAACGAGATCCCGGCCCTGGCCGTGATGGCGGTGGGCATGACCTTTGTGCTCATCATTGCGGGCATCGATCTGTCGGTGGGATCGGTGATGGCGCTGGCCGCAGCCACGTCGGCCGCCGCCATCCTGCAGTGGGGCTGGACCGTGCCCGCTGCGGCCGCGCTGGCGCTGGCTACGGGCCTGGTGTGCGGCACCATCACGGGCGCTATCTCGGTGGCGTGGCGTCTGCCCTCATTCATCGTGTCGCTGGGCATGCTCGAAGCGGTGCGCGGGAGTGCGTATGTGGTGACAGATTCGCGCACGCAGTACGTGGGCGACGCGATCTCGTGGCTGTCGGCGCCCCTGGTGGGTGGCATTTCTGTGGCGTTTGTGATCGCCTTCGTGCTGGTGATCGTGGCGCAACTGGTGCTGTCACGCACGGTGTTTGGCCGTTGCGTGGTCGGCATCGGCACCAACGAAGAAGCCATGCGCCTTGCGGGTGTGGACCCGCGCCCCATCCGCGTCATCGTGTTTGCCATGACGGGCTTGCTGGCAGGCCTGGCGGGTTTGATGCAGTCGGCCCGGCTCGAAGCGGCCGACCCCAATGCGGGCACCGGCATGGAGCTGCAGGTGATTGCAGCCGTGGTCATTGGCGGCACCAGCCTGATGGGTGGGCGCGGTTCGGTGATCAACACGGCCTTTGGTGTGCTGATCATTGCCGTGCTGGAAGCAGGCCTGGCCCAGGTGGGCGCCAGCGAGCCCAGCAAGCGCATCATCACGGGTTTTGTGATCGTGGCCGCCGTCATTGTCGACACGCTGCGCCAGCGCCGCGCTGCACACTGAGCGCAGGCCCCGAGAAAACCCCAACCTCCAACGACTTCTCACTTTTTGCATGGCTACTATCAAGGACGTTGCGCGCCACGCCGACGTATCGGTCACCACGGTGTCCCACGTGGTCAACGGCACCCGCCACGTCAGCCCCGAGGGGCGCGAGCGGGTCGAAAAAGCCATTCGTGCGTTGGGCTATGTGCCCAGCGCCATTGCGCGCAGCTTGAAGAGCAACAACACGCGCACGCTGGGCATGTTGATTCCCAACAGCTCCAACCCCTACTTCGCCGAGATCGTGCACAGCGTGGAAGACCGCTGCTTTGGCGCGGGCTACAACCTCATCCTGTGCAACACCAACGACGAGGCGCACCGCCAGGGCACCTACCTGCAGGTGCTGGCCGAGCGGCGCATTGATGGGCT
>JAUXZO010000067.1 GCA_030692685.1 Acidovorax sp. | reverse complement strand
CAATCCACCGAACTTAAGCCAATCTACCCCTTGTAAGCCATATGCGGATGCGGCTTCACATGGCGCGTAGGTCTGGGCTGAGATCGACCGGCCACGCGGCGCACCAAGTTCTTTGCCAGCAGCGCAATGGCACTGGCAATCGACTCCAGCAAGCCTTGCAAGCCGCCCCGCATGACCAGCAGCACACCCGGCAACCAGCGCTGCATCACGACCGCCGCATACGCACGGTTGCACACCCGGTCATCGGGCTGCAGTTGGCGCTCAGTCTGCACGGCCATACACACCAACGCTGCCAGGTTGTCCGCCAACACCTTAGCCGCCACATCTACCAGCAACGCCTGCTGCGTCAGCCCCGAGACACTCTCGAGCTTGAGGCGGTGCTTTAACCGCTTGAACGCCTCTTCAATCCGCCAGCGCTGGTGGTACAACTGCCCAAACACCGATGCCGGGAAGTCCTCTGCTGGCAAGTTGGTGGCCATCACCCGCACCTGCCCGGTGCTGGAGATGCAGCGCACCAGGCGCACCCAAGGGGCAGCCCCCGAGCACTCGTAGTCCTTGGCATCCTGCGCACTGGGCGCCCTCAGTTGCACGATGGCCTCATCCTGGTGGCTTTGCAAGAACTCCCGCATCGCCACCCAGCCGTTGGCCTTGTCACAGCGCATGCAAAAGCCGATACCCCGTTCCACCAAATGGGCCACCAGCCAACTGGCGGGGTAGCCCCGGTCCAATACCAGCACATCCGAAGGCCCCAGTTGCTCCAAGGCCTCAAACAGCATTTGGCGTTCTGGCACCTGTGCGCCATAGACCCGGGCGTGCAAGCAAAGCTCAGCACCGGGCAAGTACAGGGCAAACAGACGCTGGTCTGCGCTGGCCACCCGCACCCGATGGCAGGCACGCAGGGCGGGCATCAACACACTGGCATCGGCCGCCACCACACGCCGCCCCTGCCAGCGGGGTACAAAGGCATCAGCAGCTGCGAGCAAATGTGCATTCAGGCCCTGAAGAGCATTCCAGTGGAGGTGGCTGCGGGCCTTGGCAAAGGCGCGGTCAGAGACACCGCGCACGTATCCGGGATCACCAAGACAAAGACCAAGCCCCGCACCATTACCGCCCAAGCTGCCAAAGAAGCTGTCCAGCATGATTTGCTGGGAAGATCCGCGCTGGCTGATCAAGGCCCCGATGAGGTGGGGCAAGGGCAGTTTGCGGCTGCGCGTGAAGGCGTGGGGGTGTTGAGCCAGACGTGCGGCTTGGGCGAAGGTATCGCTGTGGATGTGCTCGCTTAGATCGCTGAGCAGATGTGCGAGGGCAGCACCATCAATACCAAGGGTTAACCCTGAGTTTTCTTGCCATGGGTGTGTTCATTGTCAAGTGAAGATTTGCAAGAAAACCCAATTAAATCATTGGGTTAGGGGATATTTTAGCTTAAGTTCGGTGGATTG
>JAUXZO010000057.1 GCA_030692685.1 Acidovorax sp. | reverse complement strand
GGCCGAGCTCACCCACCTGCTGCGCAGCAAGGCGGTGCTGATGCCCGGCGTCACCGTGACGCTGCTGGTCGAAAAGACCAAAGAGACCCAGACCTGGATTTACAAGGGCGGCCTGCGCGACTACCTGATGCAGACCCTGCCGGCTGACCCGGTGATCCCGTTGTTCGAAGGCGAAGGTTTTGCCGATGCCGCGCACGACAGTTTTGCCGAAGGCGAGGGCGCCCAGTGGTGCCTGGCGTTTACCGAAGACGGCCAGCCGGTGCGCGAGAGTTATGTCAACCTGATCCCGACCAGCGCCGGCGGCACGCATGAAAGCGGCCTGCGCGACGGTGTGTTCCAGGCGGTCAAGAGTTTTGTCGATCTGCACTCGCTGCTGCCCAAGGGCGTGAAGCTGCTGCCCGAGGACGTGTTTGCGCGTGCCAGTTATGTGCTCAGCGCCAAGGTGCTGGACCCGCAGTTCCAGGGCCAGATCAAGGAACGCCTCAATTCGCGCGATGCGGTGCGGCTGGTCTCCAGCTTTGTGCGCCCGACCTTGGAACTGTGGCTGAACCAGCACGTGGATTACGGCAAAAAGCTCGCTGAACTCGCCATCAAGGCCGCGCAAAGCCGGCAAAAGGCTGGCCAGAAGATTGAAAAGCGCAAGGGCTCGGGCGTGGCGGTGTTGCCCGGCAAACTGACCGATTGCGAAAGCCGCGATCTGGCCCACAACGAGGTGTTTCTGGTCGAGGGCGACTCCGCCGGTGGCAGCGCCAAGATGGGCCGCGACAAGGAGAGCCAGGCCATCCTGCCGCTGCGCGGCAAGGTGCTCAATACCTGGGAGGTCGAGCGCGACCGGCTGTTTGCCAACACCGAGATCCATGACATTGCAGTGGCCATCGGTGTCGATCCGCACGGCCCCAACGACACGCCCGACCTGAGCGGCCTGCGTTATGGCAAGGTCTGCATCCTGTCGGACGCCGACGTGGACGGTTCACACATCCAGGTGCTGCTGCTGACCCTGTTTTTCCGGCATTTCCCCAAACTGATAGAAGCCGGTCATGTGTTTGTGGCCAGGCCGCCGTTGTTCCGGGTCGATGCGCCGGCGCGTGGCAAAAAGCCGGCTTCCAAGGCGTATGCTCTGGACGAGGGCGAATTGCTGGCCATTCTCGACAAGTTGCGCAAGGAAGGCGTACGAGAAGGCGCGTGGGCGATCAGCCGCTTCAAGGGTCTGGGCGAAATGAATGCGGAACAATTGTGGGAAACCACACTCAATCCAGATACACGCCGGCTTTTGCCGGTGCAGCTGGGCAAGCTGGATTTCGCCCAGACCGAATCCCTTGTGACCAAACTGATGGGCAAGGGCGAAGCCGCTGCGCGGCGCGAACTGATGGAACTCCACGGGGACACCGTGGAAATCGACATTTGAGGCAGACATGAAAACAACGATGCGACGGCACCGGCAGGGCCATGTTCATGCATAAAAAGTGGCTTCAGCCCTTATCGGGTGGGTGCAAGCAGCTATCATTTTTGATGCTTGCGGTGGCGCTCCTGCTTGCCGCGCCGGCCCGCGCCGATGTCTGGGGTTATGTTGACAGCGCTGGCGTGGCACATTTTTCTGCGGAGCGGCTGGACGAGCGCTACCAGCTTTTTTTCCGCAGCGGCGAGACCTTTGACACCAGTCGCGGCAACCGCGGCCTGCCCCCCTACAATCCCGGCGCCACGGGCGCGCCGCCCAGACTGCTGGCCTTTTTCGACGTTTCGCCCAATTACAAGGCGGTCAAACACCTACTGCGCGAGGCCTCCGCGGCGCATGACATCGACTATGCGCTGCTGCAGGCGCTGATTGCCACCGAGTCGGGCTTTAATACGCACGCGGTGTCGCCCAAGGGCGCAGTGGGTCTGATGCAGCTGATGCCGCCGACGGCCCAACAGTACGGCGTCAGGACGGACAAGAACTCACCGATCGAAAAGAAGCTGACCGACCCCAAGACCAACATCCGCGCCGGTTCGCGCCACCTGCGCTACCTGATCGACATGTTTCCGGGGCAACTCGAACTGGCGGTGGCAGCCTACAACGCAGGCGAAGGCGCGGTGCAGCGCGCCGGCAACCGCATTCCGAACTATCCCGAGACGAAAAACTACGTCAAGACAGTGATGCAGCTGTATGCGCACCTGAAGCCACCCAGCATAGTCAGTGACGCGCGCCGTACGGGCCGGGTCCGCATGGAAATGATGGGCGGCGCGCGCGGCCAGCCGGCGGGCGGCGCCCAGGGGCGTGGCAACCAGCTGCCCACGCTGGTGGTGCAGACCCCGGTCGCGCCAGAATTCCGGATCGAGCGGGACTAGGGCCGCAGTGAGTCCGGTCTTCAACCCCGATACCTTTGTTCTCGGTATCGCCGTTGGCGTGCTGGGACTGGTCATGCTGCTGAGCCTGATCATTGCCTATGCCTATGACGAACCCACGCTGTTTGCGCTGGGCGGCTACCTGGTGATGACCAACCTGGTGTTGCTGGCCGGACACCAGATGGCGTGGCCCGTTCAGCATGTTCAAGCCGTACTGCTGATCCTGGGGCCGACCGCTGTTGCCGGGCTGCACACCTGGCTGCTGCGAAAGCGCACGACCGGTGCGGCCGACAAGGCTTTCATGGCCGCCACGGTGTTGGTCGCGCTGGCTCTGGCGGGGCTGCGACTGGTAGACGACTCACCCTTCGCCGTTCTCGCCAGCAGTTACGGGCTGGGCGCCTTGCTGCTGCTGTCGTGGCTGCTGCTGTGCCTGCCGGCATGGCGCATTTCGGGGCCCTGGAAGTGGTGGTTGCTGCTGGGGCATGTGGCTGGCACGGTGCTTGCCGTACTGTTCCTGCTGGGCAGCATGGATTCCAGGGCCAACTACTGGCCCGTGGCCATGCTGCTGCTGGTGCAGGGGCCGCCCACCTATCTGGCCCTGGTCTGGCGCAGCCGCCTGCTCAACGAAGGGCGCCTGCGCGGCCTGGCCGCCAAGGTGACCGATCCGCTGACCGGTCTGTCCAGTCTGGGGGTGCTGATCGACCGGCTGCGGCCGGCCATCAACCGCGCCCAGAAGGTCAAACACGGCGGCGCGCTGTACCTGATTGCCATCCACAACTTTGCGGGGCTGGTCAACGAGCTGGGCGCTGACGCCAAGGAGAAGCTCATTCTCGAAGCGGCCAACCGCATACGCCGCGCCATCAGTGACAGCGACACCGCGGCGCGCATTACCGAGCAGCTGTTTGCGGTGGTGGCCCAGGACCTGGAAGACGACGGGCAGGTGGATTCGCTGGCCACGCGCTTGCTGGTCAGCGGCCTGCGCATCGAAAGCGACTTCATGCCCGGCGTGTCGCTGCAGTTCCGCGTGATTGCCACCGGCCTGAAGGTGCCGCCCCTGCAAGATGTGGCCGCAGCGCAGAACTGGTTGCGCGGCCTGCTCGGCCATTTCGGCGCCTGGCCCGACACGCACCGCTCGCGCAACATCCTGTTGTTTACGAACGGGCAGATTCGCCGACCGCAAAACACCTCGGACAACAGCACATTTTGAACGACTGACCGCACGTCGGCCGGGCTTTATCCTTTCCCCCCGTTTTATTGACCTGCGATACCCCTGACAACGATGGACGATCTTTTCACACCGCCTCCGCCTGCAAGCCCGGACCTGCCCGACCAGGAATCGCTGGCCGCTTATGCCCAGCGCGCCTACCTCGAATACGCGCTCAGCGTGGTCAAGGGCCGGGCCCTGCCAGATGTCTGCGACGGCCAGAAGCCGGTGCAGCGCCGCATCATGTACGCCATGGCGCGCATGGGGCTGGGCTTTTCGGGCACCGGCGGCGCCAAGCCGGTCAAAAGCGCGCGCGTGGTCGGCGATGTGCTGGGCAAATACCACCCGCACGGCGACCAGGCGGCTTAT
>JAUXZO010000049.1 GCA_030692685.1 Acidovorax sp. | reverse complement strand
CTTGAGTTCCCCCCACACCGCTTCCTTGATGTCGTCGGTGTCCTGGCCCACCATGGCCTGGATCAGGTGCGAGCCGATGTTGCTTGTCATCACGATCACCGTGTTCTTGAAGTCCACGGTGCGGCCCTGGCCATCGGTCAGGCGGCCATCGTCCAGCACTTGCAGCAGCACGTTGAACACGTCAGGGTGCGCCTTTTCCACCTCGTCGAGCAGCAGCACGCTGTAGGGCTTGCGGCGCACGGCCTCGGTCAGGTAGCCGCCCTCCTCGTAGCCCACGTAACCGGGCGGCGCGCCAATCAGGCGGGCCACCGAGTGCTTCTCCATGAACTCGCTCATATCGATGCGAATCAGGTGGTCTTCGCTGTCAAACAAGAAGCCCGCCAAGGCCTTGCACAACTCAGTCTTTCCCACGCCCGTGGGCCCGAGGAACAGGAATGAGCCCGTAGGCCGGTTCGGGTCCGACAGGCCTGAGCGCGAGCGGCGGATGGCGTTGGCCACGGCCGTGATCGCTTCTTCCTGACCCACCACGCGGTCGTGCAGTTTGGTTTCCATCTGCAAGAGCTTGTCTTTTTCGCCCTGCATCATCTTGGCCACCGGGATGCCCGTAGCGCGGCTCACGACCTCTGCGATTTCTTCTGCACCGACCTGCGTGCGCAGCAGGCGGCGCGGGGCCGGGGCGCCGTCTTTGCCATCCTCCTGGGCCTGTGCTTCTTTCAGCTGTTTTTCAAGGTCAGGCAGCTTGCCGTATTGCAGCTCGGCCACCTTGTTGAAGTCGCCCTTTCGGGTGAACTCTTCGATCTGGAACTTGAGCTTGTCGATGGCCTCGCGCACGTGCGCGCTGCCCTGCGCCTGGGCCTTTTCAGCCTGCCAGATTTCGTCGTAGTCGGCGATTTCCTTTTGCAGCTTGACGATCTCTTCCTCGATCAACGCAAAACGCTTTTGCGAGGACTCGTCCTTTTCGCGGCGCACGGCTTCGCGCTCGATCTGCAACTGGATCAGGCGGCGGTCCAGCTTGTCCATCACCTCGGGTTTGGAGTCCATCTCGATCTTGATCTTGGACGCCGCCTCGTCGATCAAATCGATCGCCTTGTCGGGCAAGAAGCGGTCGGTGATGTAGCGGTGACTCAACTCGGCCGCAGCCACGATGGCCGGGTCGGTGATGTCCACGCCATGGTGCACTTCGTACTTTTCTTGCAAGCCGCGCAGGATGGCGATGGTGGCTTCCACACTGGGCTCGCCCACCAAAATTTTCTGAAAGCGCCGCTCCAGCGCCGCATCTTTTTCGATGTACTTGCGGTATTCGTCGAGCGTGGTGGCGCCCACGCAGTGCAGCTCGCCCCGCGCCAAAGCGGGCTTTAGCATGTTGCCTGCGTCCATGGCACCTTCGCCTTTGCCGGCGCCCACCATGGTGTGCAGCTCGTCGATGAACACGATGGTCTGGCCTTCGTCCTTGGCCAGCTCGTTGAGCACGGCTTTCAGGCGCTCTTCAAACTCGCCCCGGAACTTGGCACCAGCCAACAAGGCTGCCATGTCCAGCGACAACACGCGCTTGCCCTTGAGCGACTCGGGCACCTCGCCCGCCACGATGCGCTGGGCCAGGCCCTCGACAATGGCGGTCTTGCCTACGCCGGGCTCGCCAATCAGCACGGGGTTGTTCTTGGTGCGACGCTGCAGCACCTGGATGGCGCGGCGGATTTCATCATCGCGGCCGATCACCGGGTCGAGTTTGCCCATGCGGGCGCGCTCGGTCAGGTCCATGCAATATTTGGCCAGGGCGCCGCGCTGGCCTTCGGCCTCGGCGCTGTCCATCTTCTGGCCGCCGCGCACGGTTTCAATCGCAGCCTCCAGGCTCTTGCGCGTGAGGCCGTTGTCCTTGGCGATCTTGGAGGCCTCGCCCTTGCTGTCGATCACGGCCAGCAAAAACAGCTCGCTGGCGATGAACTGGTCGCCGCGCTTGATGGCCTCTTTTTCGGTGGCCTGCAGCACGCGGCCCAGTTCGGGTCCGCCCTGCACTTGGTCTTGCCCCGTGACCTGGGGCAGGCGCTTGACGGCGGCCTCAGCGGCCGTCAACAGCCCGGGCACATTGGCGCCCGCACGCTGCAGCAGCGCCTTGGGGCCGTCATCCTGCTTGAGCATGGCCACGAGCATGTGCACGGGCTCGATGTAGGCGTGGTCATTGCCAAGCGCGATGGTTTGGGCATCGCTCAGGGCTTCCTGGAACTTGGTGGTGAATTTGTCGAGACGCATGGGTGGATGTCCTCCGAATTGCAGAGCACGTGGGGCAGTTTCTGCCTGATTTCAAGACAGTACTGCGGCCCAACCATTGACCTGCGTCAGTGAATCACCCAGGCACTGCAACACCCATTACTACTATTTTCATAGCTGCTAGCGCTTTAACAATAAGCGCTAGAGGCCAATTTCATTCAAATTTCCCGTTGTATCGGACAACGACCCCACCATCAGGCATTGCTTGCCGTGATGCCCCAGCGCGCCAGCGCCGCGTCGTCACTCACCCGCGCATCCACCCAGCGGGCGCCCTGGGCGGTTTCTTCCTTCTTCCAGAACGGCGCCTGGGTCTTGAGGTAGTCCATCAAGAACTCGCAGGCCTGAAAACTCTGGCCCCGGTGGGCGCTGGTGACGGCGACCAGCACGATCTGGTCGAGCGGCTGTAGCAGCCCCACGCGGTGGATCACACGGACGCCAAAAATATCGAAGCGCTGGAGCGCCTCGTCCACCATGGCCTCGATGGATTTCTCAGTCATGCCGGGGTAGTGCTCCAGCTCCATGGACGAGACTTGGTCGCCGTCTTGCGCTGCCCGGCCGCCCAAAGGCGCAAGTGCCCCCTCGGGGGGCAGCGAGGACACGGCAGTGCCGAGCGTGGGGGCGGCATTCCTGTCGCGCACCGTGCCAACAAAGCTGCACACGGCGCCCACACCCTTGTTCTCGCGGCGCAGGGCGGCGATCTCAGCGGACAGGTCGAAGTCCTCGGTCTGGATGGAAACGCGGGGCAAGGTCATGGCGAAGACTCTCTACAGGGCGGATGGCAAAAACGACGATGCGAAATCAGGGCGACCGGTGCAGGCGGGGTGCCGCCAGCAAGGCACGCTCCTCTTCGACCACCTTGCGCAGCTGGACCAGCGAAGGCGACGGCGGCAATTGGGCCAGCAGGGTCTGCAGGCGGGTGACATCACTGACGGTGGGCGCCACCTTGATCTGGGCGATGGCGGCATCCACATTGCCGCCCCGCACCAGCGCCAGCACTTTGGCCGGCCATTCACTTTTGTTTCGTGCCATAAATTAGGTAAAAGGTTTGTCTGTACGATTCGCCCGCACTGTACCCGCACTGCAGCCCCCTTTGAACCGCCCCCAGCACCGCACATGGCCACACAAACCATACAAACCGCTCTTTACAAGCTTTATCCGTCCCCGCGCAACACGGTCCGCGACGTGTTTGCGCACCAGGTCTTCGTGCCCCACCCCTACGCCATCATCGACCTCGATGTGATGGAGCTGGCGGGCAAAACGACGCTGTTTGGAGCCTGCCGCCTGTCGGACATGAAAATGGGCCAGGTGGTGACGTTTGAGCTTCCAGCCGACCAGACCAGGTTCGAGCGACTTTTTACCCCCGACTGAACGGTGCCCGTGGAAGACGACAACCAGATCCACGTGCCGCCTTCTTTCATGGCGGTGTACAGCGACGCCCGGGGCCGCCTGATCGAACGCGCTGATGCCGTGCGTACCCGCTACGAGCTGTGCGAAGACCTGGCAGGCCATCTGGTGGAACATGCGCAGACGCTGTACCACGTGCAGGCGCCATCAGAATCCGAGATCCTCAGTCGCATCCATGCGGGGCTGTGCACCCCGGAATCGGGTGTCTCCGTGGCCGAAGCGACCTGGATCGTCACCCGCCTGGCCGAGCTGCTTTCGTGGCAATGCCCCGCGCTGGCAGCGCCGCAGCCCGAGCCTGCAGATGACGCGCCACAGCCACCGCCACCGCCAGCCGGCTGAACCGCGCTTTTGTAGACTGCAACGCTTGGCTATACTGCGCCCCATGCCCACGCACAGCCTCTTTGCCATGACCACTGCTTTTGCGGTGGCCTTGCAGTGCGTGGTCAAAGCCAAAAAACCAAAGCTCGTCTGACCGGAGCTGTGGTTCCGTCCAGATGAGCGACGGAACCCCCTGGCAGAAAATCTCCCCCTTCTTTTTCCTTCCCGGTATTCCGTGCGCTCCTCAGGGCGGTTCTTCCCTTGGTCGAACCTTCAAAGGATGCCTTGTATGCCCACGCCAACGAATGCCACCGCAGATTGCGCTGTAGCCGCGCCGTCTGATCAATCCCCGTTCAACGGGCTCTGGATCGCCCTCGTCACACCGTTCAAGGATGGCGCGGTGGACCACCCCGCCCTGTCCGCGCTGACCGCCCGGCTGCGTGCCGACGGTGTCTCAGGGTTTGTTGCCTGCGGCTCTACGGGCGAGGCGGCCGCGCTCGACAAGGCCGAGCAGTTGCAGGTGCTGCACACAGTGCTCGAAGCCGCCCAAGGCTTGCCGGTGGTGATGGGCGTGTCGGGCTACCACCAGGGCGAGGTGCTGGCGCAAGTGCGGGCCTTGGCAGAACTTCCGCTGGCGGGCATTCTGGTGTCTGCGCCCCCCTACATTCGCCCCTCCCAAGAGGGCTTGTTGCACTGGTTTCGCGCCATCGCCGACGCCAGCACAGTGCCCGTTGTCCTGTATGACATTCCGTACCGCACCGGCGCCACACTCACCACCGAAACGCTGTTGGCACTGGCCACCCACCCGCGCATTCAGGCGGTCAAGGACTGCGGTGGCAACACCAGCAAGACGCAGGCCCTGATTGCGGATGGTCGCCTGCAGGTGCTGACGGGCGAGGACGCGCAGATATTCAATACGCTCGCACTCGGCGGCACCGGCGCCATTTCGGCCTGCGCGCATTGGCAGGCACCCCGTTTTGTGGAGCTGATGGATTGGATGCGCGCGGGCAACCTGCCCGAGGCCCGCCGCGTGTGGCAGGCACTGCAGCCGTGGGTGGAGGCCTGTTTTGCCGAGCCCAACCCAGCCCCCCTCAAGGCCGTGCTGGCGCAGGCGGGCTGGATGCGCAACGAACTGCGGGCGCCGATGATGCCCGCGTCAAAGGCGCTGGAGCAGCGCCTGCGGGTCACGTTGGGCGCACCAACGGAAAACTCCAGCCGATAGGAAAGCGCTAGACAGGATGACCGACGGAGGGGCTGCGCATCTCCGTTCGCAATCCCCCGTCAAACCCTGATGTCAAAACGCCCGACTGGAAGTATTCTGATTTCGCCGCCCGCGGGACCACCCGCGGGGAGTCTCCAGGAGTCACCATGCTGCGTTCACTTGCATTGGCCGCCGCCCTGTGCTGCACCAGCCCTTTGATGGCTGGCAGCGCGTCTTACAACGTGAGCAACGACGAGTTGTTCATCACGGACCTGGGTCTGGTGGGCAAGACGGTGCGCTACCGAGATTTGCTGTTCAAAATGCGCGCCATGCCCGTGATTTTGCTGGGCGATGCACGGGCCAACACCTTCAATTTCAACGAAACCACAGGGGTTCTGCACTTGCCCAATGTGGTGTATCAGGGGCGCGCGTACTCCGGGGTGCGCATTGAAGGCGCGGATTTTGAAGTGCTGGCAGTCGGCTCGGGCTACGAGGCTGAGCCCCTGGCCTTTCCGGGCGCGGCCAGCTTTGGGGCGCAGGCTACGGGGGGACGCGGTGGGCGGGTGATCACGGTGACCAATCTCAATGCCAACGGCCCTGGCTCGCTGCAAGCGGCACTTGACGAGGAAGGCCCGCGCACGGTGGTGTTTGCCGTCAGCGGCCTGATCGATGCGGCTATTCATCTGACGCGGGGGGATGTGACGATTGCCGGGCAGACGTCGCCAGGAGGCATCACCATTCGGCAGCTGCACACCACGGAAGAACCTTTTTGCGACCAGCGCGTGGAGTGCGCGGCGACCGCGCGCAAGGCCGACAACTGGATCCTGCGGCATGTTCGCATACGGCCTGATGCTCGGCACGACGACGGACTGCGCCTGCGCTACACACGCCGCGCCATCGTGGACCATGTCTCCATCGGCGGCGCTACCGACGAGGCCATGGAGATTTCATACGCGCAGGACATCACGGTGCAGAACACCCTCATTGCAGAGACCGTGGGCGACCATGCAGACCGCGGTGGCGTGCTGATCAACTACAGCAACCCCAGCCAGGGGTACGAACTGACGCGGCTTGCCCTGCACAACAACGTGTTCAACCGCATTCTGGGCCGCTACCCCGAGTTCTCGCGAGAAAGCGCTGCCGCGGGCAGTTCGGTGATGGACGTGGAGCTGTCCAACAACCTGTACTGGGACATGGGCTATTTTGTGGACATCAACAACACCACGATATCGGCGTCAGACAGCGGCCAGCCCATTTATTACCGACTGAATTTCGCCCAGAACTATGCCGTAGCCCGCAACGCTGCACAGCCCGAACCGATGCGCTTTGGGATGGTGCACATCGCCACCCCCCTGGGGGCGCTGCCACGCACCACTACTTGGTTCAGCGGCAACCAGATCAACCTGTACCCCCACCACAGCGACTACGGCCTCGTGTACTGCTGCAACGACTATCCCGATGTACCTCGAAGCAACACTGCGCCTACTTTTGCAGTACCGCAACGGCACGATTTCCCGGGAATGGGTTACGCACGGGCGGCGGATTTGCCCGCTCTGGGCGTGCTCAATGCAGGAGCCTTCCCCCGCGACCCCATGGACAAGCGCCTGATGCAGGCGGTGGAGCGGCGAGAGATTACGCTGGCGCCCCGCGATGTGAACCCCGCTGGCGATGGCAGCGCACTGCCCTGGGGCCCTGGCGCCCAGCCCCCCGCAGCCCCGCAAGACGACGATGGCGACGGCATGCCGGACGCCTGGGAGACCGCTCACGGTCTGAACCCACAGGGACAAGACCACAATGGCACCCAGCTGGCAATGCCCTTGCTGGGCATGCCGGGGTACACCAACTTAGAGGTTTACTTGCATCTGCTGGCTGAGCAGCGCCTGCGGGAAGGCGAAGGGTACTGATGACCGATCTACCGGCAGATGAAGCCTCAACCGCCTGTAACTGGCGGAAAAAACGCCACCTCAGCCCCATCGGCCAGGGTGGCAGATTCATCGCTCAAGGTCTGGTTGAGTGCCATGCGCACAGCCCGGCCGCGCGCGAGGCTGCTGGCATGGGCGCCGCCGCGTGCGATGAGTTCGTCCCGCAGCGCGCCCAGCGTGGCGGCCGAGGTCTCGACGGCTTCGGTGCCTTGGCCGATGGCCTCGCGGATCGAGGCGAAGTAGCGTACGCTGACCTTCATGACAACAACTCCGAAAACGCAACAAATCGGACCGTATCGCCTGCTGCGATGGTCTGGCCTGCCGGGTTGTCCACCACGCCATCGCCCCAGGCAGCAGACGTCAACACGCCCGAACTCTGGTTGTCGAACAGGTCCAGCCCGCCTGCAGAGTTGTGCCGCACGCGCAAAAATTCGCGGCGTTTATCGGCCTTGGGCCAAATGAAATCAGCGCGGGCAGCGATGGATTGAGGAGCAACATCCACCACGCCCTGCAGCCGCAGCACAAACGGGCGCACCAGCAGCGCAAAGGTCAGAAAGCTCGACACCGGGTTGCCCGGCAGGCCCATGAAGTGCGCGGCACCACCATCACGCGGAATCTGCCCATAGGCAAACGGTTTACCGGGCTTCATGGCGATCTGCCACAGGTCCAGGCTTCCCAGCGTCTCGACGGCGGGCTTGATGTGATCTTCTTCGCCCACGCTCACACCGCCGCTGGTCAGGATGAGGTCGTGCGCCGCGCTGGCGGTGCGCAATGCGTCGATGGTGGCGTCCCGCCGGTCGGGCACGATGCCGAAATCCGTCACCTCGCACCCCAGACGCAACAGCATGGCGCGCAGGAAAAATCGGTTGCTGTTGTAGATGGCCCCGGGGCGCATCTGCTCGGGAGGCACCTCGCCGGGCATGACGAGTTCATCGCCTGTGGAGAACAGCGCCACGCGCGGGCGGCGCGCCACCTGCAGCTGGTGCAAGCCGATGCTGGCGGCCAGGCCCAGCTCTGCCGGGGTTAGGCGTGTGCCCGCCGACAACACCACCGACCCACGGGTGATGTCCTCTCCTGCGTTGCGAATCCACTGGCCCAGCTTGGGCACGGCGTTGATGCGCACCTGGCCCAGGCCACCGCCATCGGCGGCACCGGCCAGGGCCTCACAGTCTTCCTGCATCAGGATCGCATCGGCGCCCGCAGGCACAGGCGCGCCGGTGAAGATGCGGGCGGCGGTGCCCGGCAGCAGCGGGTCGCCCGCGCTACCCGCCGCAATGCGCTGCGACACTGGCAGCACCACACCCGCCTCGGCCACATCGGCGCCGCGCACGGCGTAACCGTCCATGGAGCTGTTGTCCTGCGGTGGCACCTGCAGCGCCGAAATGCAGTTTTGCGCCAGCACCCGGCCGTCTGCGTCAAACGTGGTGACGGTATCGGCACCGTGCAATGGCACGGCTTTGGCCAACAGGTCAGCCAGCGCTTCGTCCAGCGGTTTCAACGGCTTCATTGGGGGGCGCATGGCAGCAGGCCCCCGTGCAGCTCCCAGTTGTATTCAAAGCGGTGTTCGTACTGGATCAGCCAGTCCACCACCTCAGACGGCGCGTTCAGGTCGAGCAACGGCAACTGGGTGGGCACTGGCAGACCCTGGGGTGCGTCGGTGGCCACGGCCGCCACAAAGTCGTCGTCGGGGTAGCGCACGGGCTTGGCCACCTGTCCGGGCTCGGGCGCGCGCCACACTTCGACCTTGAGCAGGTCGCTGTCCTTGAAGCCCTCTACCAGTACCCAGTCCACGCCCTGATACAGCTCAGCCAGCAGATGGTGCACGCTGAGTGTGGCGGGCTGCTCGAACTCGCGCACCAGCATCAGGCGCTTGTCGGACGCGGCCACCACTTCAAAAGCCCCGGCCTCACGGTGCCGGTAGGTGTCTTTGCCGGGGTGGTCAATGTCGAAACTGTGGTGGGCATGTTTGACCACCGACACACGCAAGCCCCTGAGCCGCAGCTCGGGGATCAACTGCTCGACCAGCGTGGTCTTGCCACTGCCGGAAAAGCCCGCAAAACCGACAACTTTCATCCATTGCTCCTTGGGTAGCTATTGCTTTTATAGCTGCTAGCGCTTATCAGATAAGCGCCAGGGGCATTTTTTATCGATAATTCAATCGCACAGCACCTGAGCGCACTATCCCGCCACGGCAGGGTCGCAGTGGCGCTCGATGTAGGCCTTCACCAATTCAACATCGGCAGGCATCAGGTGCACGCGCTTGGGCAGGTCTTCGATGCCAGCAAACTTCTCGGGGCGTTCAGGCGCGTGGCCCAGGGCTTCGACGATGGTTTCCGCGAACTTGATGGGCAGCGCCGTCTCCAGCACGATCATGGGCACCTTGGCGTCCTTGTGGTGCTCGCGGGCCACCTTCACGCCATCGGCGGTGTGGGTGTCGATGGTGAGGCCGTGGCGCTCAAAGTTGTCCCTGATGGTGGCCAGGCGGTCTGCATGCGTGCTCTTGCCACTTTCAAAACCGTATTTCTTGGCGGCGTCGGCAAACAAGGGGTCGGCGCTCAAATCGAACCGGCCATAGGTTTGCAGTGCGGCGCTGAACAAGGCCTTGGTGCGCTGGCCGTTGCGGCCCAGCAGGTCAAAAACGAACCGTTCGAAGTTGCTGGCCTTGCTGATGTCCATCGAGGGGCTGGACGTCTCGTGGGTGTCGGCAGCAGCGCGCACGCGGTAGGCGCCGGTGCGAAAGAACTCGTCCAGCACATCGTTCTCGTTGGTGGCCACCACCAGTTTGGCGATGGGCAGACCCATCATGCGCGCCACATGGCCCGCGCACACGTTGCCGAAGTTGCCGCTGGGCACCGTGAAACTGACCTTCTGGTCGTTGGTTTCTGTGGCCTGGATATAGCCCGCAAAGTAGTAGACCACCTGCGCGAGCAGACGCGCCCAGTTGATCGAGTTGACGGTGCCGATCTTGTACTTGCGCTTGAAGTCGAGGTCATTGCTGACAGCCTTGACGATGTCCTGGCAATCGTCAAACACGCCTTCGATGGCGATGTTGTGGATGTTCTCGTCCTGCAGGCTGAACATCTGCGCCTGCTGAAAGGCGCTCATGCGGCCGTGCGGGCTGGTCATGAAGACGCGCACGTTCTCTTTGCCACGCATGGCGTATTCGGCGGCGCTGCCGGTGTCGCCGCTGGTGGCGCCCAGGATGTTGAGTTGCTCGCCACGGCGCTTGAGTTCGTACTCGAACAGGTTGCCCAGCAACTGCATGGCCATGTCCTTGAAGGCCAGCGTGGGGCCGTTGGACAGGGCTTCGAGCCACAGGCCGTCTTCGAGGTGGCGCAGGGGCACGATCTCGCCGGTGCCAAACACCTCGGCGGTGTACGTCTTGGCGCACAGGGCCTTCAGGTCAGCAGCCGGGATGTCGTCGATGTACAGCGACAGGATCTGAAACGCCAGCTCGGCGTAGCCCTGCTCGTGGTACGCCTTGCGCAGGCGCGTGAGCATGGCGCCCGTCACCTTGGGGTAGTGCTCGGGCATGTACAGGCCGCCATCGGGCGCCAGGCCTTCGAGCAGGATGTCGCAAAACTGTTTGCGGTCGGCATGACCGCGGGTGCTGAGGTATTTCATGGAGGTTCCCGTCGGTATCTTTGAATGTCTTTTGCAGGCTAAAAACTGATGCCGTAGACACGGATATCAATGTAGAGACGCGAGGCGATCAGCAGTACAAAACCGCCAATCAGGATGAGCCAGTGCAGTGCGCGGTCCTGCGTGTTGTCGGTGTGGTCCAGCAGCACAAAATACAGCCACGCCGCCATAAAGCTGCCCACCCCGTTGAGGATGGCCTGCGAACGCGACATGGAGCCGAACAGCGCCAGCGTGACCAGCACGCCGAACCAGAACGCCAGATGCCAGCGCGGCAAATCGACCATCGACAGCTTGAGCAGCGCCACCAAAGTGAGCGCGGCAACCAGCGTGGGCATGGCGAGGCGGGTGCATGGCGCTGGGCAAGCGGGTCAGTTCAGCTCTTCCTTGCGGATGCGCGTGATGGCGGCCAGCACCGTGGGCAAGGCCTGCATCTGGGCGATGACGGCATCCATCGTGCCTTCGCGGGTGTCGTGGGTCAGAATGATGAGGTCGGTTTGCGTCGATCCCTCACCCCCCACCTCGTCGGCCTCGCGCTGCAGCACGGCGTCGATGCTGATGCCGGCCTCGGCCAGCAGGCCCGTGACCTTGGCCAACACACCGGCCTGGTCGGCCACGCGCAGGCGCAGGTAATAGCTGGTGACCACTTCGCTCATGGGCAGCACAGGCAGTGTGTCCATGGCGTCGGTGAGTGTGTTGGCCTGGAAGGCCAGATGCGGCACGCGGTGCTCAGGGTCGGCCGTGTGCAGGCGGGCGATGTCCACCAGATCGGCGATCACGGCGCTGGCGGTGGGCTCGCTGCCCGCGCCCTTGCCGTAGTACAGCGTGGTGCCGACGGCATCGCCCTGCACCACCACGGCGTTCATGGCGCCTTCGACATTGGCGATCAGGCGTTTGGTCGGCACCAGGCTGGGGTGCACGCGCAGCTCTATCCCCCCGACGGACTTGCCGTCGGCATCGAATCGTTCGGCGCGCTTGGTGATGCCCAGCAGCTTGATGCGGTAGCCCAGTTGTTCGGCGTACTTGATGTCGGCCGCACCCAGCTTGGTGATGCCTTCGACATAGGCCTTGTCGAACTGCACCGGGATGCCAAATGCGATGGCGCTCATCAGCGTGACCTTGTGGGCCGCGTCCACGCCTTCGATGTCGAAGGTGGGGTCGGCTTCGGCGTAGCCCAGGCGCTGCGCTTCCTTGAGCACCACGTCAAAGTCCAGGCCCTTGCTGCGCATCTCGCTCAGGATGAAGTTCGTGGTGCCATTGATGATGCCGGCGATCCACTGGATGCGGTTGGCCGTGAGGCCTTCGCGCAGCGCCTTGATGATGGGGATGCCACCGGCCACGGCAGCTTCAAACGCCACCATCACGCCCTTGGCCGACGCGGCCGCAAAAATCTCCGTGCCATGCACGGCCAGCAGCGCCTTGTTGGCGGTGACCACATGTTTGCCCGCCGCAATGGCCTCAAGCACCAGCGCGCGGGCAATGCCGTAGCCGCCGATGAGTTCGATGACGATGTCGATGTCGGGGTTGGCGAGGATGGCGCGGGCGTCGTTGACGACCTGGATGTCAGCGCCCACTACCGCTTTGGCGCGCTCTACGTCCAGATCGGCCACCATGGTGATCTGGATGCCCCGGCCAGCGCGGCGGCTGATCTCGTCCTGGTTGCGCTGCAGCACGTTGAACACGCCGCTGCCGACAGTGCCGATGCCCAGAAGGCCTACTTGGATGGGTTTCATGGGAGTTTTACCAGTCAAAATGGGCTCTAGCGCTTATCCATCAAGCGCTAGCAGCTATAAAAATATGAGTATCTGCGTTCACCAGCGCACGGATCAGGCAGCCGCCGCCATTTGTGCACGCTTGCGGTATTGCTCCAGGAACCGCGCCACCCGGCCAATGGCGTCGCGCAAATCGTCTTCATGGGGCAAAAACACGATGCGAAAGTGGTCCGGGGCCGCCCAGTTGAAGCCGGTGCCCTGGACCAGCATGACCTTGGTCTCCTGCAGCAGCTCCAGAAAGAACTGCTGGTCGTCCGCGATGGGGTACACCGCCGGGTCCAGGCGCGGAAACATGTACAGCGCGGCGCGCGGCTTGACGCAGGTCACGCCCGGGATCGCGGTGATGAGTTCGTAGGCCAGGTCACGCTGCTTGCGCAGGCGCCCGCCATCCCCGACCAATTCGTTGATGCTTTGGTGCCCACCCAGCGCGGTCTGGATCGCCCACTGGCCGGGCACGTTGGCGCACAGGCGCATGTTCGAGAGCATGTTGAGGCCCTCGATGTAGTCCTTGGCGGGTTTCTTGTCGCCCGACACCACCATCCACCCCGCGCGGTAGCCACAGGAGCGATAGCTTTTGGACAGCGAGTTGAACGTGAGCGTGAGCACGTCTTCAGACAACGACCCAATGGCCGTGTGTTTGACGCCGTCGTACAAAACCTTGTCGTACACCTCGTCCGCAAAAATCACCAGCCCGTGTTCGCGCGCAATGGCGACGATGCCCTTGAGCAGATCGTCTGAGTAGAGCGCGCCCGTGGGGTTGTTGGGGTTGATGACCACGATGCCCTTGGTACGGGGCGTGATCTTGGCGCGGATGTCGTCCAGATTGGGCATCCAGCCATTGGCTTCATCGCAGATGTAGTGCACAGGGGTGCCGCCCGACAGGCTGGCAGCGGCGGTCCACAGCGGGTAATCGGGCGAAGGCAGCAGCAGCTCGTCGCCGTTGTCCAAAAGTGCGTTGGTCGCCATCACGATCAGCTCGCTGGCGCCGTTGCCCAGGTAGATGTCATCCAGCACCACACCCTTGATGCCCTGTTTTTGCGTCTCGTGCATCACCGCCTTGCGCGCGGCGAAGATGCCTTTGCTGTCCGAATAACCAGCCGAGTTGGGCAGGTTGCGGATCATGTCGAGCTGAATCTCTTCCGGCGCGTCAAACCCGAACACAGCCAGGTTGCCGATGTTCAGCTTGATGATCTTGTGGCCGTCTTCCTCCATCTGCTTGGCCGCGTCCATGATGGGCCCCCGGATGTCGTAGCAAACGTTGGCGAGCTTGGCGGATTTTTGGACGGTTTTCATGCGCAGGCAGAGGTGCAGTGGGGTCAGGTGGCAGCCACAGCCGCTGGCACCTTGGCGAAACCTATAATTTGACCACAAATCACAAGCGCCTCTTAGTCCCGTGCGGGGCCTGCCCAGGCCCTGCGCGCTGCCAGTGCACCGGCGTGGTGCCACCCGCAAACCACCCCAACGCCCATGAAATTCCAGCCCGACCGATCCAGCGCACAAACCATCAACGGCTATGGCCCCGGCTGGATCGGTATCGATGCAGACAGAATCACCCACAGCGTCATCATTGGATCGGGCGGACTGCGGCAGGCGTGGCCGTGCACACGGTTTGAGGACCTGACGCCCGAGCACTTTGTCCAACTTGCGGCGCTGGAGACCGAACTGGTCATTTTTGGAAGCGGCAACCGCAACCGCTTTCCACCACCCGCGTGGCTTGCCCCCCTCATCGCGCGTCGGCTGGGGCTGGAAACCATGGACACAGGCGCCGCCTGCCGCACCTACAACATTCTGGCTAGCGAAGGCCGCAACGTGGTGGCTGCGCTGATCTTGGAATCATGAGCTCCAGAAGTGCAATGCCGCAATGCCGCAATGCCGCAATGCCGCAGTGCCGAACCTGCCGCGCATGCCGCGCATGCCGCGATGGCACGTTCTGTATGCCTCGGAGAGGTGTCACATTGGCACGATTACGCGGGGCGTGCGGCCTGAATGAAGTGCCCCGCCCCCCAGAGGACACACTGTCTTACATTTGGCCAGGAACCGATTTCAGGGTAAAATCGACGGTTGCGGTCGGGGGCACCATCAAGAGCAATAACACATCCGCTCCCCCGGCTTATCAACGACTACATCCTGAGAGATTGAAGTGATATGGCGATCGTTGTCAACAAACCCCTCCCTGAATTTGAAGCCAACGCGACAGGTGGACTTAAGGTCTCCAACACCTCGCACCTTGGCCAAGTTATGGTTCTCTACTTCTATCCCAAGGACAACACACCTGGCTGTACCACGGAGGCCATGCAGTTTCGCGACAGGTACAAGGACTTCGTGAAGGCTGGCGCAGCGGTCTTTGGCGTGTCCCGCGACAACATGAAGTCGCACGATGAGTTCAAGGAAAAGCTCGAGCTTCCCTTCGAGCTCATCGCCGATACCGAAGAAAAAATGTGCCACATGTTCGGTGTAGTCAAGAACAAGATCATGTACGGCAAGAAGGTCAAGGGCATTGAGCGCAGCACCTTCCTGGTCGGCCCCGATGGCCTGCTTGCCGCTGAATGGCGTGGTCTGAAGGTGCCTGGTCACGTAGACGACGTCCTGAAGGCGGTCAAGTCCATCAACGCCCTCAAAAAGGCGGCCTGACCTGCGCACTGGGGCATTGGCGCTACACGCCATGCCCCTACATCCCGTTTTGCCCGGGCCGGACACACGGAATAGGCATAATGGATTGATGCACCTGGTTCCCGCAACGCCTGTCCCCTCCCCCAAAGCCGCCTTGGCCTCCAGGCGGCTTTTTGCTTTCTGATCACCATTGACCGAGGCCCTGCCACTATGCCCCTGCCCCCAGCACCCAGCCGACGCGCCGCACTCCTCGCACCCGAAGCCTTCGATGTGGCCGCCCGCCCCCGCGCTGCCCAGACAGCCACCACAGCTGAAGCGGTGGTTGGCGTAGCCGCCCCTGCCAAGGCCACGACAGGGCGCGCACGCGCTTCAGCGCCTGCGGCCTCGAACGCGGCTGCTCCACTGATCCAGGTGGAAACGCGGGGTCGCATGCCAGAGCCCGTCACCGCCCCCGCAGGCCGCACCCGCAACGAAGCCGTGCCCCCGGCCCCAGCACCCACAGCCCGGGGCACCAGCCGCCGCGCATCGGCCAAGTCCGAAACCGTACCCGCTGCGGCAGCCCCCTTGGCGGCGGCGCCAGCCACTACCCGTAGCAAGCGCAGCCGCCCACAAGGACCGACCAAGCTGTTCGTGCTGGACACCAATGTCTTGCTGCACGATCCCACCAGCCTGTTCCGGTTTGAAGAGCACGACATCTTCCTGCCGATGATCGTGCTGGAAGAGCTCGATGGCCACAAGAAGGGCATGACCGAGGTCGCCCGCAACGGACGCCAGACCAGCCGCACCCTGGATGCGCTGGCGGGCGTAAACGGCGCCGACATCGCCCGCGGCCTCAAGCTGGACTCCACGGGTCAGCGTGCTGCCGGTGGTTGCCTGTACTTCCAGACCGCACCGCTGGACTACAGCCTGCCCACCAGCCTGCCCCCGGGCAAGGCGGACAACCAGATCCTGGGCGTGGTCGAAGCGCTGCGCAAGCTGCACGCTCCGAGTACCGAAGGAGGAGCACGCACGACAGGGCGTGAAGTGGTGCTGGTGTCCAAGGACATCAACATGCGCGTCAAGGCGCGCGCCCTGGGCTTGAACGCCGAGGACTACCAGAACGACAAGACGCTGGAAGACGGCGACCTGCTGTACGCCGGCGTGCTGGCCCTGCCGCCAGACTTCTGGGCCAAGACCGGCAAGAACGTGGAGAGCTGGCAAAGCGGCGCGCATACCTACTACCGCATCGGTGGCCCCATCGTGCCGCAACTGATGATCAATCAGTTTGTGTACTTCGAGGCCCCCGGCGAGCCCAGCCTGTTCGCGCGGGTGAGCGAGATCCGTGAAAAGACGGCGGTATTGCAGACCCTCAAGGACTACGGCTCCGCAAAAAATGCCGTGTGGGGTGTGAGCACCCGAAACCGCGAGCAGAACTACGCCATGAACCTGCTCATGGACCCGGAGATCGACTTCGTGACGCTGACCGGCACGGCCGGGACCGGCAAGACCCTGCTGGCGCTGGCCGCAGGCCTCACCCAGGTGCTGGACGAGCGCCGCTACACCGAGATCATCATGACCCGCGCCACCGTGAGCGTGGGCGAGGACATCGGTTTTCTGCCGGGCACCGAAGAAGAAAAGATGGGCCCCTGGATGGGCGCGCTGGACGACAACCTGGAGTTTCTGGCCCAGGGCGATGGCGGCAACGCGGGCGAATGGGGCCGTGCGGCCACCAACGAACTCATCCGCAGCCGCATCAAGATCAAGAGCATGAACTTCATGCGCGGGCGCACCTTCCTGAACAAGTACGTGATCATCGACGAGGCGCAGAACCTGACGCCCAAGCAGATGAAAACGCTGATCACCCGCGCGGGCCCGGGCACCAAGATCATCTGCATGGGCAATCTGGCGCAGATCGACACGCCGTACCTCACCGAAGGCTCCTCGGGCCTGACCTACGCTGTGGACCGGTTCAAGGGCTGGCCACACAGCGGACACATCACGCTGGCGCGCGGCGAACGGTCGCGCCTGGCAGACTTCGCCAGCGAAGTGCTATGACCAAAGGCGCTTGACCATGGCTTTGTGGATGACGGCGCTCAAGCTCGTGCCCTGGCGGGATGTCATTGAGGCAACGCCCCAGGTCCTGCAAGCGGCCAAAAAACTGATGGGGAAAACGCGGGCCGCGGGCACAGCGCCTGCGGCGGGTACCCTGACCGGGGCGGGCGACAGCCCGGCCACCCCTGTCACCGCTCAACTTCAGCACCTGCGCGAGCGTGTGGCGCAACTGGAGCAAGAGCAGCAGGACTCCGCCGCATTGATCCAGTCGCTGGCAGAACAAAATGCCGTGGTGATCCGTGCAGTCGAAGCCTTGCGCCTGCGTAACCAACGGCTGGGCCGTGCCCTGGTGGTCCTGGGCCTCGTGGTCGCTGGAGTTCTTGTGTGGGTACTGCGCCAGCCCTGATCACAAACAACCGACAGGCACTCCCAATTCAATAGCTGCTAGCGCTTATCCAGTAAGCGCTAGCAGCTATTTTCATTAAAAATCGTCGCCCGAACCCATCGCCAGGTTCTCGAACCGTGTCTGATTTTTCTGGAAGAAGAGCTTGATCGTGCCGGTCGGACCGTTACGCTGCTTGCCAATGATGACCTCGGCAACGTTAGGTTCCTTGGAGTCCTTGTTGTAGTAGTCGTCACGGTAGATGAACATGATGATGTCGGCATCCTGCTCGATGGCACCGGATTCGCGCAGGTCGGACATCATGGGTCGCTTGTCGGTGCGCTGCTCTACCGAACGGTTAAGCTGCGACAGCGCAATCACCGGGCACTGCAGCTCCTTGGCCAGCATCTTCAAACCGCGCGAAATCTCGCCCAGTTCGGTCGCGCGATTGTCAGAACTGGCCGCCGAGCCCGAGCCGCTCATCAGCTGCAAATAGTCCACCACGATCAGTCCCAGCTTGCCGCACTGGCGCGCCAGGCGCCGGGCATTGGCGCGCAGCTCGCCGGGCGTCAGGCCCGGAGTTTCATCAATGTGCAGTGAGACGGTGCGCAGCTTTTCGATGGCTTCGGTCAGCCGTGGCCACTCATCGTCCGTGAGCTTGCCGGTGCGCAGGTTGCCCTGGTTCACGCGGCCGATGGAGCCCACGATACGCACAGCCAACTGGGCGGCGCCCATTTCCATCGAGAAGATGGCGACCGGCAGCCCTTCGTTGAGCGCCACGTGCTCGGCGATATTGACGGCGAGCGCGGTTTTACCCATCGACGGGCGGGCCGCCAGCACCACCATATCGCCCGCCTGCAGACCGGACGTCATGCGGTCCAGGTCGGCAAAGCCGGTGGGCACGCCCGTCACATCCACCGGGTTGTCAGCCATCTCTTGCACGCGGTCGAGCAGGTCGATCACCAGCGTGTCCAGCGACTGAAAGCCCTGCTTGGTGCGCGAGCCCTCTTCGCCAATGGCAAAAATCTTGGACTCGGCCTCGTCCAGAATGCGCTCCACCGTCTTGCCCTTGGGGTTGAAGGCGTTGGTCGATATTTCATCGCTGGCCGTGACCAGTTTGCGCAGAATGGCCCGCTCTCGCACGATTTCCGCGTAGCGGCGGATGTTGCTGGCACTGGGCACATACTGCGCCAGCGTGTTCAGGTAGGCCAGCCCCCCCATCTCATGGGCTTTGCCCAGGTTCTGCAGGTTCTCGAACACGGTGATCACGTCTGCCGGCTTGCTGGCGTTGATCAGCGCGCCAATGGCCGTGTAGATCATCTGGTGCTCGTAGCGGTAAAAATGGCTTTCTACCAGCAGGTCCCCCACACGGTCCCAGGCGTTGTTGTCCAGCAGCAGCCCGCCCAACACACTCGACTCGGCCTCGATGGAGTGCGGCGGCACGCGCAACTGCGCGATCTCACGGTCCGGCACGGGCGTGAAGCCATCTTCAAGGGGAGGGAAAACGGCAGACATGGAATCGAAATCCTCGGGAGCTAACTCGGCATGCTATCGCCCGCAGCGGGCGGCGTCATCGCACAAGTCTGTGGATAAGGTTGGGGCAACCGGTGGGCAATCATGTACAGATTGCCACCCCTCAAAGACAAAAGCCGCCCGAGGGCGGCTTTCTTGCAGGGCACGTAAAGAGATTTACGTGCGGGGCAATCAGGCGGTTTCGCCGTAGACCGAAACGGTCACGTCCACCACCACATCGGTGTGCAGAGCAACGCTCACGGTGCTTTCGCTAACGACCTTGATAGGACCGTTGGGCAGGCGAATTTGCGCCTTGGCCAGCTTGTAGCCTTGCTTGTTCAGCTCTTCAGCGATGTCATGGTTGGTCACAGAACCAAACAGACGTCCGTCCACGCCGGCCTTTTGTGTCAGCTTGACGGTGGTGCCAGCCAGCTTTTCGCCTTGGGCTTGGGCTTCTGCCAGCTTGGCAGCTGCAGCCTTTTCGAGTTCAACGCGCTTGGCTTCGAACTCGGCCTTGGCCGATTCGGTAGCGCGGCGTGCACGGCCCGAAGGGATCAGGAAGTTGCGCGCGTAGCCGTCTTTGACTTTGACGATTTCACCGAGGTTGCCGAGGTTCACAACCTTGTCGAGCAGGATGATTTGCATGGGTTGTGCTCCTTAGATCTTGTGCTGGTCGCTGTAAGGCACCAGGGCCAGGAAGCGAGCGCGCTTGATGGCAGTGTTCAGCTGACGCTGGAAGATGGCGCGCGTGCCGGTCAGGCGTGCGGGGATAATCTTGCCGTTTTCGGCGATGAAATCGCGCAGCGTGTCGACGTCTTTGTAGTCGATTTCTTCAACACCGGTCACCGTAAAGCGGCAAAAGCGCTTGCGCTTGAACAGCAGGGACTGGGTGTTGCGCTTTGGGCGCTTGTCTTTGTTGAACTTCTTGAACGTGGCCATTGCGGACCCCTTGCAATTTAATTTTGTTGAATATCCTGGATATGAAGGACTGCGTTCTTGCCATTGCGCGGTGTTGCCAGAAACCCACTGAAAGTCCAGAGACTTCCGATGTTCTGACGGGCCAGACGCTCGGCCATCGCACCAAATGCAACAGCCTTCATGGCGGCCTTGACTTCACGGGGCTGGCCTGCTTCGTCTTGCTGGGACTCGTGTTCGAGTCGCAGCGCGATGGCAGGTAATCCAGCAGGTGTGTAACGCAGGGACTCAGCCTCTGCGATACATGCGGTCAAGACTACGCGGTTCTCCACTCCAACGAAGAAGGATCAGCGCTCGGTGCGCTCAGCGCGCTCGGCACGGTCTGGGCGCTCGCCGCGCTCGCCACCAGCGGCTGCATATTCAGCTTGACTGGCCTTGCGGGCTTCTTCGCGCTCGACGGTCTTCATCATCGAAGACGGACCGGCATCGGCCTTCTTCTTCAAAACAGTCAGGTGGCGCAGCACGGCGTCGTTGAACTTGAAGGCGTGCTCCAGTTCAGCCATCACGGCCTGGTCGGCTTCGATGTTCACGCACAGGTAGTGGGCTTTGGCCAACTTGTTGATCAGGTACGCCAGTTGACGGCGGCCCCAGTCTTCTACGCGGTGCACCTTGCCACCGCCAGCGGTGATCATGCCCTTGTAGCGCTCCAGCATGGCTGGAACTTGTTCGCTTTGATCCGGATGGATCAACAAAATGATTTCGTAATGACGCATGCATACTCCTTTTGGGTAAGACCACCCGTTGCGTCCCAACCCTCTTGGGTTGTGCGGTGTGGCAAGGGAAAGCCTGCGATTATAGCCCGACCTTGGCCGCTTGTACACTTAGACCCCCCAAGACCTTGCCCTGAGCCCCGCAGTTCAGTGACCACCGGGAGGCCGCGAGGGGTGAACCCCTTGCAAAATCAGGGATTGCGCCGACATTCGGTACAGCAAGGCGCGTCTCAGGCGGACCCCATCAAGGCATGCCCCTGGCGCAGGACTTGATATATGCCGGAGCACCCCCAACTCCCGCGCGTACTGTTTTATTTACTTCCAGACCAAGACATGTCAGATCAAAGCCAAACCACCGCACCCCAGAATGCCCCCGCCCCCGAAGAAGTAGAAGCCGCCATGGCTGCCCACGCCTCCGACGAGCTGGCGCGCCTGCAGGGCGAGCTGGCCGAGCTCAAGGCCAAAAGCGCCGATCTGGCCGACCAGTTTCTGCGCGCCAAGGCCGAAGCCGAAAACGCCCGTCGCCGCGCTGAAGACGAAGTCTCCAAGGCGCGCAAGTTCGGCATCGAAAGCTTTGCAGAAAGCCTGCTGCCCGTGGCCGACAGCCTGGATGCAGCCCTGGCCATCAAGGAGGCCACGCCGCAGCAATTGCGCGAAGGCGCTGACGCCACGCTGCGCCAGCTGACTTCTGCCCTGGAGCGCAACAAGGTGATTGCCATCAACCCCGAAGCGGGCGCCAAGTTCGACCCGCACCAGCACCAAGCTATCAGCGTGGTGCCAGCCGAGCAGGAAGCCAACACCGTCGTGGCCGTGCTGCAAAAGGGATATGTGATTGCCGACCGCGTGCTGCGCCCGGCGCTGGTCACCGTCACCGCCCCGAAGTAACCAAGTCTTCAAATAAATCAGCACGGATGACTTGAAGACCTCAAGTTATCCACAAGTTACTAGCCATCCAAACCAATCAAGCATTCGGAGAAAAAATCATGGGAAGAATCATCGGCATTGACCTCGGGACCACCAACAGCTGCGTGTCCATCATGGAAGGCAACACGACGCGCGTGATCGAGAACAGCGAAGGCGCGCGTACCACGCCATCCATCGTGGCTTACCAGGAAGACGGCGAGATTCTGGTGGGCGCCTCGGCCAAGCGCCAGGCCGTGACCAACCCCCGTAACACGCTGTATGCCGTCAAGCGCCTGATCGGCCGCAAGTTCACCGAAAAAGAAGTGCAAAAGGACATCGACCTGATGCCCTACAAGATCGTGGCAGCCGACAACGGCGACGCCTGGATCGAAGTGCGCGGCAACAAGCTGTCGGCGCAACAGGTGTCTGCGGACATCCTGCGCAAGATGAAGAAGACCGCGGAAGACTACCTGGGCGAGCCCGTGACGGAAGCCGTCATCACCGTGCCTGCGTACTTCAATGACGCCCAGCGCCAGGCCACCAAGGACGCTGGCCGCATTGCTGGCCTCGATGTCAAGCGCATCATCAACGAGCCCACCGCTGCAGCCTTGGCCTTTGGCCTGGACAAACAGGAAAAGGGTGACCGCAAGATTGCGGTGTATGACCTGGGTGGCGGCACGTTTGACGTTTCCATCATCGAAATCGCGGATGTGGACGGTGAAAAGCAGTTTGAAGTGCTGTCGACCAACGGCGACACCTTCCTGGGCGGCGAAGACTTTGACCAGCGCATCATCGACTTCATCATTGACGAGTTCAAGAAAGAGTCCGGCGTCAACCTCAAGAATGACGTTCTGGCTCTGCAGCGCCTGAAAGAAGCCGCGGAGAAGGCCAAGATCGAACTCTCGAACTCGGCCTCCACCGACATCAATCTGCCGTACATCACGGCCGATGCGTCAGGCCCGAAGCACCTGAACATCAAGCTCACCCGCTCCAAGCTGGAAGCGCTGGTCGAAGAACTGATCGAACGCACGATTGCCCCTTGCCGCATGGCAATCAAGGACGCGGGCGTGTCGGTCTCCGACATCCATGACGTGATCCTGGTCGGCGGCATGACCCGCATGCCCAAGGTGCAAGAGAAGGTCAAGGAATTCTTCGGCAAGGAACCCCGCAAGGACGTGAACCCCGACGAAGCCGTGGCCGTGGGCGCCGCCATTCAAGGCCAGGTGTTGTCAGGTGACCGCAAGGACGTGCTGCTGCTGGACGTGACGCCGCTGTCGCTGGGTATCGAAACCCTGGGCGGTGTCATGACCAAGATGATCCAGAAGAACACGACCATTCCGACCAAGTTTGCTCAGACGTATTCGACGGCCGACGACAACCAGCCTGCCGTAACCATCAAGGTGTTCCAGGGCGAGCGTGAAATCGCGTCGGGCAACAAGTTGCTGGGCGAGTTCAACCTTGAAGGCATTCCTCCAGCCGCACGCGGTGTTCCACAGATCGAAGTGTCGTTCGACATCGACGCCAACGGCATCTTGCATGTGGGCGCCAAGGACAAGGGCACGGGCAAGGAAAACAAGATCACCATCAAGGCCAACTCGGGTCTTTCGGAAGAAGAAATCCAGCAGATGGTGAAGGACGCCGAGCTGAACGCCGCCGACGACAAGAAGAAGCTCGAGCTGGTGCAAGCCCGCAACCAGGGCGAAGCCGCGGTGCACAGCGTGAACAAGAGCCTGACAGAACACGGCGACAAGCTGGATGCGGGCGAAAAAGACGCGATCACGGCTGCCGTGAAGGGCCTGGAAGAAGCGCTCAAGGGCGAAGACAAGGCTGCGATTGAAGAGAAGACCACCGCGTTGATGGCGGCCAGCCAGAAGCTGGGCGAGAAGATGTACGCCGACTCGCAGGCCGCACAAGCTGCTCAGGCAGCCGGCGGTGCGGACGCTGCTGCCGCCTCTGCATCGACTTCGGGCAAGCCAGCAGACGATGACAACGTCGTGGATGCCGAAGTCAAGGAAGTCAAGAAGGGCTGAACGAGCCCCCGTTGACCCGAGCCGCCGCGCACTGCTCTGAGGAGCTGCGCGGCGTTCCTGTTCCAACCGGGTTCTGAATCAACATGTCCAAAAGAGACTTTTACGAAATCCTGGGCGTTCCCAAGAACGCCTCGGATGAAGAAATCAAGAAGGCTTATCGCAAACTTGCGATGAAGCACCACCCTGACCGCAACCAGGGAGATGCTGCCAAAGCCGCCGAAGAGAAGTTCAAAGAGGCCAAAGAGGCCTACGAGATGATCTCGGACCCGCAAAAACGCGCCGCTTATGACCAATATGGTCACGCCGGTGTGGACCCCAACATGCGCGGCCCCGGGGGTCCGGGCGCTGAAGGTTTTGGCGGATTCGCAGAAGCCTTTGGCGATATTTTTGGCGACATGTTCGGCCAGCAGGGTGGGCGTGGACGCGGTGCTGCAGGGGGCCGACAGGTGTACCGCGGCAGCGACCTCAGCTATGCCATGGAGATCACGCTGGAAGAAGCGGCCCGCGGCAAGGATGCGCAGATCCGCATCCCGTCGTGGGAAAGCTGCGACACGTGCCACGGCAGCGGCGCCAAGCCCGGCACCAGCGCCAAGACCTGCGGCACCTGCCAAGGTGCGGGCACGGTGCAAATGCGCCAGGGCTTCTTCAGCGTGCAGCAAACCTGCCCGCACTGCCGCGGCACGGGCAAGATCATTCCCGAGCCATGCACCAGTTGCCACGGCCAGGGCAAGCTCAAGAAGCAAAAGACGCTGGAAGTGAAGATTCCCGCGGGCATCGACGACGGTATGCGCATTCGCAGCACGGGCAACGGCGAGCCTGGCACCAATGGCGGCCCACCGGGGGACCTGTACATCGAGATCCGCCTGAAGAAACACGACATCTTCGAGCGCGACGGCGACGACCTGCATTGCCAGGTGCCGGTGAGCTTCATCACGGCCGCGCTGGGCGGCGAGATCGAAGTGCCCACCCTGGCAGGCAAAGCCGCCATCGACATCCCCGAAGGCACCCAGGCAGGCAAACAGTTTCGCCTGCGCGGCAAGGGCATCAAGGGTGTACGCGCCAGCTACCCGGGCGACTTGTACTGCCACATCGCGGTCGAGACACCCGTCAAGCTGACCGAGCACCAGCGCAAGCTGCTGCGCGAGCTGGAGGATTCGCTCAAGAAGGGTGGCGGTCGCCACTCGCCCAGCGGCGAAAGCTGGACAGACAAGTTGAAGAATTTCTTCAGCTGATCTGTCCTTCCACGCGGCGCGAAGCCGCCCAGGCCAGCACCCAAAACAAACCGCCAGCGGCCTTCCTGCCCTGGCGGTTTTTTCTTGGGTGAGTTTCGGGGGCGCCCCCCGATATCGCTGGCGCCCCACTTTCTTGACCTGGAGCAAGAAACCCCCAGTGACCACCCCGCACCCGCGGGCTGCGCAGTACGATGAAAACGCATCGACGCGCCGCCCCGGCACGGCACGGCACGGCAGAACCACAGGAGCATTGGCACATGAACGTCAACATCACCTTTCTGGGTGGCTCTGGCACGGTCACCGGCTCCAAGTACCTGGTTCGCTACAACGGCAAAAGCCTGCTGGTCGATTGCGGCCTGTTCCAGGGCTATAAACAACTGCGCCTGCGCAACTGGCAGCCCCTGCCGGTGGCACCGAATCAGATTGATGCGGTGGTGCTGACACATGCGCACCTGGACCACAGCGGCTACCTGCCCCTGCTGGTGCGCGACGGCTACACCCACGCCATTCACTGCACACCGGGCACGCGCGACCTGTGCAGCATCTTGCTACCCGACAGCGGGCACCTGCAGGAAGAAGACGCTGCATTTTTGAACCGCCACCAGCTCAGCAGGCACAGCCCGGCGCTGCCGCTGTACACGCGGCTCGATGCGCTGCACTGCATGAAGCAGTTCCACATCCATGCACACCACCAGCCGTTTGAACCCTTGCCCGGCTGGCGCGTCACGTTCTCGCCCGCAGGCCACATCCTGGGTGCCGCCAGCGTATTGCTAGAGGTAGGCGGGCGGCGCATCCTGTTCTCGGGCGACCTGGGCCGGCCCGACGACCTGTTGATGAACCCGCCAGACGCACCGCCCCCTGCTGACACGGTGCTGATCGAGTCCACTTATGGCGACCGGGAGCACCCGCCCGAAACTTTGCTGGAAGAACTGGGCCCTGCCCTGCAGCGCCTGGCAGCCCGGGGTGGTGTTGCCGTGGTGCCGGTGTTTGCCGTGGGCCGCGCGCAGGTGGTGCTGCACGCGATTGGTTTGCTCAAGGCCCAGGGCGTGGTGCCCACGGCGCTCAAGGTGTTTCTGGACAGCCCCATGGCCGTCAGCACCACCGGCCTGTTCCAGCACCACATGCACGAACACCGCCTCAACAGCCGCCAAGTGCACGCGCTAGAGCACGGCGCCACCATGGTGCAGACCCCGGAACAATCCAAGGGCCTCGCCAAACTGCACGGGCCCATGGTCATCCTGTCGGCCAGCGGCATGGCCACTGGCGGGCGCGTGCTGCACCACCTGGCGCTGCACGCGGGCGACCACCGCAACATGATTATCCTGACCGGCCACCAGGCGCCCGGCACGCGCGGGGCACGGCTGGCCGATGGCGAAAAGAGCATTCGCATCCATGGGCAGGACGTGGCCGTGCGCGCCGAGGTGGTTCAGCTGTCGTCCGCATCAGCCCATGCCGACGGCAATCAGCTCATCGCCTGGCTGCGCAGCATGGGCCATGCGCCTGATCAGGTGTACGTGGTACATGGCGAAATGGGCGCCGCCGACAGGCTGCGCCAGCGCATTGAGCACGAACTGCGCTGGAGGGCCACAGTGCCTGAACATGGCAGCACGCTGCCTGCATAGGAACGCGGAGCCCTAAACCATCAAAAATAGGAGCTGCTAGCGCTTGTATTCATTGGGTTTCAAATAGAAAAATACTTGAAGTCGTTTGATATCAAGCGCTAGCAGCTCACTTTTTTAACTAATTGGTGATTCACACGATGAAAGTCATCGCATTCAGCGATGGCAGGGCATAAAAAATGGGTAGAAAATACCGAGTCTTCTCAAACCAAGAAGACTACACCCCGCCCATGAAAAGCTCCGAGCGCAGTTTTGCGCGCCGTATCGACCTGACCTCGCTGCAGTTGTTTGTGGCGGTGTGTGAACTCGGCAGCATCGGCCGCGCGGCAGAGCGCGAATTCATTGCCGCGTCAGCTGTCAGCAAACGCCTGTCAGACCTGGAAGCCGCGGTGGACACGCAGCTGCTGTACCGCCACAGCCGTGGCGTGACCCTCACGCCCGCTGGCGAAAGTCTGCTGCACCACGCCCGCACGGTGCTTTTTGGGCTCGAGCGCATGCAGGGCGAACTCAGCGAATACGCCGATGGCGTGCGCGGCCACGTGCGCATGCACGCCAACATCTCAGCCATCTTTCAGTTTTTGCCCGAAGACCTGGGCGCCTTTGCGCGCGAACACAGCCAGATCAAGATTGACCTGCAAGAACACCTCTCCAGCGATGTGCTGCACGCCGTGCAAGAGGGCGCCGCCGACCTGGGTATCTGCAACATCAGTATGGCCAGCGCCAACGGTGCTCTCGAACTGCAAACCCGGCCCTACCGCGCCGACAATTTGGTGCTTGTAGTGCCCCGGGCGCACGACCTGTCTGCGCTGACAGCTATCAATTTTGAAGAGATCCTGGACTGGGACATCGTGGGCCTGCACGCCAACAGCAGCATCAGCCTGGCCATGCGTGCCGCCGCTGCTGCCGCCGGGCGCCCGCTGCGCCAGCGCATCCAGGTCACGGGGCTCGACGCCATGTGCCGCATGATCGACAGCGGCCTGGGCGTGGGGCTGTTGCCCGACCGGGCGTTCGAGCTGATGCGCGGTGTGGGCAACCTGCAGGCCATCCCGCTGACCGATGCCTGGGCCCACCGCGAGCTGCGGGTCGTCGCCCGCGACTTTGACGCCCTGCCCGTCACGGCGCGTTTGCTGGTCGAGCACCTGGCGCCGCGGGCCGCACCCCACACAGCGCCCGAATGAACACCCCGCGCCAGCGCCGCATCACTAAAATCACCCACCCACCTGAAAAAGAAAGCCACGCCATGGGACGCACCCTGTACGACAAGATCTGGGACGAGCATGTCGTCCACACCGAAGAGGACGGCACGTCCATCCTCTACATCGACCGCCATCTGGTGCACGAGGTGACCAGCCCCCAGGCGTTTGAAGGCCTGCGCGAGGCGGGCCGAAAGGTGTGGCGCATGAGCTCCATCGTGGCCACGGCCGACCACAACACGCCCACCACCGGCTGGGAAAACGGCTACGACGGCATCACCGACCCCATCAGCAAAGAGCAGATCACCACGCTGAACGACAACATGGCGACCATCTCGCCCGCTGCGTTCTTCCCCTTCATGCACAAGCGCCAGGGCATCGTGCACGTCATCGGCCCTGAAAACGGCGCCACCCTGCCCGGCATGACGGTGGTGTGCGGCGACAGCCACACCAGCACGCACGGCGCGTTTGGCGCACTGGCCCACGGCATCGGCACGTCGGAAGTCGAACACGTAATGGCCACGCAAACCCTGCTGGCCAAGAAGGCCAAGAACATGCTGGTACAGGTGGACGGCACGCTCGCCAAAGGCGTGACGCCCAAGGACGTGGTGCTGGCCATCATCGGCAAGATCGGAACGGCGGGCGGCACGGGCTACACGATTGAATTTGCAGGCTCCGTCTTCCGCGCGATGAGCATGGAAGGCCGCATGACCGTGTGCAACATGGCCATCGAAGGGGGCGCACGCGCAGGTTTGGTGGCTGTGGACGACAAGACCATCGAATACGTCAAGGGCCGCCCCCTGTCGCCCACAGGTGTGGAATGGGACCAGGCGGTGGCGTACTGGAAGACGCTGCAATCCGACCCCGACGCAACGTTCGACACCGTCGTCAAGCTCGACGCCTCCGATATCGTGCCGCAGGTGACCTGGGGCACGTCGCCCGAGATGGTGCTGGGCGTGGACGCCCGCGTGCCCGACCCGGACAAGGAAAAAGACGTCAACAAGCGCGGCGCCATCGAGCGTGCGCTGACCTACATGGGCCTTGCACCCGGCAAGCCCATCAACGACATCACCATCGACAAGGTGTTCATCGGCAGTTGCACCAACAGCCGCATCGAAGACATGCGCGAAGCCGCTGCCATGGTGAAAAACCTGGGCCGCAAGGTGGCCAGCAACGTGAAGCTGGCCATGGTGGTGCCGGGCTCGGGCCTCGTCAAAGAGCAGGCCGAGCGCGAAGGCCTCGATAAGATTTTTGTCGCCGCAGGCTTTGAGTGGCGCGAGCCCGGCTGCAGCATGTGCCTGGCCATGAACGCCGACCGCCTGGAGCCCGGCGAGCGATGCGCATCCACCAGCAACCGCAACTTTGAAGGCCGCCAGGGTGCAGGGGGCCGCACGCATCTGGTCAGCCCCGCCATGGCTGCCGCTGCGGCCGTACACGGCCACTTTGTGGACATTCGTCAATTTGCCTGAAGAAGGAGTTTTGCCATGAAAAAGACCGCAACCCTCATCGTGCTTGCCATCACCTTTGTGCTGGCAGGATGCAACACCGTCAAGGGCGTGGGCCAGGACGTACAGCGGGCCGGTGGCGCCCTCGAACGCGCCGCCAAATAGAAAACCGCCATGCAAAAATTCACCTTGCTCAAGGGCCTTGTCGCCCCGATGGACCGTGAGAACGTCGACACCGACGCCATCATCCCCAAGCAGTTTTTGAAGTCGATCAAGAAGACCGGCTTTGGAGTGAACCTGTTTGACGAGTGGCGCTACCTGGACCACGGCGAGCCGGGACAAGACCCCGCCAGCCGCCAACCCAACCCCGACTTCGTACTGAACCAGCCGCGGTACCAAGGCGCCTCGGTGCTGCTGGCGCGCAAGAACTTTGGCTGCGGCTCCAGCCGCGAGCACGCGCCCTGGGCGCTGGACCAATACGGCTTTCGCGCCGTGATTGCGCCGAGTTTTGCCGACATCTTCTTCAACAACTGCTTCAAGAATGGGTTGCTGCCCATCGTGTTGCCCGAGGCCACCGTGGCACAGTTGTTTGACGAAGTGCTGGCCTTCCCGGGCTATCAGCTCACCATCGACCTGGAGCGCCAGGTGGTTGTGCGGCCACAAGGCGAGGAGATTCCGTTCGACGTACAGGCCTTTCGCAAATACTGCCTGCTCAACGGCTTTGACGACATCGGCCTGACGCTGCTCCAGTCCGACAAGATCAAGGCGTTTGAAGCGCAGCGCCTGGCGACCAAGCCCTGGCTGGCACACACCATGGTGTCTTGAGACGGCGCGGGTCGGCGTCAGAGTAGAAAAATCAGTCAAATTGGCCTCTAGCGCTTTATCCATAAGCGCTAGCAGCTATCAAAAACAAAGCAAAGTAAAGCAATTTCATGAAAATCGCAGTTCTGCCGGGTGACGGCATTGGTCCTGAAATCGTGTCCGAAGCCGTCAAGGTACTGGAAGCCCTTGAACTCCCGTTCGAGATGGAATCCGCCCTGGTGGGCGGCGTGGCGTATGACGCCCACGGCCACCCGCTGCCAGAGTCCACGCTCAAGCTCGCCAAAGAATCCGACGCCATCCTGTTTGGCGCCGTGGGCGACTGGAAGTACGACACGCTCGACCGCCCCCTGCGCCCCGAGCAAGCCATCCTGGGCCTGCGCAAGAACCTGGGTCTGTTCGCCAACTTCCGCCCGGCCATTTGCTACGAGCAACTGGTCAGCGCCTCCAGCCTCAAGCCCGAGCTGATTGCGGGCCTCGATATCCTCATCATCCGCGAGCTGACGGGCGACATCTACTTTGGCCAGCCGCGTGGCCGCCGCGTGGCCACCGACGGCCACTTCCCCGGTGCCGAAGAAGCGTTTGACACCATGCGCTACAGCCGCCCCGAGATCGAGCGCATCGCCCACGTCGCCTTCCAGGCCGCCCGCAAGCGGAGCAACAAGGTCACCAGCGTGGACAAGGCCAACGTGCTCGAAACCTTCCAGTTCTGGAAGGACGTGGTCACCGACGTGCACAAGCAATACCCCGATGTCGAGCTGCAGCACATGTATGTGGACAACGCCGCCATGCAATTGGTGAAGGCGCCCAAGGCGTTTGACGTGGTGGTCACGGGCAACATGTTTGGCGACATCTTGAGCGACGAAGCCTCCATGCTCACCGGCTCCATCGGCATGCTGCCGTCGGCCAGCCTGAACAGCAGCAACCAGGGCCTGTACGAACCCAGCCACGGCAGCGCGCCCGACATCGCGGGCAAAGGCGTGGCCAACCCGCTGGCCACCATCCTCTCGGCAGCGATGATGCTGCGCTTCAGCCTGAACCAGGAAGCCGCCGCCCAGCGCATCGAAGCCGCCGTGCAAAAGGTGTTGGCCCAGGGCCTGCGCACGCCAGACATCTACAGCGAAGGCACCACCAAGGTGGGCACCGCGCAGATGGGCGATGCGGTGGTCAAGGCGCTGGCCGCCTGATCCCCCGCTCAGCGGTCAAAAAAAAAAGCGCTGGACACGCCCGGCGCTTTTTTATTGTGGAGGCCGGGTACTGCCCGTACCGCCTACAGCCACCCGTTGTCGATGAATTCCATGATGGCGTAGCGCCGGTTCTCCAGCGGCCGCTCGCGCACGGCTGCCACGATATGCGCAACGCCCTCTGCATACGGCGCATCGCCATAGACACGGGTTTCCAGGGTCACGCTACAAGCCCCATCCTCTATCAGAACCTGGTGGTAAGCGTGGCGGCCAAGATGTTCTGGGGGAATCTGCAGCACGCGCTGCTGAACCTCGGCATCGCGCACGGACCGGATATCACTGGGCACAAGACCCAGCGCCTGCGCCATGCTCACGGCCGTGCCCGGCACCGACGACTTTGGGGCCTGGTGGGATTCGGTCAGCCCGATGCGATAGCCACGGAACAAATGCCCACTGCGCTCCAACATGGCCATGAACTTGAGCATGAGAAGGTTGGTGTTGGGACAAAGGACCACCGGAAAATCTGCAGCCACGTGTTCCAGCGCTGACCCCGTGGCCAGCTCCACCAGGGGAGAGCACGTGGATTTACAGAACGCGCTCACGGCCTGCAGCTCCCGGCCCGAGCCTGCATGCACCACCACCGATTTTTCTGCAGGCAGCCCCTCGGCGGCCCAGGGCACAACCTGGCCAGCGTCCCCAGAGGGCAGCGCCCCCAAAAGCTCCCTGGCCAGCTTGCCAGACCCCACAACGATGACTTGCATTTTTCTACTCTCGATGAATCACAGACAAAGCGATAGGCAGGACTGTAGTGCGGTGCAGACTATGGGCGCAGGCTCTTCGCCAAGTCCTTGGCTTTTTTCTACCGTCTATCCCGCCGGTCGCTCCCCAGAGACGCCTGTTGGAACAACGGCACAGAGCCCAAAGCCCGCATCCGCTACAATCCCCGCCAATGTTTGCCGCCCACACGTTCGCCCTGAACACAGCACCCGCCGCCACGGCCGGTGTGGCTGCGCGCGCAACCATCACCAAAACCACGACCATTAAGGGCTGACTCAGCCTGGTTCGTCGTGCGCCCCTCCTGGCCAGACGAGCCAGGCGAGCAGTCCGGTCTGGCACTGTTTCTTAATCTGAAAGGGCGTTGAAATGAGCAGCAACAAGTTGGTAGGTTTGGTCGGCTGGCGCGGCATGGTCGGCTCGGTGTTGATGGACCGCATGATCGAAGAAAAAGACTTCGACCTGATCGAGCCATTGTTCTTCTCCACGTCCAACGCAGGCGGCAAATCCCCCGCGCAGGCCAAGAACGAAACCACCCTGCAGGACGCGTTCAACATCGACGCATTGAAGCGCTGCGACAACATCATCACCGCCCAGGGCGGCGACTACACCAACGAGGTCTATCCCAAGCTGAGCGCTGCGGGCTGGACCGGCCACTGGATCGACGCCGCATCCTCCCTGCGCATGGAAAAGAACGCCGTCATCGTGCTCGACCCGGTCAACATGCCCGTCATCAAGAACGCCCTGGCCAACGGCGGCAAGGACTGGGTTGGCGGCAATTGCACGGTCAGCTGCATGTTGATGGGCGTGGGCGCGCTCTACAAGGCCGGTCTGGTGGAGTGGATGAGCACCCAGACCTACCAGGCAGCCAGCGGCGGTGGCGCCCAGCACATGCGTGAGCTGCTCACGCAGTACGGCACGCTGAACGCCGAAGTCGCGGACCTGCTCCAGGATCCCAAGAGCGCCATCCTGGAGATCGACCGCAAAGTCATCGCCAAGCAGCGCGCGCTGACCGGCGCCGAAACGGCCAACTTCGGTGTGCCACTGGGCGGCAGCCTGATCCCGTGGATCGACAAGGACCTCGGCAACGGAATGTCCAAGGAAGAGTGGAAGGGCATGGCCGAGACCAACAAGATCTTGGGGCTGGGCGAAGGCTTTGACTCTGCAGCCATTCCTGTGGACGGCTTTTGCGTGCGTGTAGGCGCCATGCGCTGCCACAGCCAGGCGCTGACCTTCAAGCTCAAGAAGGACGTGCCCGTCGCAGACATCGAAGCCATGATTGCAGCCGACAACCCATGGGCCAAGGTCGTTCCCAACACCCGCGAAGCGACCATCAAGGACCTGACACCTGTGGCCGTGACCGGCACCATGACCATCCCCGTAGGCCGTATCCGCAAGCTGGCCATGGGCCCGGAATACGTGGGAGCCTTCACCATCGGCGATCAATTGCTGTGGGGCGCTGCTGAGCCGCTGCGCCGCATGCTTCGCATCTTGCTGGACGCCTGATACCCCAAACTGACCGAAAAACATGCGTTAAAAGCGCGCCCCGCAGATGCCGGGCGCGCTTTTTCACAACCAACGTCTGGACACACCCGGTTACGGGTCGTTGGCAATTGGCAACATCTAACCGCCCCAAGTTGGGGCGTCGGCACCCCGCACAAAGCTTCAGCGCCACCTCAGCTTGTCAGTGCAAAACATTGATGCTATGGTGCTTTTTACATATTTTCACGCGCCGGGGCGGGGATCAGACCATGAGAAAAAAAGCACCGCTCGTCCGAGCCGTAAGAAAACCTAATCAGTTGTTGGCAAACATGCATCGATGGAAATTTTCAGTCTTGGCGGCCGCGGCCGTTGCGTCGGCGGGCTTTTACGCTGGAGACGCAGCCGCTTTGGCCCTGGGTCGCATCACCGTGCAGTCTGCTTTGGGCGAGCCTTTGCGCGCCGAAATCGATCTGCCACAAATCACCCCGGCTGAAGCCGACACGCTGCGCGCCACCACCGCCACCCCGGAAGTCTTCCGTGCCCAGGGCATGGAATTCACGCCGACCATGAACAACCTGCAGATCCAGCTGCAGCGCCGCGCCGACGGCACCGCTGTACTGCGCCTGTCGAGCGACCGCCCGGTCAATGAGCCCTTCCTCGACTTGGTGCTCGACGCCAACTGGGGCACAGGCCGCATCGTGCGCAGCTACACCATGCTGTTTGACCCGCCAGCCATGCGCCGCCCAGCGCCAGCCGTCACCGCGTCACCCCAGATTTCTGCCCCCGCCACTCAAGCGCCTGCACCGCGTGCAGCACCCGCCGCTCGCAGCAGCGATGCGGCAGCCGCACCGACAGCACCCCGCCCAGCAGCCGCGCCACGCGCAACACCAGCGGATGGCGTGACAGTGCAAGCTGGCGACACCGCAGGTCGGCTCGCAAACGCTTACCGCCCCGCCAGTGTGTCGCTGGACCAGATGCTGGTCGCCATGATGCGCGCCAACCCCGACGCGTTCATTCAAGGCAATGTCAACCGCCTCAAGGCTGGCGCTGTCTTGCAGATGCCTGATCAGGCTGCGGCGCAGGCTGTCCCCGCACCTGAAGCGCGCCAGATGTTGTCTGCGCAGGCCCGTGACTTCAACGAATTCCGTCGCAAGCTCGCTGGCGCAGCCCCTTCAACCGAAGTGGCCGCCGCGCAGCGCTCTGCTACCGGCACGGTGCAGACCCGCGTAGAAGACAAGAAGCCCGCTACCACAGCGCCTGACAAGCTCACGCTGTCCAAGGGCTCGGTCGCTGGACAAAAGGCCGCAGAAGACCAGGTGGCCAAGGACAAACAAGCCACCGAAGCCGCAACCCGGATGGCGGAGCTGTCCAAAAACATCACCGATCTGAACAAACTCGGCGGTGCATCGGCTCCCACCGGTGCAGCCGCTCCTGCAGCGGCTGCCGCAGCCAGCGCCCCCGGTGGCGTGGCCGTGCAAACACCCGCAGTACCTGCCACGCCCACTGCGCCGGAAGCCCCTGCATCCGAAACCGCCGCCAGCGTACCCACGGACGCCGCCGTGCCCGCAGCAGATGCAGCCTCTGAGCCCGCATCCGCCCCAGTGGTGGCAACACCTGTGCCGGCCCCGGCACCCGCACCCGTTGAAGAACCCGGTTTTCTGGCGGGCTTGATGGACGACCCCGTGCTGCCGCTCGCTGGTGGCGGTCTGCTGGCCCTGTTGCTGGGCTACGGCGCCTACCGTGTCGTGCAGCGCCGCAAGGAAAACGCCGGGGTAGACAGCTCTTTCCTGGAAAGCCGCATTCAGCCCGACTCATTCTTCGGCGCCAGCGGTGGTCAACGTGTGGACACCGCAAACAGCGAAATGACCACTGGCTCGTCGATGGCTTATTCCCCCAGCCAGCTTGACGCGGGCGGTGATGTCGACCCCGTGGCCGAAGCCGACGTGTATCTGGCCTATGGCCGTGACCTTCAGGCGGAAGAGATCCTGAAGGAAGCCATCCGCCACAACCCCGCGCGTGTCTCCGTGCACGTCAAGCTGGGCGAGATCTACGCAAAACGCCAAGACCGCAAGGCCTTTGAGGCAGTGGCTGGCGACGTGTTCAAGCTCACACAGGGCGAAGGCCCTGACTGGGCGCGTGTTGCGGAACTCGGTCGCGACCTGGAACCTGAAAACCGCCTTTACCAACCCGGCGGCCGCCCTGGCATGGCAGAAGACGAATCGCCTTCCATCCCCCCCGGCGGCTTTGCGAGCACGTACACGGGCGCAGGCGCCGCTGGTGCTGCAGCAGCATCGCCTCCTGATTTCGACCTGGATCTAGACCTGGATTTGCCCGATGACGCGTTGACCGAAGCGCCCCCCGCTGCGGCAGGTGGCTTCGCTGCTGCGGCAGCGGCTGCAGCCAGCACCCGCAGCGCGGCCTATGACGTCGACGAGCCCCAGACCCTGCGCCCGGAGCTGGACCTGCCCGACCTGCCACAGGCGTCGGCACCACCCGCCTGGAACGCGCAAGACACGGCTCCAAGCCCCATGATGGCCCCGCCGCCGGTCGCCAACCTGGACTTCCCGGCTGATGACCTGAGCATGGCACCGTCCGGTCCTATGCCTTTGTCCGGCGGTGCCCCTGATTCGGGTCCGATGGAGTTTGACCTGGGCGAGTTGTCTCTGGACCTCAACGCCCCAACCAAACCCATGGCGGCAGCCGCGGCCAAGTCCCCTGCGCCAGCTCCGGCACAGGACTTCACCGACGATGGCTCGGCGGCGGCGCAAGATGATCCGCTGGCCACCAAGCTCGCGTTGGCAGAAGAGTTCAATGCCATTGGCGACACCGACGGTGCCCGCACGCTGATCGAAGAAGTCGTGGCTGAATCGAGCGGCGCCCTCAAGACCAAGGCCCAGCGCATGCTGGCTGAACTGGGCTGATGCAGCCCCGTCCAGCAGTTGCCACGGTTGCGACGACTCTCGCGTCTACCCCTGCAGCCCCCGTCAAAATGCGGTCCCAGGACACCCGATGAGGGTGGCTCTGGGGGTCAGCTACAACGGTAGCACCTACAGCGGCTGGCAAAGCCAGCTGTCTGGCAACACCATTCAAGACAAACTCGAAGCGGCCTTGGGCCGCTTTGCTACGCACCCCGTCAGCACTTTGTGTGCAGGCCGAACGGACGCCGGGGTCCACGGACTAATGCAAGTGGTGCACTTTGACACCCCGCTGGATCGCCCACCCTCGTCCTGGGTCCGGGGCACCAACACCTTTCTTCCTGCAGACATTGCCGTGCAATGGGCCCAGGCGGTGCCTGACAGTTTTCATGCCCGTGCCAGCGCCGTGGCGCGCCGGTACGCCTATGTGCTGCTGCAGTCACCGGTGCGGCCCAGTGTGGATGCCGGACGCGTGGGCTGGGTTTTCCGCCCGCTCGACCATGAAGCCATGGGTCGAGCCGGTGAACACCTGCTGGGCGAGCATGATTTCAGCTCATTCCGCGCATCAGCCTGCCAGGCCAAGTCGCCTATCAAGACGCTGCAGCGGATCGACATCTCACGCCGCGGCTTATTAAACAACCCCCACCCGGAACTGGGCTGGAGCCCCTGCTATTGGCGATTTGAGTTCGAAGCCAACGCGTTCCTGCATCACATGATCCGCAACATCATGGGCTGCCTGATTGCCGTGGGCCAAGGTGACCAGCCACACCAATGGGTGCAGCAGGTACTGGATGCCAAGTCGCGCAAGGTGGCGGCGCCCACGTTCTCTCCGGATGGACTGTATTTTCAAGGCCCCGTCTACGACGCCGCCTGGGGCCTGCCCCAGCGCACGGCTGCGTATGATTGGCTGCCATGAAAGCAAATCAACCCGCCCTCAAGCCCCCCCCTTCGCGCACCCGCATCAAGATCTGCGGCCTGACCCGCGAAAAGGACGTAGACGCCGCCGTGGCGGCTGGCGCCGATGCGGTCGGATTCGTGCTCTACGCCCCCAGTCCACGGGCTGTCACACCCGAGCGCGCTGCGCAGCTGGCCAGGCGCCTTCCACCGTTTGTCACACCGGTTTTGCTCGTCGTAAACGAGATTGCTATTAATGTGATAGCTGCTAGCGCTTTAATACCAAGCGCTATCGTTCAATTTCATGGTGATGAGTCACCAGAGGACTGCCTGGACGCGACCCTCCAAGGAACACGCCCCTACCTGCGGGCAGCACGAATTCCCCTTGGTGACGGTGCGGCCCAGTTTGACCTCGTAAAATACACGCTCGATTATTCCCACGCCCAGGCCATCCTGCTCGACGCACATGTCGAAGGATTTGGCGGCGGCGGCAAGGCATTCAATTGGTCACTCCTTCCACCAAGCGTCAGCTCTCACCTCGTTTTGTCTGGTGGACTCACGCCTGCAAACGTGACCGATGGCATTTTGCAAGTCCGCCCGCGTTGCAAGACGCTGGCTGTTGATGTCAGTTCCGGCGTCGAAGTAGACGGCCCCGATGGAAAACCCATCAAAGGCATCAAGGACGCCGAAAAAATTCAACGCTTCGTAGCCGCCGTGCGTGCGGCCGATGCACAACTTGCAAAGAATCCCCATGAGTTCCTATCAGCAACCTGATCCTTCAGGCCACTTTGGCCCCTATGGCGGCAGTTTTGTCAGCGAAACACTGACCCACGCCATCAAAGAACTGCGCGAGGCCTATGCCCGCTACCAGCACGACCCTGCGTTCATCGCAGAATTCAACTACGAGCTCAAGCACTTCGTCGGCCGCCCTTCCCCGGTCTACCACGCAGCACGCACCAGCCGCGAAATGGGTGGCGCGCAGATTTACCTCAAGCGCGAAGACCTGAACCACACCGGCGCCCACAAAATCAACAACGTGATCGGCCAGGCCATGCTGGCCAAGCGCATGGGCAAGCCCCGCGTGATTGCCGAGACCGGCGCAGGCCAGCACGGCGTGGCCACGGCCACCATCTGCGCGCGCTACGGCCTGGAATGCGTGGTGTACATGGGCGCAGAAGACGTCAAGCGCCAAAGCCCCAACGTGTACCGCATGAAACTGCTGGGTGCCACGGTGGTGCCAGTCGATAGCGGCAGCAAAACACTGAAAGATGCCCTCAACGAAGCCATGCGCGACTGGGTGGCCAACGTAGATAACACCTTCTACATCATCGGTACGGTGGCGGGGCCGCACCCTTACCCGATGATGGTGCGCGACTTTCAAAGCGTGATTGGCAAGGAGTGCATTGAGCAACTGCCCGCCATGCTGGCCGAACAGAAAGTCCTGGGCGAGCAGCCCGATGCTGTGATTGCCTGCGTGGGCGGCGGCAGCAACGCGATGGGCATCTTCCACCCCTACATTCCGTTTGCAAAGACGCGCCTCATCGGCGTGGAAGCGGCCGGTGAAGGCCTGGAGTCTGGCAAGCATTCCGCGTCGCTGCAAAAAGGCAGCTCGGGCGTTTTGCATGGCAACCGCACGTTCATCCTGCAGGATGCCAACGGCCAGATCACTGAAACCCACAGCATCAGCGCCGGCCTGGACTACCCCGGCGTGGGCCCGGAGCACGCGTGGTTGCAAGAGATCGGGCGGGCCGAATACGTCGGCATCACCGACAAGGAGGCGCTGGAGGCCTTCCACTACCTGTGCCGCACCGAGGGCATCATCCCCGCGCTCGAATCCAGCCACGCGGTGGCCTACGCCATGAAGCTGGCCAAAACCATGCGCGCTGACCAGTCCATTCTGGTAAACCTGTCAGGTCGGGGTGACAAGGACATTGGCACGGTTGCTGACCTGAGCGGTGCTGATTTTTACTGCCGCCCCAGCTGCCAGGGGCAGTCTGTCAAAGGCGGCGAGCAATCCATCAAGGTGGTCAAATGAGCCGCATCGAATCCACCCTCGCGGCCCTCAAGACCCAGGGGCGCAAGGCGCTGATCCCGTATGTCACCGCCGGTTTCCCATTTGCCGACATCACCCCTGCGCTCATGCACGGCATGGTCGATGCAGGCGCCGACATCATCGAACTGGGCGTACCGTTTTCGGACCCCATGGCCGATGGCCCGGTCATCCAAAAGGCGGGCGAAAAGGCCCTGGGCCTTGGCGTTGGCATGGTGCAAGTGTTGGACCACGTGCGCGATTTTCGCAAGCGCAACAGCACGACACCCGTGGTGCTAATGGGCTACGCCAACCCCGTGGAGCGCTATGACCAGATCCACAGCGAAGGCGCCTTTGTGCGCGATGCTGCGGCGGCCGGTGTGGACGGCGTGCTCATCGTTGACTACCCCCCTGAAGAATGCGAAGCGTTTGCAGCCAGTCTGCGTGCGCACGGCATGGACCTGATCTTCCTGCTGGCCCCAACCAGCACGGACGAGCGCATGGCCCAGGTGGCGCGGGTGGCCAGTGGCTCTGTGTATTACGTGTCGCTCAAAGGCGTGACCGGGTCGGGCATTCTCGACACATCTGCGGTGGAACAGATGCTGCCCCGCATCCGTCAGCATGTGCACATCCCTGTGGGTGTGGGTTTTGGCATCCGCGACGCGGCCACCGCGCAGGCGATCGGCAAGGTGGCCGATGCGGTGGTCATCGGCAGCCGAATCATCCAACTCATCGAAGACCAGGAGCACGCCAAAGTGGTACCCATCACGATCGACTTCCTGCGCGGTATCCGCAAGGCACTCGACGCATAATGCAGTCCGGCGCGCCCTCCGGTGTGCGCCAACAGATTTCACACCCGGCCTGCCCGCGAATGGTTACCCGCACGCAAGCAAGCCGCGCCACTGAAGAGGAAACCACCATGTCCTGGCTCGAAAAACTTCTGCCCGCCAAAATCCAGCAAACGGATCCCACCGAACGCCGCCAGGTGCCCGAAGGTCTGTGGATCAAGTGCCCGAGCTGCGAAACGGTGCTTTACAAGGCAGACTTGGAGCACAACCAGAACGTGTGCCCCACGTGCAGCCACCATCACCGCATTGGCGCGCGCGCCCGGCTCAACTCGTTCCTTGATGCCGAAGGTCGTTACGAAATCGGCCAGGAAGTTTTGCCGGTAGATGCCCTCAAGTTCAAGGACAGCCGCAAGTACCCTGAACGCCTGAAAGAAGCGCTGGAAAACACGGGTGAAACCGACGCCCTCATCGTCATGGGCGGTGCGGTCAAAAGCATCAACGTAGTGGCCGCGTGCTTCGAATTCGACTTCATGGGTGGCTCGATGGGGTCGGTGGTCGGTGAACGGTTTGTTCGGGGCGTGGAAACCGCCATCGAACAGAAGGTGCCCTTCCTTTGCTTCACCGCCACCGGCGGCGCGCGCATGCAGGAAGGCCTGCTGTCACTGATGCAGATGGCCAAAACCAATGCCGCCCTCACCCGCCTGGCCAAGAAGGGCCTGCCCTACATCAGCGTGCTGACCGACCCCACCATGGGCGGCGTCAGCGCCGGTTTCGCCTTCGTAGGTGACATCGTGATCGCAGAACCCAAGGCGCTCATCGGCTTTGCGGGCCCGCGAGTGATCGAATCCACCGTGCGCGTGACACTGCCAGAAGGTTTCCAGCGCGCCGAGTTCCTGCAAACCAAGGGCGCCGTGGACTTCATCTGCGACCGACGCGAACTGCGCAACACAGTCGCCAGCAGCTTGGCCATGCTGCAGCGCCTTCCAGCCGACGCAGTGATGTAAGGGCCTGGGCCGCTTCGGACGCTCCCTGTGCGGGCGCACCACGCCACAGCGGCAGGCTCAAAACACTACGCTTTTGATAGCTGCTCGTGCTTGATAGATAAGCGCTAGAGGCCAATTTGGCTTAAATTTTGCAGAGAATGTTCGCTTCGTCCTGCCTCAGGCGCTGAGTAGCAAACAGGCGCGGCTGGGTCCAGGAAAGCAAGCAAGGGTTGCCCCGCAGCGAGGCCATCGCCCCCCTTGGGTGAAGGCGTCAAAAGCGACTCAGGGGGTGCTCCTATTCACCGCTTCACCGCATAACGCTGGCCTGCAAATGGCCCAGCACAATCATCGCCACCTGCAGCAACACCAGCACCACCAGCGGTGACAAATCAAAGCCCCCCACCAGCGGAATGAGGCGGCGAAACGGCCGCAGGATGGGCTCGCACAGGCGGGCGATCACATCGGCCAGTGGCGAGCGCGCCTGCACCCACGACATCACGGCATAAACGATCAACAAACCGATCAGCCCCGACACCGCGACCCGCGCCAGGCCAAACAACGCCAGCCACGGCAACCAGGCCCATGCCGAGGCGGCGCCCAACAGCAGCGTCAGCAAAAAATACTGCGCGAGTTGCAACAACATGGCGGCCACGAGACTGGACATGTCCCACCGCCCCACGGGCCGAATCAACCGGCGCAGCGGCAGGATCAGCCAGTCCGTCAACGCAAAAACCAGCCCCCCAATGGGGTTCGAAAACGAGATGCGCTGCCACTGCATGTACAGGCGCAAAAGACATGCCCCCGTGAGCAGGCCACCAACAACGTCAAGCAGGAATGAGGCGATCTGGTAGAGCATGGAAGAGACAAAAGCAGGAGGGGCGCTGCGAAAGCAGGCGGCGTCATGGGATGATAGCGGGCCAAGGCATTTCCCTCTTCATGACACAACCCCTCACCCTGTCATCCCTGCCTCTTTTCCCTCTGGGTTCCGTGCTGTTTCCCGGTGGCCTGCTGGCGCTGCGCGTGTTTGAGGTCCGCTACCTCAACATGGTGCGAAAGTGCCACGCAGCAGGCGCCCCGTTTGGCGTCGTCGCCCTCACCCAGGGCCGTGAAGTGCGCCAGGCGGGCGCGCCGCAAGAGCAGTTCAGCGACGTCGGCACGTTGGCCGTCATCGAACAGATTGACACTCCGCAGCCCGGCCTGATCACGCTGCTGTGCCGCGGCAGCCAGCGCTTTCGCATCACGCACCGCACCCATCTGCCACACGGCCTGTGGATTGCTGATGTAGACCATCTTGATCCGGATCTGGCCATCCCCATTCCCGACGACCTTCAGAAAGCCGCCACAGCACTCGCCCAGGTGCTGCACACCCTTCGCCAGCGCGACCCCGACGCTTACATCGCGGCTGAACCCACTGCAGCGCAGCTGGACGACTGCGGATGGGTTGCCAACCGCTGGTGCGAACTGCTGCCGGTGCCGCTGGAGCTCAGGCAACGCCTGATGGAGCTGGACAACCCGCTGGTGCGGCTGGAGCTGGTGGGGGATGTGCTGGAACGGACGGGAATAGCGCCCTCAGCATGAACCCACACATCGCTCCTTCTCCGCCGCCGTACAACCCCTGCAAAGACCCATGCTGAGCCGCATTCTGGGCTGGTCGCGCGCGGCAAAGCGCCTGGTCGTTGTGGTGATGGATGTGTGCATGGGGCTTGTCGCGATGTGGCTTGCCTTCACGTTGCGCCTGGAAACGCCACACTGGCCCCACGGACTGCAATGGCTCGCCTATGCACTGGCACCCGCCCTTGCTTTTCCCATCTTTGCGAAGCTGGGACTGTACCGCGCGATTTTTCGCTACACCGGGCTCACCGCACTGATCACCACGGGCAAGGCCGTGGCCATCTACGGCGCATTGCTGGTGGTATGCCTGTTCGCCGCCCAGTGGGAAGGGGTGCCTCGCAGCGTGGGCATCTTGCAGCCCTTGCTGTTCATGCTCTTGGTAGGCGCCAGCCGCGCCCTGGGCTGGCTTGCTCTGGCAGGGCGCAACCGCAATGCGCCCTATCGCCTATTGATCTATGGCGCAGGCAGTGCAGGCGCACAGACTGCAGCAGGGCTGGGAAGCATGCGCCAGTACGAGCTCAAGGGCTTTGTGGACGACGACGCATCCAAAACCGGCCGCAGCATCAATGGCGTTCGGGTGTATGCCACCCAGGTATTGCCCGATGTGGTGCGCCGACTCGCCATCACGGACGTGCTGCTAGCCCTTCCCAGCACCACGCGCCAGCGCAGGCGAGAGATCATCGAAAGCCTGCGCGCCCTGCCCGTGCGCATCCGCACGCTCCCGGGCCTGTCGGACCTTGCCAGCGGGCGCGTGACCCTCACCGATTTTCAGGACCTGGAGATCGAAGATCTGCTGGGGCGCGAACCAGTGGCCCCCAACCCGGGACTGTTGGGCAAAAATTTGTCGGCAACGGTAGTTTTGGTAACAGGCGCAGGGGGAAGCATCGGCAGCGAGTTGTGTCGACAGATCGTGCGCGAGGGGCCCTCGCAACTGCTGTTGGTCGACCACAGTGAATATGCGCTCTACACCATTCACCAGGAGCTGCAATCGCTGGCGCAGCAGGGCGAGCACCAATGCGAGCTGGTCCCACTGCTTGCGAGCGTGACACATGCCAAACGCATGGAAGACATTTGTCAGCAGTACCGCCCTGCCTCCATCTACCATGCAGCCGCCTACAAACATGTGCCAATGGTGGAAGCCAACGCGGGTGAAGGCATTCTGAACAACGTGTTTGGCACGCTCAACATGGTGCGTGTTGCCATCGAGCACGGGGCAAAACACTTCGTGCTCATCTCCACCGACAAGGCCGTGCGGCCCACCAACATCATGGGCGCCACCAAGCGGGTGGCTGAAATGGTTCTCCAGGCCATTGCTGCGTCCACCCCTGCGCCATTTGGCGCCCGCCCCCTTGCCAGTCACCCGAAGTGTCCGACACGGCTGTCGATGGTGCGCTTTGGCAACGTGCTGGGCTCCAGTGGCAGCGTGATCCCGCTGTTTCGCAACCAGATTGCGGCGGGCGGCCCTGTCACAGTGACGCATCCGGATGTCACCCGCTACTTCATGACCATTGCAGAAGCGGCGCAACTCGTTTTGCAGGCTGGCGCGATGGCAGAAGGTGGCGATGTATTTCTACTGGACATGGGAGAGCCGCTTCAAATCCTGAAGCTGGCCCGGCGCATGGTGGGCCTGTCTGGACTGACCGTGCGCGATGAAGAACATCCGGAAGGCGATATCGAGATCGTCTTTACGGGCCTGCGCCCGGGCGAGAAGCTATATGAAGAGCTCTTGATCGGAGACAACCCCTTGCCCACCGATCACCCTCGCATACTCCGGGCCCGCGAAGAATATCGCCCATGGCACGAGCTGCAACACCAGCTCAATGCACTCAAAGACGCTGTCGGCGATGGCAATCGCACCGCCACCGCCGCGCTGCTGCATCAACTGGTGCCGGGCTACCACCCCGAGCCCCCCTCACCGACATGAAACCCGGCATGCTGCGCGCCACGTTGACCCTGCTGACGGGCAGTGTGGCGGCTCACGTCATACCCCTGGTGCTAGGCCCTGCGCTCACACGCACTTATGCGCCGGAGGCTTTTGGGCAATTTGCACTGCTGTGGGCCGTCGCTACCAACATGGCCGTGGTGGGTTGCGCCCGTTACGAGTTCGCGCTACCGCTGGAAGCCTCCGAGCCGCGTGCCGCCCAATTGATGGCCTTGTGCGCGCGCATATTGTTGGCAGTGACCGCAGCATCTGCCGCCGTCGGCATGGTGCTTCACTTAGGGTACGCCATGCCGCTGGCATGGATGCTGCCATGCGCCGTGCTGGCGGGGGGTGCGGTGCAATGGCTCACCATGTGGGCCACGCGGTCTCGGCGTTTCGGATTGCTGTCTGCGGCCCGGCTTGTGCAACACGGGGGTGGAGCCATCCTGCAGCTGCTGTTGGGCGCGGTCACGGTAGGCCCCATGGGCCTGCTGGTGGGAGCGATGACGGCGATGTTGGGAGCAGGATGGATCCTGGCACGCCCCGCCCCATCCGGGGGCTGGAGGGCCATGTGGTCCCAGCCGATGAAAGACCTCAAGGCCATGGCGCAACGCCATCGAGACTTCCCCTGGCTCAACACCCCCCACGCCTTCATGGGGGCCTTGCAAGACACTCTGGCCCTGGTCCTGATTGCTGCATGGACGGGCGACGCTGCCGCTGGATTCTGGGCGTTGGCGCTGCGTTATCTGAAAGCGCCCGCCACCTTGATCGGCGGAGCGCTGTCACAAACCCTATACCCCAGCCTGCTAAAAGCGCAGAGTGCGAGCGAAGCCCGCGCGCTGGTGCGCAAGACCATGGCGGTGCTGGCTGGCTTGGCGTGCCCCCTGGCCATCGTGCTCCTGCTGTGGGGCCCTGGTCTTTTTGCGATGGCTTTTGGTGAACGATGGACAGAAGCGGGCGTATTGGCCTCTGCAACGGCCCTGTACATTGCGCTGCATTTCATTGCATCGCCCCTTGCTGTCGTCACAATGGCGTGGCACGCCCAGGCGTGGGCTCTGCGGTTGGCGTTAATCGGACAGTTCGTGTTCTTTGCAGGACTATTGTCTGGGCTTGCGCTGGGCGGCTTGGTGGGCGCCGGCTGGGGCGTATCCGCCAGCATGCTGGCTTACTTTGCGTACTATTTCTGGGCGCTCGCGAACTGGAAGGACATTCCCCATGAGAGCGCTGCTTAATCGCTGGCGACGCCGTCTCTGGCGATTGCTGTTCTATCGGATGGTGTTTGGCGAGCGAAATGGCCTGGGGCAACCCCTGCCGCAGACACGCATCGCGGCGAGCACCTGCATTGAGGGTGCAGACGGTCTTCAACTGGAGGACCATGTGTTCATAGGCCAGTTCAACTTCATCGACGCCACCGCGGGGCTACAGATAGGCGAAGGGGTTCAGATCACCAACTTCGTCAGCATCGTGACCCATAGTTCCCATGGATCACTGCGGCTGCTCGGGCGCAACTATGTGCACCACACCGGAGAAAAACCGGGATACCTCAGCGCGCCCATCCAGATTGGCGCCTACAGCTTCATCGGCCCCCACAGCCTGATCGAGGCAGGAACCCGCGTGGGAAAGGGAGTGGTGGTATGCGCCTATACGCAGTTGCGCGGCGACGTGCCGGACTTTGCCATCATGCGGGGCTCGCCAGCACGCCAGGTGGGCGATGTTCGCGCCAAAGACATGGATCTGCTCGCACGCCACCCCGAGTTGCGCACGCACTACGAAGCCTGGGCTGGCGCACCCGTCGCCCCACCCGCCTCCAATTCAAACATTGACTGATGCCGACAGACTCTGATACGCCGCTCCACCTGTGCCTGCTAGGCGATGCCACCAGCCCCCATGTCCAGCGCTGGGCCCGCGAGATGCTGGCGCGGAACTACCGTGTATCCGTGATCACCGCGCGCCCTGCCGCCATCGACGGTGTGGAGGTCAAGAAGCTCACGCCCGTCAGGCGGTCTGCACAGTGGTTATTGCGTGTCGGCGAGGCGCGCAGGCATGTTGCAGCCTTGGCGCCAGACATACTCCACGCCCACTACATCACGTCCTATGGCTATCTCGCTGCACGGTGCGGGCGCCATCCTCTGGTGATGACCGCCTGGGGTACCGACCTGCTGGTCACCCCCCAAGCCCACCGGTGGATGCGATGGTTGACCGGCTGGATACTGCGCCAGGCAGACCTCATCACGGGCGACTCCGCCAGCCTGGTCACCGCCGCACAAGACTTTCATCCGTTTTGCCCGGTTCATGAGATTCACTGGGGCGTGGAAATGGCGCGGTTTCGCCCCGTGGCATGGGCACAAAAACCGGGAGTTCATCTCGTCAGCCTGCGGGCCTGGGATGCCAACTACAACATCGACACCATCGTGCGTGCTGTGGCCTTGCTGCGCACACGCCTTGCGACGTTGGACCTGCGGCTGCACCTGCTGGGCGGCGGGACCATGGAACAGACGTTGCGCGATCTGGCCCGTTCAGTAGGTGTGGGGGACATCGTTAATTTTCATGGCCGCCTGGACGATGCGGGAATGGCGCGGGTACTGTCCGACGCCAAGATTTCCATCTCGGTGCCCACCAGCGATGCCACCTCGGTCGCAATGCTCGAAAGCATGGCCAGCGGCCTGGCCGTGGTGGCCACGCGGCTTCAGGCCAACGCACACTGGATCGACGGACAATGGCTGGTACCACCCCGAGACCCACATGCGCTGGCCGACATTTTGGAACAGTTGATCACCGCCGAGGGCTTGGCGGAGCAAGTGGGCATGCAGAATGCGTCCCGCATTGCCAGCGACGGTGACCGCTCCGTTCAGATGGATCGCATGCATGCTCTGTATCAGCAACTGATGAACCGCCGTTGAGCAGGCCGCATGTCTCCTCAGCCTAACACCACCGCAAAAGGAAGCACCCACGTGGCCCCCTTGATCAGCGTCATCGTGCCCTGCCGCAACGAGCGCCATTACATCGACGCGTTTTGCGACTCGGTACTCCAGCAGGTGCTGCCTGCGGGCTGGCGCATGGAGGTGCTTATTGCCGATGGCAACAGTGATGACGGAACCCGCGAGCGCCTGATGCAGCGCTGCGCGGCAGACCCCAGACTGATGACCATCGACAACCCGGGCCGCATCGTTTCAACCGGGCTGAACGCCTGCATCGCCACAGCCCAGGGCTCTGTCATCGCCCGGCTGGATGTCCACAGCCAGTTTGCGCCCGACTACCTGGCCCAGTGCATACAGGCGCTAGAACACACCCGTGCGGACAATGTGGGCGGCCCCTGGGTCGCTGTGGGCACCGGCCTGACAGGGTACGCCATTGCAGCGGCATTCCAGAACCGCTGGGTGGTGGGCGGAGCCCTGTCGCGAAACACCCAATACGACGGTGAAGTGGATACCGTGTACCTGGGCTGCTGGCCGCGCCGCACGTTTGAGCGATTTGGCCTGTTTGATGAGTCACTGGTCCGCAACCAGGATGACGAGCACAACCTGCGGCTGCGCCTGGGCGGCGGGAGTATCTGGCAAAGCCCGTTGATCCGCTCCAGCTACCAGCCTCGCGACTCGCTCGGGCATCTGTTTGCCCAGCAACGCCAATACGGCTACTGGCGGCCTTTTGTAATGAGAAAACACCGCCAACCGGGATCTGTACGCCAACTGGTGCCTGCGCTGTTTGTGGCAGCGGTGGCCGGTAGCGCATTGGCTGCATGGTGGTCCGTCTGGCCTTTGGCTGCGCTGGCAGTGGCCTACGCGCTGTACATCACAGCGGCGACCGTGTCTGCTGCGCGGTCTGCTAACAATTGGCGTTTGGTAACGCGGCTGCCCGCTGTGATCGCCGCCTTTCATGTCGGCTATGGACTCGGCACATGGCGGGGGCTGTGGGACATTGCGAGGGCGCAGCCCCCTTCGTCTGCCTTTGCCAAAATCACGCGATGAACACGCCAGAGACCGAAGCCGTGAAGGCCCGCTACGCCCGGCGCGATAGCGCCGCCGATGCGCAGCGCTACAGCTTGTACGCCAACGCGGCGGCGCTGCAGGCGCAGCAGGAACGAGTGCGTGCGATGGGTGCGATGTGGCGAGACCACGGATGGGACAGCCTGAACCATCGGCGGGTACTTGAAGTGGGCTGCGGAGGCGGTGGCAATCTGCAGGACTTGGTCAGGCTGGGCGCCACGCCCGCCTGCCTTACCGGTATCGAATTGATGCCCGAGAGAGCAGCCATGGCCCGTGCATCGCTGCCCCAACAGGTGCAGATCGTTGAAGGGGATGCAAGCACTGCAGCCATACCCCCACACAGCCAGGACGCCATTCTCGCGTTCACCTTGTTCAGCTCACTGCTGGACCGCACCTTTCGACAAAGCCTGGCGCACACAATGTGGGATTGGGTGGCTCCCGGCGGTGGCGTGCTGGTGTATGACTTCACCATCGACAACCCCCGCAACGCGGACGTGCAAGGCATCCCCTTAAGCGAACTGACCGCACTCTTCCCGCATGCAAGAATTTATTCGCGCCGCATCACACTGGCTCCACCCATTGCCCGGCGACTGCCCCACGCGCTGGTCAATGATGCATCTACCGTGCTGTATTTCCTGCGCACGCACCGCCTGAGCTGGGCGGTAAAGCCTCTGTGACACCCAACCTGTTCACCTCTTGTTTTGCACGCATGGCGCGCCATTTTTTATGAAGATCACCGTTATAGGGACCGGCTACGTGGGGCTCGTCACCGGGGCTTGCCTTGCAGAGATGGGTAACCATGTGGTGTGCCTTGATCAGGATGCTGCCCGCATCGACGCCTTAAAGGCAGGGCACATTCCCATCTATGAACCCGGCCTGGCAGAGATCGTGCAGCGCAATGCAAACAGCGGTCGTCTGGCATTCACCACCGATGTGGTGCATGCGGTCGCACACGGCATGATTCAAATGATTGCGGTGGGCACCCCCGCAGGCGAGGACGGCTCGGCAGACCTTCAGTACGTGCTGGCGGCAGCGCAATCGGTGGCGCAACACATGACGCAGTACACACTGATCGTGACCAAGAGCACTGTGCCGGTCGGAACGGCCGACCAGGTGCGCAAGACGGTGGACGCCACACTGGCTGAACGATCGCAGCGGATCCCCTACGCCGTTGCAGCCAACCCCGAATTTCTCAAAGAAGGCTCTGCGGTCCAGGATTTCATGCGACCTGACCGCGTGATTGTGGGCACCGATGATCCGCAAGCAGCCGAACAACTGCGCACTTTGTACGCGCCCTTCATGCGCAACCGGGACCGCCTGATCGCCATGGACATTCGTAGCGCAGAGTTCACCAAATATGCTGCCAATGCCATGCTCGCCACGCGCATCAGCTTCATGAACGAGTTGGCGCTACTGGCAGAAACACTGGGGGTGGATATTGAACAGGTGCGCACGGGCATCGGCACTGACCCCCGCATCGGAACCCATTTCCTCTACGCAGGCACAGGCTACGGAGGGTCCTGCTTTCCCAAAGACGTGAACGCACTTCTGCGCACCGCCGAGGATGCAGGCCACCCACTGCGCGTGCTGAAAGGGGTGCAGACCGTCAACGAGCTGCAAAAGCAAGTACTGGTAGACAAGGTGGCTCGGCGCTTTGGCAACGCGCTGGATGGAAAACGGTTTGCCGTCTGGGGCCTGGCCTTCAAACCCGGTACCGATGACATGCGGGAGGCCCCCAGCCTCACAATCATCGACAAATTGCTGCGCATGGGTGCCCAAGTCTGCGCGTATGACCCCGTCGCCATGCAGCGGGCGCAGGCTGCCCTCGGAGAGCGACCCGGACTGAGCTACGCCACCAGCGCCCAGGCGGCGCTGCAAGGCGCTACAGCGGTGATCATCGTCACAGAATGGAAAGAGTTCCGCAGCCCTGACTTTGCCCACATGGCCCGCACATTGCGTCAGCCCATCGTTTTTGATGGACGCAATCTCTTCGAACCCCGTGACATGAAAGCGTTGGGCCTGGAGTACCACTCCATCGGGCGCGCGGCCCCGGCCCTCCCCTGACGCGCGCTTTATAGCATTGCCACCACACCGATCCTCGCATGCAAGCTCCCAGCCCCTCACCACCGTTTTTACCCTTCGCACGCCCCGACATTGGCGATGCAGAAATCAACGCCGTTGGTGCCGCCATGCGCTCCGGGTGGGTAACGACAGGCCCTAAAACCAAAGAATTTGAGCAGGCATTCACCGACTATCTGGGCGGCCAGGGGCTGCAAAGCGTCGCTGTCAACTCGGCCACCGCGGGCTTGCACCTTGCGCTTGAAGCCTTGGGGCTAGGCCCGGGCGATGAGGTGATCGCCCCCACGCTCACCTTCACAGCGACGGTGGAGGTGGTACGGTACCTTGGAGCCGATCCGATACTGGTCGATGTGGACCCGGTGACGCTCAACATCGACCCCGTCAAAATTCGCGCAGCCATCACCCCCCGCACCAAGGCCATCATGCCGGTGCACTACGGCGGGCTGGCGTGCGACATGGACGCCATTCTTGCCATTGCCCAAGAGCATGGCCTGAAGGTGGTGGAAGACGCGGCCCACGCACTGCCCACCACCTGGTGCGGTACGCTGGTGGGACAGTTGCAGTCTGACGTCACGGTGTTCAGCTTCTACGCCAACAAGACCATCACCACCGGCGAAGGTGGCATGGCCGTCACGCGCGACCCTGCCCTGGCCCAACGCATGCGCGTGATGCGCCTGCACGGCATGAACCGCGATGCGTTTGACCGTTTCACATCCAAAACCCCGGCCTGGTATTACGAGGTGGTGGCCCCCGGCTTCAAGTACAACATGACCGACGTCGCCGCGGCCATGGGGGTAGAGCAACTGGCGCGCTTGCCCCAGTTTGTTGAGCGACGACAGCACCTTGCTGCCCGCTACCACGAGCAACTGGCCAGCTTGCCCCTGACCCTGCCCGCCATAGCGCCGCCCGGAGACACCCATGCCTGGCACCTGTACGTGATCCGCTTGAAAGAAGGCGCTGCCGTCACGCGCGACGCGGTGATCCAAGGCTTGTCCGATCGGGGCATCGGCACCAGCGTGCACTATGTGCCGCTGCACCGCCACCCCTACTGGCGAGACCGCTACCAGCTCACTCCAGCGATGTTCCCGCAGGCCGACGCGGCCTACCAGGCCATGATCAGCATCCCCCTGTTTACCGCCATGACGGACGCGGACCAGGACCGCGTGATCCACGCCCTGCACGAGGTGCTGGGCTGATGCCAAAACGGCTGTTCGACCTCGCTTTCTCGGCCCTCGCACTGCTGGTGCTTGCACCTGTGATGGTCTTGGTGGCGGCCTGGGTGGCGGCGGATTCACCGGGCGGTGTCTTCTTCCGGCAAACGCGCGTGGGTCGCAACGGCAAATTGTTTCGCATCTACAAGTTCCGCACCATGCAGGCGCAGGCAGAAGCAGCAGGCCCCGCCCTCACGGTTGGAGCCGACATACGCATCACCCGCGCTGGGGGTTGGCTGCGGCGCACCAAGTTCGATGAACTGCCGCAGTTCATCAACGTTTTGCTCGGGGAAATGAGCGTGGTAGGCCCGCGGCCCGAGGTGCCCGGATATGTGGCGCAGTACCCGGCGTCCGTGCGCGAGCTGGTCCTCAGTGTGCGCCCCGGTATCACCGACCGCGCTTCCATTGAGTTTCGAGACGAAAGCCATCTGCTCGGCCAAAGCAGCAACCCCGAGCAGACCTATGTCGAGCAGATTCTGCCCATCAAGCTGCGCTATGCCACTGAATACGTGCAATCGCAGACGCTATGGGGCGACTTAAAACTCATTGCGAACACCGTGTCCACGGTGTGGATGCACCGCCCATCCCACACCCCAAAGGCGACCAACGGCCCATAGCCGATAAAATCGGGGGTTTGGCTGAATCCAGCCCTCCCCCCAATTTCACGCCTCCCGCATTGACGGCACTTATGTCAGACCAAAACCACGCCCCCGCCCCCCAAGACGAAAACCAGCTCATCTCCGAGCGCCGCGAGAAGCTTCGCGCCTTGCGCGAGGCCCAGGCTGCGGGCGGCGGCGTGGCGTTCCCCAACAATTTCAAGCCTGCGCACAAGGCTGCACAACTGCATCTGGACCACAGCGACGCCACCAACGAATCGCTGGAGGCATCGCCAGTTGCCGTCAGCGTAGCGGGCCGCATGATGCTCAAGCGCGTGATGGGCAAGGCCAGCTTTGCCACGGTGCAGGATGGATCGCTGGGAGATGTGGGCGGACGCATCCAGCTGTACGTGACGCGCGATGCGCTGGGCGAAGACCTGTACGCCGCCTTCAAGCACTGGGACCTGGGTGACATCGTGGGTGCAGAGGGCACGCTGATGAAAACCAAAACGGGTGAACTGTCGGTCAAGGTCACCAGCTTGCGCCTGCTGACCAAGAGCCTGCGCCCGCTGCCTGACAAGTTCCACGGCATGGCAGACCAAGAGCAGAAGTACCGCCAGCGCTATGTAGACCTGATCACGGACGAACATGCGCGCAAGCGGTTCGTGGCGCGCAGCAAGGCCGTGAGCGGCCTGCGCGAGTTCATGGTGAGCCACGGCTTTCTCGAAGTCGAGACGCCCATGCTGCACCCCATCCCAGGCGGCGCCAATGCCAAGCCGTTTGTCACGCACCACAACGCGCTGGAACAGGAGATGTACCTGCGCATCGCACCCGAGCTGTACCTGAAGCGCCTGATTGTGGGTGGCTTCGAGCGGGTGTTCGAAATCAATCGCAGCTACCGCAACGAAGGTATCTCGGTGCGCCACAACCCCGAGTTCACCATGATGGAGTTCTACGCGGCGTATTGGAACTACCTGGACCTGATGGACTTCACCGAGGCACTGATACGCGAAGTGGCCGTTAAAGCCACGGGCTCGCTGCAAATGACCTACCAGGGCCGCGCCGTAGACCTGACCCAGCCGTTTGCGCGCCTGACCATCCGCGAAGCGATCTTCCAGTACACCGAAGCCGGCGCCCACGTGGATGACGCGGCCTGGCTCATCAGCGCCCTCAAAAAACTGGGCCTGAGCGAAGAAAAGAACAACCTCTCGCGCCGCACACTGGCCAGCCTGCAGGTGCTGTACTTTGAAGAAACCGTGGAAGACAAGCTTTGGCAGCCCACTTTCATCATGGAACACCCCACCGAAATCTCGCCCCTGGCCCGTGCCAATGACACGCGCCCAGAGGTCACCGAGCGTTTCGAGCTCTACATCACCGGTCGCGAGTTTGGCAACGGATTCAGCGAGCTGAACGATGCGGAAGACCAGGCCGCGCGCTTTCACGCCCAGGTCGCTGCCAAAGACAGCGGCGACGATGAGGCTATGTTCTACGACCATGACTTCGTGCGCGCGCTGGAATACGGCATGCCACCGACAGGGGGTTGCGGCATCGGCATTGACCGGCTCATGATGCTGCTGACCGACAGCCCCAGCATCCGCGACGTGATCCTGTTCCCCGCCCTGCGCCGGGAGTCCTGAAAGGGCGTCCCGCCCATCAGACACGCCGTTTACCGCACCAGGAGTCGCCACCGTGCAATTCACGCCAAGCAGCGCGCCGAACCTAGCCACAGAAGCTTCGCCCTCGGGCGGGGGGTTCTCGGTGCTGGTGGTGGAAGACCAACGCTCGGTAAGAGCCGCCCTGGTCGCCGAGCTTCGGCGGGCCGGTGTGACGGAGATCTTTGAAGCCCCAGAGGGCCACACCGCGCTGCATCTGTTCAAAGCCCATCGGCCCGACCTGGTGCTTCTGGACATCAAACTGCCGGGCGAGGATGGCTACTGGGTGGCACAGCAGATGCGCGCAAGTGAGGCGGGTGACTGGACACCCATCATCTTCCTGTCGGGCCTGGACAACGAACTGGACGTATGGCGCGGTATTGAAGTGGGCGGCGACGACTACCTCGTCAAACCCGTCAGGCCCATCGTTTTGATGGCCAAACTGCGCGCCATGCGGCGCCTGCTGGACATGCGCCGCAGACTGGTGTCGATGTCGTCCGAATTGCACGCGGCTAACCTGCGCCTGAACGAATTGGTGGAGGTCGATGCCCTCACGGGTTTGGTCAACCGCCGGGGCTTTGACCGCATCCTGCACAGTGAAATTCTGGCAACTCGCCGTGACGGCTCTCCGCTCACGCTGATGCTGTGCGACCTGGACCACTTCAAGCTTTTCAATGACGCCAGTGGTCATGTGCAGGGCGACGCCTGCCTGAAGGAAGTGGGCCGTTTGCTGCGCGAGGTGTGTGTGCGCCCGCGCGATGTGGCGTCGCGCTATGGCGGCGAGGAGTTCGCGCTCATCCTGCCCAACACACCGCGCTCGGGCGCCATGACCTTTGCGCGGGCGCTGGGGCAACTGCTGAAGGTGCGCGCGCTACCGCATGCAGATTCGCCGCTGGGCGCTACGTTGACCTTGTCGGGTGGCATCACCACCTGTGTACCCGACGGCAGCACCAACGCCGAGAGCATGATCATGCGCGCCGACCAGGCCCTGTATGCCGCAAAGGCCCAGGGCCGCAATCGTTTCTTCAGTTTTGAAATGCAAATGGACACCGTGGAGCAATTGCGCAATTGAGTTTCTTTTCTGCCTTTTCCTTCAGCGCGACCGAGCGCAACGCCCGCACTGCTGCTTCGCGCATGCAAGTTCTGACCGACCGCCTGCCCGACTGGGTGCAGGACTGGCTCGAAGTCATCGTCCCTGGCGTGCAGATCCTTTTGATCCTGCTGGTGGCCTGGCTGCTGCAACGCACTTTGCGCCGCCTGGTTCGCCGCGCGAGCGCGCACTACCAGCTGCCTGATGAATTGCTGGTGCCCATCAACGGCCTGATTCGCTGGGTGATCATCGCCAGTGCGCTGCTGCTGGTGCTCGAACGCATGGGGGTGTCGGCCACGGTGCTTTGGACAGCTTTTACCGGCTTTGCCACCGTGGGCGCAGTGGCATTTTTTGCCGCGTGGAGCGTGTTGTCCAACCTGTTTTGCGCGCTGCTGATCTTTACCGTACGCCCGTTCCGCATCGGTGACTACATCGAGGTGCTGGACACGGCAGAAAAGCCGGGCGCCAAAGGCCGCGTGGTGGACATCAACCTGCTCTACACCACCCTCGAAGACCACGGCGCGGTGCACACCGCGGCCCATGGCGGAGCGTGGCTACAGATACCGAACTCGCTGATTTTTCAGCGTGTGGTGCGCAGGTTCCATGGCGTGCCCCCGCCGCCAGCGCCCGCCGCTGAACCCCTCCCGGGCGCCGCAACGGCCTCAGTGGCGGCTCCACCGCCGGTGGTGCCCGGCCCTTTCAATACGCCCTAGACAATACGCCCTAGAAGGCGTCGAACGTAAAACCCGCCAGCTGCAAATCGCCGCGGCAGACCATGTTGGGGTAACGGCGCGCCAAGTCCGGACGACTCCTGACGCGCTGGCGCATTCAGGGCAACAAGTCCAGAGCCTGCAGATACGCAGGCTGATACATCAGGTCGTCCCAGGGCTGCGGCAGGGTTTCTGGCAGCAGCGCCAACCGGCGGGACTCACTGTCTACGCTAGGCTGCCACTTGCCTTTTGAAAGGGCGGCGTCCAGGCCATCGATCAATTCGTCCACGGCTTTGCCGTCGCCAACGCTCTGATTGCACAGCAGCACCAGGTCGCAGCCCGCAGCCAGCGCGGCGATGGCGGCTTCGGTGTAGCTGACCACCTGGCCGTCCAAACGGCGAGCGCCCTCCATGCTGAGGTCATCGCTGAAGATCGCGCCATCAAACCGCATCTGGCGGCGCAGGATGTCCTGCAGCCAGCGCTGCGAAAAGCCCGCCGGGCGGCTGTCCACCTTGGGGTAGATCACATGGGCGGGCATCACGCTGGTGAGCGTGCTGCTGAGCCAGGGGTATGGCGCGGCATCGTCGGCCAGGATGGCCTTGAGGCTGCGGTTGTCCACGGGCACCTCGGTGTGCGAGTCGGCTTTGACAAAGCCGTGCCCCGGAAAGTGTTTGCCGCAGTTGGCCATGCCCGCTTGCAGCAGGCCGTGCATGACGCTTTTGGCCAGCAGTGCCACCACACGCGGGTCGCGGTGAAAGGCGCGGTCGCCGATCACGCCGCTTTCGCCATGGTCAAGGTCCAACACCGGCGCAAAGCTGAAGTCCACGCCGCAGGCCCGCAGTTCGGCGCCCAGCACATAGCCTGACGCAGTGGCTGCATTGGTGGCTCGCAGCGCGCCGCTGCCGGGCATGGCCTTGGCGCCCTTGCCGTCATCCATCCACAGCTCGCCCAGCGCACGCATCGGTGGCAGGTGCGTGAAGCCATCGGTGCGAAAACGCTGTACCCGGCCGCCTTCGTGGTCCACGCAGATCAGCAGGTCATCGCGCACCGCCTTGATGCTGCTGGTTAGCTGCAACAGCTGCGCGCGGTTTTCCCAGTTGCGGGCGAACAGGATGACACCGCCGGTCAGCGGGTGGGCCAAGCGGCGGCGGTCGGCGGCGGTCAACTCAGTGCCTGCCACGTCGAGGATGAGGGGGGCGTGTTCGGTCATAGGGTGTCAAACATCAGGTTGCTATTTAATACATAGCTACTCGCGCTTATCCATCAAGCGCTAGAGCCTCTTTTCAATCAAAATTTCTCTACCAAACAGAAGCTGGCGGCATAGTCGGTCTCGTCGGTCACGCTCAGGTGCACCGTCAGCCCTTTGGCATCGAACCACTCCTTAAGCGCACCATGCAGCACGATCACGGGCTGACCACTCGCAAGCTTGGACACCTCGCAATGGCGCCAGGTCATGGGCATGCGCATGCCCAGGCCAATGGCTTTGCTGAAGGCTTCCTTGGCGGAGAACCGCGTGGCCAAATAGCGCAGACCCCGGTCCGGCCAGCGCGCACTGCGCTCGCGCCAGGTGGCCAGTTCGCCGTCGGCCAGCACCTTCTGGGCAAAGCGATCGCCATGGCGCTCCAGGCTGGCCGCGATGCGGCGCACGTCGCAGATGTCGGTACCAATGCCGTAAATCATGTTTTTTGAATGAAATTGGCCTCTAGCGCTTATCAATAAAGCGCTAGCAGCTATCAAATCAGGAGTTATTTGCCTGCGCGGCAAAAACCGACTGAATGCAGCCCAGGTAGGCCTGCACCGTGGCGGCATAGCCCAACTCCAGCGCGTCGGCAATGAGGGCGTGGCCAATAGAGACCTCCAACACCCCGGGCACCTCGCGCACAAAAGCGGCGAGGTTGTCGCGGTTGAGGTCGTGGCCCGCGTTGACGCCCAGGCCGGCATCCAGAGCCGCCTGCGCTGCTGCGGCATAGCGCTTGATCTCAGCGGATTGCTGTGGAGTACCCCAAGCAGCAGCATAGGGCTCGGTGTACAGCTCTACGCGGTCAGCACCTGCGGCTTTGGCAGCGGCCATTTGCTCCGGCACCGGGTCCATGAACAGGCTCACACGCACGCCCAACGCCTTGCACTCAGCAATCAGGGGCGCCAGCCGCTCAGCATCCTGAGGAAAGCTCCAGCCATGGTCGCTGGTGAACTGCTCTTCGCTGTCGGGCACAAAGGTGGCCTGATGCGGCAGCACCTGGCGGATGAAGTCCATCAGGTTTTGCGACGGGTTGCCTTCGATGTTGTATTCGCGGTCGGGCCAGGCTTTCATCAGCGCGGCCAGCTCGAACACGTCCTGGCCGCGAATGTGCCGCTCGTCAGGCCGGGGATGCACGGTGATGCCCTGCGCACCGGCCTGCAAGCACAGCTCTGCCGCGCGCGTGACGCTCGGAATGCCCAGGTGGCGCGTGTTGCGCAGCAGCGCGACTTTGTTGACGTTGACCGACAAGGCGGTGCGATGCGATGGCTGTGAAGGGGATGTCATAGGGCCTGCAGGTCAATCATGAGCTGGCGGGTGCGCAGCATCGGACTGCCGCAATGGTATTGCAGCAAAGTCCGCAACTGGGGTTTGAGTTCTGAGGCCACTGGCGCACAGGCACGCAAGGTGGCGGTATAGCTGGCGGTATCGTCATCCAGCGCGCGCTGCAGCGTTTGCCACTGGCTGCCAAGCAGGCCCGCGCGGTCGGCGGCGGAGGCTGCGCGCAAGCCGCCTTCGGGCACCAACGTGTAGCGCGTTGTCGGCCGCAGCGGCTCCAAAGTCATGGTCTGAACATCCAGGCCCGGGAGCAAACCAATTTCGCGCAGCAGCAGCAACTCGAAGCTGCGCAACACCGGCTCCAGCGCGTCACCGTGCTCGCTGGCCAGCACGCGCACCACACCGGCGTATGCATCGAACAGGGCATGGTGGGGGTCGGCGCGGGCCAGCAGGCGCAGCAGGAGTTCGTTGAGGTACATGCCCGACAGCAACGCATCGCCTGTGGGCATCACATGCCCGCCCACCCACTCCGCGCCTTTGAGGGTGTGGATATCGGCATTGCCATCGCCGCTGAGCGTGTAGGTCAACAGCAAGGGCTGCAGCGGCAGCAGCACTGGGCGGAAGTTGGAGGTGGGCTTTTTCGCGCCCTTGGCTACCAGCGCGACACGCCCTTGCTGGCGGCAAAAAACTTCCAAAATCAGGCTGGATTCGCTCCAGTCGTAGCTGTGCAGCACAAAGGCTGGCTCGTCTGAAATGCGCTTGGCAGCGGCCATCGGAGTCAAACCTGGAAAAGTGTGCGCGGCTGGCAAGCGCCAGCCCGCTTTTGCCGCCCGGGCAAGACAGGGTCGCGGGCAGGCACAGGATTATTCGTAGCCGAACGAGCGCACGCGCGCTTCATCGTCGGCCCAGCCGGAGCGCACCTTGACCCAAAGCTCCAAAAACACTTTGGCATCCATGAGCTTTTCCAGCTCTTGGCGGGCTTCCGTGCCGATGCGCTTGAGGCGTTCGCCCTTGTCGCCAATGACCATCATCTTGTGGTTGTCACGCTCCACCACGATGGTGGCGGCGATCTTCACCATGCGCTTGTGCGCCTTGCTGGCTTCTTCCTCGAACTTGTCGATCACCACGGTCGAGGTGTAGGGCAGTTCGTCGCCGGTGAAGCGGAACAGCTTTTCGCGCACGGTTTCCGACGCCAGGAATTTTTCGCTTCGGTCGGTCAGTTCTTCTTCGCCATACCACCATGCCTGCTCCGGCAGGTATTTGGCGCAGATGCCAAACAAGCGTTCGATGTCGCCCTTGTTCTTGGCCGACATGGGCACGAATTCGGCAAACGGGTGGCGCTCTTGCATGCTCTTGAGCCACGGCGCAAGCTCGGCGCGGCGGTGCACCATGTCAAGTTTGTTGGCCAGCAGCAGCGTGGGGATGCCGGGCTTGAACAGCGACAGCACCTTGGCATCGGCCAGCGTGAAGTTGCCCGCCTCCACCACGAACAGGATCAAATCCACGTCGCCAATCGCGCCCATCACGGTCTTGTTCAGCGATTTATTGAGCGCTGTGGCGTGCCGTGTCTGGAAACCAGGGGTATCGACGAAGACAAACTGCGTTTGCTCGCGCGTGCGGATACCGGTGATGCGGTGGCGCGTGGTCTGCGCCTTGCGCGAGGTGATGCTGATTTTTTGGCCCACCAGGGCATTGAGCAGCGTCGATTTACCCACGTTGGGCTTGCCTACGATGGCGATCACGCCACAGCGTTGACCTGGCACAGCCGCTGGAGCGCCCGCCGCAGCCAACATGGCTTCCAGGTCATTTTGCACCGGAGCGCTTTCTGCGCCTTCGTCACCAGCTACATCTTTGGTAGCATCATTCATAATTTCTTTGCTTTCAATGTGGCCAGCATGGCCTCTGCGGCGGCCTGCTCGCCCGCCCGGCGGGAGCCACCAATGCCGCGCTCGGTGAGGCCCAATTCGGGAATATCGCACTCGACATCAAAGGTCTGGCGGTGCGCGGCGCCCACGGTAGCCACCACTTTGTATTGCGGCAGCTTCATTTTGCGGCCCTGGAGCCACTCCTGCAACGCGGTTTTGGGGTCCTTGGAGGCCGCCTGCATCTGCGGGTTGATCTCCACGCCTTGAAACAGACGGTGGACCAACGCCTCGGCGCTGGCATACCCTGCATCCAGATACACCGCACCGATCAAGGCCTCCAGTGCATCCGCAAGGATGGACGGACGCTGCTGCCCACCAGACTTGCATTCCCCCTCGCCCAGACGCAACACATCAGAAACCTTCAACCGCAACGCCAACTGGTACAAGGTGTCTTGCTTGACCAGGTTGGCACGCACACGCGAAAGATCCCCTTCCGGCAGCGCAGACAGCCGCTGGTACAGCAGGCTTGCCACGGCCAGGTTCAAAACGGAATCACCCAGAAACTCCAGCCGCTCATTGTGGTCCGCGGAGAAACTGCGGTGTGTGGCGGCGCGCTGAAGGAGGGACGGATCGGAAAAGACATGCTGCAGGCGGTCCTGCAACGCTAACAGGCCAGGATGCACTTACTTGGTCTGCTCTTCGAAGCGGTAAACCAGGAAGGCCGGGCCCGCCAAAGCGATTTCACGCGAATATTTGAAGCCAACCACCGTTTTGTCACCGCGCTTGGTGATCTCAAGGTCTTTGCCTTGAATCGACGTGATGTCGTCAATAGCGGCTGCCCGATCAAATGCCGCCCGAATACCCGGCACCGAGCTTTCGAGCTTTGCCTTCTCTGCCGCTTTCTTGATTGCGACGTTTTCCAGAAAGATCGGCACCGACTGACCGCCAATCGCGAACGCAGCCACTGCAAACACTCCAAAAAAAACAAGCCCAATAAAAGACAACCCGCGCTGACGCGACCGGCTGGCTGTGCGATGCAACTTCATAACTTACCCTCTCCTTGTGTTCTGCGACAGATCCCGCTCAATGAAATGGACCGATTCGCTTGAGACTACCGAAATTCATCCAGACAAAAAAGGCTTTCCCGACAATATTGCCCTCAGGCACAAACCCCCAGTAGCGCGAATCCAGAGAGTTGTCCCGGTTGTCGCCCATCATGAAGTAGTGGCCTTCAGGCACCTTGCAGGTGACGCCTTCGACACTGTAGCGACAGTTATCGCGGTAGGCAAAATTACTGGCGCCTTGCACAAAGGCGGGAACGTCCGGGTTATTGAGCAACCGATGGGGCTGGCTGCCCAATTGTTCTTCAAATTGCTTGAAGTAACGCATCGAATCTTCTTCAAAAAAATCAGGTAACGCTTTGGTGTCGATCACCTGACCGTTAATCGTCAGGCGCTTGTTGATATATGCCACCTCATCCCCAGGCACACCAACCACCCGCTTGATGTAGTCCAGGCTGGGCTGCGGTGGATAGCGAAACACCATCACGTCACCCCGCTCAGGCTTGTTGCCTTCGGTGATTTTCTTGTGGATCACCGGCAGGCGAACGCCATAGGTGAATTTATTCACCAGGATCAGGTCGCCCACCAACAAAGTGGGAATCATGGAGCCCGACGGGATCTTGAACGGCTCAAACAAAAATGACCGCAGGAAAAACACAGCAGCAATCACCGGGAAAAGTCCCGCGGTCCAATCCAGCCACCAGGGCTGCATCAGAATGCGGCCCTTTGCCTCCTGTGCGTCTACATCCACCTGACGAATGCCCATGCGGTCGAGTTCGGCACGGCGCTGTACCGCGGCCGCTTCAATGGCTTGCGCTGCCTGACGACGGCGGGGAAGAAAATAAATCCGTTCACCAAGCCAGTAGGCCCCGGTGACTACCGTTGCCAAAAACAGCAACAGAGCGAAGTTGCCTTCAATGGCGCCCATGTACCAAGCGCCGATATAGCCCACAAAAGCCGCCAGCACCGCGGAGGTGAGAATTTGCATAAACGGCATCAGTCTTCCACCTGCAAAATGGCCAAGAATGCCTCCTGCGGCACCTCGACTGATCCAATCTGTTTCATGCGTTTCTTGCCTGCTTTTTGTTTTTCAAGGAGCTTGCGCTTGCGACTAACGTCACCGCCATAACATTTTGCCAGCACGTTTTTGCGCAAGGCCTTGATGGTCTCGCGCGCAATGATGTTGGCGCCGATGGCCGCCTGGATAGCCACGTCATACATCTGGCGGCTGATGATTTCACGCATCTTGGCGACCACGGCACGGCCCCGGTACTGGGACTGCGAACGATGCACGATGATGGACAAGGCATCCACCTTTTCGCCATTGAGCAGAATATCCACCTTCACGACGTCGGAGGCCCGATATTCCTTGAACTCATAGTCCATGGATGCGTATCCGCGCGACACCGATTTGAGTTTGTCGAAGAAGTCGAGCACGATTTCACCGAGTGGCATCTCATACGTGAGCATGACTTGGCGACCGTGGTACGCCATGTTCATCTGCACGCCGCGCTTTTGATTGGCCAGCGTCATCACCGGGCCCACATAGTCCTGAGGCATGTACAGGTGCACGGTGACAATGGGTTCGCGGATTTCTTCCAACCGCCCTTGGTCGGGCATTTTGGAAGGGTTCTCCACCATCACCACTTCGCCATCGGCCCGGACTACTTGATAGACCACGCTGGGAGCGGTCGTGATGAGATCCTGGTCGAACTCCCGCTCCAGACGCTCTTGCACGATTTCCATATGCAACAGCCCGAGGAACCCGCAGCGAAAACCAAAGCCAAGCGCCTGGCTCACCTCAGGTTCGTAGTGCAGCGACGCATCATTGAGCTTGAGCTTTTCCAGCGCATCACGCAGAGAATCGTATTCACTTGCTTCGGTGGGGTACAAACCAGCAAACACTTGGGGCTGGATTTCTTTGAAGCCTGGCAACGCCTCTGACGCTGGGCCCGCGTTGTTGGGCAACTTCTTTTCGAGCGTGATGGTGTCGCCCACCTTCGCGGCCTGCAATTCTTTAATGCCAGCGATGATGTAGCCCACTTGGCCCGCGTCCAGTGAGTTGCGCGGCTCGTTGGCGGGCGTGAAAACGCCCAAATTGTCCGCGTTGTACACAGCCTCACTCGCCATCATCTTGATGCGCTCACCCTTGAGCAGGCGGCCATCCACTACACGTACCAGCATCACCACACCCACGTAGCTGTCGAACCAGCTATCGATGATCATCGCGCGCAGCGGGCCATCGGCATTGCCACGCGGTGCAGGCACCTTGGCCACAATGGCTTCCAGGATCTCATCGATACCCATGCCAGTCTTGGCCGAACAAGGAATAGCGTCGGTCGCGTCAATGCCAATCACATCCTCGATCTCTACCTTGGCGTTCTCTGGGTCGGCGTTGGGCAGATCCATCTTGTTCAGCACGGGCACCACTTCGACGCCAAGGTCCAGCGCGGTGTAGCAGTTGGCCACGGTCTGCGCTTCTACGCCCTGAGATGCATCAACGACGAGCAGTGCGCCCTCACATGCTGACAACGAGCGGCTCACTTCATACGAAAAGTCGACATGGCCCGGCGTGTCGATCAGATTGAGGTTGTAGACCTGCCCGTCCTGCGCCTTGTATTGCAGGGCAGCGGTCTGCGCCTTGATGGTTATCCCACGCTCTTTTTCGATATCCATCGAGTCCAGAACCTGAGCCTCCATATCACGATCTGACAAGCCTCCGCAGCGCTGAATCAAGCGGTCGGCGAGCGTCGACTTGCCATGATCGATGTGCGCAATGATGGAAAAATTTCTGATGTGGTTCATCAACGGAAAGCGTCAAGTGATTGAATTAAAACAGTGCGCACAAGAAAAAAGGGCGCGTCGAATGGCGACGCGCCCTGAACCAACAATCATTGGCAACTGCGATAGTTGGATCTTCATTGTAGGCAAAAAGGTTGCCCGAGAAAGCCCGAGCAACAGCATCTGAAGGGAGTTGCCAAGGTGCAACAAGGATTTTATACACAGTTTATTCACAGTCGACTCAACAACAACGCTGGACAACTTGTGGGTGAGCTGTGGATCAGCTGTGCATTGCACAGAAAAATCCCGCATCGTGAACGTGGCGCCCGTCGATATGCAATTGGCGTTGAACAAGGACCTCTATTCTATCGAATTTGATCCAAGGCCCCGCAAAAAGTTAGCGCAAGCTAACATCTAGCTCAACCTTATAAACCGGTCAAATATGCCCTGAGGGGTCGGTTGGGCAGTGAAAGCCCCCGCATTCAAGCAGGGATTCACGTCGTCCGAAGAGGCCGCAAATCATCAACGCGCGGGTCGGATCAACGCATACTGTGCCCATTCTCCCCGGCGATACAAGATGTTGATGGGCTTGCTCTTGTCGGCCTTGCTCAGTGCGGCCTCAAACTCTTTGGCCCCCGAGATCTCCGTGTTGGCGATCGACAAGATGATGTCCCCTTCCCGCAGCCCCGCACGCGCAGCAGCCTCCGTCGCCGCAACCACTGCGACACCACCGCGAAGCTTGAGCTCTTTCTTCTGAGCATCGGTCAACTCCGTCACGGCCAAACCAATCTGTTGCGCCGCCACTGATGCCTTAGGTTTTTCCTCGCGCTCCGGCGCCTTTGCCACAGCAGGCTTATCCGCTTCGATCTCGGCAATCGTGATACCCAGGTCACGCGAGGCTCCCCGCCGGAAAACCGTCAACGTGCTCTTGTTGCCTGGTTTGGTGTTGCCCACGAGTCGCGGCAGGTCTGCCACCTTTTCAATCGGCTTGCCATCGAAGCGCGTGATGATGTCGCCGGCTTCCACTCCAGCCTTGTCCGCAGGCGAACCTGTCTCCACGCCTGTCACCAGTGCGCCCTGCGGCTTTCCGAGGCCGATGGATTCGGCAACATCCTTGGTGACTTGACCAATCTGTACACCAATGCGCCCGCGGGTAACACGACCCGATGCGCGCAATTGCTCGCTCACGCGGATTGCTTCATCCATAGGGATCGCAAACGAGATCCCCATGAACCCTCCCGAGCGCGAATAGATCTGGCTGTTGATACCGACCACTTCACCACGCATGTTGATGAGTGGCCCACCTGAATTACCGGGGTTGATGGCGACATCCGTCTGAATGAAAGGAAGGTAGTCGCCAGTGTCGCGCTGCTTGGCACTCACGATGCCTGCAGTCACCGTGTTCTCCAGGCCAAAAGGCGATCCAATCGCCATCACCCACTCGCCAACACGCAGGCGGCTGACATCACCCACTTTGACCGCAGGCAGCCCCGACGCTTCTATCTTCACCACGGCGACATCAGTGCGCTTGTCAGCACCCACGATCTTGGCCTTGAACTCACGCTTGTCCGGAAGGGTCACGATGACTTCTTCAGCACCGTCAACCACATGAGCGTTGGTCATCACAAAACCATCGGCCGTCAGAATGAAGCCCGATCCCACGCCACGCGGCTGGGCGTCCTCCTCCTGCTGCGGCCGTTGCGGCCGCTGCTGACGGGGCCCATTTGGAATGGGCACGCCGAAACGGCGGAAGAATTCCAACATCTCTTCATCCATGCCGTTGGCATTGCCGCGAGAGGCGGCCTTTTCTACGGTTCGAATATTGACAACGGAAGGGCCGACCTGATCTACCAAATCCGTAAAGTCTGGCAACCCTCTTACCACTGCGGACGGCTGCGCGTTGGCAACTGCATGCGGCAACACCAAAAGACTGGATGCCCCGGCAAAAACACTGACAAGTGCCGCGGAGCGCAGCGTATCCCAAACAAACTTTGGCATCATTGACCTTTCATGATCTGTTGCGACTGCTGTCAACAAACTGTGTGTGATGTGAAGAGTGTGCAGCGATTTGGTTCCCGAACACACAACAACCGCCCGAAAGCCATCCTGACCGCCTCCAATCGCGCTTCGCCCGCTCGGCAACCGCGGGCCTGGGATACCGCAGACACTCAGCGAGCGCGCTCAAGCTGACCTGCAAAAAGGCGTAGTGTCTGAAGCGGCACCTCACCCACCAACGTTACCCAAGTGTCTGGCGGAACACGCTGCGCAAGCAATTGCGTTGCACCCATGCTGGACACCTGTGGTTCGGGGGCATGGCGCTGCGAATCGAAGGACTCAAAAAACAGCGATACCGAAGCCAATCCATCTGAGTAAAGACACTGCAGCACGCTTGGCGTGTTTTCAGCTGGAGAAACCGAACGACGGTGGCAACTTACCGCGACAAATCCTGCCGCTGGCTGACGCAAGATCCAGCCTTCCGCCAGCGCGGTGGTGTTTACCACGGCCGGAGCGACAACCTTGAATCCCGCCGTAGCGTCCATCATGCGAGACAGTTCTTCTGCGCGGACCGAAGCGTTCAAATCCAGCTCGGAAAAAGCGGCTTGTTCCAGCACGCGACCATCCCCGCCCAGCGTTTGAAGTTTGACGACCAGCCCCGTGTCGCGCTCGCTCCACAACCGGTAGCCGAACCGCAGAGAGTCGTGCGGCTTGAACCACACAACGTCTGCTATATGACCCGCCACCCGCTCTTGCCCTAAAACGCGCACCCCGTAAAACTGAGAAATCGAAGCACCGCTGACTACCGGAACCCGCGGAAAAATACCGGAGGCTTCACGCTGATCTGTGCGCACAACCCGAGACTGGGGCAAGAACGTGCGTACCTCATCATTGCGTCGAAAAACGGTGCGTGGCGTGCCACTGAGCGCTTCCACGCGCTCCAGTTGCTGCGCGCCATCACACGCATGCCATATTCGCGAACTGGCCATGGCCCCTGCCGAGGACAACACAACGAAGGTACCGGTATACGCCCGTGCGCACGGGCCCAAGCGCACCCGCTCAATCCATTGCGCCGCATCGCGTTCGCCCGGTAGTACTGGGCTCGCAGCTTGACCAGAAACGTCAGATGCAGGCGCAGCAGCAGCAGCAGCCGCGGATACCCCCGTAACCCCAAATGCCACTGCTACAAGAAGCCTTTTGCCACAACGGTGCAGGCTGCGGATTCTCTTCACCAGTTCAAAAGTGGTCATCACCCGCTCTCAGCGTCAGGAAACGGCCTAGCACAGCGCTTACCTCAGCGCCCCGGGGATTCGAACGTCGCATTGCGCAAGAAACCTGCCGGCATTTGCAAAGCAGAGGTGCTGCCGAACTGCTTGTGTGCGGCCAAAAGTTCATCGAGACGGGGGTCACGAAGCATGACCTGCTGACCATCACTGTCAACAACCGCCACCACCGGTGCTCCAGGTACCGCCGACCGAATCGGAGCGGAAGCCAACTGCCCCCCGGGCGCCTGACCAGTACCCTGCAGGGTAGCCAGCGATGTCCACCCAATGGCCACCACTGCCGCCAAAGACGCAACTCCGGCAACCATCTTCCATCGAAAAACCGACGCATTGGCGGCCTGCTCCACGCCGGGAACAGCGACCACAGCTACCAACGGCTCGGCAGGCAGCGGCGAAATGGTTTCTTGCGCGATCTGATCACGCAAGCGCGCCATGAACGCCGGATTTGCGGGCCGCGCAAGCTCCGACGAGCGCAGCACATCCCCTACAAGGTGATAAAGCTCCCAGGTCGACCGCCCCTCATCACCACAGGCAAAAGACACGGCATCACGCCACTCGTCATTCTGCAGTTGACCATCTGCCAGCGCCGAGAGCTGTTCACGTTGACTCAATTCATCGATCATCATGGTGTTATCCAAAGACCCGTCGTTACCTGATATAGCCTGATTCATTTCCATCGCCTCACCAACGTTTGCCTGACTGGTTCTCGAGCAAAGGCCGCACACGCGCCGAGATAGCTTCGCGTGCCCTGAAAATCCGGGAGCGCACCGTGCCGATGGGACAACCCATTGCGGTAGCGATCTCCTCGTAACTCAGCCCTTCGATTTCGCGTAAAGTTACAGCCTGCCGTAAATCTTCGGGCAATGCCTCCATCGCTGCGTTCACGGCCTGCGCAATTTCTCGGGCTGCGAGTACGGTTTCGGGTGTTTCTTCGCTGATTAGTTCATGCCCAAGGCGGGAAGTTTCATCATCATCGTCATTGCCACGCAAGGCGTTCTCTGAAATCACCGGATTGCGCTTCATGTCCATCAGCGCCTTTTTGGCCGTATTGACAGCGATCCGGTACAGCCAGGTATAGAACTGCGCGTCCCCACGAAACTGATGGAGTGCGCGATAAGCTCGAATGAATGTCTCCTGTGCGATATCAGGAATGATGTCGGTGTCGCGCACCATGCGCCCGATGAGCCGCTCGATGCGGCGCTGGTATTTGATGACCAGTAACTCGTAGGCACGCTTATCGCCCGCTACCGTGCGCTCCACCAGTTGGAGATCGCTGTCTTCGGGAGGGGAAGGCGGAATTACAGTCATGGGTACTCGGGATTCACACCCCACGGCTACTAGCCGGGGCGTTTTCGTCAGCGTTGTCAGCGCCCGGTATGGCGCGCGAATATACCGCACGGCGCAAGTCCATCCAACGCTCTGGTTGGCTTGTACGGTCCAACCACAGCCAGATGCGGCTACGCCCTGCGGGTAATACAGACACCCAAAGGCGGTTCTGTACGTCCAGAAGGACTTCGGGGGGCGCAGAAAGTGCCCGCGTAGCGCCCTTCGGGTCCAAATCTACAAGATGCCAATGGAGCCCGTCCCAATGCAGATCACCACAAATCTGGCCACTCCAGCACTGCAAAGCACCAACCACCGCGAGGCACCAGAAAATCCATGCAACAAACTTCGGCGGTGAAGCTGTCCCAGCGCCTTCAATAGACCAAGCAGCCAATGCGCAAAAACCCAGGACCAGCAGCGACACCAAGACCCCTGCAAGTGCAGCGCTCCGCCTGAGCGGATAAGAGACAGGAGGCGGCTGCCGCGATACTCGGCTCATTCAATGCCACACATATGCGACGAACGAGACTGGAATTCGCCCGGGGACAGCTCTTGCGGGCTGGCAAAAGCAAATTTCACAAAGAGCCCGCGCTGGGCCGACAAAATTAGAAATTTTCAGTGCTGTCAGACGCGCTTGAAAACCAACGTCCCGTTGGTGCCACCAAACCCGAAGTTGTTTTTGACTGCAATATCGATCTTCATGTCCCGCGCTGTGTTGGCGCAGTAGTCCAGATCGCACTCAGGGTCCTGATTGAACAGGTTGATGGTGGGGGGAATCTTCTGCTCGTGCAGGGCCAGCACGGTAAACACACTTTCAATTCCGCCAGCGCCACCCAGCAAATGGCCGGTCATTGACTTGGTCGAACTGATCACGGTCTTGTAGGCATGCTCGCCCAAGGCCGCCTTGATCGCATTGGTTTCATTGAGATCACCCAACGGTGTAGAAGTGCCGTGAGCGTTCAGGTAGTCGACCTGATCGGCATTCACACCTGCATTGCGCAAAGCACTGAGCATGGCGCGACGGGGGCCATCCATGCTGGGGGCCGTCATGTGGCCTGCGTCAGCACTCATGCCAAAGCCGCTGAGCTCGGCATAGATCTTGGCACCACGGGCTTTGGCGTGTTCGTATTCTTCCAGCACCATGACCCCAGCACCCTCGCCCAGCACAAAACCGTCACGGTCCTTGTCCCAGGGGCGAGACGCAGTCTTCGGGTCATCATTGCGCGTGGACAAGGCTCGCATGGCAGCAAAGCCACCGATGCCGAGCGGAGAGACCGTGGCCTCGGTCCCACCGGCCACCACGACGTCTGCGTCTCCGTATTCGATCATTCGCCCGCCTTCACCGATACAGTGCAGGCCTGTTGTACAGGCCGTCACGACCGCAAGATTGGGGCCTTTGAAGCCAAAACGCATCGACACATGCCCAGCCACCATGTTGATGATGGACGCAGGCACAAAAAACGGCGTAATGCGCCGTGGCCCGCGACTGACCAGCTCCGCGTGGGTATTTTCGATCAGTGGGAGGCCGCCAATGCCAGAGCCGATCACACAGGCAATGCGTGTGGCGAACTCTTCACTGAGCGCCTCGCCCGTGGGCAGACCTGCGTCCTGCACAGCTTGTGCAGCGGCAGCAATGCCGAAATGAATGAAAGCATCCATCCCGCGCGCATCCTTCGCGCTGATGTAGGACTCCAGGTCAAGACCTTTGACCTCCCCTGCAATTTTGCAGGCGAAGTTCGACGCATCGAACTTGGTAATGAGATCAATGCCGGATTGACCGGCAAGGAGATTGGCCCAGGAATCAGCCACCGTGTTGCCCACGGGGCTGACGCAACCCAGGCCGGTCACGACAACGCGACGACGGCTCATGCGTAAAAAACCTTTTGCTGATCGCTTGAGTCAGGCGCAATGCGCCGCTCAGGCCTTCTGATGGGTGTTGGCGTAGTCGATGGCGTTCTGCACCGTGGTGATCTTTTCGGCGTCTTCGTCGGGGATCTCGATGCCAAATTCGTCTTCCAGTGCCATCACCAGTTCCACGGTGTCGAGCGAGTCGGCACCGAGGTCTGCCACGAAGGCCTTTTCATTGGTGACTTGGGACTCTTCCACCCCGAGTTGCTCGGCAATGATTTTTTTGACGCGTGCTTCGATATCGCTCATGGTTTCCCTCTGGGGGTTGTAAATGAATCCGCGATTCTAGCCGCTTCAGGAGAAGCCCCTCAGCAGCCCGCCGTCCGGATGAACCGGCGTTAACTTGTCTCAATTACATGTACATGCCGCCATTGACGTGCAACTCCTGCCCCGTCACATAGCCAGCCTCACGCGAAGCCAAGTAGGCCACCGCATGAGCGATGTCCTCAGGCTTGCCCATGTGCCCCAAAGGGATCTGTGCATTCAAGGCTTTTTGCTGCTCTTGCGGCAATGCAGACGTCATGTCCGTCTCGATAAAACCGGGCGCCACGCAGTTGACCGTGATGTTTCGACTGCCCAGCTCGCGGGCCAGTGCGCGGGTCATGCCCGCCACACCCGCCTTGGCTGCAGCGTAGTTGGCCTGCCCTGGATTGCCAGAAGCCCCCACTACGCTCGTAATGCTGATGATGCGCCCAAACCGCTGCTTCATCATCGGACGAATCGCGGCACGGCTGACCCTGAAAACCGCCTTGAGATTGGTGTCCAGCACCGCATCCCAATCATCGTCCTTCATGCGCATGGCCAGGGTGTCGCGGGTGATTCCCGCATTGTTCACCACCACATGCAAACCACCTTGCTGCTTGACGATAGCGTCCATGAGCGCTTCGATGGCGGCACCGTCATTCACGTTCAGATTAGCGCCACGGCAGCCTGGATAGGCCGCCAGAGCCTTGGTGATGCGCTCTGCACCCTCGTCCGTCGTTCCAGTACCCACAACCTGATAACCACGGGCGGCGAGTTCCAGCGCGATGGCAGCGCCAATGCCGCGCGATGCGCCGGTCACCAGCGCCACTTGCGCCGTCTGGGTGGAATCCGTCATGCCAACAACTCCCGGGTTTCAGCCAAGGTGGCTGTGTCAAACAATGCAGCACCGACCAGCTCCGGGTCAATGCGTTTGGTCAGGCCCGCCAACACTTTGCCAGGGCCACTTTCAACAATATGGGTCACGCCGCGCGCCTTCAGCGCGTGCACACACTCCACCCAGCGCACCGGGCCAAAAGCCTGGCGGTAAAGCGCATCGCGAATCGCGTCGCCGTCTTGTTGCACTGCGACGTCTACGTTGTTGACCACAGGGATCTGAGGCGCGGCAAGCGTGACATCGGCCAGCGCCACACGCAGTTTTTCGGCAGCAGGCTTCATCAGGCTGGAGTGGAAAGGCGCCGACACCGGCAGCAGCAGCGCACGCTTGGCGCCGGCAGCCTTCAGCACTTCGCAGGCCTTATCAACACCTGCCTTGGTGCCAGCAATCACGGTCTGCACCGGGTCATTGAAATTGACGGCTTCAACCACCTCCACCGATCCCGCTCCGAAAGAAGCCAGGGCCTCCGCACAACCGGCAACCACCTTGGATGCGTCCAAGCCCAAAATCGCCGCCATGGCACCGGTTCCTACTGGCACGGCTTCTTGCATGGCAGCAGCACGCAGACGCACCAACGGTGCCGCTTGCGCCAGCGTAAGGACACCAGCCGCAACCAAGGCCGAATACTCTCCGAGCGAATGACCCGCCAACGCCACGGGCGCCGCACCACCCTCGGCCTGCCAGACACGCCAGGCTGCAATGCCCGCCACCAGCATCACTGGCTGGGTATTGGTGGTCATTGCAAGCGCTTCTTTCGGGCCTTCCTTGATCAACAAGGCCAGGTCTTCACCCAAGGCATCCGACGCTTCTTGCAGGGTCTGCGCCACCACTGGGTGGTCGCCCCAACCGTCGAGCATGCCGACCGACTGGGAACCCTGCCCCGGAAAGACAAATGCAAAAGACTTCATGAAAAATCCAAAATATGAATGAAATTAGCCTCTAGCGCTTATCTATAAAGCGCTAATAGCTATAACTTCAGGAGCACTGCGCCCCAGGTAAAACCACCGCCCACCCCTTCGAGGAGCAGCGTTTCACCCTTCTTGACCTGGCCCGTACGAACCGCGTGGTCGAGCGCCAGCGGAATTGACGCCGCAGAAGTGTTGCCGTGTTGATCCACGGTGACCACCACTTTGTCCATGGACATCTTCAGCTTGCGGGCCGTACTTTGCATGATGCGGATGTTGGCCTGGTGGGGGATCAACCAGTCAATATCGGCCTCCGTCAGACCCGCCTTGGCGAGTGCGGCATGGGCGGCTTTTTCCAGCACGCCCACCGCCAACTTGAAAACCGCCTGACCATCCATCTTGAGCACAGGATCGCCCAACACCTGTCCACCCGACACATTGCCCGGTACACACAGGATATCGACGTGTTTACCGTCCGCATGGAGGTCGCTCGACAAGATGCCGGGCGTCTCCGAAGCCTCCAGCACCACGGCGCCAGCGCCATCGCCGAACAACACGCAGGTGGTGCGATCGTTGAAATCCAGAATGCGGCTGAATACTTCGGCTCCAATCACCAGCGCACGGTTGGCAGCACCCGTCTGGATCATGGCATCCGCCACCGACAGGGCATACACAAAACCACTGCACACCGCTTGCACGTCAAACGCGGGGCAGCCGTTGGCGCCCAGCTTGTTTTGCAAGATGCAAGCAACCGACGGAAACACCATGTCTGGTGTGGACGTGGCCACAATGATCAGGTCGATATCGGTGGGCTGCAGCCCGGCCGCCTGCAACGCGTTGCGTGCAGCCTCCAAGCCGAGATCACTGCTTGTCACATCAGGCGCAGCAAAGTGGCGTGCCCGGATACCCGTGCGCTCCACAATCCATTCGTCTGAGGTTTCGATGCCGCGTTGGCCCAGTTCGGCCACCAGATCGGCGTTGGTCAACCGGCGGGGTGGCAGATAACTGCCGGTGCCGGTAATGCGGGAGTAGCGTCTCATCTAGTGTGTGGTCGCCGCCACGCCAGGTTTGGGCTGGGCATCTGCAGACACCAGAAGGGGCGCCGCATGCGCAATCCGGGTCCGGACACGGTCGAGCAAGTTGTTGCGGGCTGCATCATACGCCCGGTTCAACGCCTGCTCGAACGCCATGGCGTCAGCCGATCCGTGGCTCTTGAACACTAGCCCGCGCAGACCCAAAAGCGCCGCACCGTTGTAGCGGCGGTAGTCCATGCGACTCATCAGCGCTTTTAAAACCGGATAGGCGACGATCGCGGCCATTTTGGTGAAGATGTGGCGAGAAAACTCAGCCTTCAGCCCCCCAATGACCATCGACGCGACACCTTCACTCGCTTTTAGCGCGACGTTGCCCACAAAACCGTCACACACAACGATGTCGACGGTTCCTTTGAAAATGTCATTGCCCTCGACATTTCCATAAAAATTCAAATCACCGGAGTTGGCCGCTGAACGCAGCAGTTCGCCTGCTTTTTTGATGACTTCGCTACCCTTGATGACCTCTTCTCCAATGTTGAGCAAGCCCACAGTAGGCTCATCAACATCCTTGAGGACCGAAACCAGGGCTGAACCCATGACAGCGAACTGCAGCAGATGCTCCGCCGAGCAATCCACATTCGCCCCCAGATCCAGCACGGTGGTGGCACCACCCTGGGCATTTGGCAACTGCGTGGCAATGGCCGGACGGTCGATACCATCCAGCGTCTTGAGCAAATAACGGGCAATGGCCATCAACGCGCCGGTGTTCCCGGCAGAGACGGCAGCAGACGCAGTTCCATCCTTGACCTGCTGAATCGCGACCCGCATCGAAGAATCCTTCTTCCTGCGCAAGGCGACTTCTACAGGGTCATCCATGGCCACCACTTCGGAGGCAGGAACGATGGTGGCACGGTCGTGCGAGAACGCCTGCAAACTATCCGGCAGGCCGACAAGCAGCAGACGGGCGTCAGGGTGGTGATCGAGAAACTGACGGCACGCCGCGAGCGTGACGCGGGGGCCATGGTCGCCCCCCATGCAGTCAACAGCCAGTGTGATCATGGGCGACTTGTCCAATCGGCCAAGCAGGCCGAAAGATGAATGCAACGGTCAAAACAAAGGCCCGCGCTACATTTTTAGTAGCAACGGGCCTTTGGATGGGGCGAAGATCAGGCTTCAGACTTATTCTTCAGCACCTGACGACCACGGTAAAAACCGTTGGGGCTGATGTGATGACGCAGGTGCGTTTCACCGGTAGTGGGTTCCACTGCAATGCCTGGAACATTCAGGGCATTGTGCGAACGGTGCATACCGCGCTTGGAAGGGGACTTTTTATTTTGCTGAACGGCCATGATGGCTCCTGATCTGGAATAGGTTGGTAAAAACGCGATCAGCCCATATAGACACGATGGGGTTCGCGTGAAGCCCACGATTATAACCCAAATGATATTTGGGTCCCCTAATTAGCCCTTGTCTTCTTTGCGCAGCGATGCCAACGCAGCAAAGGGGTTCGGCTTTTCAGCGTTGGCTTCTTCGAAATCGTCGTCCGAAGAAGCCAGCGGCACCGAGCTGGGGCATTCGTCGTGTTTTGGCACGACAGGCAGGGCCATCAGCAGTTCATCTTCGATCAGCGCGTGCAGATCGAACTCGCGGCTCATGGCAAGCAGATCTTCTTCGCTCTCGTCATCCAAAGCCTCTGCCGTGGCCTCGTCTGCCACAAATCGAAACTCTCGCTCAACTTCCAGCGGTACATCCACAGGAGTCAGGCAGCGCTGGCATTCCATGGGGAAACTCGCCCGCACTTTGATACGCAGCCACACCTGACCGATACCACCCAGTGCGGTGCGTACCTCCCCAATCGCCTCCCAGTCCACCAGCAGGTCCGGATGCAGGCCTTTGGCCTCCTGGGCCAGGCGCTCGTACTTCAAAAGCGATTCGTGTCCCGACAGTCGCGCGCCCGCCTGTGCGAAAGCTTTTACGTCGAGGCGCAACGGGGAGAATTCCTTGGTCATGGCCGCAGTGTAAGAGAATCGGCGCATGCATCAATCCCCCTCCCTGCAACGCCCTCTGGTATTGGGCTCTACCTCGCGTTACCGACGCGAATTGCTTCAGCGATTGAACCTGCCTTTTGACGTCACCGCCCCGCATGTGGACGAGACGCCTTTGCCCGGCGAAGCCCCACGCGCACTGGCCTTGCGCCTGGCGCTGGCCAAGGCGCACGCCGTGGCGCAGCAACACCCCGACGCGGTGGTAATCGGATCGGACCAGGTGGCAGACCTTGCTGGCGAACCCCTGGGCAAGCCGGGTCACCACGAGCGGGCCGTGCAACAGCTGCGCCAGATGCGCGGCCAGACCGTGGTGTTCCAGACCGCCGTCGCGGTGGTGTGCGTTGCCACCGGCTTTGAGCAGGTGGACCTGGCGCCTGTGGAAGTGAAGTTCCGGGCACTGACCGACGACGAAATCGAACGCTACCTTCGGGCCGAGCAGCCGTACGACTGCGCTGGCAGCGCCAAGAGCGAAGGCCTCGGCATCGCGCTGCTGGACGCTATCCACAGCGATGACCCCACCGCCCTCATCGGCCTGCCCTTGATTCGCACCTGCCGCATGCTGCGCGCCGCAGGACTGGTGTTGCCGTGATGGATGCGCAAACCGCTTCCTCCAGCAAAGGCAATAGCGAAAGCAAAGGCCGCCTGTTCCTGGTGCCTGCACCGCTCGACTTTGGTTGTGACACCCAGGCAGCGTTAGAAGACGCCCTGCCCTCCGCCACGCTGCAGACGGCCGCCCGACTGACCCACTGGGTGTGCGAGAACGCCAAAAGCACCCGCGCCTACCTCAAGCGCATCGACGCCCTGCACCCCCTGGCGGCCCCTCTGCAGCAACAAGAGATCACGGAACTGCCCCGCGAGGTTCATAAAAAAGGGGATCACGGCGACAAAGGATCGGCCCCGTTCGACGCGCGACCGCTGCTCGCTGCCGCGCTGGCGGGACACGACATCGGCCTGGTCAGCGAAGCCGGCATGCCCGCCGTGGCCGACCCGGGCTCGTCGGTCGTGCGTGCCGCACACGACCTGGGCATTACCGTGGTTCCGCTGGTGGGCCCCGTCTCACTGCTGCTCGCGCTCGCGGCCAGCGGGCTGAACGGGCAGAACTTCGCCTTTGTGGGCTATCTGCCGCAAGATGGGCAAGAACGGACCCAGCGCATCAAGGAGCTGGAGGCCACTGCCAACAAAACCGGGCAGACACAGCTTTTTATAGAGACCCCGTACCGCAATGCGGCGCTGTGGCAGGCGCTGGTGCAGACACTACAGCCCCAGACCCGGCTGGCATTGGCCAGTGGGTTGACGCTGCCCTCTGCCCGCGTTCACAGCAAGCTGGTGCACCAATGGCGGCAGCACCCTGCACCGCCAGATAACCGCACCCCCGTGGTTTTTGCCCTGGGGCGCTGATCCGCAACGCTTCTCGCGATTACTATATTTTGATAGCTACTAGCGCTTTATGGATAAGCGCTGGAGGCCAATTTAAGCCATATTTAAAACGGCGCGACCGCAATCGATCTGATCGGACGGCGTAGCAGCCAGCGCAACATCAATCAGCGCAGCTGGGGCCCCGCCCCCGACAGCGACTTGACTGCCCCTATGCCTATGGCAGCCCCAAAACGCTTGACCAGACGCTCTGCCACGTTATCGCGGCGGGTGTAGTCGATGATTTCCTCGGCCTTCACTACCTCGCGCGCCACGTAGTCAAGATTGCCCAGCTTGTCTGCCAAGCCCATTTCGACCGCCTGTTGACCGGTCCAGAACAAGCCACTGAAAGTGTCTGGCGTGGTTTTCAGCCGATCACCCCGGCCAGCCTTGACCACTGCAATGAACTGCTGGTGGATCTGGTCGAGCATGGTCTGCGCGTAAGCGCGTTGCTTTTCGGTCTGCGGGCTGAAGGGATCAAGAAAACCTTTGTTCTCGCCCGCCGTCAGCAAGCGGCGTTCCACGCCCAGCTTTTCCATGGTGCCGGTGAAGCCAAATCCGTCCATGAGCACGCCGATGCTGCCCACAATGCTGGCCTTGTCCACATAGATATCGTCAGCCGCAGCTGCGATGTAGTACGCAGCCGAGGCGCAGGTTTCTTCCACCACGGCATAGATAGGCTTGTTGTGTTTGGCCTTCAGACGAATGATCTCGTCGTTGATGATGCCCGCCTGCACCGGGCTGCCGCCTGGCGAATTGATCAACAACACAAGGGCTTGCGAGCCCTCGTCTTCCAGCGCGCTGCGCATGGCAGCCACCACAAACTCGGCGCTGGCCTCAGCACCCGAGGCGATTTCTCCTTTGATGTCCACCACGGCAGTGTGGGGGGTGCTTTTGCTGGTGCTAGGCGACGTCTGGCGCAGGGCGGCAAACACAACGGCAGCGATCAGAACCAGCCAGGCCAGTCGGAAGAAGATTCTCCAGCGACGGGCGCTGCGTTGCTCATTAAGGGCAGAGAAGGCCAGCTTTTCCAGCGTGGCACGCTCCCAACCGGGTTCACGCGGTGAATCGCTCACAGATGCTCCTGAATTTGTAGCTGCTTGCGCCCACAGATCGGGCGCTGGATTGCTTTTGGGGTCAAAACCCGAGGAACCGGGTTGTTGGGGGTCGGTCATGTCATGCGTCCTGGCGCTGTGCGGACGCAGGCGTCAGCACATAAAGGTCATTCATCCAAATTTTGCCTAGAACTCGACGGGTTGCAGGTGGTACGCAGTATGCCAGTGCACCAAACCATTGGTTTCCGACAAAGTAATCTTTACCAGCCCGCCGCGGCAGGGCCCGCCAGCACATTGCCCGGTGGTGGGCAAGTAAGCCGCCCCATGGGTCGCGCACAGCAGCCACTGGCCCGTGTCGTCAAAAAACCGGTCGGGCTGGTAGTCCATCTCCATGGGCACATGGGTGCAGCGGTTCAGATAGGCGTGAGGCAGCCCCCGGTAACGAATGGCAAAGGCGCGGCAGGGCTGTCCCGCGTACCGCACATCGAACGGAACCGCCGGGCCGCTGTCAACGAGGTCGCCGCTGTTGCACAGTGCAAGGGTTTGCTCGGGCACGGTTGTCATGGGCGTTGATAAATCGAATGCAACACTGTGGTGAAGCATTTAGGCGTTAGGCGTTTAGGAGTTTAGGCATTCAACAGCAACCAGTCATGCAGGTCACGCACCGAGTGCGCGACATGCAGCGGGTTCAGCGCATGGAACACGTCAGGTTCGTGTGCGCCGTAGCTAACGCCAACACTGGCGCAGCCTGCGTTGACCGCCATCTGCAGGTCATGGGTGGTGTCGCCAATCATCAAGAGGCGCTCGGGCGCTACATCGAACTCGGCCATCAATTCTTGCAGCATGAGCGGGTGGGGCTTGCCCGCGGTCTGGTCCGCGGTGCGCGATCCATCAAACACGCCGCGCAAATCCACCGAGTGCAGCGCCTCATCCAGCCCACGCCGACTTTTGCCGGTGGCCACCGTCAGCAGGTGACCGCGTTCGCGCAGATCGTTCAAAAGCGGCAAGACACCCCCGAACAGGCTCAGGTCGTCTTGGTGCTGGATGTAGTGAAAGCGGTAGCGGTTGCCGAGGTCGTTGTATTTTTCAGGCGGCACATCTGGGGCAGCATGGGCCAGCGCCTGCATGAGTGCCATGCCAATCACATACGAAGCCTCTTTGTCGGTCGGCACCGTGCCCCCCACGTCGCGCACCGCGGCCTGGATGCAGCGCACGATGATGGCGGTGGAGTCGAACAAGGTGCCATCCCAGTCGAAGGCAATGAGGTCGAAACGGCGCGGGCGGGAGGTTTTGGCAGGCATGAAATCGTTCGCGCGTTAGGGGGCTGGAGAGACAAAATCGCTCAGCTCGGGGGGCAGCTCGGCATTCAACGCCACACGCTCCCCTGAGGCCGGGTGATTGAACTGTAACCGCCAGGCATGCAAGAACATGCGCTTCATCCCCAGCTTCAGCAGGCGCTTGTTCAGCTCAAAATCTCCGTATTTATCGTCACCGACGATGCCATGCCCCTGGCTTGCCAGGTGCACCCGAATCTGGTGCGTGCGGCCAGTCTTGATCGTTACCTCCAGCAGCGACATGGTCGGCAGGCCCAGCGCAGTGCGGGCAGGCACGGTGCTGCGGACCTTCACGAGCGTGATGGAGCGCATGCCGTCCGGGTCGTCGGCCGTGGTCACGCGTACTCGGCGCTCGCCGTCTTCCTGCAGGTACTTGTGCAGCGGCAGGTCGATGACCTTCTTGTTGCCGGGCCACGCACCGGCGACCAGCGCCAGGTACGTCTTGCCGGTCTCGCGTTCGCGGAACTGGTCTTGCAGGTGAGTAAGCGCTGAGCGCTTTTTGGCGACCAGCAGGATGCCCGAGGTGTCTCGATCAAGCCGGTGCACCAATTCCAGGAATTTGGCGCCCGGCCGCGCCTGGCGCAGTTGCTCGATGACACCAAAGCTCACGCCACTGCCACCATGTACCGCCACGCCAGCGGGTTTATCGATGGCAATGAGGTGATCGTCTTCGAGAAGGATGGGGAATTCGCGTGCAGGTGCGGGGCGCTCGGCTTTTTCGGCGACCTTGTCGGAGATGCGCACGGGAGGCAGGCGCACCAAGTCGCCCGTCTCCACGCGGGTATCGGCACTGACGCGGCCTTTGTTGATACGCACCTCGCCGCTGCGGATGATGCGGTAGACATGCGTTTTGGGGACACCTTTTAAGTGGCGTATCAAAAAGTTATCGAGCCGCTGGCCTGCGGAATCTTCATCGACCTCGACCAGCCTTGCCGCAGGAGGGGTGATTGCCGGGGCGGGGGTGGACGGGGGTTTGGCCCCTATAATGTGTTTCACCTGCGCGTTGCTGTGTAAGTGGTTGATTTGTCTGGAGTTTAGTCCACACAACCCTTGCACTGGCGCAGGAAGGTCGATGCCAGCGGGCGTCGTGCGCGCAGATTGCAGGCCAGATGCCTGTAGTGGCCAGCACGCCGTGCGGCGGGCTGACAGATTGAAACACTGATACGGAATCCCCCAAGCTGGCAGATGCTCCCTACCCGGGAGCGGTCTGCCAGCGGATCGAAGCGAGCATGTGGTTGTTGATGGCATGGATAGTGACCCTGTGGCGGAGGCTGCGGCCTTTGGCTGCATGCTCAAAATCGCCCTCAGCACACAGCCAGCAAGCGCAAGCAGCTACTTTTTTAATAGCAAAACTGCGTTCTTACCACTCGCCCCCATCCACGCGCCCCTGCCTCCCGATGCTGCGCTAGCGCGGCAAATCTTTGGCATCCCCGGCAATTCCCTTCGTTTCGATGCGTCAGTCCAGGCATTCACAGCTCCTATAGAGCTTGTTGTTAATGGTTTGGAACTGTGGGCGGCAGCCCGCGCAGCCCTCCCTGATGGTTGGGTTGGCTGCACCGCTGCTGCTCACGAAACACTGAAGGAATCGCATCATGAAGCGGATGCTCATCAACGCCACGCAGCCTGAAGAACGGCGCCTGGCCATCGTCGACGGACAAAAGCTCCTCGACTACGAAATCGAAATCGAAGGGCGCGAACAGCGCAAGGGCAACATCTACAAGGCCGTCGTCACACGCGTCGAGCCTTCGCTGGAAGCCTGCTTCGTCGACTACGGCGAAGACCGCCACGGTTTTCTGCCGTTCAAGGAAATCTCGCGCAGCTACTTCACTCCCGGTGTTTCGCCTAACCAGGCGCGCATCAATGAAGTGATCCGCGAAGGCCAGGAGTTGCTGGTCCAGGTTGAAAAAGAAGAGCGCGGCAACAAGGGCGCGGCCCTGACGACCTTCGTCTCGCTGGCGGGCCGCTATGTGGTGCTGATGCCCAACAACCCCCGTGGCGGTGGCGTGTCGCGCCGCATTGAGGGCGAGGACCGCGCTGAGCTCAAAGAAGCGATGGATCAGCTGGAATATCCGAACGGCATGTCCATCATCGCGCGCACCGCTGGCATCGGCCGCACCGCGCCCGAGCTGCAGTGGGACTTGAACTACTTGCTCAAGCTGTGGACCGCCATTGACGGCGCTGGCAAGGGCGGCAAGGGCGCCTTCCTGATCTATCAGGAATCGAGCCTCGTGATCCGCGCGATCCGCGACTACTTCAACAACGATATCGGTGACATCCTCATCGATACCGACGATATCTACGAACAGGCGCAGCAGTTCATGGCGCACGTCATGCCCGAGCATGCCGCCCGCGTGAAGCGTTACCGCGACGACGCCGCCCTGTTCAGCCGCTTCCAGATCGAGCACCAGATCGAGTCGGCCTACGCCCGCACCGTGCAACTGCCTTCGGGCGGCGCCATCGTGATCGACCACACCGAAGCGCTGGTCAGCGTGGACGTGAACTCGGCCCGCGCCATCAAGGGCGGCGACATCGAGGAAACCGCCACCCGCACCAACCTGGAAGCCGCCGACGAAGTGGCCCGCCAGATGCGTCTGCGCGACCTGGGCGGCCTGATCGTGATCGACTTCATCGACATGGAAGAGTCGAAGAACCGCCGCGAAGTGGAAACCGCCTGCGCGACGCGCTGCGCCAGGACCGTGCCCGCGTGCAGTTCGGCACCATCAGCAAGTTCGGCCTCATGGAAATGAGCCGCCAACGCCTGAAGCCCGCGCTGAGCGAAGGCTCGTCCATCCCCTGCCCCCGTTGCGGTGGCTCGGGCCACATCCGCGACACCGAATCGTCGGCCCTGCAGATCCTGCGCATCATTCAAGAAGAATCGATGAAGGACAACACGGCCGCCGTGCACTGCCAGGTGCCGGTGGAAGTCGCTTCGTTCCTGCTGAACGAAAAGCGCACCGAGATCGCCAAAATCGAACTCAAGCAACGCGTGGCCGTGCTGATGGTTCCCAACAAGACGCTGGAAACCCCCAACTACCGCCTGGAACGCCTGAAGCACGATGACCCGCGCCTGGACCACATCGAAGCCAGCTACAAGCTTGCCGAAGAAGTGGAAGACCCCACGGCGGTAACACGCCGCTCGCAAGAGCCGACCAACAAACAGACCCCCGTGATCAAGGGTGTGCTGCCTGACGCACCCGCGCCCATCGCCGAACCACGCGAGCCACGCCCTGACGGCGGTGCCCGCCCACCCCGTGGCGGCCAGCGCACTGCGGCAGCCACGGCTCCGGCATCGGCCCCTGTGGCCGCACCGGCACCTGTGGCGGCAGCACCGCAAGAGCAAGGCTTTTTTGCCTGGCTCAAGAGCCTGTTCGGATTTGGTGATACCCCGGCTGCCCGCGCAACCGTGGCAGCGCCAGCCCCCGTCGCTGTGCCTGAAACCACGGGCCGTGGCGAACCCCGCCGTGATGGCCGCAATGGCGAAGGCCGCGGCGGCCGCGGTGGCCGTGGTGGGACCCGTGATGGCAGTCGCGACGCAAACCGAGATGGCCAACGTGATGGTCAGCGCGATGGTCCACGCGACGCCGCGCCCCGTGACGGCAACCGCGACGGCGGCCCCGAAGGCCGTGGCCGCCGTGGCGAACGCTCGGCTGAAGGCCGCGCACCGCGCGATGCGGAAAGCCGCCCATCGCGCGACGCCAATCGCCCCGAAGGCGAAGCACGCGAAGGCCGTGACGCCCAACAAGGCCGAGAAGGTCGTGACGGACGCAACGGCCGTGACGGCAACGGCAACCGCCCCCGCCGCGATACAGAGCCCCGCAATCAGGCCGCTGGCGTGAGCGGTGACACCACCCCAGCGCAAGCGCAGGTGGAAGGCCCGAACGGCAACGGCCCTGAGGGTGCACCCGGCCTACAACAACCCCGCGAACGCGGCCCCCGCCGTGACCGTGGCGATCGTGGCAACCGCGGTGACCGTGGCGAGCGCGCACCCCGCGCTGGAGAAGGCCAGGAACACGCCATGGCGGTGCCTACCGCAGCAGCGGTACCCGGTGACTTTGTGGACACCGCCCCGCTGGCTACGCTGCCCGACCTGGACCTGACCGGCAATGAGGCACCCGCCACCGAAGAGCAGCAGCGCCGCGAACGCCGTTCGCGCGACCGCTACGGCCGTGACCGCCGCGAGCGTGGCGAACGCGGCCCCCGCGACAACGGCAATGCCGACGCCGCAACCACTTCAGCCGCAGCAGCAACACCGCCCACGATGATGGATTTCGATCCCGCCGCTGGTGGTATGCAGGCCGAACCAGCCGCAGCGCAGGACGAGGCGCCACGCCGCAGCTACTTCAGCGCACCCGCCCCATCGGCAGACGCTGCACCCGCAGTGGCAGCGCCCGCCCCTGTAGCGGCGCCCTTGGCACCGGCACCCGTGGCAGCAAGCCCTGTCGCTACCGCAGTTCCGGTGGCTCCAGCAGCCCCCGTCGTTGCGGCACCCGCACTGGCCCCTGTGGTGACGGCGGCCCCTGCCCCGGTGGCTGCAGCCCCTGTCGCTCCTGTTCCTGCTCGTGCTCCCGCGCCTGCGCCAGTAGCGACAGCTGCGGCCACTACCGGCATGCCACGGGTTCAGGCGTTCACGCTGCCCATCGATGCGCTGCAGCAAGTGGCTGCCACATCGGGCCTGCAATGGGTGAACTCTGACGCGGACAAGATTGCTGCGGTACAAGCAGCCATTGCGGCCGAGCCGCAACCCATCCGTGTGCCACGCCAGCGTGCACCCGCCGTGGTCGTAGATGAAGGCCCGCTGGTTCTGGTGGAAACCCGCCGCGACCTGTCGGCCATGACCCTGCCTTTTGAGCAGCCACCAGCGGCTTAATGCCTGCCTGGAGCCCGCAGCCTCGACTGCGGCTCTCCCCCAAAGAAGGCGGCCCAGGCCGCCTTCTTTCATTGGGGCCTGCCAAAACTGCAGGGCGCCACCCACGCGATATCCCCCGCAGAACCCGCTAAAAACTCAAAACGGCTTTTCAGCAGGTACCATTTTGGGTCGCCACCCTTGCGCAGCACTCCGCGCTGTTCTGCACAGTACGCGGTTGCGTTCAGACAATCGCTGCAGACCAATGCTGCTTTCCCCTCCCAGATCCACGGACCTCCGGCCCCACCCCATGCTGTTCCTGCTGTCACCCGCCAAATCGCTCGACTACGACACACCGCTGCCTAAAGGCTTGCCTCATACAACCCCTCAGTTCGTGGCTCAGTCCGCAGCGCTCATCGACGTGCTGCGCACCCAGTCTCCACAAGACATTGCGTCGCTCATGGATCTGAGCGACAAGCTCGCAGCGCTCAACGTGGCGCGCTACCAGGCCTGGCGGCCCCGATTTACGGCCACCAACTCGCGCCAGGCGCTGCTGGCTTTCAACGGGGATGTGTATGAAGGCCTGAACGCCCGTACGTTGGCGGCCCAAGACCTGGAGTGGGCGCAAGGCCACGTTGCAATCCTTAGCGGGCTGTACGGCGTGCTGCGGCCGCTGGACCGCATGCAGCCCTACCGCCTGGAAATGGGCACGCGCCTGGCCACCGATGCGGGAAGCAACCTGTACCAATACTGGGGCAGCCAGATTGCTGAACACCTCAACACCCGCCTGCGTGCCGACACCACGCCCGTGGTGGTCAACCTCGCTTCGCAGGAATACTTCAAGGCGGTAGACCGCCAAGCCCTCAAGGCACGTGTCATTGACTGCGTGTTCGAGGACTGGAAGGGCGGCACGTACAAGATCATCAGCTTTCATGCCAAACGCGCCCGCGGCCTGATGGCGCGGTATGCCATCACGCACCGCATTGCCACACCCCGCCAGTTGGAGGGATTTGATCTGGACGGCTACGCCTATGCACCGGCATCATCGAACCCCGAACGGCTGGTGTACCGTCGCAAGACCGCCGCCGCCTAAGCTGGCCCATACCGCCGCCAAACTTGCAACCCATCGACGTTGAAGGACCGCCATGGCATCGCGTTCTGAACAGCCACCGGAAAGCACCCTGACCACCGAACGCGCCAGTGCCGCGCGGCAGGTTATTACGCCCGAACTGCGCCGCTGGATCATCGAGCAGGCACAGGCTGGCTACGAAGCGCCCGTGGTGCTGCAGTCCATGCGAGACGCCGGCTGGAATGAAGACGTGGCCGCCGATGCGCTGGAAGTCACGCTGCAAGACCACCTCAACGAGTTGGCGGTGCAACAGGTCCAGCCCGCTGCCGTGACGGTGCCCGAGCCCCTGCTTCATGATTCCCCCGCCCACCTGGACTGCGGCGACCGCATTGTGGCGGTACTGCTGGCCATGGCGCAGCCGCGCATTGTGGTGTTTGGCAACCTGCTGTCGGCCGAAGAATGCGACGCCCTGATTGCGGACGCCGAACCACGCCTGGCCCGGTCTCTGACCGTCGCAACCAAGACGGGGGGCGAAGAGATCAACGCCGACCGCACGAGCGACGGCATGTTCTTTCAGCGCAGCCAGACCCCGCTGATCCAGCGCATTGAAGAACGCATTGCTCGCCTGTTGAACTGGCCCATTGAAAACGGCGAAGGCCTGCAGGTGCTGCATTACCACCCCGGCGCAGAGTACAAGCCGCACTACGATTACTTCGACCCCGCCGAGCCCGGAACGCCCAGCATCGTCAAACGCGGCGGACAGCGCGTGGGCACGCTGGTGATGTACCTTAACACCCCCGAAAAAGGCGGTGGCACCACGTTCCCGGACGTGCATGTCGAAGTGGCGCCACAGCGCGGCAACGCCGTGTTCTTCAGTTACGAACGCCCCCACCCGTCCACCAAAACCCTGCATGGCGGCGCCCCCGTGATCGCGGGGGACAAGTGGATCGCCACCAAATGGCTGCGGGAGCGCGAGTTCAAGTAAAGCGCCGACTTGCAAGCCAGACGACGAAAATACAAGCAAAAACAAGCTCTAGCGCTTATCCAATAAGCGCTAATAGCTATTATTTACATAGCAACTAACACACCATCACACCGGTCATGAACACGCCAGAAAAATCCCAACTCGGCAAGGCATCGGCCTATATCGACCAGTACGACGCCTCGCTGCTCTTCCCGATTCCCCGCGCAGGCAAACGCGCAGAGATCGGCATCACTGGTGCAGCGCCCTTTTTTGGGGCCGACCTGTGGACGGCTTTCGAGCTGTCATGGCTGAACCAGCGCGGCAAGCCCCAGGTGGCGCTGGCGCACATTACCGTGCCCTGCGAGACGCCCAACATTGTGGAGAGCAAGTCGTTCAAGCTGTACCTCAACAGCTTCAACAACACCCGCTTTGCCGATGCGGCCGAAGTGCAGGCCCGCATCCGTGCCGACATCAGCGAAGCCGCTTGGCGCGGCGCCGAACGCCCTGCCACAGTGGGCGTCAAACTGATCAGCCCCGACCTGTTCGACCAGGAACCCGTGCATGAGCTGGACGGCCTGAGCCTGGACCGGTTGGATGTGGAATGCACGCAGTACCAGCCCGCGCCTGAGCTGCTGACCGCTGACTTTGACCAGGCACCCGTGTCAGAGGTGCTGACCAGCAACCTGCTCAAAAGCAACTGCCTGGTCACCGGTCAGCCGGACTGGGGCAGCGTGCAGATCAGCTACAGCGGCCCGCAGATCGACCAGGAAGGGCTGCTGCAATACCTGGTTAGCTTTCGCAATCACAACGAGTTTCACGAGCAGTGCGTCGAGCGCATCTTCATGGACCTGTGGACACGCTGCAAACCCATCAAGCTGACGGTGTACGCGCGCTACACGCGCCGGGGGGGCCTGGACATCAACCCGCTGCGCACCAGCCACCCGCAGGGCCTGCCGCGCAACGTGCGCACAGCGCGGCAGTAACGGCCACTGTGTAACGTGTAACGGCTGACATCCCAGGCCCGACAGGCCAACCTGCATGCATGCAGCCACCGTCACGGCATGTTGAACACATCCACAGACCGACCCAATGACTCCGCACTGTCTTTCAGGCCCTGGGCCGCTGCGGTGGACTCTTCGACCAGCGCCGCGTTCTGCTGCGTCACCGTATCGAGCTGCGTCACCGCTTCGTTCACCTGAGCGATGCCTTGCGACTGCTCTTTGGTGGCGCTGCTAATCTGCTGCACCAGTGTGCTCACGCGCTCTACCGCATCGACCACGCCCTGGATGGTGGTGCCCGCGTGGTCCATCTGCTGAGCGCCGCTGGCAATCTGGTTCACCGTGATGCCGATCAGTCCGCTGATCTCCTTGGCCGAGCTGGCACTGCGCTGCGCCAGCGCCCGCACCTCGCCCGCCACCACGGCAAAACCCCGGCCTTGCTCGCCTGCACGCGCGGCCTCTACCGCCGCATTCAAGGCCAGCAGGTTGGTCTGAAAAGCAATGCCTTCAATCACCCCCACGATCTCGCTGATCTTGGTGGACGAGTTTTTCATCTGCTGCATGGCGGCGCCCACCTCTTGCACCGCCTGACCGCCGCGCATGGCGATGTCGCTGCTTTGCGCGCTCTCGTGCGAGACCTTCGCTGCAGTTTCTGCCGTCTGCAACACCGTGCTGGCCAGTTGCTCCATCGATGCAGCGGTTTCTTCGAGGCTGCTGGCCTGGGATTCGGTGCGGGCCGACAGGTCGAGGCTGCCGCGCGTGATTTCAGCGGCGGACTGGGTGAAGTTGTGCACTTCGGTGCGCACATCGCCCACCACCGCGCGCAGGTTGACCTGTGTTTGCTGCAGCCGCTGCATCAGAGCACCCAACGGCTGGGGGTAATCTGCCCGGATGGAGGTGGTGAGGTTGCAGGCCGAGATGTCTGAAGCAAACCGTGTGGCGTCGTGCACCCCGTTCAACACCGTGGCTTGAAACCGCCACAGCACCCACCCAGCGCCCAGTACCAGCAACACCGCACGCGCCACCCATGCCGTGGCGCCCTGCAAGTCCAGCGCGTCTGGCACCAACGCCAGCAGCACCAGCGCCGCCAGCATCAGCGCCATGCGGGGCAAAAGCGCCATGTTTGCCATGCTCTGCCCCCAGCCATGCAGGCCGCGGTGGCGCACGTTGCCCGAGTCCAGATAAAAGCTGGTGGCCCCGGACGATGCCTCGCTGCGCATCTGCGCGTACAAGGCCTCGGCAGCGGCAGCCTCTGCGGCGCTGGGCTTGGTGCGCACGGACATGTAGGCGCGCGGTTTTCCGCCCTCCAGGATGGGCGTCACGTTGGCGCGTACCCAATAGTGGTCGCCGTTCTTGCGGCGGTTCTTTACCAATCCCGTCCACGGCTCGCCCCGGCCAATGGTGCGCCACATGTCCTTGTAGGCCTCGGCAGGCATGTCGGGGTGGCGGATCAGGTTGTGCGGCTGGCCAATGAGCTCGTCGTAGCTGAAGCCGCTGACGCGCACAAACGCCGGGTTGCAGTGGGTGATCTCGCCCTTGGTGTTGGTGGTGGACACCAGCAGTTCGTGGCCCGGAAAGTCGAAATTTTGCTGGGTCACCGGCAAGTTGATGCGCATGATTTTTTCCTGATAGTCCTGCGGCAAGCGCAGGCAACGAGGCACCGTTTTGGTTACCGCTTGATACCAATCAAGTCTAACGGCCAACCCGCTCGCTGCACACCCAAAGAGTGCGCCATTTGCTCGGGTTTAGTTCGGTCTGTACGCTGCAATGGCCTTGGCAAGGTCCGTGGTTTCCTCACACTGGGCGCAAATCGCTTGCAACTTGGCCAATTGCGCTTCGGCCTGTGCCTTCTGGCCCACCTTGAGGTAGGCAACACCCGAATATTCCAGCGCTCCTTTGTGGCGGGGGTCCAGCGCCAAGGCCTTGTTGTAGGCCGCAAATGCCTCGTCGTATTTGCCCAGCCAGCGGTTGGAATAGCCCAGCAGGTTGTAGGCGTCGGCGTTCTTCGGGTTCTGCGCCACGACCTTGCTGAAACTGCTGGCCGCCAGCGCCCAGTTCTTCGCATCTATGGCCTTTTTACCCACGGCAAAGTCGTCAACGCGCGCGTTCTCCACCGGCGTGGTGGGGGTGTCTGCCGCACGGGCTGTGTGCAGCGCCAAGAGCGGGGTCAGCAATATCGCCGCAGCGAGCATGGGTGCCGACATGCGGATGCGAAGGTGAATAGAGGGCATGGGAAGGCTCCTTGAACGAGGTCGATACCAATAGACAGGGGCACAGCGTACCCCACGACGGGCATTGGCACCTCGGACAAACGCTACCGGCTGCCAACTGGGCGTCAAAGCCATCCGGCGTCGAAGTGGATGGTCGAAGAATCGCTGCGACCGCGCCGCAACGCCACCGATCCCACCCGCCCTAAAAAAGCGATGCCGTACCGCCAGAGCCCCCCTCGACATCCCCAACGCCCTGCCTGCGCGGCCGTGCATCTGCCTGAGCGCCCGCCCGTGGCGCCAGCGCCGGCTCTTCCCCCAGCCGGGCCAGTGTGCTGGCCCGCACACCCAACAGGCGCAGGCGCTTGTCCAGCGGCACCCGCTTAAGGCACTGCCCCGCCAACTGGCGGATGGTGGCACCATCGGCCGTGTACATGCTTGCCGTATGGTCGCGCGTGGCGATCTTGAAGTCGTCGTAGCGCAGTTTGATGCCGATCGTGCGCGCTACATAGCCTTTGCGCTTCAAGTCCTCCGCCACGCGCATGCACAGGTCGGTAAAGATGGCGCCCAGTTCAGCCCGGTCACGCACGGCGTGCAGGTCACGGTCAAACGTGGTCTCGCGGCTCATGCTCACGGGCTCGCTTTCGGTCACCACGGGACTGTCATCGCGGCCCCACGACACGCGGTGCATCCAGGCGCCCGTTGATTTGCCAAAGTGGCCCATGAGCCACTGTTCGTCCTGCGCGGCCAATTGCCCAATCGTCTCAACGCCCAGCCGCGCCAGCTTCTCACCCGCCTTGGGGCCAATGCCGTTGATCTTGCGCACATGCAGCGGCCAGATTTTGCTTTGCAGGTCTTCTTCGTAAACGATGGAGATGCCGTTGGGCTTGTTGAACTCGCTCGCCATCTTGGCCAGCAGCCGGTTGGGCGCAACGCCGATGGAGCAGGTCAGCCCCGTCACGTCAAAAATGCTTTTCTGAATCAGCCGCGCCAGCACGCGCCCCCCTTCGCGCTGGCCGCCGGGCACGTCAGTGAAATCGACATACACCTCGTCCACCCCCCGGTCCTGCATCACAGGTGCAATGTCCATGATGGTGCTTTTGAAAAGGCGCGAAAACCGGCGCACCTCGTCAAAATCCACCGGCAACACAATGGCCTGCGGGCACAGCCTGGCGGCCTTCATCATCCCCATGGCCGAGCCCACGCCAAACTGCCGCGCCGGGTACGTGGCCGTGGTGATCACGCCCCGACCCACGTAGTCCTTGAGCAGCGGAAAGTCTTCAACCGGGATGAAGTGCGGCTCCCGCAAGCCGTTGCCATCGGGTCCTTGCAGCAGCAATTCATCCACCTTGCGCCGCCCGCCACCAATCACCACCGGCAGGCCTTTGAGCTGGGGGTAGCGCAGCAGCTCTACCGATGCGAAGAAGGCATCCATGTCGAGGTGGGCAATGCGCCGACGACCCGCGGCTGCGGGGGCGTCGATATTGGCACAGGGCAATGCAGGAGAGGCGTTGGTCACACCATCCATTTTGCGCGGCGGCAAGACAAGCTGCTGCCATCCGGGCATGGGAGCGGGCAACGGCGGGTCATGGGGCCGCCCGAGCCTCAGGAGCTTCGGGCAGATCCTCAAACACCGACACGCGGTTGCGCCCCAACGCCTTGGCGACATACATCGCTTCATCCGCCCTTTGCTGAATAACCGCCATCTCCTGCACCTGTCCATCGCACACCGCCACCCCGATGCTCGCGGTCACTTTCAAACGTTGGTTGCCAATGTCTGGCATGCAATGCTCCAAGGTTGTGCGCAGCGATTCGGCCAACCGCACCGCGCCGACCCGGGAGGTATTTGGCAGAAAAACTGAAAACTCTTCGCCGCCAATGCGCCCCAATACATCGGTACGCCGGATGGTCGACCCCATGCATTTCGCCATCGACCGCAGCACCGCATCGCCCGCAGCATGGCCATGCGTGTCGTTCACCTTCTTGAAATGGTCCAAGTCCACAAACAGCACTGCAAAAGGCTGGACATTGCGCCGCGCCATGGCCACCAACCGCTCACACTCCTGGTAGTAAGCGCGCGTGTTCAGCACACCGGTCAGGGTGTCATGGCTGGCCAGCGCCTCCAACTGCTGGTTGTAGTCACGCATGCGCTGAAAGAATGACACCGAGCGAGCACCGAACGCGTGAAAGAACATGCCTAAATACAGCAGACTGAGTGTCGCCGTGACCATGGCGTTTTGCGAATAAGGCGACGGCATGAACGCGTTGCTCACAAGCAAGATGCCGATGGTCAGCGCCACCACACTCCACCCGACCCGATTCCCCAGCATCAAGAAGACGCCGGGTACGTTCACAAAAAACCACATCAGGCGCAACTCATCGCCCGGCACGAACCACAGGGACGAGGTGTACTCCAGCAAACAGAGGATTTCATACGCCCATGCCAGCGGCACAAACCACTGTTTATGCCCCCGCAGCACCCACCACAACACCATGGCACCGACCGTGAATACCTGCATCGAATAGAAATGCAGCGTCTCGATGCGGTTGAGCCTGAAATACTCGCCCAGCACAAACAGAGCCGTACACACCGCGCCCGACAACGTTAGCACCAGCAGGAGCTTGTAGCGAAACTCGTCGTACTCCTCGTGCTTGGCAAAAGAGGTGTTGCCAAAAACCCAGTGATTGAACATTTCCAAGACCATGTGGATGCCAGTTACGGAATACAGCTTGCATCGTAGAACGTCAATGCACGCGTGGGAAGCCCGCCCCCCCTCGACGCGGCTCAGGCAAATGCTCTGCGCTGCGCTGCGCCGGCAGCGTCTCCCTATCAATGCTGGCATGCAGCAGTTCCATATCCGCGCGGCGCACGCCCTGCTGCGCAAAGTGGGCTTGCCAGCCATCCACCACACGCACCACTTGCCCGATCAGTTCCATGGCGCGGGCTAGGAAAAACTATGAATATTCACACACCCCAAAGGACTGCTGCGACGTGCCCAATCGACAATTATTCATAGAAGCCGCTCGAAAATCTCAAAAACAAACTTCTATGAATACGAATTTAGCGCTTGGCCATTGCGGCGCTCCGAATCCCCTGCAGCGTGCCCGTGGGCGTGATCGCCTCGGGGTCTATCAAGCAATGCAGCACGCTAGGCAAACCGCTGGCGCGGGCGCGGGCCAAGGCAGGCGCGAAGTCTTCGGTGCGCTCCACGCGCTCGCCATGGCCGCCAAAGGCCTGGGCGTAGGCCTTGAAGTCGGGATTCTTGAGCTGCGTGGCGCTCACGCGGCCCGGGTACTCGCGCTCCTGGTGCATGCGGATGGTGCCGTACATGGCGTTATCAAGCAGCACCACGATGATGGGCAGGCCGTATTGCACGGCGGTCGCAAACTCCTGGCCGTGCATTAAAAAGTCGCCATCACCCGCAAACACCACCACCTCACGCTCTGGCCACAGCCGCTTGGCACCCACGCCCGCTGGCAGGCCGTAGCCCATGGAGCCACTGGTGGGCGCCAGTTGGCTGGCGTAGGTGGTAAACGGCCAGAAGCGGTGCACCCAGGTGGCGAAGTTGCCCGCGCCGTTGCAAAAAATGGTGTTGGCGGGCAGCGTGGACTTGAGGTGCTGCATGACCTGACCCATCTGCAACTCGCCCGGAATCTGGATGGGGTTGGCGTCGCTCCACAGCACATATTCGGATCGCGCCATTTCGGCATGGGCCTGCCAGGCCACGGGCCCAGTAGGTCGCACGCTGACCAGCGCAGCGGTAAACGCCTGCGGTGTAGCGTGGATGGCCTGCGCGGGGCGATACAGCTTGCCCAACTCGTCCGCATCGGCGTGCACATGCACCAGCGGCTGCGTGGGGTTGGGGATGGCAAACAACTCGTAGCCCTGCGACGGGATTTCTGACAGGCGCCCGCCCACCACCAGCACCAGATCGGACTCTCGAATGCGCGCCAAAAGGCGCGGGTTCACGCCCAGGCCCAAGTCGCCGCCGTAGCACGCGTGGTTGGCAGGGAAGAGCATCTGCCGACGGAACGAGCAGTACACCGGCAGCGACCATGCTTGGGCAAACGCTACAAACTCGTGCACGGCTTGCTCAGACCAGCGGCTGCCGCCCAGGATGGCTACAGGCTGGTGCGCAGCTTTCAGGCGCTGCGCCAGATCGGCCATCTGCGCGGCGCCGGGGTGCGTCTCCGTGACTTGGTAGGGCAGCGCATCGACCACCGTGGCGGCTTCGGTCAGCATGTCTTCAGGCAACGCCACCACCACCGGGCCAGGTCGGCCCGATGTAGCGACATGGAAAGCGCGCGAGATCAACTCCGGCACACGCGCCGGGTCATCAATCTGCACGACCCACTTGGCCATGGTCCCAAAGACGGCGCTGTAGTCCAGCTCCTGAAACGCCTCGCGCCCCATGGCGCCGCGCGCCACCTGGCCCACGAACAGGATCATGGGTGTCGAGTCTTGGTGGGCAATGTGCACACCGGCCGATGCATTGGTGGCGCCCGGCCCGCGTGTCACAAAACAGATCCCGGGCTGGCCTGTGAGCTTGCCTTGCGCTTCGGCCATCATGGCCGCGCCGCCTTCCTGGCGGCACACGGTAACGCCGATGTCTGCATCGTGCAGCGCATCCAGCACAGCCAGATAACTTTCGCCGGGCACGCAGAAAAGCTGCTTGACGCCGTGGTTGATGAGCTGGCTGACCAGAATCTGGCCGCCGGTGCGGGACTTGGTCGTGGATGAGGTGGTAGATGTGGTGGTCATGTCAGGCAGTCATTTCACAAAACAAGATGATTCAGAACAGCGCCGTGCACGCGCGCTGGATGCGCGCGCAGGCCTCTTGCAGGTCGGCCATGCTGGCAGCGTACGAGATACGGAAGTACGGCGCCAGCCCCAGCACGCTGCCGGGCACCACGGCCACATGGAACTCGCGCAGCAGGTGGTCGCAAAAATCGGCATCGGTGCGCAGCAGCGCTCCGCCCGGTGTGGTGCGGCCCAGCACGCCTTCGCAGTTGGCAAAGGTGTAGAAGGCGCCCTCGGGCACGCGGCAACGCAAACCGGGCGATGCATTAAGGGATGCCACCACCACATCGCGCCGCGCCTGAAAGGCGCGGCAGCGCTCGGCCACGATGTCTTGCGGGCCGGTCAGCGCGGCCACTGCCGCCGCCTGGCTGATGGACGAGGGGCACGACGTGGACTGGCTTTGCACCACCGCCATCGCGGCAATCAGCGCGCGCGGGCCTGCGCCATAGCCCAGGCGCCAACCCGTCATGGCGTATGACTTGGAAACACCGTTCACGATCAGCGTGCGGTCGCGCAGTGCGGGCTGCACTGCCGCAGGTGTCGCAAAGGCGTGGCCGTCGTACAGGATGTGCTCGTAAATATCGTCCGCCAGCACCCACACCTGCGGGTGGCGCAGCACCACGTCCAGAATGGGGCGCAGTTGCTCGGCGCTGTAGGCCGAGCCGCTGGGGTTGGACGGCGAGTTGATGAACACCCACCGTGTGCGCGGCGTGATGGCAGCGTCGAGCTGCTCGGCCGTCAGCCGAAACCCGTTGGCCTCGGTGCCCGGCACCACCACGGGCACGCCGCCAGCAATCAGCACCATGTCGGCATACGACGTCCAGTACGGCGCGGGCAAGATCACCTCGTCGCCGGGGTTCAGGCTGGCCATCAGCGCGTTGTAGATGACCTGCTTGGCACCTGCGCTGGCGGTGATCTCGTTCAGCGCAAAGTCCAGCCCGTTGTCGCGGTGGAACTTGAGCTGAATGGCCGCCTTGAGCGCGGGCGTGCCATCCAGCACCGTGTAGTGCGTGTCGCCTTGCAGCATGGCCTGGTGCGCGGCTTCGATCACGTGGGCGGGCGTGTCGAAGTCCGGCTCGCCCAGGCCCAGCACGATGACAGGCTGCCCCTGGCGCTTGAGCTGGTTCGCCTCTTGCGTCAGGCGCACGATCTCGGAAACGCCGATGGAGCGGATGCGCTCAGCGGGCACAAAGGGGGCGGCTGGGGTAGCCGTTGCGGAAACGGAAAGCGGTGTGTTCATGGCGACTCACTACGAAGATGTGGATGAGGTGGATGAAGGTGGTGGGCAGGCTTCGACAGGCTCAGCCCGAACGGGCTGGGGCACACAAATGGTTCTCGCATCGGCAGCGCGGTGAAGGCTTAGATCACGTTCTTCTCCAGCAGCGGCCGGTTGTCCACCAGCCGCTGGATGGACACGGGCGACAGGTCCAGGCTTTGGTAGCGGCCCGTCAGCATCAACTCTGCCAGCCCGCGCCCCACTGCCGGGCACTGCTGCAGGCCGTGGCCCGAGAAGCCATTGGCAAACACCAGGTTGTCGCACTCAGGGTGCAGACCCACGATGGCGTTATGGTCGAAGGTGTTCATCTCGTAGTAGCCCGCCCAGGCGCCCTGCATGCGAAGCGCTTCAAAGCCCGGAATGCGCTCGGCCAACGTGGGCCAAACGTGGTTGTCGAAGGCGTCGTACTCAGGCTCCAGCGGGGCAAAGTCAGCATCGTTGCCCGCCGCTGGCGCAAAGCCGCAGATAAAGCCCTTGCCCTCGGGCCGCAGCCAGATGCCGCTGGTGTCGATGAGCAGCGGGCAACCCGGCAGCGCCGCCGGGCTGGCCAGGTGGAACACGGTGCGGCGCCTTCCCACCACGGGCAGATCGATGCCCGCCCAGCCAGCGATGGCTGCAGCCCACGGTCCGCCAGCGTTCACGGCATAGCGGCAGTGCAGGATGTCGCCGCTTTTCAGGCGTACCGCGTTGACGTGCTGAGCCCCATCGCTGGCAGCCATATCAAAACCCACCGCTTCATCGGCCACATAGCGCACGCCCTGGCTCTGGGCCTTTTTGCGCAGCGCAGTGAGCAGCAGGTAGCCATCAAACCAGCCCTCGCCCGACAGGCCCAGCGAGCCGAGCACCACATCCGACAGCGCAAGCCAGTCAAAACGCTCGTGCAGCTGTGCGGGGCTGAGCAGCGCCACATCGGCGCCGTGCTGCTTTTGCAGCACATGGTTCTCACGCAGCGTGGCCTCGCCTGCTGCGGTTGCCAGATACAGGTAGCCGCCTTCATGCAGACCAATGTCGGGCACATCGCCATGGCAGGCCAGCAGCGTGCCCACGTTGCGTAAAAAGCCGATGCCAAACGCCGATATCTGGATGTTGATGTCAGTAGAAAACTGCTGGCGAATCGAGCTGGCCGACAGCGCCGACGATGCCCGCGCGTAGGTCGGATCGCGCTCGACCACCACCACCTTGCAGCCCGGTTGCAGCAGCGTGAGGAAGTACGCAATGGCACTGCCGATGACGCCGCCGCCGATGATGACGATGGGGTGTTGGGAATCAGAAGTCATCCAAAAATCTCACGATAGAAAAAGCCCTTCGACAAGTTCAGGGCGAACGGGGTTGACGCTCACGCCACACCCCACTCTGACCGTTCGGGCTGAGCCTGTCGAAGCCAGGGCAGAGTGCCTGCGCAGCCCTTCGACAAGCTCAGGGCGAACGGGGTGTTAACACACGCCCCGTCCCGCCCCAACCCACGCCACCCCACCCGTTCGGGCTGAGCCTGTCGAAGCCAGGGCGCGCCGCATGCATTCCCCAGCCAGGTCACACATCAAACGTCACACCTTGCGCCAGCGGCAGTGCGGTGGAGTAGTTGATGGTGTTAGTCGCCCGGCGCATGTAGGCCTTCCAGCTGTCCGACCCCGCCTCACGCCCGCCGCCGGTTTCCTTCTCGCCACCAAACGCCCCGCCAATCTCTGCACCGCTTGGCCCAATGTTGACATTGGCAATGCCGCAATCCGACCCGGCGGCCGACATGAACAACTCGGCCTCGCGCACGTTCAACGTGAAGATGGACGACGACAGCCCCGCGCCCACGGCGTTGTTCATGGCCATCGCTTCATCCAGCGTGCTGTAACGCACCACGTACAGAATGGGCGCAAAAGTCTCGTGCAGCGCCGGGCCGTCGTGCTTTTGCAGCTCCACCAGCGCAGGGCGCACGTAATACGCATCCACACCGCCAATGCCGTCCACCCGGCCACCGCCGTGCACCGTGGCGCCCAGCGCGCGGCTTTGCTCCAGCGCTTTTTGCATGCCGTCAAACGCAGGGCGGTCGATCAGCGGGCCCACCAGCGTGCCAGCGGCGCGCGGGTCGCCCACCTGCACGTTGGCGTACACCTTGGCCAGCTGGGGCACCAGCTGGTCGTAAATGCTGGCGTGCACAAACAGGCGGCGCAGCGTGGTGCAGCGCTGGCCTGCCGTGCCCATGGCGGCAAACGCAATGCCGCGCAAGGCCAAGTCCAAGTCGGCCGTGGGGGCCACGATGGCCGCATTGTTGCCGCCCAGCTCCAGAATGCCGCGTGCAAAACGCGCCGCCAGGCGCGGGCCCACGCTGCGGCCCATGGCGGTAGAGCCCGTGGCCGACAGCACTGCTACGCGGGCGTCATCCACCAGCACTTCGCCGATGTCGCGCTGGCCCACGATCAACTCCAGCAGGCCTTCAGGCGCATCGGCGCCAAAACGAGTGATGGCGCGCTGCGCAATGGCGTGCGTGGCCAGGGCCGTGAGCGGGGTTTTCTCGGACGGCTTCCACACCACCGAATCGCCACACACCAGCGCCAGCGCCGCGTTCCACGACCACACGGCCACGGGGAAGTTGAAGGCCGAGATCACACCGCACACGCCCAGCGGGTGCCAGGTTTCCATCATGCGGTGGCCGGGGCGCTCGGTGGCAATCGTCAGGCCGTACAGCTGGCGCGACAGCCCCACGGCAAAGTCGCAAATGTCGATCATCTCCTGCACCTCGCCCAGCCCTTCAGACGGGATCTTGCCCGCCTCGATGGTCACCAGCAGGCCCAGGTCGGCCTTGGCGGCGCGCAGCTCTTCGCCCAGCAGGCGCACCAGCTCGCCCCGGCGCGGTGCGGGCACGTTGCGCCACGCCAAAAAGGCGGCATGCGCGCGGCCAATGGCGGCGGTGGCATCCGCTGGGCTTTGCTGCGGCACCTGGGCCAGCACCTCGCCCGTGATGGGCGAGCGGGCGGCCAGCGTGCCGCCGGTGTACGCCGCGCGTGGCACGCCCAGGCGTTGCAGCAGTTGATCAACATCGTTGGCAAGCACAGAGGCGGTGGTGGTAGAGGGCATGGCAGTGGTTAAAAAACGAAGACAACACAGAGGCAGACAAACAACCCGACGCACCAATATCCGCCAATCTCTGCACGGTGGATAGCAAAAAAATGGAACAACTTGATGCCGAAATAGAATCAAGTGCCTTTTTGACGAAAATCGTTAGCGCTTATTTATAAAGCGCTAGCGGCCAGATTAGCTCTTTCTGACCACCAAAATTCATTCCCTCACCGCATAACCATCATGCTGCGCCGCGCCTTCTTACCCACCATGGCCGACCTGCTGGCCTTTGAAGCCGCCGCCCGCCACCACAGCGTGTCGCGCGCGGCCGAAGAGCTGCACCTCACGCAAAGTGCCGTGTCGCGCCAGATCCGCCAGCTAGAAGAACAGCTGGGCACCGCCCTTTTTCACCGCGTACGCCAGCGCGTGGTGCTCACCGACGCGGGCCGCGTGTACGCCGCCGATGTCCAAGGTGTGCTGCAACAGCTCTCAGCCATTACGCAAAAAGCCATGGCTTTCTCCAGCGCCGACGGCCTGCTCAACCTGGCCGTGTTGCCCACGCTGGGCACCCGCTGGCTCATCCCGCGCCTGCCGCGTTTCATGGCACTGCACCCAGATGTGACGGTCAACTTTTCTGCCCGCACCGAGCCGTTTGACTTTGCAGGCACCCCGTTCGACGCCGCCATTCACTTTGGCGCGCCCCACTGGGCGGGCGCCGTGTGCCAATACCTGATGCACGAAGAAGTGGTGCCCGTGTGCAGCCCCGGCTACCAAAACCAGCACGGCATCTACACCCCGCAAGACATCGCCCGCGTGGTGCTGCTGCAGCAAAGCACCCGCCCCACCCAGTGGGACGAATGGTTTGAACGGGTGGGCGCGCCCACCAACCTGGCCCTGCGTGGCCCCCGGTCCGAACAGTTCGCCATGATCGCCCAAGCCGCCGTCTCCGGCCTGGGCGCCGCCCTGCTGCCCCGCTTTCTGATCGAACCCGAGCTGGCCGCAGGCAGCCTGGTGGAGCTATCGACCACTGTGCTGACCAGCCGCGACGACGCGTATTACCTGGTGTACCCGGAGGCGCGGGCGCAGACGCCGTTGGTGAAGGCGTTCAGGGATTGGGTGGTGGGGGAGTGTCCGGGGCAGGGGCAAAGTGCGTCGCAACCCATCCATCCATCCATCCATCCATCCATCCATCCATCCATCCATAGATAGATAGATAGATAGATAGAACCGAAGAATATGAATGGAAAGTGGATCTAGCGCTTATTGGTTAAGCGCTGGCAGCTATCAAAACAGAAGCATTTTGCATAGACATGACTTGCCCAGTCGCCAAAGCACTGCGTTAAACCAACAGCAGACACCCCGAACATGCACCCCAATCGCGCGCGTATGATGCACAAAATTTTGCATATTTAAGGAGCCCACCATGGCCATCTCTGCCCGTGACGTGATCCCCCTGTCTCAAGCCCGCGCCAACCTGTCTGAGCTTGCAGACCAGGTAAAGGCAGGCGCCGAAAAAATCATCACCAAAAACGGGGAGAGCTACATCGCCATGATCGACGCCGAGCGGCTCGACTACTACCACCAGTTGGAACGCGAACGCATTCACCTGCTGCTGATCACCGATGCAAGCCAGGGCTTGACCGACGTGGCCACAGGCAATGTGAAAGACGCGCGCGGCACCCTGTCGGCACTGCAACGCCGCCGAGCCACCGCAGCCGCTGCCACGCCCCCCCAAGGCGCCAGCCAAGACTGATGGAGCGGTTTGCAGCATGACCGCCGCCCGCAAAGAATCACTCGTCGCCATCAAGCTCACCGCCAACTTCGAACGCAACTTGGGCGAGATAGAAGCTTTTTTGACAGCCGCCCAGGCGCCCCACGCGTTCGACGCGCTGCTGGACGAATTGATGAACACCGTTATTCCCAACCTGGAACGCTTTCCGGGTCTGGGGCGCCTCTTTTTAGAGCGGCCTGTGCACTCGGTGGAGGCCGCAAACGGCGTTGCACGCCTCATCCAGCAACTCGGCGCCATCGCCCAAGACGGAGAACTGCGCGAGTACGTGATGACGCATTACCTGCTGCTATATGCGCGCATCCAGGGCACGATTTATCTGCTGTCGATTCGGCACCAGCGGCAGCTGTCGTTTGATTTTGAGAGGCATTGGACCGAGTGACGTTGGCACTGTTCGGGCAAAGCACTAACAGCAGATGGCCGACGCGAACACGAAAAAATTGTCTCGACGCTGTAGAGACAGTTTCAAGCCGTCTCCAGACGCAGCCTACGGTGTGCGCATCGCTCACCAATGCAATCAAGGCCTACAACTTTTGAGGATCAGTATGTCCCACCCGATGCATATCCTTGTCAACGACTCCGCGATCAGAAGCTTCCGTGAGACCGCAGACAAGGACTACATCACTGCACGGATGGCTTATCGAGCGCGGCTGATTCAGCCGTTCCGGTGGTCGGCCCTGCACTGCCTAGAAAAATACGTCAAAGGCATTCTTCTACTCAATCGGGTGGGTGCCAGATATTTGGGACACAGCGTACTTCCCGGCATCGAGAGGATGAACCAGCAGGGCAAGTTCAAACTCGATCTCAGTCCCGATACTTTCGCGTTCATCAAGAATCTCGAAGACGCTGGAGCAGCGGATCGTTACTACTTGGTCTCATACGACATTGAGCCGTTCGACATTGCACGATTTGCTCGCGCAGTTTGGGAACTCAGAAGGTACTGCCAGCCGCTGGACTACGACACAGTTGACATAAACGGCAAGACCGTGAACTTGCTGACACATGAACTTGATCGCGTTCATCGGGCAAAGGGCAGGCATGAAAAGGGTACATGTATTAAGGGGGGCATCCTGGAAAAGATCATCGAGAACAAGGATCACCCAGCGCGTGAAGCACTGATATGGAACAACCTGTTCTTCGGTCTGTCACGACGCAAGGCCGTGAAGATGCGACCGGACTGGGAAGCAGGGAACTCTCCGTTCTTCCTGCATCCCGAGATCATCAATGAGGTTATCAAGTACGTGAACATCCCGAAGGACATTGCCGACGGAGTCCGCCAGTTTGCAAAGCAGAAAGCGGCCGAGAAGGCGAAGGCAGAACAGGCGGCAGAGAGGGCCGCGAAACCCTCAGCCACACTGTCGGAAAATGCCGGTTAAAGGGAAGTCAGAACAGCTCTTTCAACGTCAGCAGTTCGACTTTCGCATGGTCGCTCAGGGGCGCAAATAGCACTTCGGCTACTCCTCCGCTGCCCCAGTCAGCAACCCATGAACCCCGCCCCCCAAACTCCCCGCTGGCCGCCGCAGCGTCGCATCAAACGGATTGATCTTCGGCCCAATCGCCACCGCCTCGCGCTTGAGCAGCTCCACCACTGTGGGCAGCCGGTCATCGTTCAACCGCGCGGAAATGGTGCCCACACTCAGCGCCGCCACAGCCCGCCCTTCGCGGTCACAAATGGGCACGGCCACACCGGCCATGCCCTCCAGCAAGCCCGTGTTGCGCCCCGCGTAGCCCAGTTGGCGCACGCGCTCGATTTCGGTGCGCAAATAAACCTCGTCAAACACGCCGTACTCGCGCACACGCGAGAGGTTAAAGCGGATGACTTCTTCGCGCTCGGCCTCGGGCAAGAAGGCCAGGATGGCCAGCGCGCCCTGCCCCACGCCCAGGGCCACGCGGCCGCCGATGTCGCCGGTGAAGGAGCGGATGGGGAACGGACCTTCGCTGCGGTCCAGGCACACGGCATCAAACCCGCTGCGCACCAATAGAAAGATGCTGTCGCCCAGGCTGGCGCACAGGCGCAGCAGCACGGGGCGGCACAGGCTGCGCAAATCGCCGGGGTTGCCTGCTTTGGCGGCCAGGCCAAAAAAATCCATGCTCAGGCGGTAGAGCTTGGTGCGCTCGTCCTGCTCGACCATGCCCTCTGCCACCAGCGATTGCAGCAAACGGTGCGTGGTGCCCTGCGTCAGGCCCACGGCACGCGCCAATTGGGTGACTCGCCCGCCCTCGGCCTGCACCGCAGACAGAGCACGGATGACGGCAAACACCCGGGGTACGCCGCCCGAAGCGGTTGTTGCGGTTGTTGCGGTTGTTGCAGCTTCCATACGTCGCTCCTGTGGAATTAGGTGATCAAACTAACGGCATGATATTTCATTGAACGGAATAATTTCAAGATAAATTCTGTTTAATGGAATACCCGCAGCTAGCTGGTTCGATTGTTGCAATAGAGTGAACTGAAACCAGATGCTCCGTCCAGTCTGCTCAATTTGTCGCACCACAGCGGTGCGCACACCAGGGCCAGGCGAATGGGCGGCCATGCAAAGCAACCAGACCCCGCCCCGCACCAGCCCCTGGGGCCGTGCGGCGCCAGGCAACGAAAGGCGTTCGTCATGTCGTTTCTCAAGCTCACAGACCTGACCAAGTTCTACGGCAACACCTGCGCGGTGCAGGCCATGAACCTCACGGTGCAAAAGGGTGAATTTGTGTCGCTGCTGGGCCCGTCGGGCTGCGGCAAGACGACCACGCTGCAGATGGTGGCCGGGTTTGAGGCCGTGACCAGCGGGCGCATTGAGCTGGATGGCAAGGACATTACCCATGCCAAGGCCAACACGCGGGGGCTGGGCATTGTGTTTCAGAGCTATGCCCTGTTCCCGCACATGACGGTGGCGGCCAACGTGAGCTTTGGGCTGGAGATGCGCAAGGTGCCCAAGGCCGAGCGTGCCGAGCGCGTGGCCCAGGCGCTGGCGCTGGTGCACCTGGAGGCGCACGCAACACGCTACCCGCGTGAGCTTTCGGGCGGCCAGCGCCAGCGTGTGGCGCTGGCGCGTGCGCTGGTGATTGAGCCGCCGGTGCTGCTGCTGGACGAGCCCTTGTCCAACCTCGACGCCAAGCTGCGCGAAGAGATGCAGTTTGAGCTGCGGCAGATTCAGCGCAAGGTGGGCACCACCACCATCATGGTCACGCACGACCAGAGCGAGGCGATGTCGATCAGCGACCGGGTGGTGGTGATGGAGGCGGGCCGCGCCACGCAGATCGACCACCCGCACCGCGTGTACGAGCACCCGCGTACGCGCTTTATCTCTACCTTTGTAGGCAAGGCCAATCTGCTGCCGGGCAAGGTGACCCATTCCAGCGGTGCCAGCGGCACCCACACGCATGTGGCGGTGGGCGGGCTGGCGGTAGAGGTGGACGGCCCGCGTTTTCGCCCTGGCGCGGCCGTGTTGCTGAGCGTGCGGCCTGAAAAGGTGCAGCTGGTGCCTGCCGTGCAGGGCCGGTTGGAGGGCGAGGTGCACGAGCGCTTCTTCTTGGGCAGCCAGTGGCTGTACCGCGTGGGTACGCCCGTGGGCGACCTGATGGTGCTGACGCCCAACGACGGCCGCCCGGATTTGGCCGAGGGCGAGCGCACAGGCGTGGACTGGCCAGACCACTGCATGCGCCTGCTGCCTGCGGATGAAACCGCCATGGCCGAGCTGGAGGCCGAAGACACCGCCGCCGAGGTGGCGCCATGAGCCTGGCCACCACCTTGCTGCACAAAAAGGCCGCGCCCTGGTGGCTGTCGGGCCCGGCGCTGGTGCTGTTCACGGTGCTGCTGCTAGTGCCGCTGGCGCTCACGGCAGTGCTCTCATTCAACGCGTTTGACCCGGCCACAGGGGTGAAGCCGGGTGAGTTCACGCTGGAGCACTACGCCCATGTGTTCACCGACTCGTACTACCACGCCATCTTCTGGCGCACGTTCTGGATTGCGGGACTGGTCACGCTGATCTGCGTGCTGATTGGTGCGCCCGAGGCCTACATCCTGAGCCGCATGGGCAACCCGTGGCGCTCCATCTTGCTGCTGGTGGTGCTGGCGCCGCTGCTCGTATCGGTGGTGGTGCGGGCCTTTGGCTGGAGCATGCTGCTGGGGCCCGAGGGGCTGGTGAATGGGCTGTTCGGGCTGCTGGGGTTTGGCCCCGTGAAGATGCTCTATACCGAGATCGCGGTGGTGATTGCATTGGTGCATGTGATGCTGCCATTCATGGTGATCCCCGTGTGGACATCGCTGCAAAAGCTCGACCCTGGGGTGGAGAACGCGGCCCTGTCGCTGCAAGCCACGCCATTTACCACGCTGCGGCGCATCGTGTTACCGCAGGTGCTGCCAGGCATTTTGTCGGGGAGTTTGATCGTGTTTGGCCTGGCGGCCAGCTCGTTCGCCATACCCGGCCTGCTGGGCGGGCGGCGGCTGAAGATGGTGGCCACGGTGGTGTACGACGAATACCTGCACGAGCTGAACTGGCCCCTGGGCGCAGCCATTGCACTGACGCTGCTGGTGGCCAACCTGGTCGTCATGCTGAGCTACAACCGATTGGTTGAAGGTCGCTACAAGAAATCTCTCGGGTGAGCACGATGCAAAAAAACGGCCCTCTCGCCCTCGCGTTCAATGCGCTGGTCATCACCTTCATGCTCGCCCCCTTGCTGGTGGTGTGCATCGTGGCTTTCACGCCGCACAACACGCTGACGCTGCCCACCACCGCGTTCTCGCTGCGCTGGTTCAAGGCGGTGTTTGAGCATTCGGATTTCGTGCAGTCGTTCTGGAACAGCCTGTGGCTGGCGCTGGCGTCCGCCACGCTGGCGACGGTGCTTGCCGTGCCTGCGGGCATTGCCATCACGCGCTACGAGTTTGCAGGGCGTGGATTTCTCAACGGCCTGTTCCTGTCGCCACTCATCATTCCGCATCTGGTGCTGGGCGTGGCCCTGCTGCGCCTGTTTGCGCTGCTGGGCGGCGCGGGCAGCTTTGGCTGGCTGGTGTTTGCGCATGCGCTCATCGTCACGCCTTACACGCTGCGGCTGGTGGTGGCAGCGCTGGTGGGTTTTGACCGCAGTGCCGAAAATGCGGCCCTGTCGCTGGGCGCCAGCCAGGCCACGGTGTTCACGCGCATCACGCTGCCCATGATCTTGCCGGGCGTGACGGGCGGGTGGCTGCTGGCCTTCATCAACAGCTTTGACGAAGTGACCATGTCGATCTTTGTCACATCGCCCAGCACAGTAACGCTGCCGGTGCGCATGTACATGTACGCCACCGAGTCGATTGACCCGCTGATGGCGGCGGTGTCGGCGCTGATGGTGGCTGTGACAGCCTGCGCGATGATCGTTTTGGACCGGGTCTACGGATTGGACCGCGTGCTGGTAGGACGCAAGTAGATGAAACACCCCCTGAGCCGCTTCGCGTCTTCACCCCTCTCTCGCTGCGCGGGAGGGGGACGCCACCAGTGGCCTGGCAAAGCCAGTTCCACGGTGGCACTGGCCCCGTACACGCCAGTTGCGAAGAACGTGCATTGCGCTTGAGACCACTGAAATGACTGCACACACCGCACTGCTCCACCGCGTGGCCGAAAAAGACCGCGCGCCCGTACCCTTCATGCTTGATGGCGAACCCGCCACCGCGCTCGAAGGCGACACGGTGCTGACCGCCATCCTCACCCACCGCGCCCAGCTGCGCCGCAACGAGTTCAGCCACGAGCCGCGTGCCGGTTTTTGCCTGATGGGCGCTTGCCAGGACTGTTGGGTGCTGACCGACAGCGGTGAGCGGCTGCGCTCTTGCGCCACCTTTGTGAAAGCAGGCATGCAGCTGACCACCGGGGAGCCCGCATGACCGCCCCTGTTTTGCAACCCGTCATCGTGGGCGCAGGGCCTGCGGGCATTCGCGCGGCGCAGACCCTGGTGACGCACGGCGTGCGGCCCGTGGTGATTGACGAGGCCGCCCGCGGCGGTGGGCAAATCTACCGCCGCCCGCCTGCCCACTTTGCCCGCAACCCGCAAACGCTGTATGGCACCGAGGCATCTCGTGCTACGGCCTTGCACAGCACGCTGGATGGGCTGCACGCGCACATCGACTACCAGCCCGACAGCCTGGTGTGGAACGCCCAGGGCAGCCAGCTGGATGTGCTGCACGGCCCCACGCAGACCGCGCGCACGGTGCCCTACGGTCAGCTCATCGTGGCCAGCGGTGCCACCGACCGCGTGCTGCCTGTGCCTGGCTGGACGCTGCCTGGTGTTTACACGCTGGGCGGCGCGCAGGTGGCGCTCAAGTTTCAGGGCTGCACCATTGGGCGCAACGTGGTGCTGATGGGCACAGGTCCGCTGCTGTACCTGGTGGCGTACCAATATGCCAAGGCGGGTGCGGCATCGGGCGTGAAGGTGGCTGCCGTGCTGGACACAGCCCGCTTTTCCGACCAGCTGGCCGCCCTGCCCGGCATGTTGACCAAACCCGCCGTGCTGGCCAAAGGCATGTACTACGTGGGCTGGCTGCGTGCGCATGGCGTGGCCGTGCACAACGGCGTGCGCCCCGTGCGCGTGGTGGGCGACGCGCGGGTGAACGCGGTGGTGTGGAGCGACGGCCAGACGGAGCACAGCGTGCCCTGCGATGCCGTGGGCTTTGGCTACGCACTGCGCTCAGAGACGCAGCTGGCCGACCTGCTGGGCTGCCGCTTTACCTGGGCCCCCATGCACCGGGCCCACCTGCCCGAGCGCGACGCAGCAGGTCGCACCAGCGTGGCAGGCGTGTACCTGGCCGGCGATGGCGCGGGCATCATGGGTGCCGATGCCGCCGAATGGGCGGGCGAGCGCGCCGCGCTGGCGCTGCTGGCCGACCATGGCGTGAAAGTAGATGCCGCCCGCGCTGCAGAGCTGGAACACAAGCTCACGGGCCTCATGCCCTTTCGGCAAGGGCTGGAGCGCGCCTTCCCCTTCCCCACGGATTGGGCCACCCACGCGCCTGATGCGCTGGTGGTGTGCCGCTGCGAGAACATCACAGCAGGCGAGTTGCGCGCTTGCGCACGCGACACCGGGGCCGACGAGATGAACCGACTGAAGGCCCTGACCCGCGTAGGCATGGGCCGCTGCCAGGGCCGCATGTGCGGCGTAGCGGCGGCAGAAATCCTGGCCCAGGCCACCGGCAAGCCCATCGATCAGGTCGGACGGCTGCGCGGTCAGGCGCCGATCAAGCCGATTCCGATCCAACTGCAAGCGCAAGCCGCTGCACCGCACAACACCCAAGCGGAGGCCTCCGCATGACCACCGCCTCCCGAACGATAGACACTGACGTTGCCATTGTGGGCGGCGGCATCATGGGCGCATCGGCCGCGCTGGCGCTGCGCCGCAAGGGTGTGAGCGTGGTGCTGCTCGAGCGCGATCTGTGCGGCTCGCGCTCCAGCGGTGTCAACTACGGCGGCGTACGCCGCCAGGGCCGCCCCGTGAGCCAACTGCCGCTGGCGCAGCGCGCGCACGAAGTGTGGTCCAACCTGCCTGCGCTGATTGGCACCGATGGTGAATACCACCGCAGCGGGCACTTCAAGATTGGCCGCAGCGAGGCGGATATGGCCGCGCTGGAGCGGTACGCCGAGCTGAGCCGCGACTTTGACCTTGGCATCCAATTGATCTCCGGCACCATGCTGCGCGAGCGCTGCCCCTGGCTGGGCGGGCGTGCGGTGGGTGGCTCGCTGTGCCCGGATGACGGGCAAGCCAACCCGCGTCTGGTGTCGCCCGCGTTTGCGCTGGCCGCCAAACGTGCCGGTGCGCAGATTCTGGAGCGCACGCCGATGACAGCCGTGGAGCATGACGGCCAGCTGTTCACCGTGCGCTCGGGCCACGCGGTGACCGTGCGCGCACCTGTGCTCATCAACTGCGCGGGCGCCTGGGCCGGTGCGCTGGCCGCGCAGTTTGGCGAGGCGGTGCCCCTTCACTCGGGCCACCCGGCCATGGCCGTGACGGAGCCCCTGCCCTTCTTCATGCACTGGAGCCTGGGCGTGGAAGGCGGCGGCATCTACTGCCGCCAGGTGGCGCGCGGCAACCTGATTCTGGGTGGCGGTGCCGGTGTCGCGCTGGATGCCGACCGCGCCCGCTCGGAGCGCAGCGCCATCGCCACGCTGGCCGTGCAGGCGGTGGAGCTGCTGCCTGCACTGAAGAACGCGCACTTCATTCGCACCTGGAGCGGCACCGAAGGCTACCTGCCCGACCGCCAGCCGGTGCTGGGCAAAAGCAGCACCACGCCTGGCCTGATCCACGGCTTTGGGTTTGCGGGTGCAGGCTTTCAGATTGGCCCCGGGGTGGGCGAGGTGCTGGCCGAGTTGGCCCGCGACGGGCGCAGCACCACACCGATTGATGCGTTTGCGATCGAGCGATTTCTCCCCACCGCAGTGGCGCAAGTGGCCACCGCTGCGGCCGCCCACTGAAAACAACCGCCACCGTTTTGCTTTCTTTAGCGACCTTTTTCCCCCACCTGAAAGGAAATCACCATGACCGCCTTTGCACTTCTCCACGCCAGCCCCGCCCGCCGCAAACTTTTGGCTATTGCCGCCCTGGCCGCCATTGCGGCAACTGCCACCGCCACCGCGCAGACCAAAACCATCTACATCGGCATGAACGGCGGCACCATGGAGAAGGCGTACACGCAGTACGTGTTCCCGGCGTTTGAAAAGCTGCATGGCGCCAAGGTGGTGGTGGTGCCCGGTACGTCTTCCGACATATTGGCCAAGGCCCAGGCCAACAAGGACAAGCCGCAGATGCACGTGATGTTTCTGGACGACGGCGTGATGGTGCGCGCGATGGGCATGGGCCTGTGCGAGAAGCAAAAGCCCAACCCGCACCTCAATGAAATTTATCCCGCCGCGCGCTTCAAGGACGACCTGGCCAGCGGCGTCAGCGTGGGCATGACGGGCATCGCCTACAACACCAAGATGTTCACCGAAAAGGGCTGGGCCGCGCCCACGTCGTGGATGGACTTTGCGGACCCCAAGTACAAGGGCAAGGTGGTGTTCCAGTCCATGCCGTCGTCGTCGTTCGGGCTGCATGGTTTTTTGATGTTCAACCGCATCCAGGGCGGCAACGACAAGAACGTGGAGCCGGGCTTTAACAACTGGGCCAAGACGATTGGACCCAACGTGCTGGAGTACATCCCCAGCTCAGCCAAGATTTCGGAAATGGTGCAGACGGGTGAGGCCGCGATCTTCCCGCTCACGCCCACCGCCGTCGCTGCGCTCAAGACCAAGGGCATCCCGGTCGAATACGCACAACCCAAGGAAGGCTCGGTAGTGCTGATGACCGCCCAGTGTGTGATCGCCAAGAACAGCGAGCCCGAGCTGGCGCAAAAGCTGGCTGAGTTTCTGCTAAGCCCACTGGCCCAGGCCAACGTGCTGCAGTTTGGCGCGCAGATCCCCACCAACCCCAAGGCCCCCGCCGTGGGTGAAGGCGCCGAGCAGGTGGCCAAGATCAACCAGTGGATGAAGAACGCCGTGACGCTGGACTGGGACAGCGTCAACGCCAACCGCCCGGCCTGGAACACGCGCTGGAACAAGACGGTCGAGCGCTGATCAGCCACGCTGCGCCGCATACCGGCGGGCCGTGCGTGACATATGTCACCCGCGGCGTCAAACCCTACCGCGGAAGGGGGCCACAAACTGCGTCAACAACTTCAGAATCCGCCGCTCTGGATCTCTGATTTGTTGAACCCAACGTTTGTTGGAGAAGAAGTGGAAAGAAGGCCCCCGCCATGAAACGCTGGATCAAATGGACCGCTGGCAGCGCGCTGCTGCTGGGCGCCGTGTTTGTCGCCACCGCAGCCTGCGGCCTGTATCTGGCCGAAGAAAAGCGCAACCGCACCATCGACATCAAACCGCGCCCGGTTGCCTACACCACCGATGCGCAAACCATCGAACGCGGACGCTATCTGTATGCATCGCGCGGCTGCAACGACTGCCACGGCACGCAAGGCGCGGGCCGCGAGTTTGTGAACGACGGCAAGGGCACACGCTTGGCGGGCCCCAACATCACGCCCGCTGGCGTGGTGGCGCGCTACCAGCCCGAAGATTGGAACAGCGTGATCCGCCATGGCGTCAAACCCAACGGCCGCCCGGTTCTGGTGATGCCCAGTGAGGACTACAACCGGTTGACCAACGACGACCTCAACGCCCTGGTGTCGTATATGCGCCAGTTTTCGCCCCAAGAGGGCACCAACACCGCCGCTGTTGTCGATCTGCCCCGCCTGGCCTGGGTGCTGTATGGCCTGGGCGCCATCCCCGACGCTGCGGCGCGCATCGACCACCAGCTGGCCCCTTCGCGCCCTGTGCCTGCGGGTGTGACGGTGGCCAGCGGCCAGTACGTGGCCAACATGTGCATTGGCTGCCACGGTGCAGACCTGGCGGGCGGCAAGATCCCGGGCGGCCCGCCAGACTGGCCTGCCGCATCAGACATTCGCCCCGGCAAAGACGGCGCCATGGCCCGCTATGCCAACAGCGCGCGTTTTGTGACCATGCTGCGCACAGGCAAGCGGCCGGATGGCACGCCGATTCAGGTAATGCCGTTTGAATCGCTGGGGCAGTTGAGTGATGTGGACGCGCAGGCGCTGTATTTGTTTTTGACGGCGCCTGGGGGGACGGCCAAGACGGGGGGTGTTGGTGCAGGGGCGGGTGTGGGCGCAGCGCGGGGCAGTGGCGATGTGGGGCGTGGCGGCGAGTCTGCGGATGGGCGTCTGGTGCGGGTGGAGCAACCGCAGGGGCCGCAAGATCGGCCGTCGAATGTTCCTTCTGTTTCTTCGGGGTTGCGGATGCCGGGGTGATGTTTGTCTTGGATTTTTGGTGTTTTTGGCCCCTTGCGCTTATCTGTCAAGCGCTGTTAGCTACTGTTTTTATAGTTGAGGCGGTACTTGGTTTGGGGGCGGAGGCCGGGGTGTGCGCCCGGCGGCGCAATGGCTTTCTTTTGCGTCGAAGCAAAGAACAAGTACCTCGCCCGCCGGGGCGACTCCCGGCCTCCGCCCTCAACAAAAACACGCAGCCAGATCAGCGCAAGGCTTCGACAAGCTCAGCCCGAACGGACTGGGAAGGTGCCCCGGCTGCGACGAGCTCAGCCAGAACGGGCTACAAACGAATCGCTCAATGCCGATGCGCCACCTGCTCCACCACACCCTGAGGCCCCTGGCTATAACCCCCCATCGGCCCCCCAGGCGTATTCGAAGGCGCAGCCGGTGGCGCCCGCCGCACGCGCGGCACCACGCTCAACTGCACGGTGTCCAGCACTGGCCCCGGCACCACGTTTAACGCCTTGCGCGGCAAGTCCAGAAGTTGCTCGGCATGCCATACGCGTACCTGCGCTGCGCCATCCGGCACGCCCGGAAAGCGTGCAATGCCATCGGCATCGGTCTTCAGCGTCCAGCCCGAATCCGTCACAAATACATGGCCACGCATGGAGCCGTGCAGGTGGCACGACAGCAGCACCACACCTGCCGTGTCCAGTTTGACCTCGGTGGAGTTAGCGGGCTTGCCGTCGGCCTTGCCTGCCAGGCGCAGCTCAAACCCGGTGTTGCCGCTGGCAGCCGCTGCCGACAGGCCTGCCGGCGCGCCACGCACGTGGTGGTCCCAGCGGTCCTGGTTGGTAAAGCGCACGGTGGCGCCAGGCTCAACCACCGTCACGGCGGGCACGAAGCGCATTTTTTCCTGTTCGATGGTGGGGTTGGCCTGCAGCAGGCTGGGCGGTGTGCCGCCGGTCGTACCGGCGCCGCTTGGGTACACCACCACCACGGCGTCGGGCACGGGCTTGCCGTCCCGGTCCAGCACCTGTATTTGTACATTTCCGGCGCTAGCGCTTATCCATAAAGCGCTAGCAGCTACAAAAATCATAGTATTTTTCATATCAACGGCTTCAGCGGATGGTGATCACGTCACGGTGCATGGGCGCCAGCAAGGCCAGCAGGCGGTTTTGCTGGGCGAACGGTATGCCCTGGGCATCCATGGCGCTTTGCAGCACCTCGACCAGGGCGTTGAAGTGGCCCTTGTTGATGTCCATGTCGGCATGGGCCGATTTCATGTCAGCGCCTTCATATTTGCAAGGGCCGCCGCTCAACTGGCAGATCTGGTCGGTCAGGCTCTCTTTGAGGGCGGCGGGCTTCACGTCTTTGAAGTGGCTGCCAATGCGCGGGTCTTGCACCAGGCGGTTCACAAAGTCGTCCATCAGGCGGGTGATGCCGGGCTTTTCGCCAAGGGCCTGGTACAGGCCTGCGGGTGCTGCGGCTACGGCTGCGACGGTGCTGGTCTGCGCCAAGGCGGGCTGAGCCAGCAAGCCACCGAGGGCGATGGCAAGGGCCATCAAGGTTTTGGAGTGCGTCATGAAATCAGTCTCCTTAAAAAGCGACCTGGGCCGACAGGTAGTAACCCGTCTGGCGGCGGTTGTTGGTGACACCCGGCACGATGCGGCCCAGGTCCACATAGGCCAGCGTCAGCGACAGGTTCTTGCTGGGCGCCCAGGCCACAAAGAGGTCTTTCCAGTCGTCTTCGCGCAGCGCAGCGCCCAGGCCTGCGGCGGCGCCCAGCGCCTGCAGGTTGTTGGGCTTGAAGCGAACTTCAGCGCCCACGGCCAGGTTCTTGTTGACGAGGTAAGCGATGGAAAACTCGGGCTGCAGGCTGCGGCTGTTTTTGCCGGGCGCGGCAGAGCCAAAACCCAGCAAACCGTTCTGGTTGGCGTTGGTGTAGCGCAGCGTGCCGTTGATGAGCAGGCTCTGCGCCAGCAGCAGCTTGGTGGCGCTCACATACACATCGGTTCCACTGGTCTTGGTGCCCAGAAAATCGAGCACCGACCCGATCGAGCCCGGGCGCGTCTGCTTGTGCTCGATGCCCACAGCGATCTGCGGCATGAAGGAATCTGCGTCCAGCACTGCATCACCCGCTACCTTGACCTTGACGCCGATCACGTCCATCTTGATGTGCTGGCCCGGCGTGACGCCAAAGGGCGCAATGCCGTTCAAGGCAATGGCGGGAGACGCATCGAAATCCTGGCGGGCCAGCGATAGCTCCACACGGTCATGAAGCCCCACCGCGACGCCATAGCCCGTGAGGCCGTAGTCCTGCGTGGCTGCGCGTGTGACGTATCCGCTAAAGCCCACCTCTCCGGCCGTGGCGTTGCTGCCGATGACGGCCCAGGGGGTCAACCCGCCGCCGGCCGACCCGGCAATGGTGCTGACGCCGCCGGTGAGCAGCAGCTTTCCAGTGTCTGCCTGGGCAGAAATAGCGGCGAAAGCGAGTCCGGCCGCCGCCACCAACGAGCGCGATGTATTCATAGCGGGTGTTCCTGTCTTTTGTTAAAAAATGCTACAGCATCGTAGTTACGCACAGGAACGTCGGCTGGATTCAAAAAATCCAAGGGCGCGGTCAGGTCTCTGCGTGTAACCCTGGTTCAACACACGGTCATCCAGAAAAAACGATTCGCTGGACCGTCCAGTACAGGGACAAAACCAGCAGGGCGACCGAGCCGCCGCGCACCACCACCGTGCGATACAGCGACCAGCGCACCAACACCACAGAGACCGCGCACCACAGGGCTACCACCATGAGCTGGCCTGCTTCTACCCCCAGGTTGAACCCCGCCAGCGCCCACACCAACAAGCTGCCGGAGACTCCCGCCTCCACGAGCACCCCTGAAAAGCCCAGCCCGTGTACCAGCCCAAAACCCAGTGCCAGCCACACGCTTCGCAGTCCCTTGACAGGAAAGAGGTTGAGCAACGCCGATATTCCAATGCTGATGGCAATGGCTGGCTCCACCCAGTTGCCCGACACGGTGATCCAACCCAGGCCTGCTAACACCAGCGTGACCGAGTGGCCCAGGGTAAAGCTGGTCACGGTGATCAGCAGCGTTTTGATCCCGCTCCGGTTGGCTTTTTCCGGGGACTCGGTAGAGTAATCAATGGCGTCCGTGCGGGCTGACCGGCGCCGCTGCAGCAGGGAAATCGGCAACAACAAAGCCAGCAGAAAAGCCAGGTGGTCGTAACCCTCCAGGATGTGGTGCACCCCTTCGGTGACAAAGTGCAGCATGGTCGCAAAGCCGCCGCGGGTTGTGCTGGACGCCTGGGAACTCAAAACTCCGGCGGAATCACCGGGTGCTGCCGTACGTAGATTGCTGCTGGACCGTCCGTCGGGCGCCAGTGCAGCAGCCAAGGGCTGCTGATTCAGCTCGCCACTCACCAGTAAGCGGTGGGTGGGGTCGATACCCTGCATCAAACGGTAGTTGAGTGCAAGGGTCTTGGCGGCGGGGCAGTCCAGCGCGGTCGCAAAACGCATATACCGGCCATCGGTACGCTGCTCCAGCGCTTCAAACCGCCATGCCAGGAGCGTTGTCGCATCGCCGCACTGCCACTGCACACCCGCCCCCACCCATTGGGCGACCGCAGGGGTGGCTTGTCGAATCTCACCCCACGTAAGCCGCCGGTCGCCGTCCGCATCAAGCTGCTCAAGCGCAACGTCCACATCTTTCAGCGCGAGCGACAGTTGCAGCCCCACCGCAACCGATGGACTTTGTACGTTGGGCACAGCAGCATCGGATACGCGCAGATAGGCATCGCTGGCCTTGTGCGCCCAGGCCGGGGGTGCCAGCGCACCTGCGCCAACCAACCAGGCACCCAACACCAGGTGTTTACCAACGGCGTTCGTTCTTTGGAAAAACTGCATCATCGCGTCCCCTCGGTCTGCCACCGTGTCAGGCGCGCATCCTTGAGGCCCGACTGGACCAGGGCCTGCCGAACCGCCTGGTGCGCCGTCGCATCGCCAGACTGTTGGGATGTCTGCAACGCCAGCCACCAGTCAAGTGGCTCCTTTTGCAACGCCAGGTTGGCTTGCGCAGCACGCCAGGCATTCGATGGATCGCCTTGCAGCCACAGGGCGAGCAAGGCGCGCTCGCGGGCGTGCGTGTCCAGCGCCTCGCCGCGCGCGGCAATGGCGGCATAACGGCCCTGCAGGTCGCTCTTCAAGACTTTCCAACCAGCGTCACCGATCAAGCGCAGCGCGTGCGCGCGCCGCAACAGCACACCATCACTTTCTGGCTGGTTTTTGAGGACTTCCATCGCAGCGGCCGCGCGGCCGCTGCGCAGTAGCAGGTCGGCGTAGGCCAGGGCGGTGTAGCCATCGGGCGCATCCGCCAGGCTGCGGCGGTAAGCCGCTTCGGCAGCGTCGTCGCGACCCGCGCGCTCCTCGCTCTCAGCCAGGAGCGAAAAGACCCACGCACGGCTGGGCAAGTCGTCCAATTGCAGCGTCAGCGCCGTGAAGCCCTTGCGCGCGGCATCGTGCTGCCCTTGCAATGATTTGTTTTCCAACAAGCAGGCCGCGGCATACAACGCGGCACCGTAGCGCGCCACGTTGCGGCACGCGGCCTCAGATTCGGCATAGCGTGCAGCCACACGCTCCAGCGTGGCCAGAGTGAGCCAGCCCTGTGAATGGGCCGGGTTGGCTTGCAAGGCGCGCTGCAAAGTGGCCCGTGCTGCAGAAAATTCATGTCGGCTTTGCTCCACGGTGGCCTGCAAAACCATCAGGTCGGTGGGCGCATCGGGTTGCCCCCACCAGCGGGCCATTGCGCCCTGCGCGCGGCCCAGGTAGCGCGGGTCCGAGGTCTCGCGCGAAAGGGTGATCCAGCGGCGAGTGGCCTCAGCCGCCGCCTGGGGCGTGGCTGGGGCTGAAGTTACCCGCACGGGCAGTTGTTCAATCACCTCGGTATCCAGGCCGGGGCGAAGATCTTTTGGCATCGCCGCAAGCAATGCACCACTCCAAAGCGCAACGCCCAGGACCAAATACCGGTGAACAGAGCTTTTCATATCGTCTTTACGCGAAATGGGGAGAAGACTGAGATCGCATGCACGATCTCGCAAGACAGGAGGAGGCCCGCAGTGACCCCGATGCGCACGCGCAAACGTGCGGACTCGGAGTCACTGCGTCACTGCGTCACTGCCGAATTTTCAGAGCCGCGAATCCGGCTCGTCTGTCTCGCTGCTGGACAGCACGATCTGGTTCACCTCCTGGGGCTCAGCAGTCTCCGATGCGCCGCTGGCCACAATGGGCTGAACGTAGGCAAAGGCATTCACGACCACGGGCCCTGCGCCGGGATCAGCGGTGTTGTCGCTGCCGCCACCCCCGCAGCCTGCGATGGCAATCAGGGCCGCGGATGCGAGCGCCAAATTTTGAATTCGAAGTTTTTTGTGCATGGTGTTGCTCCTTCGAATCAGAAGTTCTTGGCGCCTGGCAGGGGTGGGTTTACATACGGAAAGGCCGTGCGGTAGTCAGTGGCCTTGGTGCGTGATCCGTCCACAAATGCCACACCGCCCGCAGGTGCGTCTGCAGGCTTGCAGCCCACCTTCAGTGCGTCTGCGGCCCCCGTGACCGTGCACAGCGCGCCCATGGCGACCCGCAGAGACACATCGACCACGTCGTCCCCCAGGCGCCGACCGTTCGGAAAGCCCGCAGCATCGCCCGCCACCACACCCAAAGAGCTCTGAGCGCTCGCCGCAGTGGCCGCAATGCCGGTGTTCAGGCGCAGCATTTCGGCCAGGGGGCCTCCCGCACCGAGGGCCGTTACGTTGCCCGGGCGGTTCACCGTGGGCAGGCCTGTCAAAAACGCGGTCATCAGATCGGTGCGCGGGAAGTTGGTGGGTGCCTTGGCGCCAAACAACACTTCGATCAACGCTGGCAGCGTGGGATGGGTCACGTAGTCCGCAAAGTTGGCGGCGTCATCTTTGGGCCTGGACGCGTTGAACTTGTCTTTGTCCTTGAGACCGATCACCACCTCGTTGACCAGCGGCATGCCCAGGCGCGACACCTGTGTCCATGCGCCACCCGCTTTTTCGCTGGCTTGCAGACCCGATGCCGGCTTGCCGTTGAGCAAGCGGGCCTGGCGCAGGCTGGCAGTGGTCCAGCCACCGATCACCTTTTCGCCCGAAGCGGCGGTCAAGCAGTTGGTGGGCATTTCCACAGCGAGCGAAGTCACATTTTTGCCAGCGATCTGCCCGGCACCAAAGGCAGCGGCATTCGACTCGCTCGTGATCACCGCTGCAGGCGCATTGACCAGATCAAAAATGGTACCGAGTGACACGGCAAACGGATCTTGGCGCTGACCGACAAATACCTTGCCGGGTGTGGAGCACCCGGGGATGTTGATGCCATAAACATATTTACCAGCGTAGGCGTCATATGCGGCGGCGTTGCCTAGCGACTTCTCTCCGATGTAGTCGATCGGTTTGGTAAAGGTGCTGCCACCACCCGCCATCGTGATCTGCTCGCGCTTACCCGTGCGGCGGTCGCCACGCACGATGAACATCTCATACTCCTCGCGGTAGGCCAGCGGGTCAGATGCGCCGCCGCTGATACCCCCGGCGTTGCGCAATGGAATGGCCACCTTCTTCTTCGCACCCTCTGCGCCAATGTCCAGCGTGATGCCGTCACCAGCGTTGTTCAGCGTGTTCTTGAAGCGAAACTGCAGCGTGATGTCTTCTGACGCATCGCCGTTGTTGTCGATATGGATCTCGTACAACGCGTTGGAATCGAGGCTGAAATAATTGGGCCCACCATACGCATCCTGCAAGGGAAGGTAGTTGGCGATCATCGTGACAAAAGCCGCTCGCCCCGGTTCGTAACTGTTAAACAGATAAAAATCGGCGCCGTCCACCTTGGGCTGGGTGGTGATAAACGGGGCCTCGCGGTGGCTGGACGCCAGACTGGCACCGGCGGTGCAAACGGCTATTGCAGCAATTGCAACTAGATTGAGTTTCCTCAAATTCATGGAGATCTCCTAGTGGGTAGGTAGGGAGGCGGCGCCCCCCCACCATCGACTACGGACCTCACAACCATTTGGATGTGGTTTTCTTCTCCATGACCTTGCTTTTCATCGCCTGTGCGCAAACGAGCGAATCAGGGCGATAAAAATCGGGAAACTACCGATGCCGGATCTGCCAAAAAGGCGACGTTCTGGAATCATCAAACAGAGTCAGCTCGCCGCAGAAACTCAAGTCTCTTTGCGAATCAGAGATCCCTTGAAAAGCACGGGTCCAGTCGGGCCTGTAGCACTAGGCACTCCGCCACGCGGCTCCAGGCTGATGGCCAATGTGGGAACTTCTTTCACATCAGCTTCGCCCGCCACGAGCTTGAGCAGCTTGTCTTGCCCCAGCACCCCCAGCGAGCGTGGGCCTCCTGCGGGCGGCAGCGCCCACAGCTGCAGGGACTTGTCGGCACCCTCCTGAAAACCGCCCACGCGCTGCAGCACCAGTTGGTTGTTCTTGGGATCAAAGGTCACCAGCATCGAGGCGGCGGCCTTGTCGTCCGCCAGCACCGCCACGTATTGAATCTGGGGGGCCGCCTGCAATTGCTGCTGTAACGCAGCAATCTGCGCGCCCGAGGTGGTGCGCAGGCCGCCGTTGACTTGCACGCCCACCAGCACTGCGGCCACCGTGGCAATGGCCCCGGCCGCTGCAGCGCCACGCCACACCAGCAGGTTGCGCCACCAGCCGCCGGGGGCGGCGTCATTGGGTGCCCGGGCGGCGCGCATGGCCTGGGCAGATTGGTCGGCCTGCACCAGGTTGTCGATGCGCGTCCACACGGCGGGGGCAGGCTGCACGGCGGGCTGCAGCTCTGTCAGGCCGGACCAGCGGGTCTGCCACACCAGGGCGGCGGCGCGCACGGTGGCATGTTCGCGGGCCAGGGTTTCAAAGCGGCGGCGTGCGCCGCCGCGCAATGTGCCCAGCGCGTAGCTGGCAGCCAGGCGGTCGAGCAGTTCGGGGTGTTGAGTGATATTCATGTTTGCCCTTTCGTGCTCAGGCGTACCGAGCCATACAGGTGCGCAACTGTTCCAGCCCGCGCCGAATCCAGGTCTTGACGGTGCCTAGTGGCAGCTTGAGCTGTTCGGCCAATTCGCCGTGGCTCTGGTCGCGCAGGTAGGCCAGGCTGACCACCTCGCGCTGTTTGTGGTCCAGCTTGCCCAGGCACTGGTGCAGGGCAAAGGCCTGTTCACTGGCGTCGGCGGCATCCATGGGGTTGGGCGAGTCGCCTTCCAGAACCTGCGCCATGTCGTCGTCCAGTTCGTTCATCAGGTCGGCGCGGTCGCTGGTGCGTTTGCGCAGCGCATCCAGTGCACGGCTGCGCACGATGAGCCCCAACCACGCCATGGGGGGGCTGAGCGAGGCACGGTAGTTGCCCGCCCCGCGCCAGATGCCCATGAACGCCTCTTGCAGCACGTCCTCAGCCGCATCGCGGTTGCGAACAATGCGCAACGCCAAGCCAAAAAGCGGCGACGAGGTGCGCTCGTACAGCCTTTTGAGCGCGGAGTGGTCCTGCGCGGCAATACGGTCAAGGAGGTCCATCAGTTCGTTGTCTGGTTGTGGGGTGCTCATGCGCCCATTCTCTGGGATAGGCCGGTTTTCACGGGGTTGTTGGGGTTTGCTGTAGGTGAATACGCCACACCCAGCACTTTGGATGTAGCCAGCGGCAAAAACCGCCAGACTGCTGGGGCGATGCGTTTGCGTTTGCGTTTGCGTTTGCGGTTGCGGTTGCAGTTGCAGTTGCAGTTGCGGATGGTGCTGGGGCAGTGCTCCATGGCCGTAAGCCAAGTTCACCGGTTGAATCCAACCGCTGGGCCGATGCGTACTCCAAGGATCAACATCGCCCTGCGCACCCTGCCGGTGCCACCAGCGCACTACATTCCGTTCGACAGTTACCCCATGCAAAGCCAGCCCTTGCTCTCGCCTCCAACGTCCCGCGTTCGTTCAGCTGTCACGTTGGCCGCACTGTTTGCCCTGTTCGCCGCCCACACCCCGGGCAACGCACAGTCGGTGGAGCGTGGCCGCGCGGTATACGCAGCGCATTGCAGTAGCTGCCACAGCGCGAACACGCATGGCGACGGCCCCGCGCATGTGGGCGTGGTGGGCCGCCGCGCGGGGGCGCTCAAAGACTTTGACTATTCGCCCGCATTGCGCAGCAGCAAGATCCTGTGGACACGCGCCACCCTCAAGGCCTGGCTGACCAACCCCTAGGCACTGATCCCCGGCCAGGGCATGGACTACCAGCTGGACGATGCACAGGAGCGAGAAGACGTAGTGGCCTATCTCGCCACGCTCAAACGCCTGCGCTGAGACAGTGCATGTCCCGTACTCATCGGCAGGCTATTCAAATTTGATAGCTGCTAGCGCTTTATAGACAAGCGCTAGAGGCCAATTTTGCTATTATTTTCAGACTGGCCCGTCATGTCCCACATAACGCGCCACACCGTGCCAGCGCGGGAAATGCGGTCCCAAAGTATGCTCGCCGCACCCATCTTTGCTTGAAAGGACCCCTCAGATGTTTGAAACCTCCATCGCCGGCAGCTTGCCCAAGCCCGCCTGGCTGGCTGAAACCAACAAGCTCTGGCCCCAGTGGATGGCCGAAGGCGATGCGCTGCGCCAGGCCAAGGCCGACGCGACCCTGCTCTGGATCAAGGCCCAGGAAGACGCAGGCCTGGACATCGTGGGCGACGGAGAGCAATCGCGACAGCACTTTGTGCACGGCTTCCTGGAGCAGGTCGAGGGCATTGACTTCGAGCACAAAGTCAAGATGGGCATCCGCGACAACCGCTACGACGCCATGGTGCCGCAGGTGGTCTCGGCCCTGCGCCTGAAAGGCCGCGTCCATGCGTTCGAGGCACAGCTGGCGCGCGCCCACACCAAGAAAAAGCTGAAGTTCACCCTGCCCGGCCCCATGACCATCGTCGACACCGTCGCCGACCGCTTCTACGGCGGAGATGCCGAAGGAAGGATCAAGATGGCCTTCGCGTTTGCAGAGCTGCTCAACCAGGAAGCGCTTGCGCTACAGGCCGATGGCGTGGACATCATCCAGTTCGACGAGCCCGCCTTCAATGTCTACATGAAGGACGCCGCCGACTGGGGCGTGCAGGCGCTAGAGCGCGCGGCGCAGGGCCTGACCTGCACGACCGCAGTGCATATCTGCTACGGCTACGGCATCAAGGCCAACACCGACTGGAAGAGCACCCTGGGCGACGAATGGCGCCAGTACGAGGCCGTGTTCCCTGCGCTCGCCAAGAGCAGCATCGACCAGGTCAGCCTGGAATGCATCCACTCCCACGTGCCGCCCGACCTGATGAAGCTGTTGGCCGGCAAAGACGTGATGGTCGGCGTGATCGATGTGGCCAGCGACGTGATCGAGACCCCCGAGGAAGTGGCCGACACCATCGGCCGGGCGCTGGAGTTTGTGCCTATAGAGCGGCTGTTTCCGTGCACGAATTGCGGCTTGGCGCCGATGAGCCGGGACGTGGCATGGCGCAAGCTGAAAGCGCTGGCAGAAGGTACGAAGCTGGCGAAGGAGCGGTTGTCCACGGCGTGATGCCCAACGGTCGGTCGTCGCGCCGTGGATGGCGCGGCGCATACCGCGAAAACCAAACCGACCGGCTTTTACAAGGCTTCTTGAAGCCTCGAGGACGATCGCGGTAGTGATCGCACAGCTAGTGGGGGCGACGGTAGGGCTCACCTTTTAGCGGGCATTCGAACCTACTATGGAGCCTAGCGCTCAGCGCTTGGCTACAGGCATTGCGAAGCTATACCACCCTCATCCGCGCAGCACTCGCGCAGCAAGAATGCACTTAGGCGGCGGACCTCACTAAAACGTGCCGTCGAATAGACCT
>JAUXZO010000047.1 GCA_030692685.1 Acidovorax sp. | reverse complement strand
TGCCGAGGCGCTGAGCGGCATCGCGCACTGGCACACCACTTACCAGGTCACCTCGGAAGAGATGTTTGCGATGTGGGCCGGCTCCACAGGCACCACACAACTTGCGCGCCAGCCGGGAGACCCCTTGCCGCGCCTGGCGCTTGATGGCGTCGCCGTTGCCGAGTTTGAAGCCGGTGGCTTGTGCCGCGACTTCAGGATCTGGTGGCATTCGGTGGTGCAGTCCTAGCTATCAGATTGATAGCTGTTGGCCCATACCCGGTATGGGCTGGAGGGCGATTTGACTGTGAAACGGGGGCGGCGATCAGGCCTCGCTGGACGGCCAGTCGCTGAACGGGAAGGGCGCCGCTTCGGTAGCAAAAGTCACAAAGCCCGCGATCTGGCCCAGGTAGCGGCCCAGGCTGCGGCCCAGGCCCTGCAGGCGCGGGTTGGCTTCGTCGCTGAAAACCGCAAAGGCCAGTTGCAGCAGCGCGACGGCGATCAGCACCCAGGCGGCGAGCTGGAAGGCCACGCACATCAGCAGCATCAGCAGGGCGCGCATCGGCAGCTTGCGTGTCAGGGCGAGGGCGGTGTTGGTCATGGTCGTGTCCTTCAGGTTGGCTGAAATGATGCTACTGCCATGGTGGGGCCGGCTTGCGCTGTATCAAGCTGTCTTTTTGGCTGGGCCCGCAGCCATCACTTGCTTTTTTCGGCATTGACCCCTTGCCCCCGCAGCAGCAGTGACTGCTGCCAGCCCACGTACCCCTGGTCAGAGGAGATGGCGATTGCTACTGAAATGATAGCTATCGACGCAGTCGGGACATGGGCCAGGGGCCGATTTGAGCATGAGCCTGGATGGCGACCGGCCGGATAGTGGGGCGTCCAGGCCCCACCCGCTTACTTGGCCGCGAAGCAGTAGAACTTGCCTGCGCCGCCGGTGCGGATCAGCGCTTCCTGGCTGCAGCCGGCCGACTGGTGCGAGAAATTCCAGGATTTGGCCCAGTTGTCGGTGGTGGGGCCGATCAGGTCGTGGTGGCCGACGACG
>JAUXZO010000042.1 GCA_030692685.1 Acidovorax sp. | reverse complement strand
CTAGTGTAGTGTCCCGCAATTGAGTCGGCATAAGCGTGCGGCCGGTAGAATGGCCGGATGTCAAAAACAAGTTTGCCGGTTGTGTTGTCGGACGCGGAGCTGATCCGCTTAGAGGAATGGATCCGGGCGGGATCGACGCCGCAGCAAGTGGTGCTTCGTGCGCAGATTATTCGCGGGGCCGCGCAAGGGCAGTCCGACAAGGCGACGGCAAGCGCACTGGGGATTCGTCGGGAGACCGCCGCGCTGTGGCGACGGCGGGTGCGCGAGCAAGGTATCGGCTGTGTGTGGGAGATTGCCGCCGGGCGTGGCCGCAAACCGTCCTACGCCGCGGCGCGCGTCGGGCAGTGGATCGACGCCACGCTTCAGACCAAACCGGCGGGCGCGACCCACTGGAGCACGCGCACGATGGCCCGCGCGCAAGGTGTCAGTAAAAACACGATTCAACGGGCGTGGCAGGATCACGGGCTCAAGCCGCATCTGACCAAAAGCTTCAAGCTCTCTCGTGACCCAAAGTTTTTGGAGAAGCTCACGGACGTGGTTGGCGTCTACCTGACACCGCCACAGAACGCGATTGTGCTGTGCGTCGATGAGAAGAGTCAGATCCAAGCGTTGGATCGCACGCAGCCCGGTCTGCCGCTCAAGCGCGGTCGCTGTGGCACCTACACGCACGACTATCACCGCCACGGCACCACGACGCTGTTTGCCGCCCTGCAAGTCGTCGAAGGCCGGGTGATCGGTCAATGCTATCCGCGGCATCGGCACCAGGAGTTTTTGAAGTTTCTCCAACGGCTCGATGCCGAGTTCCCCGGCGGGAAAGCTCTGCACCTGATCCTCGACAACTACGGGACGCACGGCCACGAGCGTGTGCGGTGCTGGCTGAAGCGACATCCCCGGTTTGTGCTGCACTTCATTCCCACCAGTTCGAGCTGGCTCAATCTGATCGAACGGTGGTTCGCCGAACTCAGCCAGAAGGCTGTGCGTCGCGGCGTCTTCCACAGCGTGGACGAACTGCAACGCGCCATCGCCGAGTTTCTCACCGCGTGGAATGCCACTCCTGCACCGTTCGTGTGGACCGCCAGCATCGAGTCCATCCTCGAAAAAATCGCACGCGCCCGCCAACGGCTCGAACAGATCCAGCCGGGTTCCACGCAACCCAAACGCCGCTCTTCCACCGCGTGCAGCGGACCCACGCGGGCTTGAAATAACACCCGTCCGGCCGTTTGCCGCTTATGCCGACTCAATTGCGGGACACTACACTAG
>JAUXZO010000084.1 GCA_030692685.1 Acidovorax sp. | reverse complement strand
AAGCTCTTTGTCAGCGGTGCGGTGCCCTCCTGCACGCTCTGCCACACGCTCAAGGATGCCGGGGCCGTGGGTAGCGTCGGCCCTTCCCTCGATGAGCTCAAGCCAGACGTCCAGCGCGTGGTGAAGGCACTGAAAAACGGCATCGGCCAGATGCCGGCCTACCGCACGCTGACCGAGGAGCAAATCCTCGCAATTGCCCGTTACGTCGAGCAGGCCAGCAAGTAACGACTCCTTCCAGCTCGAGCTCAAGATTACGATCCATCACGCGGTACCGCCAACCTTTGCTTAGGGAAACGCGGATTTATTAACCAAATTTGCCAACCTACGCGGGATCCAAACGTTATAGGTGGATAGCCATAAGGTAGAGCCCAGATGAACTTAGCACCAATCCAGATCAGTTTCGCCTTGGCCGAGTACGAGGGCAAGAAGAAGCTTACACGGCGAGAGAAATTCCTTGGCAAGATGGAGCAAGTGGTGCCCTGGGGTCGGCTGATAGAAGTGATTGAACCCTATTACCCCAAGAGCGGCAAACGCGGGCGTCCCCCGATTGGGCTAGAGCGCATGCTGCGCATGTACTTCGTGCAGCAGTGGTACGGTCTGGCCGATGAGGCTGTGGAAGATGCGGTCTACGACTCCCAGGCACTGCGCAACTTCATGGGCATTGATCTGAGCCGCACCAGCGTACCGGATGCCACCACGCTGATGGGATTTCGCCGCCTGCTCGAAGCGCATGACTTGACCAAGGCCATGCTGGTCGAAGTCAACGTCATGCTGATGGAGCGAGGTCTTTTGATGACACAAGGCACGCTTGTGGATGCCACCTTGATTGCGGCACCGAGCTCGACCAAAAACAAAGACCACGCACGCGATCCCGAAATGCATCAGACCAAGAAAGGCAACCAATGGCACTTTGGTGCCAAGGCGCACATTGGGGTAGACAAGGACTCAGGCCTGGTACACACGGTAACCACGACAGCGGCCAACGTCAGCGACATCAGCCAGACAGCGGCGCTGCTGCACGGACAGGAAAGTGAAGTCTGGGCCGATGCGGGCTACGTTGGCGTGGACAAGCGAGAAGACATGCAAGAGGCGCTGGCCGCCAACGGGCAAACCGTGAGGTGGCATGTGGCCAAGCGTCGCAAGACAGTAGAAAAGCTCGAAGAGGGATGGCAAAAGAGTTTGGCGCAAGCTTACGAAAAACTCAAAGCCCGAGTCAGGGCCTACGTAGAGCACCCGTTTCATGTAGTCAAGAACATCTTCAAATACAAGAAGACGCGCTACAAGGGTTTGGCCAAGAACGATGCCCAGCTCAACGTGCTGTTTGCCTTGAGTAATTTATACATGGTCAGGGGAGAATTACGCCCATAAAAGGCAACGGGGCGCGAAAAGCAGCAAGAAATGCCTCGAAAGAGGTGTGGAAATTGGAAATCGGACGCGATGACAAAGAAAATCGCAAAATCCGGCGTGGCGTAACTAAAAAAATACGCGCTGCGTCTTCAAACGACCAATAGTTGATTTGTTCTGCGCTTCCCTAGACTCCCATGGCCACTTGGTTGGCCCCCAGGACCCAGGCGCACAAGCCTTGCAGTGTTTGCGCAACTTAGAGCGGCTCCTCGCAGTACACGAATTTCAAGTCAACGACATTCGACAAATCGTCGTGTACGTGATCGGAGATCAAGCAAGTCTCTCTGCGGCATGGTCAGCGGTCGCAGGTTGGTTTGGTGGCCAAGTTCCGCCAGCTACCCTGCTCGGTGTTGCCGGACTGGGCTACGTGGGACAACTCGTAGAGATTGACA
>JAUXZO010000229.1 GCA_030692685.1 Acidovorax sp. | reverse complement strand
TTTGCCAACGCCCTGAACCAATCGGCATCAGAAGAATAGAAACGCGCGCCAACCACCGCATCAATCTTGTCGAAGCCCTTGAGTGGCGGCGATTCGTTCAGGTAATCCGGTGGAGAATAGCCAAACTCGGCGGCCCGGCGCAGGCCCTCCTCATAATTTTCCTTCTTAGGATCGTACAACCAGCTGGTGTGAAGCCATTCACGCATATTTCCGAATGAACTTCGCTGGGAGAAATCTCGCCAGCCATAGTAGATGGTCGGATCCACCAGAAAGAGTGCCGCAGGGGCGGTGTTTTCTTTGGCCCACAACTGTGCGCTCAAGTAAGCCTCACCCATGGGTTTGTCCCGGGGACCAAGATTGACAGTACCTCCCCAGTAGAGCGCCTTGGAGAGTATGAGCACCATTACCACAGCCACACCCACCTGTCTCAGGACCCCGGAAAAGGGGCGCACACGATCTGCCACAAAAACACCGATCCCGACATAAAGAGTCGTAAGCCAGAGCTGCTTATGTCCGAAATAAATGGTTTCATGGTCGAGGTGAACAAAGCCAAGCTGGTAGTAAGTGAGCAAAAAGATACCGAAAGCAGCAACCAGGGCCAACGCGATTTTATCGTTGCGAGTGAAGGTTGCCGGTCGCAACAACGGTAGCTGCGACAGTACGATCAGGAGCACGTAAGCGACAGGAACCGGCGGCCCGATGAAAGGTGCCAGCAGCAAGCCGGCAGCAAGCGCTGCCTGGACAAACTGGCCCTTTTCCACCTCCAACAACAAGCCGGCAACCACCACAGCCAGGCTAACAAGAATCAGCATGTCGCTGGCACGCGTCAAGGTCAATCGAATCAGCCCGGGACTGTCAGACCAATGCGAGATGGCCAAGCCAGCCAGAGTCAACAACAACAACAACCCTCCCCCCAACAGAATCCCGTTTCGGGTTCGCTCTGGCATGGATATGCGAAAAGCGTAGAACACCGCAAGAAGAAGCAGAGCCAAAAAGGGGAGGAAGCGGCGTTCAAAATCGAATGTCAATAACCCGTTGGCAACCGGATAGAAGTGATAGTTGAACGCTTTGGTAAAGGTGATCCAGGTTTCAGACGGAACGCTGATTGAAATCACGCCGACGTTTTGCAAGTGGTAAAACCACCATCCTCCAGCAAGAAGCAAAAATACTGCTGAAGCACTCAGCACCTTGCCAAGGTCCCCTTTCTGCCGAACACTGACAAAGCAGCCCAGAGCAAAAACGCCGCCCATGACGCCCATGATGGGGTGTGTGGTTGCACTTAAAACAAACAGAAGGGCAGCAGCAATAAACCTGCGCTGCAACAAAAGAGCCAGCGCGATCAGACGCATGCCATCCGCGAAGTTGTAGTAGAGCCCCCAGAAGAATGGCCCGCCAAAACCGGCCAGTTCCATGCTTCTGGATCCGCTATTGACTACCAGTATCGCGAAGACAAAGGCCGAAATTGGCGCTGCACTTGGGACAAGCGCCCTGAAGAACACTACGGACGCAATGCCCATAAAAAGCATCTCAAACAAAATCACGCCCGACATCAGCCGCTCCGCACTTAGCGCGAAAAAGGAATCCGCCAACCTGTATACATACATGAACAGGGATTTGTCATACGGCTGGGATCCACTTGGAAAATCTTTGGAAAAGTTTCCAGGCAAATTGTGGTGATTTACCCAATCGATCGGTGAAAATCCGCTCAGGGCGGTCACCCAATTCAAATTTGGCGCATGAGTACCCCAAACTTGGAAGCAAATAAATATCAAAGCAAGCAGCCCGAGAGTGGAACTCAAAAGACCTCTTGTCGACTGCGTGACAAATCCAAAACCCATTTCGTGCTCTTAGTTAAGCCATTGGCTGCATTTCTCGCCGGTTCTTGCGAACAATCGGCATGCGCGGTTTATCGGGTACCTTACAAATGTCATTCACGTCGTGATGCGACATCAGAGCGCAGGTCAGAAATTAGCGAAGAAAGACCCAGGCGTTCGGTAAGCATGACCATCAAGGCCAATATCAACGGCAGAACCAGCTGGGCAACGTGGATCGTGACGGCCAAAATCAGGGCATCCGAAAAAGGGTATCCCAAAGACATCAGGGCAAAGACCGCTGCAGCTTCGTAGGTCCCCAAACCTCCGGGAAGTGCAGGGATGGCGCCGCCCATGGTCGTACAGACAAAAACCAACAGTGCGCCATAAAGGCCAATGGGAATGCTCCCGGCAAATTCAATCAGTAAAAATATATTGAAAAAAGAGAGACCCCAGATGAACACACCCAGTCCCAAGCTGACTAGAAACTTCGGTCTTCTCAAGCTACTGGAGAAGTGTAAATAACCTCGCTCCAGGAACTCGCCAATCTTTGGCCAGGGCAAGGCACGCGCCAAGCCCAAGACTTTCCTCTGCCCCCAAAGTGCCAAAGCCACAACTCCTGCGACAAACACAAACGCCACAAAAATTAGCGTCTTGCTTACCATAGCGGCGAAAAAAAACAGGCAAACGCCCCCGAGAAATCCGACAATAATCAAGTCAACTGTCCGTTCAAGCAGGACGGCGGAGAGCCCGGCACTCATGGGAACACCGGCCCGATCCCGCAAGTAGGTTGCCTTTAGAACTTCAGATAACCTGGCGGGCAAAAGCAGATTCAAGCCTTGGGAGAGAGCAACCGCTTTGGTTGCTGCCAGATAGGACAGCCCAGGACGATCAATTAACAGCGCGTGACGAACACCCTGCAGCGCCAGTCCAATCAAGATAATTGGCTGGACGACTAGTATCGCCACCAACTGTCTGACGTCGAAACCACTCAAGAATGGTTGGGCGACCCCTGACAACACCAATCCAACCGCGATCAGCAGAACCAAACCGCCCCTCAACAGGCGTACACCCAGGGAAGTTTTGAAAAAGGGAGGAAATCGCATCATCGCGAGGCCCGACAGAAAATGCCCGAGAACAGAGGCCGCATCACTTCTTGCCCCGCCGGCGGTGCCTGCACTTCAGTTGGTTCACGGCTTCAGAGCTCCCCTAGATGTCTCTATCTGCTGGAGGGTTCTCAACAAGAGGCGATGCCCCGCAGCATACGCCCGATCCTCGTTGGTGCAGTAGCTGCAGGTGGGGTCGAGTTCATAGGCTTCCGTATCGAATACCACACCACTATCAATGGCATCAGTCACCTGGTGCAAAGTAGCACACTGTTCGTAAACCTGTTCCCGCAACGCCCTCGCAATGGAACCGATGCCTCCAAATTCAGGAACCTTGGCGCAGTGAATATTCATGATGGGTACGCCCGTGGCGAGAACAGCCCTGTTAATGATGAGGCCAGCCCGGTACAACACCACCCGTCGCGGAACGTGAGCGTTCAGAAGTTTTATGACATCACCGTTGCTGGTGATCGATTCCCCCGAAGTATCTGTTCGCGGCGCGGAACGGCGCAATTCACACCACAGCATTTGCGCCACCAACCTGAGGCTCAGGCTGCCGCGACGCACCAGCCGCAACACCCGTTTGATGTTCGTCGAGCGATCAATTGCCACCACCAAGTTCGCATCCGGGCGCAGAGAAGCACGCACGCGGGCTGAAATCTTGTCGCTTCCAAGAATTAAAAGAGTCTTGTCGGTCATGGTGAGTTCAGCGCACCTTTTATTCTGTCGAGCTCAGAAGGGGTGAGCGTAGGGGCCAATGGCAAGTTGACCGTCGAGGTGCTTGCCTCAGCCGAAACGGCGAAATGCGCGGAACCGTCGCGATAAGACGTCAATTCCGGGACGCTGTACTGGATCAGCTCTCCCAGCTGGATGCCGTGCTTCGCCAGCGCTGCCACAGCGGCAGCGCGCTGTGGCACCCGCACTACGTAATGGGAATAGGTCGCCCCATCAATCAGCGGCGGCAATACCCAGCCAGGCCGACGCGAAAGGTGCTGATCGAAATAAGCCGCAACGGCACGTCGCCGCGCAACAATCTGTGGGTATCGCTTCAATTGCTCAAGCCCTACCGCCGCCTCCAAGTTGAGCATGCGCTCGTTGAAGTCAGGTGGGAAATGAATTTTTTCGTCCAGATGGTAGGACCTGGTCAGGCGGTTGAGCAGCGGCGTCCTCTCCTGCAGCCACCACGTGAAGGCGTATACCGGCTTGCTAAAGGCGATGTAGACGGCGAGCAGATACATACGCCTCTGGCACCCCTTGCGCCACGAGGGCTGCAGAAAATGCGCGTCGCGCCATGATCGGGCTTTGGCGGCCAACTCAGCGTTGCTGAAAGTGAGCATGCCTCCAAAGATGGATGTCATCATCTTGCTGATATTCAATCCATACAACGCGACATCGCCTGAGCTTCCGACGAGGCGGCCCTTCCAGCTGGCCCCGAAGGAGTGGGCGCAGTCCTGTATCAGCCAGATCTTGTTCCCATAACGAGCTTCGGCCGAAGCAATGATTGACTCCATCCGGTCCAGGTCCAGTGGATAGCCGAAAAGGTGTGTCGCGACCACCGCACGCGTGCGCTCGTTGATTGCGGCAGGCAACATGTTCAGGTCCATGTTGTAGTCGTCGAGGGAGATGTCGACAAAACGCGGATGGTTGCCGCTCAGCGAGATGGCATGGGCCACTACCGAGCAGGTATAGGCGGGCATAACAACTTCAGCACCCGTCACCCCTACGGCATTGAGAAAGGCCCAAAGGGCACTTCGACCATGGGGGAATGCGACCGCCTCGGCCGCGCCGAAGGTACGGGCGAACTCTTGTTCAAAACGCTCTACCGCTCCAGCGTTACGCCGAAACATCGTGCGAAACTCCGCCCAGCCGAGCCATGGTTTGAAACGAGGGATCATTGCGCCTCCTCGTCTTGCAACTGCCAGTAGCCCTGGCTCGCCATATGTATGGCAACAAAATGGCCCGGATCCTCTATAGCCTTATAGCCAGGGACGGCAATCAGCTGGTCCCTCACTGTCAGCATCGGACCCAGATGAATCTGCCGCATGTTGCGCACCGGCCAGAGCTGCCGCCGCGTGATAAGCAGGCGCACAAGCATGCGCTTAACCCACTCGCGCAAGGGGCGCATCCGAAAGAGGGTGAGACAAAGCAGACGCAAAAAGAGGAACTGGAGTGGCGTCGGCAGCTGTTTCGGCATGGGACTGATCGTTGCCTCAACGGTCAGCAAGTCACCTTCCAAGGTGACCCGGTTGTCTTTTGAAAAGGCCTGGCTGCTGCCGAGCCGACCCCTTGCGTCACTGACCACCACACCCGCATCAATAGACGCGGCCTTCCCGCGAGGAAAATGCGCCACTACGCCACCCTTATGCGTATTGACAATGGTGTAGTGGCCCGGACCAGCGTCGACCCACAGCCCCGCTTCCGGAAATGACCGCCTGAATACCTCGCCGCTCTGGGCGGGCAGTGGCAGCACCGCCTTGGTGGCATCCACCTCGTGCCACAACACGGCAGACCAGCAGTAGGCATTGAACATCGGCACCAGATTGGGCGCGTCCATGGCAGCCAGTGTCACGACCCTGTCAGACGCTATGCTCGTGGCCATGTAACGGGCCAGCGCCGCTGCTTCCGGCACCTCTTGCGCCAATGCCTCGATGCCAGCAGGGTAGTAGAACCGGGTGCAACGGCTGCCATAGAGCCCACCGAACGAGCCGTCCGGATGGGCAAAAAGGCAAAGAAAACGAATGGATCGTGCCAGCGGCTCAGCAAGCCCCCAGTCTGGGTGCAGCCGGTGAACGTCCGCCAAATAATAGGTGCAGAGCGACTGGTAGCCTGGATCAGCACCTTCGTATTCGCGGAACCAGCCTTCTACGGATTGATGGTGCAGGATGCGCGCCAACAATTCACGCGCCCGCGCTTCGGACGCCGCGTCACCAGTGAGTGCATTCCAGCGTGCCAGCGCAGCAACCGCAGTCGCCAGATGGTTGGAAATCAGGGCATGGGTCTCGTCGGCGCTACACAGGTAACCGACCAGCGAGCGGACAATAACCTGCCAGCGCACTCGCATCTCATCCGGCGCCTCTTCCCGCAAAAGCTCTATGGCACAGAGCAGGTCAAAAGCCACTAGCGCGGTGACGCAGAACGAGCCCTCATTGGGAAACGCTTCCTCCAGACTGCCGTCCGCACGTGTGAGTCGCGCTGCACCCAGAAAAAGGGCATCGATTCGCCGCAAAAATTGATCGCGAGAGGTGGTATACGGCCACAACCCGGCTTGCCAAAGCCTCGCCAACCCATGGGCAGCCCCCTGAAAGGTGCCGTTGCCAAAGTCGATGAGTCCCCACGCCCAGTGATAGCGATCACCCATACCAAAGCTCTTACTGGTGCGGTCTGCATCCATTAGAGCCAGCAGGTGAGGAAGGCTGCGTCGGGTGTGTTCGAGATATGGGTTTGCCACCGGCGCTATCCCTGCTTCTGGTAGAGAAACTGGATGATCAAATTGGCATCAATGGAGGGCAAAAAACGCAAGGGCCACAGAGCCAACCGCGGCCGTACGAAATGCCGATTGAGATCGTTGATGATGTCATCCGCGAAATTGGGATGTTCCCAGCAAATGATCTTGTCCGGATCAATATTGGTATTCTTTTTAAACCACCGTCGCGAAGTAAGCATCCGGCCGAGCCCCCATGCCAGCCCCCCCTCCGCCGGTATTGCCCCGATCAGGCACCCCCCTGGGCGCAACACCCTGGCGATCTGCTCCAAATAAGAACCAAGGGGATGGATGTGTTCCAGCGAATAGAAGGACACGACCACATCCACGCTTGCATCGCCGAGCGGCAGCGATTCGCCGCGTTTCAGCAACAGTGGGCGGTAAGCCACGCCGCTCGCCTCCAGCTTCCGCGCGGCCTGCTCCAGCATCCCTTCATGGATGTCCGCCAGCACATATTCGCTCGGTGTGCCGTGCCAGAATTGCATGTGCCGGATGTCCCCTGGCCCGATCTCAAGGACACGTTTCCCTTGCATGTCTATCCAGGACATCACCCGATAACCCGCATCGTTAATGACTGTGCCGACCCCGGCACGCTGGTTCGCGGCGTAGAAGTCGAGATAGGTATGTGCCCACTCGCGCCAGCAAGGGTCAGTGACATTGGGTGTCAATCCCCATTTCTCGCGATCACCCCACAAAGGTATTTTCAGGACTTGCGGCAACCAGTTTCGAACTGCAAATTTCAGCAAGGCGCAACTCCCCGGAGTTCGTCAAGCAGATCCTGAAAACCTTCGCGCCAGCCGTAATCAACCGCAATAGTATGCGGATGCCACAAAATCGCGGCTTGCCCACCAACGGCTACAACTTCGGACAGCCATTGTTTCAATGATGCGCGACGTTCAGCGGCACTCATCGGCTGATAGTCATAAAAATGGGAGTCCATGAGCACCGTTGGCAATTCCTTGAGCGAAGCATTTCCCCCGTGAACAACATCCCATGGCGACCACTCTAGGGCGGCCGCCACTCGAAAACCGGGGCGATCATTGAACATCAGTGTCGTGTCCTGACAAAAACCGGCCTCGGCCTGAGCCTTCCAGGTTTTTTGCCAACTGAAACGCAGCCAATGCTGGCGGCAGCTGGTAACCGCTACTGGTAACAGTGACTGCAAGTGTTCCCGCTGCTGGCGCATCAACACAGGCTCCTGCCAAGCATCGTAAGATTGATGCAATCCCACGCGCCACCCGTCCCGCACCAGGGACACAAGCAACTCCTTAAGTCGCGGCAAGGTAAGGTCATAGCCAGGGTCGAACAACCAGCGACGCAACGTCTTTGCGCGCACATCGGCGTAAAAGTTGAACTGACTACGCAGCCCCGCACGGCGCTCCATATCTAGCATCTCGCCCAAGGTCCACCAGTCATCGCGCAGAAATAGAAAACGCATCGCTCGTCCGAGGCGGGCGCCGGCCTCGCTCACTTGGCCGCGGCCCAGCAAACGGAGCGTGTTGAGGCCTAAAAAGGCAGTCTGTTTTAGCCGGATCGCCCAGGTTTTAGCCACTGCGTCAACGTCGTGCGTAAGAAGCAGCTCCGCCCTCGGGAGCGGACCGAACAAGGTTGCTTCTTCTATTCCCGCTCGCTGTGCCGTCCACGCGCGTAAGAACAGGGCGATACGGTTCACCCAAGCATGCTCCCAAGCGCGTTCATCCCAACCATGAAGCCGGAAGGCGTAAGAATGAATCGGGCCGTGTTGCAGCTCCCACGCCCGTTCGTGCCAACCCTCCAGCAACAGAAACGCCGCAAGCCACCAATCCACCTGCGCCCAGTGCGGCGCCGCCGGATCGCCACAACACTCGCGTGGTACCGCCAGGATGCCATCGCAACCCCAATGTGCACCCCAATCGGGGAGTACCACGTTAATCAACTTCAGCGGCCCCGTCGATACCGGGAATGGAATCTCCGCCACGGGCAAATCCATGAGTCGCGAACTGTGACCGGCGAAATACCGGTCACAAGCGCGAAGCATATGCTGGATTAAGACGTCCCGCGCTACCGGCGCCATCCCATCAGGCTGCATCAATGAATCTCCGATGCCAGAGCTCCAGGCTCAGCGCGCCCCAGAGTTGACGGCCACCGACGCCCTGGCTCGTCATCATGTTCTTCAGCACTTCGGGCTGAAAAATCCCGCGCTGCAAACTTCGGGAAGAAAGCAGGGTATCTCCGACAAAGTCCCGCACCACGCCGCCCCGCATCCACTCGCCCAGCGGCACAGGAAACCCCATCTTGTCCTTGCGGTCAAGCACGGTGCCTGGAAGCAAATTCCGGGCTGCCTTCTTGAGAATGTGCTTGGTCTTGCCGCCCTGAAATTTGAGGGATGGCGGCATGGTGGTCACCAGATCGACGATGCGGGTGTCCAGTAACGGCACCCGGGATTCCAGAGAAACCGCCATGCTGACCCTGTCTTCGATCTGTAAAAGCGCCGGCAACAGCGTCTTTTGATCGAAGTGGGTCATCTTGTTAATGTAGGACTGGGTGTCCGGATGATTGAATACTTTTTGGAACTCGGAGAACAGGTGCGCCCTGTCGAAGCCCGCCAATGCATCCGGGTGAAGAACTGAGCTTAGTCCCGGGCTGCGGTCAATCAGGTGAAAGTACCGGGCGTCCATGTCCTCGAACAGCCCTTTGCCCCAAAACTGGGAAAGCAGAGGGTGGTATTGCTTCAAGAGCGGGAGCTGAGGAATGATGGATTCGAGCGTAACAAGGTGCTTGCCCTCCTCCTGCGTCTCGAAAATCGCACCTTTGATGGCCTGCTCCAGGTAGCCCACAAGATAACGCGCATAGCCGCCAAATATTTCATCGCCCCCCTGTCCGCCCAGCACCACCTTCACGTGCTGACGGGCCAGCTTGCTCACCGCATATTGGGGGAACAGCCCGGGGCCCCCGAGTGGTTCGTCGAGCGCGTAAATCAGCTCCGGCAGGCAGTCGACGAAGTCCTGTGCCGTCGGCACCACTTCGTGATAGATGCCTTTTGCTCCGCTGGCCACAACCTTGGCATAGGCAGACTCGTCGTACGCATCGCCTTCAGCGAAGCGGCCGTGAAACATCGGCAATGGGGCATCAAGATGCTGTGCTGCGAGTGTGCTTACCAGGCTGGAGTCAAGCCCACCTGAAAGATAACTGCCCAGCGGAACATCGGACCGGATCTGCAGGCGAACGCTATCGTCCAGCAGCGACCGCAGCCGATCTATGAAGTACTCCTCGGTGTGATACTGATCAATCTGATAGTTCGTATCCCAGTAACAAACCCGTTGCTCGATCAGGGCGCCATGCCCCGTCAGATAGAAGCCAGGCTTGACTTTCTGGACCCCGGCAAAAAGTGTCTTCTCATCAAGGCAAAACTGCATGGCCAAATACTGGTGCAGTGCGACCTCATCGCGCGCGGCTTTCAGTTCCGGGTGAGCCAGCAACGCCTTGATCTCGGAGGCAAACAGCAACTCGCCGCCCACACTCGCGTAGTACAGCGGCTTGATGCCAAAAGGATCTCTGGCGGCTATCCAGGAGTTGTTTTCACGGTCGTGAAAAACAAATGCGAACATGCCGTTCAGGCGGGGGATGGCCTCGGCCCCCTCGTGTATCAGCAGTTTGAGCAGCACCTCGGTGTCTGAAAACGTCACGAAATGATGCCCCTGCTGCACCAGGGTTTGCCGCAATTCCAGATAGTTGTAAATTTCGCCGTTGAAAATCAACGTGTAACGCTTGTCACCGGAACACATGGGCTGAGCGCCATGCTCAATGTCAATAATAGAAAGCCTGCGGTGACCAAACAGCCCCTGCCCGGGGACATGAATTGTTCCCCCTCCATCCGGCCCGCGGTGATCAATTCGCGCAAGCATGGCGTCAAGCACGCCAATGCGATCATCCAAGGCGCAACCCGAGGAATGGATTGAAACTAATCCGCACATGGTTTTTGAAGCATTGCGTTGATCATGGACCCGAGCCCGGAATCGCACGCAGCCCGAAATGCGGCTTCAGGACTGGCCAATGCCGGATCCGGCATTCCATGAATGACGCCGTGCCACGTAACAGATTCGACTCTGTCCGAGGTCACCTCATCAAGGCTTGTCATTTGAGGCGGTCCAATCCATATGCCTGTTTTTGATTGATGTGCGCCAACCGCCCCACGGCCAGTGATACAACAAGGTCATGACCAGGTAGCCGAGGGTTGTGATGCTGCTCACCATTTTGCTGGCGCTTTGCTTCTGGTCGTACCGGAGCAAAAAGGGCACCTCGCCAAATTTGGCGTTGATGAGCTTGAACTTGACCAACTTTTCCAGCGTGCAAGTAAAACCCAAGCCCTTGAGTTGAATAAAATTGTTGCCATAGAAACCAATGGCTTCTTTGATTTTCTCGGCCCGATAGCCGCGAAATCCGCAGGAATACTCTTTCAGCCCGGGGATAGGAAAAAATACTTTCATGAACAGGTTGGCGCAGCGGCTGATAAACGCCCGGTAGCCGTTGACCCCCATCTGGCCGCCGCCCGGCGCGAACCGGGAAGCGATGACAACGTCGTAACCCTCGCGGATCTTGGCAACAATCGACGGAATGAATTCGGGTTCGTGGGTGTCGTCGCAATCAAGCCGGACGACCACGTCCCCGCTCTGGACGATCTCACTGGCTCGCTCGAACAAATCACGCGAGGACTCGCCCAGACCACGGTTGATCTTGTGCCGGATGATTTCAACAGGCATCTGCTTCGAATATTCCTCAAGCATTGCCTGGGTGCCGTCCTTGCTCCCATCGTTACACACGAGGATCTTGAACTCCTCACCCATCCCGGAAAGCGTCTGTTGCAGCTTCGGCATAAGCTGGGGAAGCGACTCTTCTTCGTTATAGGCGGGCAGCAGGACCAGAATCATGGATGCGGTTTCCGAAAAGATTGAAAGAAACGCTCAAGCCCTACCGCCTTGGTGTCGTCACGAGCTGAATGCCGGGAGCCGGTGCACAGGGGCAACCCCGTCATC
>JAUXZO010000228.1 GCA_030692685.1 Acidovorax sp. | reverse complement strand
ATTGCCAGTGCCATTGCGCTGCTGGCAAAGAACTTGGTGCGCCGCGTGGCCGGTCGATCTCAGCCCAGACCTACGCGCCATGTGAAGCCGCATCCGCATATGGCTTACAAGGGGTAGATTGGCTTAAGTTCGGTGGATTGGACGCCGTTGGTAGCGCAAGTCAGCGCCCCGGGTTTGGCTTTGGCTTGGGCAATCAGATCGGCCATGGACTCAATTTTTGAATCAGTTGCTGTGGCGAAGTAATTTGGAATACTCACCAGTTGGGTCACTGGAATTAATTCCTTGCGCAAATCAAATGTTTTGTTACGGTAAAAAAACTCATTGAGCACATTGGCAAACGAGCCCAGTAAAAAAGTATGGCCATCCTTGGATCGAGCCACGTGCTGAGTACCCAGCATGCTGCCTGCGCCGGGCTTGTTTTCAACAATCACAGGCTGGCCCAGTTTGGTGCCCAGCGACTGGGCGATTTGACGGGCCATGATGTCAGCATTACCACCTGCAGCAAACGGTGCTACCAGGGTGATGGGTTTTTCCGGCCATGCCGCCAACGAATTTGTTGAGGCCAATAGTGCCAAGCAAAAATACATTGATTTTTTCAAAGTTTTCATTTCTTTATGACTCATGATTTACTTTCATTAAGATAAATAGACTCTATGGCACATGGGTGATACATGCGAGCTATGCTATTTCTTTGATGAATAGAAATCTCTTGAAAAAGTGACATCCTCTATTTATGAGCGGCCAACCTAGGAAAATCCTGCAAAACCTCCTGGCAAGTCTGATAAGAGCAGGCCAGTCATGGCATCCTTACAAACCATGAAGCAAAGCAGCCTTGACCTGAACCTGAGCACCAAGACGACCCGCAAGCAGGAACTGCTTGCCCAGATGGATTTAGTGGTTCCCTGGGCTGCATTGGTCGAGCTCATTGCCCCGTATTACCCCGAAGGCAAGAACGGCCGCCCACCCTTTGCACTGCAGGCCATGCTGCGCATCCACTGCATGCAGCAGTGGTTCACTTTGTCGGATCTAGCAATGAAAGAAGCCTTCTTTGACACGCGGATCTACCACAAGCTGGCCGAGCAGATTCTGGGCATCGTCAACGAATTGCTTGCAGCGCAGGGCTTGCGGCTCAAGGCTGGCACTGCGGTAGACGCTACCTTGATTGCAGCGCCCAGCTCTATCAAGAACAAGGACAAGAAGCGCGACCCAGAGATGCACTCCAGTCAAAAGGGCAACGAATGGCACTTTGGCATGAAGGCCCACATTGGGGTGGATGCGGACTCAGGACTGGAGCACACCGTCATCGGCACCTCGGGCAACGTAGCGGACGTAGTAGAGGTAGGGGGCAACAGCGTGCTGCACGGAGAAGAAAAAGACGGGTTTGGTGATGCCGGCTATCAAGGCGTACAAAAACGTCCAGACGCCCGAGCTGACATGACGTGGCACATAGCGATGCGCCTAGGCAAGCGCAAAGAGCTGGACAAAGAGAACAACCCCGTTGATTCGCTTATAGACCAGTTGGAGAAGATCAAGGCGAGTATCCGGGCCAAGGTGGAGCACCCGTTTCGGGTGATCAAGCGGCAGTTTGGATATGTGAAGGTGCGCTATCGGGGATTGAAGAAGAACACGCTGCAAATCAAGACGCTGTTTGCGCTGTCCAACCTGTGGATGGTGCGCCATCAATTGCTGGCGGCGCAGGGATCAGTGCGCCTGCAGACCGGCAAATAGCCGCGAGGGCGGCGAAAAAGGCCTCGGAGCTACACAAAAGCAAGGCCCAGTTGCGGACAAAAAGTGCAGCCTTCGCGCTATTTGAAAACGGCGGCCTTGTAGCAATCATGGATCCGAGTTTTTCAGGACATCCCTAGGGGGGGTAAATGCTCAAAATGAAAAATTGGACTATCGTCCACAGTCCCGATATCCGAGATTTACCAAATTTAATATTTTCCCGGTCTCAGAATCTGCCTGCATGTCATTTGTTTCCGGTGCACAAACACAGCTGGAATCAGTTCGTGTACGCGACCTCAGGAACGCTGGTTGTGACCGTTGCAGACGCTCGGTTTGTGATCACGCCTGAGCAAGCCATTTGGGTTCCGACCGGGGTCATGCACACGACAGGCTCCCTCAATGCGGTGGAATTTAGAAATTTATATGTCGCAGATGCCCCAGACCTGGGCATGCCCAGCAGGTGCACGGTGTTCTCTGTCACCCCGTTGTTGAGGGCTCTTATCGTGGAGTTGGAAGACAAACATCGCCAAAGCGAAGTCGACTATGTGGGAAAACTAAACGCTCTGATCGTGGCCCAATTACAAAGACTCAAACCCTTGAGTTTTCACTTGCCATGGCCCAGAAGTCCCATGCTGCAAACCATCTGTGAATCGGTTTACGCCAATCCCGCAGACGAGCGCAGCGCCGAAGATTGGGGGCGTGAATTAGGGGCATCAACGCGCACTTTGAACCGCCGATTTGAGCGGGAGTTAGGCATAAGCCTGCGCGTCTGGCGTCATAAGTTGCGCTTGTTTTTGGCCATTGAGTGGTTAAGTTCGGGTAGAAGCGTGACGGATATTGGCTTGGCATTGGGCTATGCGTCCACCTCAGCATTCAGCTACATGTTTCGGCAAGAAATGGGCTGCGCCCCTTCACAGTGGCGGCCCCAACAGGGCAATGAAGCGCAGCTCCAACCTTAGGAAACCTCTAAAAACCTGCCCCTGCCCGGCACCCCCCAGCCAACGCGACAATCACCGCATGAGCCAAACCCAAAGCGCAAGCGCGCAGTGCCCTCAAGCTCGACCTCTTCGCCGATGCCGCGCGCAAGCAAAAGATGGAGAATTTGGGCGATCCCCTGCAGGTCTTTGCCCGGCACATCGTCTTTGACCACCTGGCTGGATGCAACCCTGGGCGAGCTGGGCGTGGACGACAACGAACCCGCGCTGACCGCAGCCGAAAAGCGCGCGACGGTGGCGGACTTGCTGAAGTCGCGCTCCGGTGTGTACCACCCCACGCTGTACGAAACGGCTGCAATGGCAGCAAAGCGCCCTGCACGCGGCAGCCACGCGCCGGGGTCGTTCTGGTACTACAACAACTGGGACTTCAACGCGCTGAACACGGTGTACGAGGCGCGTACCAAAACCAGCATCTACACCGCGTTTGCCCAGCGCATGGCACAGCCGCTGCAGATGCAGGACTGGCGCGCGGAAGACGGCGTGTATTTCACCGGCGAGCAGTCGGTGCACGCCGCCTACCCCATGCGCATGTCGGCCCGCGACCTGGCCCGGTTTGGGCTGCTGTACCTGCGCGGTGGCCAGTGGGCGGGCAAACAAGTGGTGCCGGCTGACTGGGTGCACCAAAGCGTGCAGCCGCACTCCGACACCGGGGCCGACGGCGGCTATGGCTACCTGTGGTGGGTGGCGGTGGATGGCCGCCACCTGCCCGACATCCGCGTGCCCGCAGGCACCTTTTCTGCCCAGGGGTGGGGCGGGCACATGGTGGTGGTGGTGCCCGCGTATGACCTGGTGGTGGTGCACCGCGTGAACACGGATGTTTCGACCCAGATGGTGAGCGACCCTCAGTTTGCGCGGCTGCTGCAGATGATTCTGGAGGCGCGCGTTTCGCGATAGCTTGCTGAGGTTTGGCGGGAATAACTTCCAAATTGATAGCTGCTAGCGCTTATGAATCAAGCGCTGGAGGCCAATTTGACTCATATTTCAGCACCCGAGGCACGCCCTGGCCTCCTCTGGCCAGGGCGCACCGCTACAGCAAAGCGCGTGCAACGCCTCAGCCGCCTTGCGCAGCGCTGCCCCTGTCGGCACTGCCCATGGACCGCGGCGCGCCCAGCACTGCGGTGTCGCCGGCTGCCCAGCCATCGCCCGGCGCCATCACCTTGTCTGGCGTCATCGGTGTGCTGTGCAACCTGCGCCCGGTGGCGTGATAGATCGCATTGCTGATGGCTGCGGCCACGCCGACGATGCCGATCTCGCCCACGCCCTTGGCACCCATGCTGCTCACGATGCGGTCGTCCTCTTTGACAAAAATCACGTCGATGTCGTGGATGTCGGCATTCACGGGGATGTGGTATTCGGCAAAGCTGTGGTTCATGAAGCGGCCCTGCTGGTGGTCGCACAGGGTTTCCTCATGCAGCGCCTGGCTGATGCCCCACACCACACCGCCCACGATCTGGCTGCGCGCGGTTTGCGCGCTGAGAATGCGGCCCGCGGCGATGGCGCTGACCACGCGCGTGACGCGCACGGTGCCAAAGTCTTCGTCCACCCGCACTTCGCAAAACACGGCCGAATGGGTGGCGCGGATGTATTTCTTTTGCTTGATCAGGTTGGGCAGCAAAAGGTGTTTGGTTTCAATGCTGGCCTCGCCAGCGGCGGCCATCACTGCGGCCAGCGGCACGCGGGTGTCCGGTTGGGTTTTTAGCTGGATGTGGCCTTCTACAAATTCCACCTGCACAAACCTGGATTTGGCGAAAGGCGAATCGGGCATCTGGCGGGCCATCTTCCACAGCCGCTTTTGCAGCTTTTCGCAGGCGCCTTCTACCGCAGACCCCACGGTGGCCACGTGCGACGAACCGCCTTCGATGGGCGCCACGGGCAGGCGCGAGTCACCCAGGCGAAACGTCACCTGCTCCAGCGGCAGCCCCATGGCGGCCGCTGCAATCATGGCCATCACCGTGTAGGTGCCCGTGCCGATGTCGGTGGCGGCGCTGGATACCTCCAGCCTGCCGTCGGCGTGGAACACGGCATGCGCACGGGCGAACATTTGCATGGCGTCCCACTGGCCGCTGGCCATGCCCCAGCCGATCAGCTCGTGGCCTTCGCGCATGCTGCGGGGTTCGGGCGTGCGCGCCGCCCAGCCAAAGCGCTCGGCGCCTTGCTCGTAGCAGGCGCGCAACTCTTTGGTCGAATACGGAAGCTCGTTGGCCTGGTCAAACTCAGCGTAGTTTTTCAGGCGAAGCGCCAGCGGGTCCATCTTGAGTGCGCTGGCCAGTTCGTCCATGGCCACTTCCAGTGCGTGCACGCCGTGGGCGGCACCGGGCGCGCGCATGTCGATGGGGGTGTAGTGGTCCAGGTCCACCAACTGGTAGCCCAGGCGCACGTTGGGGCACATGTACAACTGGCCCGACCAGTTCACCACCACCTCGCAGTAGTCTTCCAGGCGCGATGTCTCGGCGATGGCGTCGTGCACCACGCTTTGCAGCGCGCCGTCTGCCGCCGCCGCCAGCTTGACGCGTTGCCATGTCTCGGGCCGGTGCCCAAAGGTGAACATTTGCTGGCGCGTGAGCACCACGCGCACCGACCGCTTGAGCTGCAGCGACGCCATCACGGCAAGGATGAGGTTGTACTGCGGCCGCAGGCCCGATCCAAATGCGCCGCCCACAAACGGGTTCATCACCGTGACCTTGTTTTTGCCCAGGCCAAACACGCGCGACACAAGCCAACGGCAGTTCTGCGAACCCTGCGTTTTGTCGAAAATCGTCAGATGCCCATCGGCAGCGCGGATGACGGTGCTGGCGTGCATCTCCATCGGGTTGTGGTGCTCAGGCCCGCTGTAAAACTCGGCGTCGATCTTGACGGGGGCCTGTGCATAGGCGGCATCTGCGTCGCCCGTGGGATCGGGCGGTGGTGAGTAGCCTGCCTTGAGCGGCGCCGGTTTGTGCCCACGCCCCAGGTTTTGCATCAGGTGGGTGTCGTGGGCCTGGGCGTCGTACTGCACGCGCACCAGCGACGCGGCGTAGCGCGCCGCCTCAAATGTCTCGGCCAGCACCAACGCTACGGGTTGCCCGCTGTAGTGCACCGCGTCACCAGCCAGCGGCTTGAAGGGCGAACCCGAGGGGGCGGTCATGTCCTTGTAGAACAGGTCCATCTTGCGAATATGTGGCCGGTTCAGGTGGGTGATGATGTCCAGCACGCCGGGCACGGCCAGGGCTTCGTCCAGGTCCAGGCTGGCAATGCGCCCGCGGGCCACGGTGCTGTTGACCACCACGCCCCAGGCCAGGTCTGGCGCGGGGTACTCGGCCGCATAACGCGCCTGGCCTGTAACCTTGGCTTCGCCATCAATGCGCGGGATGCCCGCACCCAGCGGCACATGCCCGGTGCCCACCGGCGCCATCGGCTGCACGGGCTCCATCTGATCGAAATAGTGGTTCATGCTGCGTCTTTGGTGAGTGGCTGGTCGCCGGTGTTGGACACGGTGCCTTCGGCGGCGGTGGCCAGTGCCCGCACGATGGCGCGGCGGGCCAGCGGAATCTTGAATCCGTTGTTGCCCAGGCCCGTGCCTTGCGACACGGCGCCCTCCAGCAGCACGGCAGCGGCTTGTTCAAAAAGCGCCGTGGATGGCATGTGGCCTTGCAACACGGCCTCTGCCTGCACGCGGCGCCACGGCTTGTGGGCGACACCGCCCAGCGCCAGCCGGGCGCGGCCAATGCGGCCGTCGTCACCGATGTCCAATGCCGCAGCCACCGACGCCAATGCGAAGGCGTATGACGCGCGCTCGCGCAGCTTGAGGTACACGGAGTGCGCCGCAAAGCCGCCGGGTGGCGGGAGTTCGATGTGGGTGATGAGTTCGTCATGGCGCAGCACGGTGTCCTGGTCGGGCTGGTCGGCAGGCAGGCGGTGAAAGTCTTCAAACGCGATGGCGCGCGCGCCGGTGGGGCCCTCCACATGCACCGTGGCCTCCAGCGCCGCCAAAGCCACACACATGTCAGACGGGTGCACAGCAATGCAGTGTTCGCTTGCACCCAATATGGCGTGCTGGCGCGCCAGGTTGCCGATGGCCGAGCAGCCACTGCCGGGCTCGCGTTTGTTGCACGGCGTGGCCGTGTCATAAAAGTAAACGCAGCGCGTGCGCTGCAGCAGGTTGCCGCCGTTACTGGCCATGTTGCGAATTTGCGGCGATGCGCCCGCCAGAATGGCCGAAGACAACAAGGGGTACCGCGTGCGCACCAGCGGATGGTAGGCCGTGGCGGCATTGCGGGCCAAGGCGCCCAGGCGCAAGCCGCCTTCGGGCGTCTCGGCAATGGCAGACAGATCGAGCCGGTTGATGTCGACCAGCGTGGCGGGCCGCATCACGTTCTCTTTCATCAGGTCCAGCAGGTTGGTGCCGCCAGCGATGGGCCGGGCTTGCCCGGCTGCGGTGGTGGATGGCGGCAGCGTGCCCACCGCAGTAGTGGGGGCCATCGAGGCCATGGCGGCCATGGCCGACTGAATGGAGTCGGCAGTGTGAAAGCTGAAGGGGTTCATGCGGGCACCGTTCCTGTAACCACGGGGCCATGGGCAGTGCGAGAGACCGGGTTGTCTTGCCCGAGGGCCACCTGGCATACCGCCGCCGTGATCTGCGGGTAGGCGCCGCAGCGGCAGAGGTTGCCACTCATCAACTCGCGCACCTCGTCTACCGTACGGGCCTCGCCCTCGCTGATCAGCCCTACCGCGGAGCACAGTTGGCCTGGCGTGCAGTAGCCGCACTGAAACGCATCGTGCTGCATGAAGGCTTGCTGCAGCGGGTGCAAGACTGCGGTGTTTGATGAGTGCAGCGTGGATGGCGCTTTCGACGGCTCTGTCGATGCCGATGCCGCAGTTGCTGCCGACGCAGATGTCGATATCGATGTCGATGCCTCAATCTGTGCCTGCATGCCCGCATCGGTTTTGGCAACGGGCTGCGCACTGCCGCAGAGCCCTTCAACGGTAGTGATGTCGCACCCGTCGCGCATCACCGCCAGCGTCAGGCACGACAACACCCGTTCCCCATCAATGAGCACGGTGCACGCGCCGCATTGCCCGTGGTCGCAGCCCTTCTTGGTGCCCGTGAGGTTGAGCCGGTCGCGCAGCAGATCCAGCACGCTGACCCAGGGCTCCACGGCCACTTCATAGGGCGTGCCATTGACGCGCAATTGCACGGAGTGTGCTTCTACTGCGCTTGGCGGCACCCAACCGTGGTGCTGCGTTGGCTGGGTCGCTTGCGGGGTACCGGGCGGGATACTGGGCGGCGCAATGAGCGGCGCAATAGGCGGCGTAATGGGCGTGGCAACGCTCATGTGGTTCTCCTTAAGCAGGGACCCGGCGGGCCCATCGTGTGCAGAAGATTTTTGGACGGCGGTTGCCGGATGCGTGTCGGACATCGCCGCTACCAGGCCGCGGATCAGCTGATGCGTGGGTGGCGCGCGGTTCAGCCAGGAAACAGCGCGCTCGTTCGTTTCCTACAGCGGATCAGGCGTTTCTCCGCCGTCGCTTTCCACACGGCCCGGCGAAATTACCTTGGTAAATCTTTCATCAGGGCAAAAAAATGAAACTCCCAGGACTGTTTTTCTCCGCACTGATTGGGGCGGTGGCCAGTGCGCGATCCATGACCCCCATGGCAACGATTGCGGCAGCACGGCTTTTGGGCAAGCGCACGCCGGGGCATCTTGTGCTGTTGGACCGGCCGCTGTTCAAGTTCGGCGCCCTGGCGATGGGCGCGGGTGAACTTCTGGGCGACAAGATGAAAACAGCGCCCGACCGCACGGTGTTCTTGGGGCTGCTGGCAAGGGTCATGAGCGCAGGTATTGCGGGCGCCGCACTGGCCCCGCGGGGCCGCGAGCAGGCAGGTGCGGTTGCGGCGGTGGCCACCGCCGTGCCGCTGGCCTACCTGACGCTGGCCGGACGTGAACGTGCGATGGCGCGTATGGGCCAGACCCGCAGTGGCTTGATCGAAGACGCGCTGATGATTGCGGCCGGCGTAACGGTGGTGGCGCTCGCGGTGCGGCCAAGAACCCGCCTATAGTTCATAAATGATAGCTACTAGCGCTTATGGATAAAGCGCTAGAGGCAATTTTCAATCCTTTTTTAAGTACAGCGAACCGACGACACCCGGCCCGCACAGAATCCCCGTTCATCGCGCCGCCGTTCTGCATTTGGAAACGGAGGAGCCCCGCCATGCACTCCAACCCAGACGCCACCTTGTTGACCCAGCGCGTGCTGCAGGCCCGCCCCCCCCAGCGCAGGTGCTTGCCGCCTTCCAGTAACCCGAGTTGCTGGCGCAGTAGTGGGGCCTGAAGGCTTTACCCAACGTTCGAGAATTTTGACTTTGTGCCCGGGTTTCTTGACCCCCATCAAGCCATTTGGCGCCACAAGCGTTTGTCCCACAGGCCAGTGACGTGTTGGACGGCGGTTTTGGCAATGGCGGCGCTCAAAAATGGGGCAGCGAGCAAGGCAACTTGACTTTATCGACTTGCTTGTTCGCATGAACTGTTCCCCGCACAAATAGGAGCGCACCATGAACCCCACCCTCATTGCAGCCGCTGAAGACGCACAACCCCTGGACGGCGACCTGGCTGAACAAGCCGTGCCAGGCCACGGTGTTCCATCACAAGACCCCAACCCCGCCGCACAGCATGGGCTGACGCCAGAAGAGTCTGACCGCGAGTCCAAGTCTGCCCTGATGGGCGGCGGCATGATGGCCGGCGTCGCTGCCGGTGCCGCCGTGGGCGTGGCACTGGGCGGGCCAGTGGGGGCGTTTGTGGGGGGCACGGCCGGTGCCATTGCCGGGGCACTGGGCGGCGCTGCGGTGGGCCAGGTGGTAGAGCCAGAGGCGCCTGCCGACCCACCCAGCGAGGCCACCAAGCCGGTGTATGTGGAGAAGCCGAAGGCGCAGGTTTGATTCGATTCGACGAATCCAACGGATCTATTTTGTGCCCCCATAACAAAGCTCGGTAGAGTCCCACAAAGCCCGCGCCTGCGGGCTTTGTGGTTCTGGCGCAGTCCGGACGGTTCTGGGTTCACACCGTTCCTCTCCACCCATCAACCCGTCCTTCACTATGGTATTGATAGCTAGCAGCGCTTACTGAATAAGCGCTAGAGGCTAATTTGACTCCTATTTTTGATGAACGAGGGTATTAGGGCATGCGGCCCAGAAAGCGCACCCTTGGTAAAGCACTGTGATTAAAATCAGTGCTTTACCGAGCCCGCAGCCCCATGACGGCGCCATCCTCTACCGCCCTCCCCCTCCCTCTCCCTCTGGCCCTCACCCGCTTTCACCGCACGCGCTTGATGCAGATCTGGCGGTCGGCCGGTTGGCCGTGCAAGGACGGGCTGGAGATTGACCTTCTGGCGGCCGGGCTGATCACGCTGCACACGTCAGCTGACGGGTGCGAGGTGCTGCGGCTGACCGATGAGGGGATTCTCACGCTGGCCGCAGCCCGCCAGCGCGGAGTGCGGTCGCTCAGCACCCACGATCGGCTGGGCCACAAGTTTGCCGCGCAGTTACTCGCGGCGGGGCGCATTGTGTGGGCAGAGTTGTCGCTGCGCGCGGTGATTGAAAACCCCCAACAAGCAAAGGCCCCGCCCACTTCAGACCACCCAGCACCCACCCCAGCACCCGCCATGGCCCCGCTGTGGAGCGACGACACCACCCCCACGGCGCGCGCCGCCGCCAATGTGTGGCGCATGGCGCGGCCCGACCTTTTTTCGGTGCGCAACACCTCGGTGCCCGCCTACCTGCAACCCATGGTGCACGAGGTCAAAGCCAGCCGGGCCGACCTGTTGTCGGACCTGCGGCACGACGCCAAGCGGCAGGCCTACCAGTGGCTGTGTGAGGAGTGCTATTACGTCTTCCCAGAGGGCATTGCCGAGCCCGAGGAGATACCGGAGCACTTTGGCATCTGGGTGCTGCGCGGTGGGCTGGACGAGGGCCGCTTTGAACTGCTGCGCCCCGCACGCCACGCACAGTGCACCCTGCCGTTTGCCGTGTGGTTGGCGCTGTGCAAGGCCACACCGATCAGGGCTGGTGATGAAGCAGCGCAGGCCCAACTGGGCGAGTCCGACCTGCCCTTGCCACCGCTGGATGACCCGGCACCAGCACACTCCACCGTGCCCCCCCAAACTCCATGACCTACACCGTGGCGGTGCGCGAGCTGTGCGAGTTCACCGCCAAGCAGGGCGACCTGGACCTGCGTTTTACGCCCGCACCCACCGCGCTTGAAGGGATTGCAGGCCACGCCGTGGCGGCAGCCCGCCGGGGCAAGGGCTACCGTGCCGAGGTGGCGCTCACGGGCAGCTACCAAACCCTGCAGGTGCGCGGCCGGGCCGATGGGTTTGACCCCGAGGCGCAGCGCATCGACGAGGTCAAAACCTTCAAAGGGCGACTAGACCGCCAGCCCGCATCGCACCGCCACCTGCACTGGGCGCAGGCCAAGGTGTATGGCTGGCTGCTGTGCCAGCAAGAGCAGCTGGCGCACATCGACGTGGCGCTGGTGTACTTTGACATTGGCACCCAGCAAGAAACGGTGCTGACCGAGCGCTGCAGTGCCGACGACCTGCGCCAGCACTTTGAGGCGCAGTGCGCGCGATTTTTGGACTGGGCAACGCAGCAGGTGGCGCACCGTACAGCGCGTGATGCGGCGCTGAACGCACTGGCGTTTCCGTTTGGCGGTTTTCGCACCGGCCAGCGCCCGCTTGCGGAGGCGGTATACAAGGCGGCCACGGCAGGCCGCTGCCTGCTGGCCCAGGCGCCCACGGGCATTGGTAAAACCATGGGCACGCTGTTTCCGTTGCTCAAGGCGGCGCCCGCGCAGCGCATCGACAAGGTGTTCTTCTTGGCCGCCAAAACTTCGGGGCGGCAGACGGCGCTGGACGCACTGAACCGCTTGGCCGACAGCGCCCCCGCACTGCCGCTGCGCGTGCTGGAGCTGGTGGCGCGCGACAAGGCCTGCGAGCACCCCGGCAATGCCTGCCACGGCGAATCGTGCCCGCTGGCACAGGGCTTTTACGACCGGCTGCCCGCCGCCCGCGCCGCAGCGCTGCAGCCGGTGGCCATGGCTCAAACCGAACGCGTCACCTTGCACCAAGCCCAGGTGCGCACCACCGCGCTGCAGCACCAGGTGTGCCCCTATTACCTGAGCCAGGAGCTGGCCCGCTGGGCCGACGTGGTGGTGGGCGACTACAACTACTACTTTGACCTGGGCGGCCTGTTGCATGGCCTGGCCCAGGCCAATGGCTGGCGCACCGCGCTGCTGGTGGACGAGGCCCACAACCTGGTGGACCGTGGCCGCAAGATGTACACCGCCGAGCTGCGCCCCGCCGCCTTGGCCGAGGCCCGCCGCAGCGCCACCGCCACGCGCCATGCGCCGGTCAAAAAAGCGCTGGACAAGGTGCGTCGCCAATGGGTGGCGCTGGACAAGGCCCAGACCAGCGCCTACGCCGTTCACGATGCCTTCCCCGACAAGCTGCTGGCCGCGCTGCAGCAGTGCGGCAGCACGCTGACCGAGCACTTTGCCGACCACCCCACCGAACCCGACCCGGCGCTGCAGGCGTTTTACTTCGACGCGCTGCACATGGTGCGCATGGCCGAGCTACTGGGCAGCCATTCGATGGTGGACATCACACAGCCCACCGCGGGCTACCACGGCAAGGGCGCGGCGCCGGGCGATTCGCTGGTCTGCATCCGCAACGTAGTGCCCGCGCCGTTTCTGCAGCCGCGGTTTGCGGCCGCGCACACCAGCACGCTGTTCTCGGCCACCTTGCAGCCCGCGCGCTATTACGCCGATCTTCTGGGCCTGCCTGCGGACCATGTGTGGGTGGATGTCGAATCGCCTTTTTCCGCCACACAACTGCAGGTGCAGGTGGCACGCCACATCTCCACCCGCTACCCGCACCGCAGCGCGTCGCTGGCGCCTATCGTGGCGCTGATGGCGAAGCAGTTTCAAGCGCGGCCGGGCAACTACCTGGCGTTCTTCAGCAGTTATGACTATCTGCAGCAGGTGGCATCGCTGTTTGCGCAGCACCACCCCGATGTGCCGCACTGGAGCCAGTCGCGCCGCATGCTGGAGGGCGAGCAGCGCGAATTTTTAGCCCGTTTTACCGACACCAGCCAGGGCATTGCGTTTGCCGTGCTGGGTGGCGCGTTTGCCGAGGGCATTGACTTGCCCGGCAACCGGCTGATTGGTGCTTTTTTGGCTACGCTGGGGCTGCCGCAGGTGAACCCGGTCAACGAACAGATCCGTGAGCGCATGCAGGCGCTGTTTGGCGCGGGGTATGACTACACGTATCTGTACCCCGGCCTGCAGAAGGTGGTGCAGGCTGCGGGGCGGGTGATACGCACGCCCAGCGATGAGGGGGTGGTGCATTTGATGGACGACCGGTTTGGGCGGGATGAGGTGCGAAGGTTGTTGCCGGGGTGGTGGGACAAGCGGGAGTGAGGCGGTATTGGGCAATAACTGCCCAGCACACTGAGTGAACGCTGCTTGCGCGATGTGGGGCACCTGGAATCCCCATCTGCCGGTCGGGCCTGAGCGTGTTGAAGCCGGGGCGGCGCCCCAAAACCCGTTCGGGCTGAGCTTGTTGAAGCCTGGGCGCCGAACTCCCCAGGTGCCCGTTCGGGCTGAGCCTGTCGAAACCTCTTCGCACCACCACCCCCAACCGTTCGGGCTGAGCTTGTCGAAGCCTAGGCACCGCCACCCCCAACCGTTCGGGCTGAGCTTGTCGAAGCCTAGGCACCACCACCTCCATCCGTTCGGGCTGAGCCTGTCGAAGCCTGGGCGCTGATGTTGCCGCGTGCCTTGGCTGAGGGCGGAGGCCGGGAGTCGCCCGGCGTGCGAGTAACTTTCTTTCGCGTCGCCGAAAGAAAGTCACCAAAGAAAGGGCGACCCCCAGTCTGCGACCCCTTCGCGGTGCGAAGGGGCGACCTGCGTCGGGTCGGTTGCGGGGTGCACCGCAGAACTCACTGCGCTGCTTTGCAGCTACGTTCAGACAACTGCGGCGAGCTAGACAACGAGGCATGGGCGCACTGGCGCCCATGCTCACCCCGCAACCGCCCCGCCGCAGGCGCAGCCAGCAGGGGGTGGACAGCCGAACAGCCGGACAGCCACACGGGCCATTGCTTCGCTCGGCCCCATCTCGCGGGCGCAAGCGCCACGCGCTGCGCAGGCTGGGCCGAGCGCAGCGACGGCCCGAAGGGCTGTTGGCTCCCCAGCCCCTCTGTATGCGCCGAGGAGCGCAGTGGGCGGGGTGGCCTGCGTGCCGAAG
>JAUXZO010000220.1 GCA_030692685.1 Acidovorax sp. | reverse complement strand
CATTAACAACGGGAATCTCACGATCGCCGGGCAGACGGCTCCCGGCGGAGGTATTCAAATTTCCGGCCAGTTAACCGGAAATTCGCTCCTGAATATCTATGCTAGCAACGTCGTCGTTCAATATCTCAAGTTGAGGCACGGTTACGGGAGCGGCACGGTAACCCAAGATGGCGATTGCATCGGAGCCTATGGAAAAAACATCATGATCGATCATTGCACCGTGATGTGGACGACGGACGAAAACACTTCGTCCTGGGCGGTTTCAGCCAACCAGATCAACAATGTAACTTGGTCGTGGTGTCTTCTGGCGGAGCCTATGTTGTCGCATCCCACCAACCTTCTTACCGGAGGTAACACTTCTACCATTGCCGACGGGATGGTGAATTTGGATGCGCATCATTGCTTGTTTTCCAATTCATCTCACCGCAATCCGCTGGTCATGATAAAATCGTTTCGATTCGTGAACAACATTGTCTATAATTGGAAATATCGTGCCACGCACATGTCCGGCGGGGCGAATGTCGACATCATCGGGAACCTCTACAAGGCCGGGCCCATCACGCCGTCCACCAGCAACTATGAAATATGCGCCTACCCCTTGTCCCAAGGTGAAGGGCAGGCGGCTTTCGGTTCCCCCAGCATTTATGCAGTGGGCAACCAGGGGCCCCACGTTTCGAATCCCGCGTCCGACAACTGGGTGATGGTCCGGGAAACCAACAGTGAAAACGGCTCGAACCCGACGGTGGGGCCGCTTTCGACAACCTATAAGCGCACGACTCCCATGGCGGCACTTCCCTATCCGATCCCGGTTACTGCGGTGGGGAGTCTTGCCGCAGCCATTATTCCAACCGTGGGCGCGTCACGGCGGCTCGACGCCAACGGTGCATGGGTGGCCAATCGCGATGCCGTCGATACGCGGCTGATCAACGAATACAATGCCGGCACCGGCATTTTGCCGGCTCACGAGGACGACGTGGGTGGCTTTCCAGTGATCGCCAGCGGCACCGCCTATGCCGATACGGACCAGGACGGCATGGCGGATGCGTGGGAAATGGCCCAGTTCGGCAAT
>JAUXZO010000209.1 GCA_030692685.1 Acidovorax sp. | reverse complement strand
CGTCCAGGGGCGCCTTGTGGGCGAATGCAAGGTCCGTATCGCGCGTGAAGACAGGCTCGAATGCCTGTTTGAGGGCGTGCGGATGCAGGGTATGCAGCCGGTGCCCCCACCCTCCGATGAAAATCATCTGCGCGCGCCACGGATCAAGCGCCTGGACGAGCTTTCCGAATGCTTCAAGGTCGTTCATCAGCGTGCCTCAACGAGCGGTTGCAGCACCGTGCGGTAGATGTGTTCGGCCTGTTCTGCGCCCCGCGTCGGGTGGTTCACCACATCGAGCCACACCTGGATCACATCGGCGCACAGCTGGCCGTCGCGCTCCACAGCGCCTCGGAAAGTGGAGATAGGCGCCAGGGCCCGTCGAACGAAGAAGTCCGGGGCTTGGCCTTGCGTGCACACCCTGGTCATTTCCCATTCGGGGCGCTGGGCTTCCAGCACAGGGAGCCTGTGCATGTAGATGTACGGGGGCACGCCGCTCACATGTCCCATGCCCAGGTGATCGGCCGCAGAAAAGAGACCCAGGCAGGCTTTGTCACCCAGCGCACGTAGCAGGGATGCGAGCTGGTCTTTCATGGCCACGCGAGCGCGAAAGCGCATGCTGTATTCGGCGGGTGAGGCCATAGACGCTGAGCGCCACAAGTTGAAGAAATCCTCCCGCCGCCCTAGCGTGAGGCCTGCGGAGCGATCCACGAGGAATCGCTCTTTCTTGAGGTACTGGATCAGCCGATTCGCGGTCATGGGGGAGGCCCCAGCTGCGCGAGCAAGATCGGCGCCCGAGTAGATTGGGTCGCGAGGTGCCGTGAGCAGCTTGGGGCCGATTTCAGGCGCAAGGAGCACCTTCAGCATCCACTGGTTGAGGTCGGAGAAGGGGTTGAATGGTGCAGCATTCGTCGAGCCCCGGCCGTGGAAGTGCCGTTCGTTCCCTTCGTACAGCATCGGCTCCATCATCTCGTCACGCTGCCAGTAGCCGTTGAGACGAATGAGGCTTGCCCCTTCGTTTGTGATGATGGCCACGTTGGCATCCGCCGCGTATTTGTCAGCGAAATCCCTGACCTGACGGAGCATCGAGGGGACCACATTGGACACGTAGACGATGGCCAGGGGCTGCGTGTTCGGAAACAGCTTGGCATAGTGGCTGGACTGGATGATGGCCACGCTCAGCTGGGCGATCACCCGATCAGCTCGGCCATCTCTCACGACTTTTGCCTCTGCCACGTACCGAGCCCCCCGGCCATCGCTGAACACGAAGTCCGGTCCGCCTGGCAGGCCACCTCGGCACTCCTGATCTTCTGTAAGTCCGTAGTTCGACACGGCGTTGCGGATGGCAATTTCCGTGGCTTCGCCCTCATGGGTCATGTTCAGGTTGGGCATAGCTGGTTGCGCATATCACGCGCGTGATTAATAACACGCGCATGTTATCAATCGTGCGCGCGATATGCAACATGCGCGTGGTATCCGTGGGTCACCCCTCGCTTGCTAAACACCTCTTTTTCACGGGGTGACAGCGTCCCTTGCCTCCCAACTTGGAGCGCGATGCAAAATGCTAGGGGTGGAATGGCTGTTGTTGCCACCTGAAGCTGTAGCTTGACCGAGCCTGCCCCTGATGCCTATATGTGTGGCTGTCCTGTTTGACTTGATCCTACCGATGGACATCGCGCGCCGCGCACTGCTTAGCGCACAGCAGAAAACGAATCGCCCCAGCCCATTCTTCGTGACGAAACGCACAATTCTGTAAGAAGTGGTTCAAGTTGCGGGAGCTTTAACGATACCATGTGCTCGTCGATAAATATTTATCGAAAAAATAGAACTCGTGTTTTAACGTTTGTATGGACCGGACACATGGTGGACAGGTGTCCGGTCCATACAAACGTTCTAATGCAAGCAGTCTCGAATAGATCGCGTTCTTGACTTTGCCTTCTCAATCAATTCCCACGAACCTATATGACCTTCCAAGCAGAGATTGATAAACGTATCAAAGACGGTTCAATTTATTTCGTGGGGGATGCTCTGCCACCGGACTGGTATGCGGCCTTCAAGCTTTGGAGCGAGTTGGCTAAGAATGGTGATCCCAAGGCTCAACTTAACGTTGGGTGGTGCTATGTCCACGGCGAGGGCACAGCGAAGTCGCTTGATCAAGGGTTGAATTGGCTTCATCGTGCGGCAGCTGCCAATTGTCCCAAAGCCTTTTGGCACCTGTACGAGAACGATGTTGAATCGAGTGATCTGATTCGAAAAGATTATTTGGAGAAAGCTTCGAATTTTGGAAGTAAGGTTGCCTTGGAAAAAATTGAGCAAAACAATACGTTGGTTGCAACGGCGGCAAAAAAAGCGGCGGATGACGCTCTCAAACAGCAGATGGAGATTGCTCAAACTGCCGAGAATAACAGGCGTTCGACGATTGCCATTGAGATAGTCGAGCTATGTAATGCTGAAAAATATGAGATGGCAAAAAACCGCTGTGACGAATTGATCGCATCCGGTGAAACTTGGCTTGAGGAAGCTAGAGCCTCTTTTGACATTCAACTTGAGTTAGTTGTCCGGAAAAACGAAGTTGATTCACCGATAACCTCCACTGTCAATAAATCATCGGTCATCAACTACAGCTTCAAGAATCCCTCTAGCGTCGACATAAGAAATGTTGCGCTCGTTTGTCGTGTTGTTGGCCACGATGAGCATTTTTTGGACGATGATATATATCAAATCAACGCAGGGGCAACGGTATCAAAAGTTCACATTCATTCTTCGAATAAAAATCTTTATATATTACCTTTTCTTTACGTCCATCCGTTCGGAAAAAACACTGGTTATCATCGACTGAGGCTGCCGATCAAGGGCGCAAAGAAGACACTAGTTCCGTCTGGAGGTGAATTTCCTCAAAAAAATGGCTGCTTTGTTTTAACTGTCTGCTACGGAAATGCTGATCATCCGGTGGTAAAGAGCTTTCGCAGTTTTCGCGATAACAGTCTTTCCAAATCAAAACACGGTCGTTTCTTAACTCGTTTTTATTATAAATACGGACCTTTTGCCGCGAATTATGTTGCTAAAAGACCGGCGCTTTCGTCTTGCCTGCGCTTCGTTTTTAGCCGAATTGAAAAATTCCTTCCTCGCTAGAGATGGGTATCGTTTAACAGCTCCGAAGTTAAATACTGGACTTGAGTCTTTCTGCCACCTTGATGCGCTCGGACATGCCTGCTTTCACGTAGATGGCCGTGGTGTTGATGTTCTTGTGGCCCAGCAGCCCCTGCACCACGCTGAGATTTCCCTCTTCTAGCGCCTTGTGCGCATAGGTGTGGCGAAGCCAGTGGGTGGAGGCAAGCATGAACGGACCCTTGGCCTCGCCCGTTCTTTCACCAGCGGCGAGAGAGCACATCGCAAAAAATCCCTTGAGGATCTGATACAGCATGTGGCCGCACAAGGCGCCGTGCTCGTTGACGGTGTACTTGAGCTTGCCGGCCACGGCGACGCTCTCGATCTCAATCGACGGCAATGCAGCGTTGTCCCGTGATGCCTGGGCTTGCTCGTTGCGATCCTCTTCAAGCTTCTTGTTCTTTGTCCAGATCCAGCGGTCATCCAGCACGCCAATCAGCGGCTCGTCCTCGGGTTTGACTTGAGAGAAGTATTTCAGTCTGCCTTGGTTCACCAGCTCCTGGCGATCCCTACGGTGCTCACGCAATGCCTCCATCGTCTCGACATTCAATGGCACTTTGCGAAACCGTTTGCCCTTGCCCAGCACCTGCAGCACGCGCGCTTCAGAATTGCGTTCAAGCGCTCGGTCAGTCTCTACGTGCGACCATCGCGCCTGCGCCACCTCCGCACGGCGAAGCCCTGCGTTTTCGAGAAGCCGGAACAAGGCGCGCAGCCTCCGCTTGGGAGCACCTTCCGGTAGGTCGGCGAATGTTTTGCCCACTACCTCCAGGTCGGCTTCGGTGAACGAGCGGAACACGTCCATCGTCTCCTCCTCGCGCTTCTTACCGTGGACGGCCTGGGCTGCGTTGGCGCCGATGTAACCCGATTCTTTCCAGTGCGCGAACATCTTGCGCACGGCGGCGAACGTCACGTTCAGGCTCATGGAGTTCAGGGGCCCGCGCAGGGGCCTCCAGCCGGTGGTTTGTTTCTTCGGCGCGCCTTTGGCAGCTTGAACCCAGTGAGGGGGCGGGGCGATCAAAAAATCCTTGAACTCAAAAAAATCGCCTTCGTCCAGTGAAGAGAGCGCCTTCTTGCGCTCGTGGATGGCCCAGAGGATCAAGCGTTCGATGGAGCGCTGGTACGCCTCCTGGGTGAACGGCGACAGATCCTTGATTTTGCGAAACCATCCTTTCACAGCCTCCAGGTCGTTGGAAGCACTCATGGTGTTGACCCCGTGCTTGCGAAACGTGCCCTTGGTTCCCATCAGATCTGCAGGCCACTTCATCAAGGTCAGCGGCTGCAGGCCGTTGTCGTCCGAGATCTGCAGCTCGGTGGAGGTGGTGGTGGCGCTGGCCAGGGCAGGGAGCTGGGACAGTCCTTCTGCGGGCGCCAGGTTCCAGCGCAGAATCCACGCCAACAGGTTGTCCGCCCGCTTGACCCCATAGCCAGGCAGGGCGTCGTACCAGGTGGCGCCTTGCAGTGACATCCAGTCCACCAGGTTCCCCAGTGTGATCACACCCGCTGTGCGCAGCGCCTGCATCTGCGCGGCCGACATGATCACCCACTGCTCCACGCGATGGGCTCGCTCGGGTTTGGTGCCCAGGTGTTCATCCAGCCAGTTGATCGCATGCAGCACGTCCTTCATGCGCTCGCCCGCGCTTCGCGCCTGCTCCAGCGCCTGTAGAGGCTCGACGTGAATCAATGTCGATTCGCTGGCCAAGGCGATCTCTGCCTGTGGGGGTGAAGGTACGGCCTCGGGGGCGGGCAGGGCTGCTGCAGCGGCAGCGGCAAGTTCGAGCAGCTCATCCTCATAGCGCTCGATCAGCTCCGCTTCAGAAAACATGTCCGGGTCGAACTGCGCCGCAAACTCTTCCAGCGTCGGCGGCTGGGGCGCCTGAACCGCCACCGCCTCGGAAACGGCAACGGACTGCGCTGCAGGGGCCGATGGATGGGCACCGGGCTCACTGGCGGCAGTCCGCGGCTCCTCGATCACAATGGTCTGGTGGTCCCGGAGAACCCTCACCATGGCACGCGCCTCGTGGGATGGCTCGATGCCTTTGGCCGCAGCCTCGATGCGATCCAGAAGCTCCTGGTATTTCTTGATGAGCGCTGGACGCTCGGGCGCACGGCCTGGCCACAGCAGGTACTGGCGGGCGGCAACCGTCAGATCCACCCCTTGGGCGACCGCGCGCAGCATGGCGAACTCGTCGGCCGTCGCGCTGCTGTCGTGGGCGATCTTGGTGCGCGAACCTGGTGGTCGACCGCGCCGGCGCGTGGGCTTGGCGGGCTGCGCGGCCTCCAGCGGCTGGCCACCGTCAAAATCCGCGACCGCGAGATTTCCCGCGCCGGGGATGGCGCCGTTTTCAGCGGGCGGTTGCGCTGCAGGAATTTCGGGCGTAGAGTGCGTCATGACCATGAAATTCGAATTGTCTGGAACATTGGCCTGTAGGTCCACCACCGGGCCAAAAGGTACAACTAAGCGATAGAGGAGCCGGGAAACCCCCCTCCTCTTTTTATTTATCTCATTTGCTCCACGTTAACAGAGTTTAACGAACAGTAAACGTTAAATGTAAAAACTTCCAATTTCTTTGGAAACCTTAACGAACTTACCCAAACAAACGAAAAAACCCAACGCAACGTGGCTATCCAATCTTGCGAAGTTTTCGGGGGCGAGGTACATTTCCCCCTGGAAGCCCCGGCCTAGACGTTTCATGTCCGCCGCGCGACCACAGGAGATCGAAATGCTTGTTTGGTTGAACAGCCCCAGCGGGGACAGTGGAATCGAGTCTTACGGCGAAGGCGCGATCACGATTCTTGAATCACTGCCGTATGCCATGGTGGTCAGGGAAATCGTCGTCTTCGGGTGCAAGGTGACTGACGCCCACCAACCGTTCGCCATTCTGGTCAGTGCTCTGTCCGCGTACATGAGCCAGTGGCGTAGCCTCATGCTCTTGGCAGTCAGCAGCCCAAAGGTGAGCTGTGTCGCACGCATCAGTCCACGGCACCGCGACAACACTGTCCTTCGCGACGGTACTGCTGCTGGCTTCTTCTCGGCTGCAAAGCCCAACCTGCGCAACGCGCCATAAGCGCACCACGGTTTGAAGTACCCATGAACACTCTTTCCATCACCTCACCGTTTGCCCACCCCAATGCCCAGGCTCATCAGCGAGCGTCGTCAGATCCCTATGCATCTGCCGCCCAGTCGGCAGCAGTGCTGCGCTCGGGTGCCCAGTTTCGCCGCGACCGCATGGAAGCCGCCGACATGATCTCGACCGACGAGGCCGCACTTTTGGCTGGCACCAGCCGGGTCACGATCAACGCTTGGATTAAGTCGCGCCGCTGCATCGGCATCTCCCACCTTCGCCGTGGGTTCAAGTTGCCACACTGGCAGTTCGAACCCAACTTGTGGCCTGTCCTGCAGCCTTTGGCATCAGCCCTTGGCGCGACCGATGGCTGGCGGGTGCTCGTCTTCTTGGAAACGCCGGCACCGGCCCTGGACGGCCAGACGCCGCGCGCCGCCCTTGAACAAGGCGTTCCGGCGAAACGCATATTGGCATTGGCAACGGCTGAGGCTCACTGAATGACCTCGCTCCATGAACCTGACAGAACTTAATCCGCCATTCATTGAACTTCCCGACCACCAGTGCTGGCACCGCATACAGCGCACAAGCTGGCGCAAAAACAGCGTGCGCACGCGCGGGTTCATCCTTCCGCCATTTGGCGTGCCCACCGGCCGCTTCGATCTGCCCGATGAGCCCACCGCGTACCTTGCCGATAGCGAGTTGACGGCCATGTACGAGGCAATTTTTCGCCGCGATACGCGCAGCTACACCCTGGACCAGCTCAGGGAGCGCACATTGATCTCTTTCCGAACAGCTCCGGGACTTCGCCTCGTGGACGTGCGCGGGCTGGAAGAACGCTATCCCGTTCTCCAATCGCTGCGCTACGAGTCAACACAGGGTTTCGCAGCCGATGCGAGAAAGGCTGGCGCTCAAGGGGTGATGTACGCCTCTGCGCAGCATCCGTATCACTCGTGCATCTGCCTCTTCAAGCGGGGAATAGCCAGCATGACCAAGGTCACCAACATCCCCCTCGTGCAGCCAGGCAGTGATCGCCTTCACCGCAGTGTGATGCTCGCGGCCTTGGGCTCACAGGTGGCCATCGTCCCGTAGTCTTGGAATGCGCACCATGCAGACACCATCAAAACCCACAGTGATTCGAACAGACGCAACCGGTCTTGCCTCATTCACCGATGACGCGCTGCTGGTCCTGGAGATCAGCAAACGTGAAATCGAGGCGGGCAGTATTGCCAGCTCACTGGAGCGTCTGCATGCAGTAGCGGAGTCCAGAGAAACCGCCTTGCGGTACAAGGAGAGTCTGGTCATTCAGGTAGTGGGCTACGACGATGACCCGAGAGAACTGGCTGAAATCCCAGAGGTACGAGCCTTCTTCGCGCGTCTGACTCTGGAGTGGCCCCACTGGCTGTGGTTCTTGCATCGCCAAGTAGGTGCGATCCGTCTGCTCATGGCGCTCCTATGCCACGTCAAGATCCACCGCACAGCTCAAAGAACTGGCACTGAGTTCCTTGACAGCAGGGAGCTGGTCTCAAAGATGATCGATCTGTTCGGCCGGGGCAATGCGATGTTTCAGGCGTTTGGCATCAGTGAAGCCGAGGCCCAAGCATCCGCAGATAGCGCATGTGCAGAGTTGGTCCCCAGATGACCCCCGTCGAGGCCCCACCCCCCTTCGACCACACCCAATTTGCTTGGCTCGATCATTCCTCCATCGGTCATCCAACCTCGCATATCCGGTCCATCGAGCTGCTCAGGGACAGCGTGATTCAGCCTTCACTGCAAGCGCTGGACAGGGAAATTGATGCACTGCGGGCGTCAGATGATGAGGCGGCTGATTTCTTTGCAGAGGATATCGCTGACGTGTTCCACACCTCCGTCGAGGGGTACCTACTCACGGTCCAGTCCCTTTGGGAGCGGGGGGCTGCGCTCCATGCTCATCATTCGGGAGAAAGCTCTGCACGGGGGCCAGGTTGAAGCCATAGAGAGAGCGCATTGGGGCGGAAAGCACAACCTTCAGGACCACTTTGCTCGCTTGATGGGCCTTCGGATCGAGGATTTCGACACCTACGAAGACTTGGATCTGCTACAGCTCTTTGGCAGTGCCATTCGCCACGGCGACGGCCGAGCTGCCAGGAAGATTTACGACCGGCACCCCTCGCTGTGGTTCAACTGGCTTGCGCCCGGATCAGTGTTCACTATTGGCGCCACAGAACTGACCATACCGATTGATGGGCCCCGCCACCCGCCCTACTCACACATGACACTACCGGAGGAGTTGCTGCATCAAATGCTCCAGTCGGTCGAGTGGTTCTGGACCGACATTGAGACCATTCGGTGCAGGTCGTTCAAGACCATGCACGAGAGCACTGTTGCGGGCATTGCAACGGGGGACAGAGCACGGGAATCGCGACAGAGGAAAAGGGTGTGGCCAACGGCTCCGTGATCTAGTCCTGGTAGACCGACACCTTACGCAAGGTTTGCCCGAGGACCATTTGATCGACCGACGCCACGGTGGCGTTGCCCAATGCCCAGCGGCGGGCCCCATCTGAGTTTTTCGCAGGTGCTCCGAAGCCGCTGGCCATCCTCAACTCAAAGGATTCCTGGGTTTCGGCCGTCACGCTGCAGGTAACGCCCACCATGCCGCGTCGCGGCTGGAAATCAAACTGCACCGGTCGACCTACAGAGCACGGAACGAAGCCATCAGCCAACCGGATGGGTGGCGGCATACCAGCCTGGTATGCCCAATCCACAGCCAAGCCCACTCCCGAAAGAATAGGCGCTGCAGCTGCGAACATCAAAGCCAAAGTGCTCCCCGGCATCCCTTGGCGACATACCCAATGGGGTAGCGAGAGACACCCCGCCCTCATCGCCTGGCTTGGTGATGTAGCGCATCATCGCCGCACCGCAGCTCGGATACAGCCGTACCTTGTAACTGGTGCCGTCCTTGAGCTGGCTGGCCACGTCGAAGAAGCCCTCCTTGGAAAATGAGGTCTTCACGTTCCATGGCCCATCGTGCTCCAAGACCTTGCCGATGGCCTCGATCAGTGCTGTCTCTCGGCATGAACCACTTTGTGTTGCAGCGAACCACGGGAGGTGGGCCTGCTCTGAACTGGTCACATCGTCGGTGCACCGCAACCACGACTTGTCAGAGTTCGCGGCGGCATAGGGGCCCCAGCACCACCCCCGCGATTCCGCAATTTCCTCAGCGATGTTCGCGCGACTGCACGGTGCTCCAGGCTTGTCCGAGTCCTCGGTAGCAGCACGGCACTCAACGCGCTGGTCAAGCATCTCGGCCTGCAGCTTCTCATCGCTCATGCCGGTGTAGGCCTTGCGAACGTCTTCGACGGTCTTTTCCCCGCACCCCGCCAAAACCAGTGCTGCGGCTGAGACAAAGGGGACGATGACGGAACGCATTTTCATGAGGGCAGACACATCACCTGGTCCTACTGGTCGAGATCGACAAACTTGTCCTTGCAATAGACGGCTTCCAACCGCAGAAATTGCGCCCCTGTACCGCTATCGGAGTCTTCCCGGCCAGACACCGCCCGGTTGTAGAAGAACCGCTTGTAGCCAACATAGCCCCCATATGAATTCTTGGCGTTCACCTCGCCACACAGCGTTGGGGTGGCTTTGTTGCTGATGTACAGGTCTCGAAAGAGCGCAGAGTCGGGATCTTTGAAACTATGGGTGATGGAGCGCTTTGCAGCGCGCAAAAACGATTCGCGATTGCCACTGATGATTTGTGCGGCGTCGGCCTCTGCCAACACCTGCCGACTGTTTCGCGCACTCTCGGACATCTTGAATTCTGACAACGAGTAGGTGCGGCCATTTGCCCAGATACGCTCGATAGCTGAGCTGGCAATGTTCACCGAACACACGATCACATCACCGTTGTCATCAAGTGCAACATTCACCGAGCCTTGAGCGCTCATCCTCGCTCCTCCGTCGTCACGGGCGTTCGTGGCGGACGGGAACTCCCTCACACATATGTCGATGTATTGGGGGAAAGCAGCGGCTGCCGCCTGTCTTGACGCCTCGACCTCCCTCATGATCCGGTACTGCTCTTCTTGCGTCATCGATCCATTGTGAACACAGCCAGCCACGGCGCAGAGTACGAGCATTGCGGGGAAGATGGTTTTCATCACATGGTGCTTTTTCATCAGGACTGACAGGTAACCGGATGTTCAAGCTTAGCCGAACGTGCCCGCTCCTGATCCCTCTAACCGTACAAGCGTCCAGTGCCAGCTTCCCTCGGTGCTAGCGCCTGCGGCTCAGGCGCTTGAACTTGCTCGCTAGGCTACGTGCTGCTTGGGCAGCTCGTAGCCGCGCTTCAGAAGGTAGGCCTGCACCACCGTGTACCTGCTCTTGGCCAACTCCAGATCGGTGAAAAGCTCCTGCCTGCGGCCATGGCGGCGACTCGTTTCACCGTACCAATGACGGTTGATCACGCAGGCTTCGAACAGGTCAACATCCAGGCTCAGGATGTACCGCCGTTTGCCTCGAACAAATTCCTGACGCATGCGCGCTCCACAGAACCAGGTTCGGACCTATGGCGACGACTTCGAGCGGCGGCTCGCACGACCCACGGCCAGGTCAGTCAATACCGCAGCCTGCAGGTTCAGGAGTAAATCCTCGGGGACCTTGGTCCACGCCAAAATCGAATTGGGATAGGCCCCAACAGGCATGCCATGTTCATTGAGGATGAACGTGGCGCCCCCCTTGATGAGAACACTCCCATAAATCACAGTGACACTGGGTTTCATCGTCACGTCGATACCTTGCGCTTCAAGGTACACGGAAGGGTTGTCGGCTATCACCTCCAGATATCGACCATCTTGAATACCTGACCACTTCCTGCAGGCAATAGCAAGCAAGATACCCGCTGGGGGTACTCCAGGCATCCAACCACTGATAGACCCTTTCGGGTCGCTTTTCTGTTTCTTTTCTGCCATGCGATTATCCCAAGGACCTTGCAAAACTACGGACGCCCTTACTCACCCAGTCCACTGTATCGGGGGCTTTTATCGGAACTGCATTTTCTTGAGTTGGCGGCTGCTTGATCTCGGTGGTCTCAAGTGCCGGTAAAGGACTGTGACCCGAGCGCATTGCTGCAGGCTTAGATGAAGTCGCTGGAGACGGGGCTTTAGATCGTTCAGGGGCTCCGTCTTCGGTGCCACCGATAACCAGCCCTCCCACATCGACGTGCAACCCCAACAGTGCCAGAGTCCGCAACCGCTCACCACGAAAGCGAGGCGGGGTGTCTGCCAAAGCTTTGAATAACTTGGACATTCAGCACGACCGCGAATTTCACGGCTCCACTAGCACTTGAGTTGACATTGAGGGAACCGCCCCTGCAGTTTTTGCGCTATGAATGGAATGAGCATTCCCTCAAGGGACAAGCCCACCATCGCTAAGGCGTTCAGCCCTGCTCTGTGGTGATATGCCCGCAAAGGAATGCTGGAGAGTGTCGTATGTCTCAGTAATTGTTACTACAACCTTGAAGCTTGATTATCTCATGCAGCAGCGCCTAGCAGCCAGAACCACGGGCAATTTAGCGCATCGGCTTCTTTGGAGAAACGACTTTCAAACGAGGGCAAGCATTCTGGATGATCTGCTAAAAAAGTTCAAACCGCCGCCGACCAAAACAATAACGTCTGGCAGCTTGCTTTCCACGCGAAGCGCTTTCTGGATAGAAGTGGCGGTGGCGGAAGAAAGGGTTTCACTAGCCCTCTTCAGAAATGGTGCCAGATAAGAGTATTCATCTTTCCCTAAGCACGACCATAAACTAATTTAACGTTCGAGTATCCAACACCAATGCCGACAAATCCCCTAATTAAATTGCACAACAATTGAACATCAAAGGCAATTCGTTGCAATTCTTGTCGCTCTACAGTCGCCCCACTGTCGCTCCCCAGGTCATCCAAAAGGTCCACTGCCCTACTCAGGCAAGTCGCCCTGCAGTCGCCCCAACGGGCACAAGGACTTGGAATTGCCAAACAGACATAGTTGGACGTAATTTATCCTAGTAGGGTGAATCCAAAGGGTGAATCCATCCAGACATTGCAGGCACAGATCGTACCAGTATGTCGAATGATTGTGAATTGAAATCGTCCTAGTAGGATGGATTCACTACTGCAATCCATCCCGAGTATGATGTACGGTGTTGTTCCTACCAGCTAAGATACACTCAAAGGTCTTCGAGTGAGGGACATTCAAAAAAGTAGTTCATCCTACTAGGATGGAGACATGGGGTAGATCCATCCTATTAGGGTGAACGCCTTTTTCCCGGCCCATTGTCCCATGTAGATGATATGGGCATCTCCATCCTACTAGGTGAAATTGACCTGGCAGTTCCATCCCGACGAAACTTGAATTCGAAAGTGTGTTTTCTAGGGGTGGATGCACAGGGTGGATTCATCCAAAGTAAAGATGTGGATTTACCCATGAATGACGTGAACCTGTACCAAGCCTCGATTGAGGCACTTGAAACCTGCATCGGCGAACTCCATGACCAGGCGGCTAATGTGTCTGACGCCTACCTCAAGTTCGTGGACCATGTTGAGGCAAATGCGAAGGGATGGCAGTCGCGGAGCACGCTGCAACTCTCATGCACACGAAAAGGCAACCACTTGGATTTGAAGTGGACTGGAGTTAAATGGTATGGAAAACAGTCTGCCCGTACTAGCATCAGAGTCTCTATTCCCAAGAACACAACCACCATGGCCTATACCGAAGATAAATTGAAAGTCTTCGCTAAAGAATGGGAGATAGAGGAAGTCATGAAAGCAGAACAGAAATTACAGGTGATCCGTCGCAAATCACGACACATTGTCAAAGCGATCATTTCCGTTCGCAATGCGATAAGGGTCGCAAAGGCTAATTCGGAAACGGACATGTATGAGGATGAGGACCAAGAGTAGCGTTCAAAGTAAATCCAATTGCCCGCCGGCACGCTGACTGGTGCCCTATGTAGATGCATATGACCCTGTACTTCCCACGCCCGCTATCTTTATAGCCCGCGCTATTTATTCACGGGGCCCTATGTAGTTGCGCATAGGGCTTCGATCATTTCAGGCCTTAAATCTGCACTCGGGGAGTTCTTCAACCCTTTCTCCGGACATTTGCCTTTTTCTACGGCCACTTCTTACCTAGGTTTCCTTGTTTCACCTTCCGGCTCCACATCGACGGGCTCAATAGGCGCATCAAATACCCATTGGCCCCGTCATCGCTCCAGATTCACGCGTGCCTGATCCCCGGAATTCGACTTATGCGGAGTTCGTTGTTGTTTCCCCGGTCAGATACAAAGGTCACGGCGCTTGATCAGGCCCTATGTAGATGCACATCTATGCAATAGCATTTCGTTTTCATATCCACGTCGCTCGCCCTCCCCCCGGTCGTTCAAAAGCCCCCGGAGTGCGCTGCATTTCCCCCGGCGTCATTTGTTTCAGCCCGCCCAAGGCCTTACTCATGGCTAACTGCATTTGGTTGCCACAGACCCGGTTTTCCTCGGCCGTTTTTTTGGGTTGCCTGAGCTGATCCCAGTTGAGGCTATCCCTCCGGCTCGAAACTGCATTCCCGGTTTCAACATTCCCGGTTTGAATCTGGCGGCAGCGGTCGCGATATAGCGGGCGCATGCGATGGAGCCCTATGAAAACGCAATTGGTTTTTGTGGCTTTGGGTTCAGGCTGTGCTATGGCCTATTCGGGCGTGGGGGGCTCAAACCCCGCCCTTCGGATTTGGTGACCCTGCATCTGCGCTCAAGCTTCCCCGGTCCCTTTGCGCTCCAGGTCCGCGCTTTGGCTCATCGCATGGGGCCCCGCGTTTGCCTTGCTGATCCCCTTACGAGTTGGGCCCGCGCTCAATTCCCCGGCCCTCGGAGAAAGCCCCTTGCGCTTGCCTGGCCCCGGCCCCGACTCTGGATCTCGGTTCTGCTGGAGTAGGCCAGCGTCAGCTGGGGGACCAGCCCTTCGGTGCGCCCATGACTCGCCCGCCAGGGGGCTCGGTGCAGTTATCGATTGAAGACGCGGATGGGCTCCACCTTCAAGACACCCAGACAAGGCTGCGAGAGCCCCAGGAAGGGCTCAAAGCCCCTCGGCTCGGGTGCAGCGTGGGAATCGCACCAAAGCCCTCCTGCGGCCTCTATGCGAAACTAACGCTGGGTCCATCCTCGACAGATCCCATGCGGTGAGCATGCCAGCCTCCGAGAGTTGGGCTCCCATCCGAGCCCTCCCTCTACACGATGGATGTAGCGATCCAGGATCGCCCGCTGCTCACCGGACGATAGCGCAGAAAACTTACACACTTGGGCCAAGTGAGCCGGATAGCTGCCCGGTTTTCGCTCGGCATCTATATCCATGAGCCACCTTTTCCCCCATCCCCCTCCAGCCCACACGCCACCGCAGCGGTGACAAGCCCCGATTCTTATGCGCGCGGCCATTGCTTGAGGTCGCGCACCGCACTACTTCCCCCAGGTGCGCCCTTTTTGTAGTGCGAAGCACTCGCGATTTGATACCCCGAACCCACGCATCGGCGCGCCCGCGCTGGGGGCGGGGCATGTAATCCAAATACGGATTTTTATAGCAGACTATCTAATGCTGGCGAGGTCTCCTGAGCATTTGGGATTGCTCATGAAATGCACGCGCTATGCTGCAGATCTCTCAAGCCAGCCCGCCCCGGCGCCTCTCGCGAAGCGGCACCAGCGGCAACTCCAGCACATCCCTGGTCTGCAGGCGTGCAATAGCCACTGAGCGGAAGTGCTCCAGTGGGGTGATTTGGATCGTCACTCGATCTGCGTACACCTCCAGCTCGACCAGCGGAACCCCGAGAGCGTCAAAAAAAACCGCGCTTCGTGCCCCTTGAGCACGCTCGTGCTCGGTGGCCAGTCGGCGTGCGGAGATGGTTTCGGGGCTCTCAAGGTGCGCATCGATCTTGCGCACCAATTGGGCCGTGACTGGGACATGCGGAAGTCGCTTGAGGTACGTGGACACCTCCTCCAGCAGCTTCAATGTGTCTGTCAAAGTGGCTTGTGCGCTGGCTTCAGGTGCGTTCATTGTTTTCCGCGTGCTTGATGAGCATGCACACCGCTTGGTAGGTTTCCATCACCATGAGCGTGCGAGCCCCACGCTGGCCACCGTTGGACCCATCGGTGATTTCAGACAAAGTGATTTTGGTTTTCACGCCCGAGGGGTCACTCGCGGCCGACACGTCCACGACTGTTGCTATCAGATCCACCTGCAAAAGCGCGCTCCGCGCCACTACCAAGGCGTCACTGGAGTCTTTCACAACCGTCACATCGATGCGGGGTTGCGGCACCCTCACGATCCCACCAACTTGCAAAATTCGCGCCTCATCTCTTCGGGCATCTGGCTTGCATCCACCAAATAGCGGCTTACGGAGGATGCAAAAGCTGGATCGAACTCATCATTCAGCCGGTTGACAGCCTCCTCTTGCTGGCCCTCGCCCGTGTAGACGACACGGAATTCATTGATGGCCAGCCGCGCGAGGATTCCATCCACCTCTGCATCCCGCTGTCCATTCCTTCCCGCGCGCATCAGAGTGAACTTGGTGAGCAATTTTCTGCACTGGTCATCGCCGACTTGGCCTGACGCGAGCAGCTTGGCCAGAGAGTCGAGCAAAACGTAGTGCATCGCCGTTGCGGGAAGAACAGTGAAGGGCAGAGTTTTCGCCTGGATTGGGCCTTTTGCAGTCGCCGCTTCCGAACTTGAATCTTGCGCATGCATCCGCGTCAAAAACTCCTGCACCATTGACGGTGATACACCGCCCTCCTTATCCATGGTGCCGTTCGCAAGATTGAGGACCTTCTCCACGCGCTCGCAGGACGAACGACTCATCGGCATCCTTCCGGTCAGGAACTGCGCAATTGCGGATTGTGAAAATCCGACCATCATTCCAAATTCTTGCTGCGTCATACCCTCTTTCAGGATCTTCAAATTTGCGAGTCGAATTGCACTCTGCTCCGCGCGGCTGGTATTGGGTTGATCTTCCATTTTCAATACTTTCGCTAATTTATTAGTGATAGTAGCATAATTAGTACGCATGCGTTCGGGCAGAATCCCAGCCGTCACACCTCGAAAGAACAAGCAATGTCCAACCTACGCGCTTTTGTCATGAACTCCACAATCGGTGGCGAAACATTCACCCACGAGGGGGAGAAGTCGATCCGCGACACAGTGACGTTCACATGTGATGGACAAAAGTTCGTCATGCGCACGAAGTCCACCCAAGAGGCCAATGTGCTCATCGAGAACGTGCCGCCGACACAGAAGGATGCAATCCTTGAAGCGGTTGAGCGCATCTGTTGGCTCCTTTCCTTCGCAACGCAATCACAAGTCGCAAGCTACGGACATGACTATCCCGATGGTTCTGGGCCCAGCTTGCTGCAAAGCATCAACCGCGCGGGGCAATACACTGATTCAGTCATAGAGCGAGCGGATGGAGCCGCTATTCGTGAATTCGTGGACCAGACCTACCCTGCATTCAAGACGCTGGAGAACGCGCGAAGCCTGCGCGTGGCCATCGACTACATGCTCCAGGCAGCTCGCCCAGGCCTCCCCATGGAATGCAAGTTGGTTTTCATGTTTGTTTTGTTGGAGAACATGAAGCAAACCTATGGGATGCAGCAGCAGTACGTCTTCAAAGGGGGAAAGTTCACAGACCCGGTGACGAAAGCCCAAATAGGCTTCAAAGACATGATGATCCTGATGTTTGGCGCAGTGGGCATGGCACCCAACCTGCAAGCGCTCGTTGGCCTCAGGAACGAGGTGATTCACACGGGCGCGGCAACCCTGACGCATCCACAGCAGAAGCTTCAATACGATGCTGCGAACGACCTCATCCGCGAGTACCTACTGCGCCTGCTCGGGTTCAAGGGCACTTTCCTGGTGAGCGCCACGGGCGGCACCGTGAAGACTATCTGACCCACTCGGTATCCCTGGATGACCATCGAACACGATTTTTCAGGCCGCGACATGACCCTACCAGCGTGCTCTCCGAAACTTTTCCAACTTTAGCTGGAAGCTTCCACTGGGCTCCATCCAGCTATGCGGCTCCACATGGTCTCAGCCCACGGGCGGCGGTTCTACTATCAGAACTCTTTGTTGACTTATCGATTCCTGAATGTAAACTGTAACAAGACATTCCATTAAATTAATTTATGCGCCAGAAAAACAGTATTCACAGCCGTAACGTCAAAAAAACGCTCGCATTCGCTTTTATTTGTTTACTAACTGGATGTCTACCATCCTCTATTCCCGAAGCAAAAGATTTGACCGCTCCGATCAATGAATACTGGAGCGGGTGCAAAATGGTCACAGCCACTGACATTACCAAGACGAATGGAGCCGACCGAGGCGACCATTATGTTGTGGACTTTTCATATAAGATGGCTTTCGTCCAAGACGTTGCATACGAAAATCTTTGGTCCGACTCCGCAAAAGAGCCCAAGGTCAGTATGGACGACTACAATATGCACGACTCGCATTCAGCGGCCAAATTTTATGCCGCTCTTCATGATGCAGGTAAAGCTCAAAGACAGGCCGATAAGTATTGGACGGACAATTGCCCAGCGCAGTATGCGACTTTAATGAAATCAATTGTGAACATCCCAGCAAATCAGCACCTCTATGGACGGTCTATTAACAAGGGCGAAGGGCCAATGATCGAAGGTACCTTTGAAATGATTAAAACCGAAAAGGGCTGGCTTCCTCGCTAACAACACGTACTTCGTTTGGCCGCCTATGTGGGCACCTATCACATACTTGCATCGAAACGCCGCTTCCCTCGCCATTCAGGCGCGCAAGCGCGGATCGTAGTGCCACGGCCGGATCTTGCGGGCCGAGATTTTGCTGGCTTCCGGGTGTTTCGGGTTGATGAGGACGTTGTACTCTTCACCCACCACCACCGATGGAACTTGGTACAGGGCAGTGGAAAGCCCAATGAGCCACGCATCCCCCACGTCATGCGAAGTCATGCTCGAAGGGCGTGCATCCCATCCCACTGGCATGGTGCTGGCCATGTCGATCCGGCGAGCGTCCCACACGGCCATTGGAACCGTCACTTCCACCAGGTAGCGGTTGAGAGGTAGAGCCCCCACGTCAAGGTGAACGATGGTCTCCAAAGCCGCAAGTGCAATACTGGTGGAGGTGTACGTTACGGGCTGGTTGACGCGATTCCAGCGCCCGCCAGAAATCGCAGCGCCTTTACCAGCCAAGTCGTGGGCCTCGTAGTTGGCATGATCAGTGGCGATCCTCCACAGGAACACTGCCTTCATGCGTAAGCCCCGGCCTGGGCCTGGGCCAGAACCTGCATGACCAACTGCTGGCCCTCTGCCGTGTCCATGAAGCTCGATGGCGTTTTCCCGCCCAAAGCAGGCTGAGGACGCTCCAGCCAATCGCCCACCCACGCGGCGGCATCAAACCCCTCGGGATTGCCAGACTCCCGAACCATGGCCTCGACCTGTCCAATGAGACGACGCAAGCCAAACACCCGCGAAGACGCCTCCGGGGAAAGGGTCCCTTTGCTGGCAACCTTTCGCCCAAAAGTGGCGCGGCTCAGCCCGAGTGCAGCAAAAGACTTGTCCTGAGTCCATCCCATTTTGTCCGTGATGTAAAGCATCTGATCAGCTGGTACGCCTACCTTCACGGTGGTAGCAACCTGCATCAGGTCTGCACGGAAAGCCTGCAAGAAGAAGTCTTTCCCCTCTATAAACACGACCGCTGTGGCATGCGAATTCTTGGCGCCTGACTTCAGACGAAGCTTTTCCCCCACTTTCGCGTGAGGGTCAACAAATACAGTCACTCCACGCTGTTCCAGCACCACGGTCTGGGACCTACCTTGGGTATCGGGTTCATTCAGCGTTGGCTTGGTCATGGCTTATCCTTTGAGCATTCATTGTGTCTCATTTGAGCGCGAAGCACCAGTTTGGTTCACCAAGTCGCCTTGCCACTAGATCTGCCAGCGCACAAAAGCTGATCACGGGCACTATGTGAGACGGCCCTGCACAACACAATGATCAGAGTTCAACCACACCCCAGTCACCGAAGCGCTTCAAGAAACTGCATTGTGTCTTGCACCGCTTGGGCCTGAATCGCTTTCGCTTCGCCACCACCGCGCGATCCAGGCACCAGCGCCTGGCATTCATTGACAGCCAGTCCGAACTCCGCCCCAGTCGTCATGGGCCGCTTTTTCTTGAAGTCGTACACGTTGTTGCCCAGGCCGCTACCAGCCTTCATGGTCATGTACAACTCCATGTCGCAGTTCTTGGCGCTGGTGGTGCGCGGGTTGACGCGGTATGTGAAGTTCAGCGTGTCGAAGGCATGGCGTGCGCCCTTGAACTCCTTGTAGCGAATATTGTTGCCCTTGGCGATCAGTTCGTCATACCAGCGGCGGCACACCGCCACGTCCTGGGCTTCTTCCAACTCGCGGTCGGCCATCAGCACCAAGATGGGCGCGGTCGCCTTTTCGCGGTCATCAGTACGGTATCGAATGTTGCAGTTGCCGGGATAAAACACCACATGCCCCGCGAACTTCACCGTGCTGGTATTGACTGGGTCTGACCATGTGGGCCAAGCCGTATCAAAAGCTGCGCTGCCGCCTCGTGAGAAGCCGATATTGAAGATGCGCGCCGCATCAATCTGAGGATGGGTCACCAGCATGCGCAGCGCATTCATGGTGTCGGCCACATGGGCGGGGTATGGCACGAGTTCTTGGTTGGAGTTTGTCTCCACCACGCCCCGAGGTTTGTAGCTGTCGGCGATGAACACGGCATAGCCAGCGGAATTCAACTCCTTGGCCCATACATCGCGGAGGTTGCTTTCCACCCCACCGCTGCCATGGCTGAGCACTACCGCTGGCACTTTGGCGTCTTTGGCAACTCCTATAGGCATTAGCAACTCAGCTGAGATCGTTGCGACGGTAGTTCCGCCAAGCAACTGGCGTGCATAAAGATGACGGTTGGGTGGAGTGATGGACTCGTATTCGAATCTGCCGTTCACACCATCGCTGAGGTCCTTTAGCTGGGCCGCTCCACACGCTCCCCAAAAGAAGAGCAAAAGCAAACAACTCATCCGGCGTAGCGGGTTGCTCAGTCCCCTCCCCCCGCCCATTGCGATACCACTCAGTCTCATGCAAATCTCCAGTAGCGTGATCTATGATGTTACAAAAGGCATCATCGCTCATCAATGCACGGTGGGCTGTCAAACAATTGATGGGGCAGAGGCACATGAACAGAAAGTCGCAGGGCATGCAGTTTTTCCTCACGCTGGTCTTCGGCCCGCTCGGACTGCTTTATTCCCGGCCAGGTATGGTGATCCCTTTCATCGTCGGTGCATTTGCAGCGATTGCGGTTGCCGCTATGGCGAAGCTCGGTGGTGGCTTTGGGGCTCTACTGCTGCTTTGCATCTACATGGCTCAGTTCGTGATTGGCTACGGCGCAGTCGAGAAGCACAACAGCCGACTCAGCACGGCTGAGACCGGGAAACGTGAAACCGAGGAGCGTCGCCACAAAGAACTGGTGGCGGCAACCGCAGGCAGTAAACCCGCTGGCGAGTCAAAGACTTGCCCTTTCTGCGCGGAAACCATTCTGAAGGCAGCAGTTAAGTGCAAGCACTGCGGAAGTGATCTTGCAGCTGCTTAAACCGACAGCGGTCGGCTTATGGCCTGATACATGGCTCTATGAGCTGAAATAGCATGCAACGCCGCATGCAGCCAGAAATAGTCAGTTTCATGGACCGACTTTCTGCAGCAGCGGGGCCTGTGGAGGGTGAGCTGACTAGCCTGGAACGATGAACCAGTTCGTATGCTCCGGCTATTGGCGCATTGCGTAGAGGCTACGGCACCATGAAAGCACTGCAGGTAGTGACCTTACACATCGCCATCGCAATTGAACATAGCGGGGGAATTCCCTGACAGGGTGGTCGTGCATGAAATGATCCCACCCTTTTGGAGGATGTACTGGTCCAGCCGAACCCCATTCGTGTTGGTGGTTCTCACGGTCTTGGAGGCCTTCTCCAGCCTGGCACGACGTTGACCTGCCTCGGTTCGCATCGCTTCATCGAAGCTGTCACGGGCTTTGAGACCCTCCTCCATTCGTTCCCGTCGCGCTTCTTCTTTCTCAAATTCGTTTATGTCGCGCGCCAGTTGAGCCTCAGCCTTTTCTTTTTTGCCAGCCGGGTCCATAACTTTCGCAACGACTATCACCCCGACTACCAAAAGCACGGCTGCAATAATCCATGTGCCTTTGTCGTATCCAGCCACCTTGTCGTCTACAGGCTCGATGGAGGCAGCGGGAGTACCCTCAAACTTTGATACGGGAGTGACCGGGTTTTCAAGCTCTACTTCATCACGGAGCTGGGCATTTATCTCGGTTTCGATCCGATCAAAAGTCAAATCGTTGCTGTCGTTGAACGAAGAATCATTGCCCAAATGACGCAACAGAATTGACTTTGCCTCCGCAGGTGCAAGATTATCCCGAGAATACGAACCATTTTGGTAGTATGTTTTTCTTAGGTGATAGCGACCGCTCAAGCTCCGACCGCACAGCAAAAAATAATTCGTCGAGGATAAAATAATCTGTACTGGCCCTTGCTGGGTCTCGAATGCGGCAACAACCTCGTCCCTACCCTGCACGTCGTCATATTCTCTGTCGAGTATTTTTATTTTCATCGCTATTATTAAATGTTAATTCACCCGACCATAAAAGTAACTATCAATCTCACCAGCATAGCGTAGGACTGACAGTTGTCCCTCAATCCTCGTGGGCTATGACTCGTCATCCTGCATGACATACCAGCGCTCGTAACCTTCAGGCGATTGGGGGAGCCTCTGGCAGATCCACTGCAGCCACCAGGCGAGGGTTCTCCCGCTGGAGCTTGGCGACGGCCTTGGAGGGGCTGATCGCATCCCAGGATGTGCTGGACCACCCGGAGCCACCGCGCACCCTCGATATGGGGCCCTTGATCAACTCATCCAGCACACCATGGCCGCGAAAGACTCCAGGTCGCCCTGCGCCATCGTCATCAGCGTCGGCATCCGGTAGAGGCGACAGGTCAAACCAGTGCCCGTACTCCGGGGTGTTGTCCGGGTCATCGTGGGGCCGAAGGGTGGTCTCTCGCGCCCGCACTGGCTGGTAGTCCTCTGGCAGGGCAATGGACAGGATCGCGTCGAGGGACAGCCGTCCGTTTGGATCTACCACCCCCCGTGCTGTCCACAGCGCCGACTTGGGGTAGCGACTACACCAGGCTTCGAACCAACCCCCCAACAGCGGACTGATGGAGCCCCCTGCGAGTTTTTCGACCGAAACGCCCATGTCATCGTGCACGAACACCCCGTCATGGTCGAGGTAGTCGGCTGCAGAGACTGCGAAGAGCCCCATGCGGGGTGATCAGGGTTCCCATTGAAAAACGCACGGCCTCTGCTCTTGTCCCCGTAGGAACTCACGAAGATGGCTTTGAAATCCTCCACGGATTTCTGTGTCGGCGCGACGCGGGACATCAACACCTGAGGCTGCGTCGATCCAACGCGCAAGTACCACACTTGCTGCCGTAGATCCTCCAGAAGGCCACGGCCATGTTGTTGCCCATGCACCGTGCCGGTCCCAAGCGCAGAAGGTCGCGGTGGCCCTCAGCGTAGAGCTTGAGCATTTGATCGAACTGTCGGGCGGGCTGTCCCCCTGCCTTGAAGGGGTTGCGACGGCTCGGTTTCGGCACGGCTGCGCTGACGCTGATAGCTTTGGTCATCGAGGCTCCTTCACGGGTGGGCTGGCAAGCGCACACGCGCAAGCATGTCCGCGATCACGATCATGCGGATAGAGCGCAGCAGACGGGATTCCGCGCCCATGGTCTCAGGGGTCGGGCTTCCGTGCGGGCCGTCAGCATCGCGCATGGTGGCTTCCAGCTTGTTGGCGATATCTTCTGCGGCCTCGCTCAGCTTGCCTACGATCTTTGCAACCTCGCGCGCAGCGGTGGACTTGGGGAGCCCCAGTTCCATGCCGGTATCGATCAGCTTTTCGTAGGTCACGTCCGAGAAGAAGTTCGCGCCTGCAATGGGGGATGCCAGCTTTTCGTGGGGCCAAACCACAGCGTCGTCGCTGTACACCCGCGTGTGGTAGACCGCGGTGCACAGAAGGTCGTAGAAAGGCGCCACGCGCTTGCCGTCATGGTCCACCAGGAACGAGATGTTCTTCAGGTGCGCGTCCGAGTTCCCCACCATCGTGTTGAAGACGATCCAGCGGTACACCTCCATGCGCGCCAGCGCCTTGTTGCGGCACTGGCCGATGAGGTCTTTGAGCTTTGGAAGGGTCGCGCTGGTGTATTTGTTGTGGGCGGGCTCGTTGAGCACCTGGATGCCGTCCAGCGCATGCAGGCGGATCGGCTCGGTTGGCCCTGGTGCGCGGTCGAAGCGCGTGATGATGTACGCAGCCTCTGGCAGGTACAAGTTCCAGACCTCAGGCACGTTGAGCCCCAAGCGCGCGGCCAGCAACATGGTGAACGTCTCATTGATCACTGAGTTGGGGTAGCCCTCGGCCGTGGAGTTCGGCTTGAGGATGTGGGTGGACGGCGTGCCTTTCAGGGGCTCGCTCAGCTCCTTGCGCTCTGGGTCGAAGAGGACCACCATCTTGTGCTGTGCCCCGGCCAGAGACATGCGCTTGGGAGCGTCCTTGTTCAGTGATGCCCTGGGCAGGTTGCGGATGCGCTGTGACAGGTCGTTCCAGGAAAGCGGCAGCGTGCCCTTTTCGGCTTGCGCTGCGCCCTCGGCCTGCAGCACCAGAGCCCCAGCGGACTCCATGCCCATGCGCTCCAGCATGCCAAAAGCATCCGTGGACTCGACTTCCACCTCTTTTGCCAGTACCTGGCGCATCAGTTCCTCGGGCAGCAGGTTGTCAAAGAACCACTGCACGGGCCGCACCGATGCGCCGTCCACCTGCCAGTCGCTGACCAAAGGGATGGAGGGGGCCAGCGAAAAGGCGCTGGGGCTTTCCAGCCAAGTGCTGGCGTACTGGAACGACCAGATGTTGTCCGCATCACGCAGCGTGCCCACCAGAGCACCGTTGATGAGGACTTGGAGCGTGCGGACGGTCATTCGCCGTCCTTCTTGCTGGTCCGGGTGCGCACCATACGGTCCTTGGGTAATAGGTGATCCATAGCCATCGCAACCGCGTGTCCATGCGATTCCTGCACCTCCAGCACCATGCGGATGCCTAGTTCATCTAGCACCTTGAGCACGAGCCCGAACTGCACGGTCTCTTTGCCCTTCTCCAGATCGCGCAGGAACATGTGGCTTACGCTTGGAACATCGTCTTGGCGGATGCCGCTGACCTTGCGGATAGCGCGGATGGCCGCACCCACCGTTTCAACCGACGTTACTGGTATCCGCATGGTCGCACTCCTGAATCGCAATGATCACTTAGATTCTAGTGATTTTCGATACAATCACAAGTCAATCGCAACGCACGTTGCGTTTTTACTCTTTGCAGTGGGGCTCAAGTCAAAAACTAAGCAATCAATGCGATTTGGACCGCAATCAGATGACTAGTGGTTATTTTCGCAGCGAGCGTTGCGATTCTTGGACTCGCATACTTGCGGCCATCGCAACGCCTTCGCACCCGTGGAAAGGGTGGCCTTCGCTCAGTCTGCCTAGGATCGCGCCGAGAAGGAAAAGGATGCCATGGGCATCGAACAACATGCACCGGCCAGCGTGCTGTACGACACATTCCAAGAAGAAGCCACGCACCGCAAGGGCCGCGAAGTGGAGGAATGGATCAGATGCTCCAACTCCTCGCGATTCATGGCGTAGCACCGCCGTGACCAACTACGACGCCCTTCTTGAGATTCGACACATCGCGCAAGATGCGTTCGCGAACTTCATCAGGTAAGACCGTGGGTAGTGGTGACGCCTGGCGCAACTCCTGAGCATGCCGGGAGCGACCCAGCACCTTTCTCCACTGCGCTTCTTGGAGGATCTTCAGCCACTCCAAAAAAAGGCCGTGAGACCGCTTGTTGCCCACACCAATCCACCGCTCTGTGGTGCGCTTGGCCTCCTCCAGCAGCTTCGGGTTCGCGCGCACCAGCTCGACCGCCTCCTCGTGAAGTGCCAGACTCAACAGATCCTGTGCCTGATGCCCCCTGTTGTCCGTGCGGACCACTATCTGCACCTGGGGAGCTGGCCGGTGGGAGCGAGCAGCGGCCGAATCTGCCGGGGCCGCGTGCACCAAGTCTCCCGCAAGAAAAGCGAGGTCGGATGCCACGCCCAGTTCACCCATGACGCGAAGATACGTGCCAATCGACGGTCCAGGATCACCCGCTTCGACGGCATACAGTGTGGTGCGCGAGATGCCCGCACGATTGGCCATATCCACAGTTGTCATCTTGCGCGCCTTCCTCAACCGGCGCAGGCGATCACCCAACTGCAGAAGAAGCTGGCGATGCAGGACAGAGGAATCAGCCGAAGCATTGTTCATGTGTTCAGAATTCTCTGCGAAAAGCCGCATTTTGTCCAAAAATATGGACAAAAATAGACCGCACCACTGACCCATGGGCAGTGCATAAAAGTAGACCCATGGAGGGCAGCGAAGCCGTCGAGAGAACTTTCAAATCAACGGCTTAGGTGCTTAAACGCAAAACCGTGGCGACAGCGGGATTCCCCTTCATCCGTGGGTGAGAATGGTGCGCGAGCCGATGTTTGACCTACCGTGGAGACGATGCTGTGTGGGTGGGTTCCTCTGCGCTCATAGTGTCACCGTTCGACTATGGAGAGGTACTGGCGATTGCGCTCAACGTGGGCTAGGTCCGTCCGCGGATCAACCATTGCGCTGGCGAAGAAACCGTGCTCGACAAGGTTCTCCAGCGTCGGGAGTTTGAAGCGCATTTTCCAATCCAGGCGCGAGTAGCTGTGCGGGTTGAACAGACTGATGATCTCGCGCTCCAGCAGTATCTCCCACTGGCGCATAGGCGTCTGGCCATCGCCATCTTCGCGCCACCTGAACGACCGGATGAGCGAGCCCGAGAGCCCTCTTGCCCACCTTGCTTTGCAGCAACCGTGAGAGTGATGGAGGACGCCTTCATGCGTGCCAGACAGTCCACCAGCCGCTTGTAGCTCGAAGTATCTTTGTCCAGCCCAGCTCGCTGATCATGGAGTGCGCACTGAAACGGACGTCCGTTCCAAGCTCCTGGTTTCGCGCAATGTGCAGGATCTGAAGAAAACAATCTTCATCCCCCTGCCTAAACTCTTCCCCTGTGTGCTCGATCTTGATGCCCCAAACCGTGGCGATGAGTCACCGCTTCATGTTCTTGCGCTTGCCCTTGCGCATGTTGGCTGCCGTGAACAGAGCAGACCTGGCAAAGGCTTTGGGCAACCCGCGCAGATCCTGGGGCCAGATGGGCAACTGAAGCTGGCTGCCGTCTGTCACTGTTGCACTAGATCGAGGTTTCATGGGCGGGCTGGGGGTTTAGGCGAGCGCGAGTGGGCGGTACCGGGGCCCCGCCCGTCCATAGTGGAACGGTGACAAAGCATAGTTCAAGGGTGACACCGCCCTCCTCTGCTCTGGCCTTGACATAGCCGAACGGTGACACCTCGCGCCCGCCCCGGCATGGTGCAATGCAACCGTCCAACTTTCTGGGGGTCAGTTCAATCCCGGGGCGATTCATACGTTTTTGAGCGGTGGCTAGTGCTAGCTGATCTGTACGCACACAAGCCAATCTGTTTTAGAGCGCCGCTTTTTGAATAGTAGTTGGAACTTACTTCGACCCTTGTACGTACAAGGCTCTTTGAGCGGTAGCTAAAGCTACCCGATTTTTGTGCCCACAAGCCAAGCTGTTTGAGAGCACCGCAGAATCAGCGGTGGCCAAGAATGCCAGTCGTGAGGCTCCCGCGAGGGCGCAGTGCAAGATCAGATCACCGCTTTGGAGCGGTGGATAAATGCCGCGCGCTGGCAACTGTCAACCCTTCTTGCTGGCGCGATTTCGCAGTGACTCGATGGCGGTAGTGGCCTCAAAGTGCTGAAGCAGGCGCACCTTCTGCTCTTCCAGCCGCGTTGACTCCGCGATCATTTCAGGCCACGCCTTATATACCTTGCGAACCGTCTCCCGGATCCCCGCATTCACCTTTGATGTTGCGCCGACTGGAAACTGAGCCAGTTTTGCAGGTAGTGCCGAGGTAAAAATGAGCCAGGTGTTTACCTACCCTGCTGTTTATTTAAGCAGCGGGGTTGGAGGAGTGATCACCATGGACATGATTGGCAGGATCCGACGGCTGCACGTGAGGGACACGCTGTCGGAGCGCGAGATAGCGCGCATGACGGGGCTGTCGCGCACCGCGGAGTTCCTACGGGCTAGTTACGACTGAACAACCCATGCAGCACCACCAACCGTTCAAAAAGTTCCTCAGCGTCTTCGACGTTCTCATACCAGCCTTATTTCACGGGGACAGGTCCGGCACACTGACGGATAGCAGCGGCGATGTGCGGGGCGCCGAACTCGCCCAACTCCTCCCTACCGCCAAACACGTGGGCCCGGTAGTTGCTGGGTTCGATCTTGATCCCGTGCAGGAACTGCAGCATCTGACCACTTGGCCGATTCGTTCACTGGAAGTGTGCTGAGAATTGCTGCTCAATTTCCGATAGCAACCGCTGACGCGCTATAGCCATTTCGCGATAGATCGCGTGACCGACAGGGCGAGGTTTCATTGTGGCCGACTCAAAGTCCAACCCGGTTACGGCCTCGACGAGATCGATATGCCGATCGATCAACTTGTTGCGCCCCTTATCGGCAGGAAACCTTGTGATCTCCACCTCTAACTCTTCGAGCTGAGCCTTGATCTGCCAGGGTGCGACGCTCCCTTGCCCAAGCCAGTAGTTGTACCCTAGTTGGGTTACCTCTCGCGCCAGGGTCTTGCAACGATCAGCGGCCGCCCGCGCCTCTTTTCGTCGCTCGCGTTCATTGTTTTGCCCATTGACAATGAACCATCCGACTAAAGTGAAAGCAGGTGCAAGCCAGGGGAGCAGGTCCTTCCACACTCTTAGTGCATCCTGGTGCCGCGCGTAGCAGCTTCCTGAATGAACCTCCATACACGTATGGAATCGCTTTCCCGGGAAGACCGAACAACGAGATGCTTTCGCAGAAACTCCTCTGAAAAGCCGGCCCGTACGAGGCCCCCGAACGCTTCTTCAAGAAATGAAGAACCAGGCAGCTCCGTGCCGGTTAGGTCTACGTGCACCAACTGCTCGCCCTTCATAGCAGGCAGCAAAAATTCCTCCCGAAACAGCGCTCCGGGATACGGACCATCATCTACAAACCTGCCAGCAGGCGATGGCGAAAAATCATTCGCGACAGAAATAATACGAATGTTCATGCTAACTCTCCTTTGCCATCAAAGGCAGGCCCCACAAGAGGAGCGTTCCCGGCAATTCATCCCTATGCCCATGCACTTGACCTTCAGAGCTTCCTCGGACAATCGAATACTGCACCCGACCTGAAATGATATGGAGGCGGCCACCCTGGTTGGAAGCAGCAAAATCCTTCATTTCAGGCAGACCGTTGCCTCGGTGCCCTTCGCCGGTCTGAGATCGCCGATGCTCAACGGCCTCGAACATCAATTTCTTGTCCAACATTACGCCATCAGATAGTGACAGATGCTTGCCACCTTTGTCCAACAAGTCCACAACGATTTCGTTCCTTTTCAACTTGTTCCGCATGGTCACCGGGATCCCTTCGCCGATGTCGTAGATGGCGATGTACAAACTTCCGTCCGCACCTAATTTGGGTTCCTCGTAGCGAGCAAACAGCCACCACTTACGCCATGATTCCGGAATGTGGGCCAAGCCTTTGTAGGCGTGTTGCCTGACATTGGTCAGTCCCTCGGTCAAAACGGCAAAAAGCCCTTCCGGAATCGCAGCATTAGTGCCTTCCCGATACCTGTTTAAAAGCGCAGTCACCTGCTCCCCCGCAGCCTGGGTGCCGGTCAAAAAACTCCATGCCAACACCGAGTTGTGAGTGGGGCGACTCAGGCGTAGATTTACCTTGAGCTTCTTCGCCAGTCCAAAGTGATTGAGCAACTGCGCGGCCAGGGAGTTCGGAGGGCACCTTGCCGAAATCCGACCGCTGTAGGTGTCGGCCAACTGTGACAGGGCAGCAAGAAGCAGAAGCATGCCGCCCGGAAATATCTTCTTCACTAGCGAAAAATCAAGTTTTACCCTGTGCCTGCCCGAGCGTAAACGGTGCTCGATTTGGCTGATGACGCTCAAGATCTGCTGCCTCTGCTCCGCCTTTTCGGCGATCAGCAGGTTGGGGACCACGACAACCGAGCTCCTGATTTTGGTAGGTCGGCTGATGCCACTTGCGGCCGCTAAGTTGGCCAACCTCACGTGCAACTGCCGCTCTATCCTTCCTCGCCGCAACAACCACTCCCGGCGATCCGGATCTATTCTTCTCATGCCCGCGCTCCCGCCTGTTTCTTTTGATTACAAACGAGCATAGCCTAGCAGGCATTGCAAGACGAGCAATAAGTAGCCGCGGAACGCGGGAGATCGAGCTCCAGTGGTATGCGCGCCCTGCGGAGGAACACAGGCCAGAGCACGTTGAGGGTTTTGCAAATGACATACACCCCGCCAGGGCATAGCCTTGCGAAGGACGCAATGCTGAATGTTCAAGCTCTGCGTGGGCTACTGCGGCGTTTTCGAAGTGCATTTGAGATGGGTGCAATGGTTGCATCTCATCTCGAATCTTGCAAAATCAAGGATCACCGCCACACCGAGCAGCACCGTGATACCCATGAGCACAAAACTTCAGTCAGTCAGCGAGCTCCAGTATCAGTACCCACGACGTACGCGCGGGGCTTCACCAGTTGGCCCCCACACACCTTGGGACAAAGGCTCAGCGGACGACATGCTGCAATTGGTCAACGGTATGCCGATACTGCCCGCGAGGTCCAGCGAAAAAGCCATCTGCGAGCGACTTGAGCTTGAACGAATCGTAAATACCAAAATGCCCGACGGTATCGTCACTTATGGTGCAGCCGTCACGTGGTTACTCAATCAGAGGGAAACAGACGGTTAGCCGCCTGGAAGTTACGGCGCTATCACTCGCCCCTCGATTGCAAACCGCCCAGCCTCCAACGCATCCCGCCGCTTGCCCGGCAGGTACACGCCCTCCTGCGCCTCCCGGATCCGCTTCTGCCGCATGTTCACGCTCTGCGCCAACTGCATCGGCTGGATCCGCCGGTTGGGGTTCTTCTTGTTGAACGCGACGATATCCTCCCGCGCTGCGGCCTCGACCTACATCAGTAGCCCAGGATCGACATGGCCACCTCCCGTGCAACTACGGTATCCCCCGCACGGACGGCATGAAGAGTTGTCATGGTTACTCCCTCGTCGGTTGTTGTTGCCAAGGCAATTGAGTCCCTACCTGAACATGCAAAAAGGAGTGACAAAACACCTACCTCTTTGCATTGATGGGCCTTTACAAAGCCGCCAGAGGCACAGCCCACAAGCCTTCGCCAAAGGACAGAGCCTTGTCACCGTCATAGAGGACGATGCCTGCGATGAAATCCTTGCCGGTGTGCTCTTTGAGCCGCCGCAGCCCCTTGAAATCGATGGCCGACACGGTGGCTGCTGCCTTGACCTCGACGCCAATAACCTCGCGCAAGGGGGACTCCAAGACAAAATCCACCTCCACCTGATCCTTGTCGCGGTAATGCGCGAGATACCAGGAATCGTCGTTCAAGGCCAAGCTCTTGCGCAGCTCCGCATACACCCAGGTTTCCAAAACGGAGCCCCACCTCTCCCGGTGCTTTGTGAGCATTGCCGGAGTGAGTCGCGTAAGAGCAGCTTGGAGCCCCGCGTCCAAAAAATGTAGTTTTGGCGTCTTGATCAGGCGCCCCAGCTCATTGCGGCTCCATGCAGGCAGGCGTTGCACCAGAAACAGCTTTTCGAGAACCCCAAGGTACTTCTCCACCGTGCGGGCATCCATCGAAAGCTGCCCGCCGATTTGCGTCGCGTTGAAGAGCTGGCCACAGTGCGCAGCAGTCACCTCCAGCAAACGAGGGATGTGGTTCAGATGCTCGATCTGGGCAATGTCCTGCACGTCGCGCTCAACAAGGGTCTGGATATAGGCCTTGGCCCATGCGCTGCGCCGCGCTGGACTCGCGCGGGAACGCATCTCAGGATACCCACCGGCCAGGGCATTCAGGACCATGTCCCGCTGCCCATTCACTTTAGGTGTCACCCACAGTGGGTGCGAGATGGGCCAGTCATGCTCCTTCGCGCGTCGCAGGAAGTCACTCGGTCGCCCCTGCAACTCAGTTTGGGACAGGGGAAGTAGCGCGTGAACCTCCATGCGGCCCGCCAAACTGTCTGCAATCGAGGGTAGGGCCAGCAGGTTGGCTGACCCCGTAAGCAGAAACCGGCCAGGACGCCGGTCTTGATCGATTGACAGCTTCAGAGCAAAAAGCAACTGCGGCGCGCGCTGCACTTCGTCAATGATGGCCGTGTCAAGTTGGCGCAGCAGCCCCACTGGATCAGTCCGCGCAGCTTCCAGAACCGCAGGATCGTCCAGCGTTAGGTAAGTCATTCCTTCAGACGGGTCCTGAAGCACCGGGTCATCCGATGTCAAAGACGCAGCACCTTGCGCAAACTGCTTCACCAACGTGGTTTTGCCGCATTGACGGGGTCCGTTCACTAACACAGCGGGCGTGTCCTGCAGCGAAACGCTAACTCGCGCGGTCAAGTGACGGTAGATCAGCTCCGGTGGCGTTGGCATCGTATCAATTCGTGATTAGGAAATGCGTCCAATTATGCATTGACCAACCGTCCAAAATCGCATGAGCACAACGTCTAGAACGACATTATAGAACCGTCCAAATCCACATTGAATAATTTCAACAGACGATTCATTGGCTGCATTCGTCTAGTGCTATCTGGCGCGACGACCAGCGCCATCAGGAGCTAATCGGCCTCTGCGCGCTTGGAATCTTCCAACTTCAGCAGCAGAGCCGCCAAGCGCCCTATGGGGTTGTCCGGGCATTCCAACTCAATCTGCCGGGGCGGTTCCACGTCCAGCGGCATAAGCTCAAGCTGGGGCTGCGACTAATTCGGTTAGTCCAATGAGCGCTGAACAGCATCATGCAGATGCTCAGGAAGCTCGGTTTTCCAGTTAAAGCCGTAAGCCATGTCTGCACCCAGTCTCTGAAACGAGGCGGTCAGAGGCGGTCCAGGTTGGTGAAGATGCGCGGCATGCTCAACGTAGCTGATCTGTGCGTACAGAAACCAAGCTGTTTGAGAGCACCGTTTTGTGAGCAGTAGTTGGAAAATTACGGTGACCCTTGTACGTACAAGGCTCTTTGAGCGGTCGCTAGAACTTCCTGATTTTTGCGCACACAAGCCAAGCTGTTGAGAACCATCGCTTTTGAGCAGTAATTGGAAAATTACGGCGACCCTTGTACGTACAAGGCTCTTTGAACGGTCGCTAGAGCACCTGATCTGTACGTACAGAAGCCAAGCTGTTTGAGAGCACCGCAGAATCAGCGGTGGCCAAGAACGCCAGTCGTGAGGCTCCCGCGAGGGGGCAGTGCAAGATCAGATCACCGCTTGGAGCGGTGGATAAATGCGGCGCGCTGGGAACCGTCAACCCTTCTTGCTGGCGCGATTTCGCAGTGACTCGATGGCAGCGGTGGCCTCAAAGTGCTGGAGAAGGCGCACCTTCTGCTCTTCCAACAGCGTTGACTCCGCGATCATGTCGGGCCACGCCTCGTATGCCTTGCGAACCGTCTCCCGAATCACCGTATTCACCTTCGGCTCCACCAGGCCGGGAACCTCGTTGCAGAGCTGGCGAATTACCTGGGGTGTCAATCGGGCCTGTTTGGGCCCGTCAGATGCGAACCGGAGCGCATGTCCCCTGCCCGCCAAGTAGGCCGAGTAGGCAACCACGTCATACGCGGGGGACAACTCGGGCGTTCTGCCATCCTGATACAGCACCCCATAGTTCTTGAGGTGTCCGTCGAAGTTGCCCAGCAAGTCGTTGACCACAATCCTGCGCACCATTTCGAGGGCGGCCTCGACACCCAGCCCTGGCGTGTGCACCAGGATGCGGAGCATCGTCGCGTAGCTGGCCAGCGGATGGCTGTACTTCTCCCCCGGAGCCACTCCCAGAATCTGTGCAAAGTCCTCGCAGTGGATGTGCTTGGCGCCGACGCGGTCAAACCGACGCACCGCCAGAAACTGCCTCCCCTCCCCCAGCACAAACGGCTGGTCAGCGTCGATGTTCTCCAGCGGCGCCAGCTCCACGTCGCACACGGTCACGCCAGCCGCTGCTGCCAGCCGCATCGACAACTCCTCCACCTGCGGCAGCAGTGGGTACTCGACCGTGGGCAGCTTGGCGATGATGTGAACGCCATTCGCATCCTTCGTCCTGGCCACATATCTCCCGCCAGACTGCACCAGCGATAGTTTCGGCTGCACTCCAGACAGTGACGTTGCCTCAGGCAGCGGGATGGGCGTCACCGTCATCTCCAGCGCGTCGTTGTCCTGTGTCACCACCTTGGCCACACTCTTGTGGTCAAGGGGGGCCTGGTCCACGTACACCGCGCCGGAAAGATCCGTGCCGCACAGGCTGAGCAGCCCGAAGTCGTCGTTCTTGTCCAGGTTGCCAATCTCCTCCAGATGGCGGCGCAACGGCCCTTCGGGCAGCAGGTTGAGAAAGAACGTGGGCAGCTTGTCACCTTCGCCGTTGAAAAACGGCTGGGCGGTGTATTCCGCCAAGAAGGCCACACGCGCCTGCGGATCTTCCACCAAGGCGTTCTGGGAGAGCACCGGGGCTTTGTCATCGCTCCAGAATTCCGGCTCCGGCACCAGCCGCGTGATGGCATTGGGACCCGTGCCGTACTGGAACAGGAGCCCCACATGGTGTTTTTGAGGGCCAAGGAAGACGTTGAGGGCGCGGTATTGCATCTGGTTGGTTGTCCTGTTGTCGCTGGCCGTGCCGTGCTTTTTCGGAGGAAGGCTACCTGCGCGGAGGCGGGGGCAGTGGCGGCAGCTTGTACGCGGCATTTAAGCCCAAGCGTCGCTCCACATCGGTCAGCACCTTCCGCTCGGCCATAGGGGCTCCAGCCATCGAACGCGCAACCTCCTTGGGCAGCAGTACCAGTTCGAGCCCCAACTCGGATGCAAGGGCCATGGCATTGGTCAGCCGGGGTGCCGCGACACCCGACAGGATCTGCCGAACAGCCTGTGGTGACAGGCCTGTCCTTTCCGCCAGATCAATGGCGGTGACCTTCCTTGCCTTCTGGGCTTCGGACAAAGCTTGCGAGAATTCGCCGAGGGTGTTCATGAATGGTTAACTGTTGTTTTATATAAAAACAATAGTTTTCTGTGATTTTAACCCTTTGTCAATGGAAAGTTAACCATTGTTTTTAGAAAAAGCGACAGTTAACTTTTCTGTCGCAATTGCGTTTTGAGTTGGGCAGGAGGGCGGGTTCACCATTGGTATTGGTTGGCCTACTACCGACCACGGATGAAAAAACGGCTCTTTTGCCTTGCCAGATTTAACGCGCCTGTTGCGTAGTATCTGAAGGTGAAGCTCATCAATCGATTTCTCGAAGACGATCCAGAACATCACGGGGCGGGTAGTCGAAGAGCTGGACAGCGCTGCTGTCGTACTGGAGCCCAACGCGGGACTCAAAATCCCCCGCCGCAAGGCGTGCCGGTTCGATTCCGGCCCCGGGCACCATAGCTTTCTAGCTATATTTTTTGCAGCACGTTCCGCGTATGTTCGCCGTGACGTTCCGCAAATGACAGACAAAGGCCTCCAGGCGTCAGCCTCGGGGCCTTTTCTCATTGTGCCTAGTGCACTTCAATTTGCGCATCGCTCGACGCAGCTCCCCCGCCGCTTACACTGATCCGAAGGAGTCACACATGTCATTTCTGGAGAAGATTGCTGATTGGGTTAGCCAAGCAGCAGGAGTGGTTGGTGGTATCGCGCGGAAGGTCACGGCCGTAGCAGATGCCGTCGCTGAAATCGCTGATGCAGGAAGGAGCTTGCCAAGCGGGAGGCCTCAACATCCTTCGCCAACCTATCCACGACAACCAAGGCGAATACCTAGTTTTCGTGAAAGCATGGCCAGAGCCGAGGAAACTCTTCGCGTAGACGAAGTGTTGGAACGAGTAACGGCACTTGAAACTGAGGCCAGTCTCAGAAATAGAAATCAGGCAAATGAACTGGAGTTCGTCGAGTTGATTCTTGGCCTCCAGTCGCAAACCCGGTACGCATCAAACATTCGACTCCACTCCGCCAACCTACAGATCCATCTTCAAACCATAAGAAATGTGACAGGCTTGCTTGATGATGTGAATCGCCAACGCATTGCACTAAAGCGACTTATGCGTACCGTGAATCACCTGATTAACGTACAGGGTCTGCGCAACAAAGTTGAACCTATAGAAGGGGTGGATGTGGAGATGCGACGTGGCGCAATCTCGCTAAACAGTGCCTACCAGGCCTTCGAAAAGACACAGGAACTTCTCCGAACGGAGCTGCTTGCCTTTGGTCACTCAAACAATGATTTACGAATCAAAGCACAAAAACTCTTGAGGCAGGCGTCTCCAGATCAGTGTCAATGGCTTACTCACGTCGTGCTTCCGGCAATGTCGAAAGCGAACGAGGTTGCGAAATATTTATACGACGAACTGCGGGGAATGCCCCTGTTGGAAAGAGAGACTCGCGCAGAATTGAGTGAAATCTAGCGGCGCAACGCGCGACTTTGTGTAAACGCCTTTGTCCACGGTTCAAAAGTTAGCCCGGACGTGGTGAAGACGAAATTCGTCGACGCCCCAGCAGACCAGCCCGACGCAATACGTCGGCTTGGTCAGATTTGAAATCCGACCTAGCGGGGCCGCACGCTCGAAATACCCGGAATCTGTGCATTTTGCGATTGCGCGCAAACCGGCGCATCGCCGGTTTGACCCTTCGCGCCGGACGCCACATACCGACTGATAGTCGTTATGTGCCCGCGAGTGCGTACGAAATTCGACCGCGCTCAGTTCGGCACTGCGAACCGCCCCGCTTCCAACGCATCCCTCCGCTTGCTCGGCAGATACACCCCCTCCTGCGCCTCCCGGATCCGCTTCTGCCGCATGTTCACGCTCTGCGCCAGCTGCATCGGCAGGATCCGCCGGTTGGGGTTCTTCTCATTGAACGCGGCGATGTCCTCGCGAGCACTCGCCTTGCCCTCATCGTCCCCTGCCATTGCGGCCATGGCGAACTGCTCCACCAGGGCGCTGCGCCGGGCCTGCAGGGCGCGGTCGTGCTGCATCACTGCGCTCTTGCCCTCGAAGGAGTTGCGCACGCTCGATGGTGAGAAGCCCGAGGCCTGGCCCAGCAGCTCGGCCGCACCCACCTCGTCCTGCACCACGATCCCCGACTTATCGCGCACGCCCTCGGTGCCATAGCGGAAGGACTTCAGCGGCCCGCGCAGCACGCTGGGTGCCATGGCTTCCAGCCCGCGCAGGTACCGGCCATCGCCCATGTCCTGCAAGCCTTTGAGCACGTTGATGCCGATACCCGCCACTGGGCCCAGGGCGGCAGTCATTGCTGACTCGCCCAGGCGCTGCCCTTCCAAACCTTCCTGCACGTCCGGGAAAATCAGCTTGTCCAGACCCACCCGGCCCGAGATGTCCCAGGGCGTGAGCCGGGACAGCCCGTGCGCCATCACCTCGGCGGGCTTCTGCCCGAAGGTGTCAGCCAGCATGTTCTGCAGCGCCACCTGTGCATCCCATGGCTCATCGTCGTCGCCCCCCAACATCGAGGCGGCTGACAGCAGTGTGGTGACCATGGGCAGGCCCAGGGCCCCGGCCGCCAGCCCATGCATCGTCAGCAGGCCGCCCAGCGCCTTGCGCGCCTGCGCCCGCTCTGCTGGTGACGCTCCCTTGAGGGATTGGTGGGCGTTGCGCATCAGCGTGTAGACCATGTTCTGGCCGTACTGTTTGAACAGCAGCACCACCCGCGCCACGTTCCCTTGCATCGCCCGGGGGCGGTTGTTGGAGCTGTAGTCGAAGTGGCCGTCGTAGGTGGCCTGCACGGCCTGCTCGTACGCTACCTTGTCGTTCGCACCGGCCTCGCGCGCCAGGCGGTAGGCGGCCACGAAGGTCACCTGGCGGTTGAACTTCTCGGCGTGGTGGAACATCCAGCTGGCAGCACGCATGACAGGCCGCAGCTTGTACGACACGTTCTGGTCTTCGCCCTGGGCGATGCCGGCCAGGTCGTGGGCCATGGTCACGTCGATGACGCCCGAGCGCACCGCCTCGTCGAAAGCGGCTTTCTCCTCGGCGCTCAGGCTGCCGGTGATGTCGTTCTTGCCGCGGGCCGCCTCGCCCGAGGCTTTGAGCAGCGCGGTGCTAGCCTTCTTGAAACCCCACTTCGCGCCCATCACCGGATAGGCCACCAATGCGGTCTGGGTCAGGTTGACCATGGCCGATGCGGGCGACAGGCCCAGGTGGAAGATGAAGCCCAGGCTCGTGAGCGCGGTGGACACAGCATTCGTCTTGGGGTTCATGGCCGCGTCGTGGCGCTTGACCATCTCGTCCACCACCTGCTGGGCCTTCACGGAGTCGAAGCCGCTGTCGGTAGATCCGGCGTCCACGCGGCGCTGCATCTCGCCCAACTCGTCCTGCAGGCGGTCGCCGTAGCGCAGCTTGGCCAGGTAGCTGGCGCCGTGGAAGACGTTCTGCGCAAAGGCCCGGCGCGCGTCCTGGCTGAAACCGGCCGTTCCCTTGCGGTGAATGCCGTGCTTCGCCCAGGACAGGTCGGGCAGCGATGACAGGTACAGCTGGCCCAGCGCATCCTCCAGCTCCGCGCGCTGCTTGGTGTCCATGCCCTGCTTGTCCAGCACGCCATACAGCTGCTCCATGAAACCCCGGCCCACGCTGTCGCGCTCGGCCACAAAGTCCTTGGCCTTGAGCACCTTGCCCACGGTGTATCCCTTGCCGGCTGGGAACGCACCCACCAACTGCCGGCGTGTGGTGTCGGCCTCGGCCATGGTCTCGGCCCGGCTGACGTTGGCCACCTTGCCCTCGGCGTCCTTGACCACCACCAGGTACTGCCCGAAGCGCGCGAGCGGGAAGTACACGCCCTTGATGTGCCCGAAGAACTCGTCATCCATCCGCTTGATCAGGGCGGCCCGCCGCTCCGAACTCATCTCGGTGCGCTCGATGCGCTCCTTGATCGCGCTGCGCACGTCGCGCATGTGCTGGCGGTAGGTGTCCCTGGCTCGGGTGTACACGTCCTTGGCGCCAGGCGACAGCGCGTTGTAGCGCGCCTGCAGCTTGGTCCAATCGGTCTTGTTGTCGCCTTCCACGAAGTCCTTGGTGGGGTCGATCTGCGCCAGGGTGGAGTCGTGCATCAGCTCGGCCAGCACACGCTCGTCGGGCAGCTTGGCCCAGTCCTGCGCCAGCTGGTCAGCACCAGAGCCAGCCTCGTTCTTGTCGGCGTCCATGCGAGCGATCAGATCGCTGTAGCGGCGCATCTCGGGCAGCATGTCGCCGTACACGTCCACCAATTGGCGGCGGCCCAGAACCTGCAGGCCAAGACCACGATAGTCGGTGGCCTTGAAACCGGCTTGCTGCTTGAGGTTGGTGACTGTGGCGCCCTGAATGGCGGCGCCGATGCGCTGTGCAAGCGCTGGTGCGTCAGGCTCGCCCGGAGTTACGCCGCGGCGGCTGTAGAAGATGCGGTCGCCGCTTCTTTCGGAGGCCGATTCAAGTTGCGCTCGTTGGCGAACAAGCCCATCCAGTAGGCGTCCTCCCTGCCCTCGGCCCTCGCCGCTTGGGCTCCCTTCGCGTAGAAGGGCACGGAAGACAGCGCCTCGCGCAACCGTGCGCCACCCTGCTTCAGCTGCTCGTTCCATGCTGCCGCTTGCTCGGGGGGTGCTTCTTCCTGCGAGCTCAGCCAGCTCAGCCCGCGATACGACTTCGCCGGTGCGAGCGTTGATGAAGTTGCCGGTGTCGAGGTCATAGCTGAGGTTCTTGGCGTCTGGGTATGCATTCTCCAGCGCCTGCTGGTTCACGTCAACGAGACGCTCGATGTTTCCAGCATGGTCTCCATAGACCCAGCGCAGCGGCGGCACGCCAAGCGCAGCGTCACCGGCCACTTGGCGCGGGTGAGGGGCCAAGTGGTCTGTTGTGCCAAATTTGAGGGCGCTGGACAACATCTGCTCGGCACGCCGCCGCAGCGCGGCATCTGACAGGCCCGACGGGTCGCCAATGAAAATGCGCCCGGTGTTCTTGGCGAAGGTCGCCGCGATGTTGTACACCCGGGCTCCGTTCTGACCGGGTTTCAGCGCGGAGACGTCCACCCACACGTCGGAACGCGAACCTACCGGCGGTGCGTTTTCCCCTGGCCGTGCGCTGATCCACCGCCCGGTCGCCTGATCCATCCCGAATACCTCGTCTCTGGTCGGCTCCCGGCTTGTGATCGTCGCCCGCGTGCCATCCGGAAGGGCCAGCGTGTACATGGTCTCGCCGCCCAGTTCAGTGGTGCGCACCTTGATTTCGGGGTCGTGTTCTGCGGCGATGCCGGTCACCGTGTCTTTGTCGGATTTCGGCAGGGCGAAAAGGTCCTCGGCATCGCTGATTTCCTTCAGCGCGTCCTGGGCCCGGGTTGCGCTTTCTGCCATCGCTGCATCGAGTTCCACGGTGTGCGCAGGGTTCTCGCGCTGCGCGATGCCGAAGGCCAGGTTCACCAGGTCCAGCGAGTTGAAGTCGCCCTTCTGCCCGGCGATCTTGTTCCACACCGTGCGCAGCGCGCTCCGGACCTGGGCCAGCCAGCGGGCCACAGAGCCCTGCGGCTTCATGGCGTTCGGGCGAACACCCATCTCCAGCGCCACCTGCACGGCGTAGGGGAACATCTCCTGGTTGGCCAGCTCCTGGCCGGTGGCGCGCACGCGGCGCGCGGCCTCGTCGTACACCGCGCGCTCGGTGCTGCCCGGGGTGGCCTTGGCCCACGTGCCGATGACATCGTGCAGCTGGTTCCAACCCTGCTCTCCCAGCACCGCCTGACCATGCTTGTGCATCAGTTCGTGGGCCGCCACAGCCATCTCGTCGCCCTTGCGGATGTTGTCCGCGATCAGGAAGACGGTCTTGGTCTTCGGGTCGTAGAAGCCCTCAGCGCGGCCTGTGTCTGCGGACTCCATAGAGACGGGCCCGATCAGGGGCTGCCAGTCGCGCTGGATCTCCTGCGAGGTGGCCACCACCACGCGGCCCAGCTGGTTGGGCAAGGTGCCAATACCGTTGACCAGCTCGCGCACGGCCGCACGGACGGAATCCACGCTCGCCATGTCCGGAGTCTGGCCCGCGCCATCACGGCTGAAAAGCACAGTCTCCCCGCCCTCGCCCTGCCGCGTCTCCACGGTCTCGAAGAACCCATCAAAGGCGCCCCGGATCACCGGCAGTTCGCCCGCGGTGGGGTATGGGTAGCCGCCCTCCAGTGCGAAGGCGCTGGCGCCCACCACGTTGGCCAGGTAGTCGTTCCCCGCGTTCTGGTCTTGCAGCTTGGCGATCACGTAGCTCTCGAAGGCGCGGGCCGACATCTCTGGCTTGGTGGTCCAGTAGTCCTTGGTCCGGCGGTCGTCCAGCTTGCGGCTGCGTTCCTGCATCCGCGTGCGATTGATCGCTCCGTTGACCTCGCGGAATGCGGCGCGCATCTCCTCGCGCACACCCTCCCCGCCTTGCTCGCGCTCGGTCATGAATCCACCGCCGTCGCCGCGCTCGCGCGAGAAGTAGTTGTCCAGGCCGTGCCACCACTCGTGCGCCAGGCTGCCCGCTCCTTCGCGCTTGGTCAGGTTGATGACGATGTTGCCGCGTTCGTAATGGGCGGCTGCAGCGTCCGTCCCGCCGGTGCCGCGCGCACCGAAGGCCAGGCCCAGACGGCCACCCAGCGACAGCGCCCGGGGCGGTAGGTTCAGCACGGCGGCCAGGTCCATCAGCGCGTCGTATGCCTGATTCAGATCCTGCTGGCGCCGCCCGCCTTCAACATAGTTGCCGAACTGCACACCCCGGAACCCGAATGCCTCTTGGAACTGCTCGGGCGTCACATCCGCGCCCTTGCGGTAGTCCTCACCGATGCGCGGGGCGTTGGTGCCTGAGCGCACGGGTGGGATGGCCTTGTACTTGTCCAGCAGGTTCTCCAGCTCCGGCTGGTTGTCGGCCAGGTACTGTCGCGCTGCCTTGATGTCGGCGAAGCCCGCCTTCAGCTCGGCGACGTTGCGGCCGATCTTCTTGCCGATGAAGAACTCTCTGGCGCCGCCAGCGCGTTTGCCATAGATCTCGAAGGTCGCGCCCTTGGCTGGTGCCCGCTCCTCGGCCAGCAGTTCCTCGGCGCGCTTCTTGAAGGCTGCAATGGCTGCCTCGCGGGTGTCACCCTTGGCCAGCTCGCGCGGCCAGTTGCCGAAGGCGCTGCCCTTGGCTTCACGCGACACAGTCCAGATGACGCGCGGCGGGTCGTGGCGCACACCGTCGTAGAGGGAGTATTTGTCTCGCGTCAGCTTCAAACCCTTGAGCGACCGATCATGTCCCAGCGCACCGTAGAGCGCCACGGCGCCCTGCAGAAGCTCATCCTGCCCCCGGAAGTCGCCCGCGCGGGTTGCGGCCATTGCCGCCGACGTGTCGATCCGCCCTGAGATGGCATCGTCAGCGAGGCCGCGCAGTTGTTCCACCAGTTGCGCCCAACCTTTGGTCTTCCACGCTGCCTGTGGCTTCGTGGGAACGTGATCACGGGCCGCACGCGCAAAGTCCACCGCCGCGCGGCTGGTGCCGCCTTCCAGCAGCTTCTGGTAGTCGGGTTCAGGCCAGGTCTTCGAGAGCGGGTGCGAGCGGGTATCCAGCTCCTTGGCCTTGGCCATGCCGTCGGCATATGCCTCCGCGTAGAGCATCTTGCGGGCGCCCTGCAGCGTCTCGCCGAAGTCGTCGATCCTGGTGGTGGACCGTGGTGCTGCACCTGGGCTCGCAGCCTTGGAATTCACTCCTGATTTAATAGCTGCTTGCGCTTTCGCACCAAGCGCTGGAGCCTGATTTCCATCAGATTTTGCGCGTGGGCCAGACCGTGGGGGGCGTTCCTGCTGCAGGCCACCCCCCTGACGCGGGCCTGATGTACCGCCAGCGCTTTCCACATCAGCGCTAGCAGCTACCAACTCAGGAGCGGATTCGGTGGGGCGCATCGTGGTGGTGGCCACCCCCTCGCTGCGCATGCTGCCGGGGATGGAATCCTGAAGCTGCTGCAGCGCCTGCACATCAGCACCTGCTCGCTCTTTGGCCTGCTCGTACTTGGCCCATGCGGCTGCGCTGCCTGCATCTGGGAATGCTGGGGCACCAGGGATGGACCGGCCAGCGCCTTGCCCAGTTTTTACGGCGGGCTGCCAGCGGCCCTCGTCCACACGGGTTGCAGCACCGGGGGGATAGAGTCCATTCGCCCGGTCCAAATCCGCTACAGAATTTATAGCTTCCTGCGCTTGACCATTAAGCGCGGGCGGCTGATTTCGCTGTGAATCTGCAGTGTCGATTTCTGCCACCACCTCAGCCACGCGCTTGCCCTTGGTATCGATGCCCAGGCCGCGTGCGATGCGGTTCGCCTGCAGTGCGTTGGTGCGCCAGTTGGGGGCGCGGTCCGCTACTGATTCAGTAGCTGCTTGCGCTTTACTGTCAAGCGCTGGGGGTTGATTTCTCCCCTTTTCTTGAAGCACAAAACCCAGCGACTCATCGCCACCTGCTGGCACCACCTCATGCGTGCCCGCGAGCTGCTGGCGCTGCAAAGCCTGCTGGGCCACCTGGCGCGAAGCGAACGGCGCGCCGCTGGCGCTGGCCACGGTCTGCGGCGCTGGTGCCGGGGCGGGTGGGTTGTTGCGGTTCACCGCCTCGGAGCGACGCTCAGCGCGCAAGCCATCTGCGCCCGCCACCATGCGGCCGGTAGGCGAGTTGTCGAAGGCCAAAGGGGGTCGCGAAACGCTACCCCCTTCACGCACGGGGGTCACCGGGGTGATGTTGCTCAGGCCAAGTTCAGTGCGGCGCTGGCGCTCGGCCTCCACCCCTTGGCGCTGCGCCGCCGCTGTGTTGCCACGCGCCACCGCCTCCGGCCGCGTCTCCGCACGCACGCCACCGCCTGAGCTGGCCACCATGCGCCCCGATGGGCTCTGGTCGAACGGCAACTGTGCGGCGGCTTCATCCTGGGGCATGGCGGCACGTGCAGCAGGGTCCAGGCGCGCGGTAGGCGCCACGTCGTAGCCGCGGCCCGATGGGTGAGGGATCACCGACATGGTGATGCCCTCGGCAGCAGCAGCCCGGCGCAGAGCGTGGGCCTTGTTCAACTGCATCGGCTCGCCTGGGGTCAGGTCGGCATCGAGGGCAAGCTGGGTGATGCGGGCTTCGTCGGGATTCACCGCGAGGGCGGGCATGGCCGGTGCGTCGAAGGCGATCCCATCAATGGGCTGCTGGCCCTGCTCTGGCGCGATAGACAGCCTCGTGGGTGGAGCATCGTCGACCCGCGCATCAAAGCCGGGCATCACCCGCCCGCGCTCCATGTCGCTGGGGATTAATTCCACAGGGGCCGCAGGTGCTCCGCCGACCAGTTCCTGCAGGCGCGCGTCGCGCATGGCACGCACACCGGCGGGCAGAGATTCGTTGTCCAGATCCGCGAGGTTCAGCCGCGCCTCACGTTGCTCCGCATCAGGCAGCCGGGCAATGGTCGCATCCAGCTGCGCGCGCTGGTCTTGGGCCGTGGGCGCGGCAGGTACTGGAGTGAGGCCCAGATCACCCGCCATGGATGCCGCCTTCGACAGCGGACCGGCGTTCGGGTCAATGGCTGTCGTTGCTACAGGTTTGATAGCTGCTTGCGCTTGTTGGTTAAGCGCTGGGGCCGTATCTGGCACATCTCCTATAGCCTGCCCGCCCGTAAGCAGCGAGGCGCCCGCACCTGTCGCCCCGCCCAGTGCTGCGCCCATGCCGGCCGCTGCCGCAACGCCCTTGGTCGGGTCAATGGTCGCGTCGAACGGCATGGCCGCGCGCTGGCCTTCGTACTGGGTCACGCCCTCCTCGATGGCTTCCTGGGCACCTTCCACCGCGCCGGTCTTCAGAGCACGAGATGCGGCATTGCCAGCAAAGCCCTTGGCCCCGGCCACCAGGCGCTCGGCGCCCACCACACCGCCGACACCACCGATGACTGCGGGCAGCACGCTTGCACCACGCCCGGCGGCCACAGCCTGCTCATCCGTGGCGCCCGCCTTGCTGGCCAGCTCGTAGGCCGTGCCAGCCGCATCGCCGCCAGCCATGGCAGCACCCGCAGCAGCACCGCCAGCTAGCCCACCGCGCGCAGCGTTCAGACCCGCAACGGATGCCAGCGTGCGCCCGCCCTTGACGGCCAGGCCTGGGCCGACGAAAGAGCCTGCTGCCTGAGCCGCGGCGAGCACAGGGTTGTTGACCACGTAGCTGCCCACCGCCCCGAGTTCGTCCATCACGCCGTCGGCATTGGCGACGCCCTGGCGGAAGCGCTGCTTCTCAGCCTTGGTGGCATCGCTCTGGCTGGCCTCGCCAGCCTCGACGATGTTCTTGTCGATGAAGCCCGAGACCGCATTGCCGGGGCGCACGAAGTTGGCCGCTGCGGACACACCGCCCGCGGCGGCGTTGGCCACCTCGATCACCGTGTCGTTGGCGATGGAGGCGAGCGTTCGGCGCTTGGGTGGTGCTGGCGGGAGTCCGAAGGCTTCCTCGTAGCTGATGCTTCCCGTGCTGGGCGCAGCAGGGGTGGATGTGAGCCCGAAGGCGTCTTCATAGGAGATGGTGTCTTTGGCCATCCCCGCAGTCTTCCGCGCGGGGCGCGGGGGAGCAAACCCTACTGGGGCGCGATCAAGCCGAGTTCAGTTGGCGCGCCGTCGCCTATGCTCGTCCCTTGCTCACTCTTCACCTCTGGGACACAAAATGGGGCTTTTCAATTTCTTCTCGCAGAAGGCGCCGTCTGAACCCGTTCCACTCAAAGTCCGCGTTCTTGATGAGCATGGTTCTGTGCTGCAAGACCTATCGCTCAGCGAGTTCGGCTACAACTCACTCCGTTGGTCATACGACCTTGCGGTCGGCGCGCTGCATCCAATTGCAAGCGGACAGCTCAGTGACGAAGGGTTCGTGAGCGAGGAGGCAGTCCAATTGATTGTCGCGAACAAGGCGGTGTATCTCGCACAAGTCATGGGAATTTTCTGCGCTGGGTACTGCCACTATCTGTTTTCAATGCTGAGCCGCCAAGCAGGACTCCACGAGGAAGACAATGCGAGCCGCGTCGAGATTCAGAAAGGCGCAATGGATGGCGCCGACGAGTGGTTTGGGCCGTCTACCACCCCTCACAGAAAGGGCGAATACGACAGCTTTGTAGGCTCCTTCGGCGAGTCACAGCTGTGGTACCAAAAAGAGTGGGCGCCACGCTTTTTGGGGTCGGGCGAACTGCCAGTAAACGGATGGCCGGCGATGTTGAACTCGCGCTACTCAAGCGAGAGGAGTGATGAGATGATCAGCGAATCGGACCTATGGGAGATTGACACCCTTGGAATCCTGGACCCGACAGAATTTCTTTCCTCTGCGAGTTCGTTTTTCCAGGTGCACAGGGGCTGACACCGCAGCAGAGTGCTTTCATTCGACCTTGATCTCGTTGCTGTGTGCGTAAGTGCTCCCTACGACTCCTTCGCGCTGCACCTTCACTTGTATGACCAACCAGGTGCCCTTGAGTGAGGGCAGGTTGTCGATTGGGATGAGCGCTGTGGTGCCTGGCAACTGCCGCGTGTCACCCGGGCTCAGCGTGAAGCTCGCCGGGAAGGCGGGGGACCAGCGCTCCACATCCCACCTGCCCTGCGCATTGTTTCGCGCAAGGCCCACACGGTACTCCAGCACTTTGGTCGGTGTCTTGAACTGGTTGCCTTGGCGCAAGGTGTGTTGGGCAAGCGACACAGCCAGGAAAGGGCCGTCCTTGCGGACTGACCCAGACGCAGTGGAACTGACCACGAAACCGTTGTCGCGGGGGGCGAAAGTCACGGGCTGATCCGCCCAAGCGGGAATGCAGACTGCCAGGATTGCACTTGCCAAGAAGTGACGCATGAAATCTCTCCTGTACGTAATTGATGCCCGACAGCAAGCCCGGCCCCATAGTGGCAGAGACGCAAGGGACAACTGCTGACGGATTTCCAAATGCTACATTGAGCAACAGGAGGCTCCTATGGCTTGGATCATCGGTTCCGTTTTCTTGGTGCTGATAGTGCTTAGCGCCCTCTGGAATAGGGATGATCTAAAACGACTGCAGCATCTCAAGAACAAGCGCAGGTTCAGCGGGAAACGACTACCTGCTGATGAACAGAAGGAGCTGGATCGATTGCAGGTGAAGTATCCGTGGTACTGAGCACGACCTTAGCGAGTTAGGTCAGGCGGCACCGCATCCTTCACCAAACCCAGCTCGGCCATCCAACCGCGCATGTTCGACACGTCACCCAATCCAAACACCACAACCCGCGATTCGTCGAAGTTGCTCGGTTGCCGTGAGCGAGTCAGCTGGCGGCAAACGTCGTCCAGCCTTGTGAGGTGTTCCAGCGCGTAGCTGTCGGCCTCGGTGACGGAAACCAGCTCCCGGCGGATCGGCTGCAACTTTGGGAGTTCGAGTTGGCGACCATATGTCGTGCTATTGCGGAAGCGATCCCAGAAGGCTTCAAGGTCGGTGATCGCTTTCTCTGCGCGGGCCAGGGTATCGGCTGGCCATGGGTCTCGGGTCATTTGCATCTCCAGGAGGTTGGGATGCGCCCATGATGCGCGAGGAAAAAAATCGACCTCTGCGGCACAATTTCGGGCGTGAAAAAGCCCGCTCGGGGCGGGCTCCACTACGGACGATTGCGGGGGGCCGGCTGAACCGGGGGCAGCGGTTGAACCACCGGAGCAGGGGGGCGTTCAAACACCGCTTTCGCCATCAAATCCCATGCCTTGTTCACCACGAAGGCGCCGACAGCCACCAAAATTGCGAGCACAACCCCGGCTGCATATATCTTATGGGTTACGCCAGAAAGCGTGCCCTCAAACTTATCAAGCTTGCTGTCTACTTTTTCCCCAGCCCGCTCTAGTTTGCCATCGACGTGCTCACGAACTCTCTCAATCGCCTGCGCAGTCTTTGCGTTTTCCACAGCCAATTGCTGGACCGAAGCCTCAATCCTGCCAAGTGCTTGCTGAATGTCTCCGAGTTGCTTCCAAACAAATGGGGAATAGTCGCCCCCTCCCTGCCCGGACGGAGTCGTCTCCGGAGACTGGGGGGTCACTTCACGTGGAGGACGCGCAGTTGGAGGGGTGGCATTCATCGTACGCCCTCTACCCTAGTTTTCAACCACTCCCACATGTCAGCTGAAGCTCGTCCATAGTACGAACCGACCGACGTAATCAACACCGAGCTGAGGCTGGGGCGCGCCGATTCCGGGAACCCAGTAATGCCCAAATGATTTGAGAGTTCCACGCTTGTTCCGGAAAACGAAATAAGCCAGCTCCGCCCGTCCGGGACGGCATACCGATCTCTCTCTTCAATTTTTGAGGAGACGATTTCGGCAGCCTCGCGCTCGTTATCGGACAGAGGTGTGAGTAAGAAAATTGGCATTTCGAAATTAGTATCGCATAGTTACGATATCCAAAAGAACCCCTCAAGGCTGAGATATCTTGTCTTGTAGGTGCATGCATGGCGACGACGAGTTTCTCGAAGACCACTCATCTCGCGTACCAATCATTGATCCGTTGGAAGCCAACGCAACCACCCTCAGCTGTAGCGTATGTAGGAGATTACCCATGGGAATGTTCAGCCCAACACACTGGTTCATCGTCTTGCTGATGATCACGCCCCTCATGGCGCTGCTAGTCGTGCCCACGTGGCGGATCTTGCAGCGAGCAGGCTTCAACGGCGCCTGGGCCCTGCTGATGCTGGTGCCTATCGTGGGCCTGCTGGTGCCCTGGGTGGTGTCGTTCCTGAAGTGGCCGAGCGACCGGGAGCAGCGGACCAGCACATCCAAGCGGGGGCTGATTGCCGGCCTAGTGCTGCTGCCACTGGCGGTGGGAGTTCTGGCCTTGCTCGTCGCCACGGTGGACGGTGGCGTAGACGTGAGCAAGAGCACCCCGAAGACCATCACCTACGAACAAGCGTTCGGCCTGCCCGCCACGCGCTGAGCCGTCGCCTCAGCCGACGCGCTCGAAGCTCGACCCGTTCCAGCGCATTGGGCCGCCCCTGGTTTGATAGACCTGACCGCGGACCATGTTGTCCTTTGCAGGGGCCTGTCCGGCATTCCCCTGTCCTTCATCCACCCGCCCCACCTCCCCCGTCCCCCTATTGAACCGGTAGACGCTGCCCTGGGTAGAGCTGCCGTCGGCATTCTTGGTGGCGGGCGTCACCTGCACACCCCACTCGTTCTGTGGTGCCTTGCCCGTCAGCGCCATCAGACGTTCCCGCGCCGACTTCTGGGCTTCTGGCGTCTTGGCACCTTCCAGCTCCGCCTGGGCACGGTCAAGGCGATCAGCTGACCTGTTCGTGTAGCCAGCGGCGATCTGCTCCAGCGTGAGGCGACCACGGTTGATCTGGTTGGCAGCGTCCACGCCTTCGGCCCGAATGCCAGTGCGCTGGGTTTCCCCAGCCTGCTGCATGCCCTCGCGCTGCAGCCCAGCGCTCTCCCGCATGGTGGCCACACCCACGCCCGGCTGCGCTACGCGGGCGGCATTGTCCGCACCCAGCAGCGCTTGGTAGGCCGCCGAAGCCGTGCGGTCACCTCCCTTTCCCCACTTGTCGGACTGTGTGATCGAGCTGGCGCTGACCTGGGCATTGCGCAGGTCGTTGCGGCTCTGCCAGTCGTTGCCGGAGTGCAGCACGGGCGGGGCCTGCACACCGGGTGTCTGGCCAGTCCCTGCAGCCAACAGCCGAGCGCGGGCGTTTTGCCCTTGGCCAGCAGCGAGGTTCTCCGCTGCGGCCATGTTCTGGGGACTTGGCGAGCCTTGCGTGCCGGTCAGACGCTGGTCATAAGCGGGGTTGTAGCCCACACGCTCGCCCACCAAACCTTGCCGCTGAGCTTGATCTGTCGTCATACCGACCGGAGACTGGGTTGCAGCAGAACCAGCCGAGGGGTTGCCGGTGTTCATGAAGCCCCCGCCTGGCGCGCGGCCGTTGACGGTGATGTCGCCTGATACGTTGGTGCCGGAGTAGCTGTTGCCGTTGCGGGTGACATCGTTGGTTGTCCCAGTCAGCCCCGCAATGCCCGCGAGCGTACGCGGTGGGCTCGCGGGCGGTGGCAATGCAGGATTGACGCTGGCTGGGTTGACCATGCCGCGCCCTGCACCAGCGTTCATCAGCCGCTCTTGCGCAGACTGCCCGGGTTGCTCGGCGCTGGAGGGGCTTGCCATCGTCGCCGCACCCACGGCCGGGAGCGCGAGCGTGCGCAGAGCTGCACCGCTAGCGTTGATTGCACCGATTTCGCCGGCCGCACTGGCCGACTGGACTGCGGAGCCCAGCATGCGCCCAGAGCGCACCATCGTCCCTGCTCCTGGCAGCGCTGCAGCGATGTTCGACACGTTGCGGCCTATCTCGGTGTTCGTCCAGCTGCTCTGCGAGCCATCGGCCGCTGGTGCTGTCTGTCCACCAGTGGGGATCTGGGCCACGCGGTTTTCCAGCGGCGCGGCAACTGCTGCAGGTGCCTTACCTCGACTGGCGGCGGCTGCATCAGCTTCGGCTTGAGCCGCCTGCCCCGCCGCAATAGCGGCTTGCGTGCTGTTCTCGCGCTGCTGCTCCATAGATTGAGCAAAGGAGTCGACATCAAAGCCAGGGCGCCGCGTCCTGCTCTGCAAGCCTACGAACCCGCCATCAGCGTACTGAGCTGGGTGACGTGTCTTGCCGGTAGGCTCGTGGGTCATGTCCACCAGGTCCTGCAGGCGGCGCACGCCGACTTTGCGCACCGTGTCAGTGGGCAGGATGAACTCCCCGTTGGAGGCCTTGATGTTGACCGAATCACTTGTGCCCGTGCCAGGCCCGCGCACATGGCCGCCATTACGATAGTGTTGAGGAGCGGTGATACCGGCGATCTGGGCGAGTGTTCTGCGCATGGTGGTCCCTTTGGGTGATGGGCCATTCTTGAGAGAGGCCCGCAAATGACAAAGCCCCACCGGGGGCTTGCGTTACCAGTTGATGGCGACGATGGGTGGGCGCCGGTCGCGCTGCTTGCGCTGCACGTTGGCGTCGGGGCGCTCGCCGAAAGCCTGGATGAACAGGCCAAGGGATTCAGCGGCCTTGGAGGGGTCGAAGGTGTCGGCGTCCTGCTTCAGATAGGCCCGGTGCATAACCCAGTCCATCAGGCGTTCGTGGAAGCGCTCGGGGATCTCGGGCTTGCCGGTGTCGATGTCTGCGCTCAGCGGCTTGAGGGCGCCGCGGTAGACGGTCAGAGCCAGCGTGTCGGCCTGCGTTGGCATACGCACCAGGCGCAGGCTCGCCGAACGGATACCAGCGGCTGGCTCGAAGATGAAGCACCGGGGAAGGCCCTTCAGGTTCTCCCAGCCGGGGCAGTCGTCATCCATCTCCTCGACGCTGGTCTCGTCCAGCGGGCGCCCGCGCAGCGTGACGCGCTTAATCTCGAAGACGCTGGCGTGGAGCTGGTAGGTGGAGACGTTAGGCTCCAGGGTGACGGTGCACACGGCGGGCGTCAGGCGGTCCTCGATCAGCTTGGCGCGTTCGCACGCCTCCTGCACCGCCTCATTCAGGTAGCGGACGATGTTCTCCGAAGACCAGAAGTGCGGGGTCTCCGTGTCGGCGACCGCACTCCGGAACTCGGTGATGAAGTCCGCTACCTTCATGGCTTACACCTTGGCCGTCAGCTCGGTGAAGATGGCATCGGCCTCCTCGCGCGTCACTGCGAAGCCCGCACGCGCCTTCAGGCGGTTCAGGTTGGGCTTGCCTTCAGCGGTGAAGTCGTCCTCTGCCTTGCCGTCCAGCATGCTCGTGAGCGCGGCGGAGATTTCCGCCTTGCGTTGCTCGGCCGACATTACAGTCGAGATGCCGTCGTCGAATGCCTCAGCACCACGGGCACGGGCTTCGGCGTGGAACATGGGGTCCAGCTCAACGCCCTCGGGCGGGATGGATGCGGTGTGGCCCGTGGTGAGGGCGACGTGGATCGGCTGATCAGATGGGGAGCGGTATTTCTTCATGATGTTTTCCTTGAAAAGAGCCCGACGGGTGTGACGCCGCCGGGCAAAGGGCCACGAGTGACCCGACCACTGAGAAAGGTGTCAGCCTTGGCTGAAGGCGGCGCGGCCCTCAACGTAGTAGCTGATGGTGATGCGCGCTGCGCCAGCCGTTGCAGCCGTCCCGGTCTGCGCAATCAGCGCCTTGAGCGCCTCCGAAACCGTGTGCTTGTAGCCCGTGAGGGTCAGCGCAGTGCGGCCCGCAGTCTTCAGGTCGATTGCGGAGGCGGTGTACCGGTCGTCATCAGTCGCATCGCCCAGTTTCAGCGTCGCAGTGGTGGCGCTGTTCCAGGCCGTTTTGACCACGACATCGCCACCGAACAGGATTGCATTGCCGGGCAGGTCGAACGCTTCTTCGGCGCTGCCGTAGGTGGTGGGATCGGCGAAGCCGATATCGAGATGCGCCACGATGAGTTCCTGGCGCGCTGCGTTTTTCTTGATGGCCACGATGGGCTCCTTTCAACAACAAGGGGAGAGTGAAAGGACGGAGCCTGCAGGCCCCGTCCCCGGGGCGCTGCTTACTGCAGGTAGTGATCGATGGTCACGAGCCCAAAGTCTTCGTCGGTGGCGTCGTAGATCGATGGGAAGACAGGCTTCTTAAAGCCGATCATCCGGTCGATGTTCAGACCGATCTTGCTGTCGTACTGGAACAGCTTCTCGACCCAGTGGCCATCGCCGATGTCGGCGAACGCCAGTGCCTGCGAGCCGCACAGCAGGGTGCGGGTGCCGTTGACCAGGCCGCCAGAACCCCACTTCGAGCCGTTGGCCGCGCCCTTGGTGTTGTAGACCAGCGTGTGCTCGTGGATCACGGCACCGTCCACGGTCACGGTCGCACCGGTGAACCATGGCGAATCCATGCCAGCCTTCGTTGCCACAGCCACCACAGCGCGCTGGTAGTTTTCGTCCTTCTTCAGCGCGGCCAGGGTGCCGGGAGCAACGAACATCACGTAGTAAGGCTTGCCGCCTGACATCAGAGGCTTGATGCGGTGTTCCTTCATGTAGGCGATGGCGTCCACGATCATCGTGTACTTAGGCACGTAGGCCGTGGTGATCGAGCCAGTGGCCGATACCTGCAGGCTGGTGCCGTCGAACATCAACGAACGCTTGGCCGATGGAGCCGTCACATCGGCGGCGAACGTCAGATCAGGGAAAACCGACCCGACGCGCTGTGCCCCGTTGTTCTTGAAGGCGTAGCTGATGCCCGACATCGTGAGGAACGCCAGCTCATCGGAGCGCTGCGCCAGCCAGTACGAGAGCTTGTCCTTACCCTGATAGCGGAAGTTGATGACGTTCTTCTGATCGTCATAACGGCCCTTGTTCGTAGTGCCGTGGCTGACTTGGTCGATCTGGATGATCTGGCTGTGGGCGTCCATCGCCTCTTCCATACCTTCGCGCTCGTCGTCTCCGCGCACGCCGTCGCCGACGAGGTCAGCAACCAGCTGGAACAGGCACTGCGTGCCCTTTTCGGTTTCGGTGAGTTCAGTGATGCGGTGCACGACGCTGTTGCCCGTGTCGCTCATGAAGTTCTTGAGGAACATCTGGTCGCGTGCGGCTTTCCAGACGACGCGGGACCAGTTGACTTTTTGAATGGGCGTCAGTTCGCCGAATGCAGTGAATGCCATGTCTTTCTCCAATAAGTAGAGTTACTTCTCGGGACATGACGCCGCCCATCTGCGGAAAACATGGCTGTTGTGACGGCCAAGAGCGCCTGACTGTTTAACGCCCGTCAAAGGCGACAACCCGGGGAAGACGCTGGCAAGGTGGGTGAGTCCTTGCCAGCCTTGAGGCGCTACGCGACGCCGAGTGCGGCATCCAGTTCTGCTTGAGACGATCCAGAAATCTGCTCGTCGGTAAGCTTCTTGGTGCCGTCGAGCTTTGGCGCCGTGGCACGGTTGCCCATGCCCGCCTGCACAGCTGCAGGCTGCAGCAGAGAGTCCGCTGCTCCACGCTTGTTAGCGCGCTCTATGCGAGAGTCTGTCGGAACTCCGCCATCTGTCGAACCCCTACTGGGGGTGCCTTCCGGAGCGAAGCGCGGGGCGATGGTGGCGATGGCGTTCGCAAGGGCGACATGGTGCAAGACACCGTCGGCCACCTTGGCACGCACTGACGCTTCAATGAGTTCCAGCGCAACGGCGCCCTCTTCCTGATCCAGCCAGGGGTAAGCCTCCATCGCGTTGGCCACCACGGTCTCGGATTTGGCGGCCACCTGGTTCTGCAGGGATGCCTGCTCGAAGCGCTGAAGCGTCGAGTCCGCGATGTGCTGATTGATCTCGCGCCGGATCGCTGCAGCTGCCTTGGCGTCACCATCCATCAAGGCCTGGGCGAACTGCTCTTCAGCAGCGTCCGCATCGAAGGGGGCTGGGGCCGGAGCTGCGGCAGGTGCTGGGGCAGCAGCGGGCTGTTGTCCTGCCTTGAATGCCTGGAGTTCCTGCTGCGTGGCAGCCAACTGCTCTTCCAGCAGACGCTTGTTTTCGTTCACTTCGCGGAAGCGGGCATAGGGCACGTTCTGAGTGCCGCCGGTGCCTTCACCTGCGCTGGCATCGCTGGCTGGCGCAGGTGCAGCAGCTGGTGCGGGTGCGGGCGTCTCGGTCGTGCCGGTGCCCGGCTGATCATCGTTGCCCAGGTCCAGCGGCTCCTCCTCGGTGGTGCTGCCGGTCCCGGACGAGCCGTCCTCGTCGGCCTTCATGTAGCCGCTGTAGGGCAGCAGACGGCGTTTTAGTTCATGGATGTTCATGGTCGGGTTCTCCTTCAGGTTTGCAGGCCATCAGCGGCCAGGGTTTCAATTCCGTCGTTTGCGCCAACGGCGGGGCTGGCGGGATTCATGGGGTCTGTGCTGTTCGGAAGGTCCACGGTGGGCAGACCGGCTGGCGCCTGGGGCACGATGGGCCCTGCGTCCTGATCGACATAGCCCGCGGACTTCAGCAAGCTGTCGGCCAGCATCGCGGTGGCCGGGACTTGCGCGACCACCTGCGCGGTCTGCACGCCGCTGAACTGAGTCTTCACCTTCACATCGGTGGCTTGGGCGTCCGTCTTGCGGGTCTGAGCGTTGAGCAACTGCACACGCGCCTCGACCGTGGGGTCGGGCGGCGCACTGGCCCCGGCCATTTCTTCCAAGTATTTGTGCTTGTCTGACAGATTGGAGTGCCGCACTGCTGCTGTTGGAGGCAGTGGAATGCCAGCCTTCATCATCTCCATCACCTGCTGGAACTGGCTGTTCTCGAATGTCACCTGCATCGGCTGTTCGGTGATCACCACGTCATAGGTGCCGATGGTCACGTCGTTGATGTAGCCGCCGGTGGCAGGGTCGAACTTGTTGATCTCCAGCAGCTCTTCCTTGGGCTTGCCCGTCATCGGGTCCGTCTCGGTGATGCGGAAGATTCGGTGCGTGTCGTAGTAGCGCTGGATCAGCTTCAAAATGCGCTTGGCCAGGAGCTGGCGCGTGTAGGCCAGGTTGTCCAAGGGCACGGACAGCTGCTGCTGGCTGGCGAACTGCTTGGCCTGGATGGCAATGCCGCTGGTCTCCGGGCCCTGCTGGCCGCGCATGGCCTCGGGAACAGTCACATCCTTGAGCGCCTTGTCCGCGCGGTCGATGAGATGCGTTACCCCGGTGGGCACTTGGTTGGCCTGGATCTTCTGGGGTGGCTTGCTCCCCTTCTTGTATTCGATCACCAGCCCGTTCTGTGCACCTCGGGTCTCCAGTTCCTTCATCGTCATGTTGGCAATGGAGTTCTCCTCTACCACCCAGCCACTGTTGGCGCTGGAATTGACGATGTGTATCACCTGAGACACGGCCTTGTTCAGAACCTCCTGCGGGCCAATGGCGTTGTCGACCATCCCGACGGTCTTGCCGCGGCGGAAGTAGGCGAAGTACGGCACCACGGTGTAGTGCTCGTAGGGGCTGTAGTGGTCGTGAAGCGTGGCGGTGAACGTGGTCACAGTCCACTTCACGCGGCGGCGCATGCGCTTGGCCTTCTCGGCGCCGTTGGCCAGCGCATCAGCCACAGAGTCGGCGGCCATGGTGTCTTCCACCTGCACATCGCCCGTGCCCGGCCACACCAGGCAGGAGGTCAGCTCGTAGACGAACCGCTGGCGGTCGATGACGCGGTACCGGTCAAGCCCGTCTTCCTTGGTGGCGCACGCATCGGTGTAGCCCCAGTCCTTGCGGGTTGCGAACTTGTTCCGATCCGCCCCGTCTTCGAGGTCGCCGAAGTCCTCGCCCGCATCGTTGCTTTCCTCCGCGCGCTTCCTGGCCGTCTTGCCGTAGATCTGCTCGATCTCGTCCAGCGTCAGCCAGCGGGTGATGATCACGTCGCCCCACTTGTCGGGGTCGTAGCTCTTGGCGTCAGGGTCCGGGATGACGTCCAGAGGGTCCAGCGTGCCCACCACGATCTCGCCCTTGATGTTGTCGTCGAAAGACATGCGCACGTCGTAGTACCCGCGCTGCTGGATCAGGCCGTCGCTGAAGACCTGCGTTTCGTGCCAGTGCAGCGCGCACATGTCCGCCACCTGCATCGTCACCTTGGACAAGATCGTGGCCTTGAACAGGTCCGAGTCCCCGCCGCGCGGCTTGAACGCGATGTCCATCCGGTTGTGGATCTGGTAGCCGATCGCGCTGTTCACGCTGGGCATGATCTGGTTGAACTCGTAGCCCGGACGGCGGGCAGCGATCAACGCAGCGCGCTGCTCTGGTGTGATCTGGCGGCCCCCACCCAGGTACATGTTCTCGCAGCGCTCCGCATGGGGCAGGTAGTCGATGTGGCCACGGTCCTTGCCGTAGAGGTAGCGGGCCCAGTTCTCGCGCGCTGCGCCGTCCGCCAGGCTGGTGGGTGATGTGTCGTTCATAGTCATGCAGTCGCTTGGTCCCAGTGCTCGGAACCAGAGGCTGCGAGACGATCTCGCCAGCTCTTGGCCCGAGGCTTGGGCTCGGGTTTGGGAATGTCGGCCGCGAAGGTCATGGCCACGGAGTCGCCTTTGTCCGGGCTGCGGCCCAGCACTTCGCGGATTTCGTCTTTGCTGCGGATCTGGATGGCCGCGTACTGCCCCATGGTCACGACCTTGTAGCGAACGGCAGCCAGGTCGGCGAGCAGTTCAGCGTCGGGTGGAAGGTCGATAGGGTCAGCTGCTGTGGGGTCCAAGGCTTCGCGCAGGCGCCAATACATCTCGGCGCGCTTGTTGCGGAAGCGCATCTGGCCAGCCTTGTCGCGCAGGGTGCTGCCTTCGGAGCCGATCACGGAATGCACGTTCAGGCCCAGGCCGGCAATGAAGTCCAGCGCGCTCGACCCGATGCCGATGCCGTCCACTGCGATGGGCGCCCCATCACGCACCAGCGGCACCACGAACCCCGCAGTGGTCGGTCCGTCCTTCGTCACAGCGCCTGGCGCAGATACCAGCTCGTCGAACCACTGGCCATGTCGGCGAGCGGCACAGGTCTTGTCGATGCCTCCACGGGCGGGGTCCAGGCCCAGGGCAGTCATCACGCCTTTGGCCGCGCGTGGCTTCCACCTGGCCTGAGCCGCCTTGAGCCAGTCCGTGGGGATCAGCTGCCACGCCGGGTCAGCAGTGCCCGCATTGAAGTCGCCGCGCAGCATCTGCGAGCGCAGCGGCTCGGGCAGCGCCTGCAGCGTGGCCTTGTAGCCGGTCGAGACCAGGAACAGGTTGTCGTCGACGGAGCTTGGAATGAAGGTTCGGCTGAGCGGCTGCATCAGCTCGCCCCCCACCATCACAGGTTCCGGCCCGGGCACCTCTTGGTCCTCGCCCTTCTCGTTCATGACGAACCAGCGCAGCTCCCCAAACTTGGCCGGGTTCGGGTGGTGCGGGTCGAGCCACGGCGCCCAGAAGCGCTTGACCCACTCGCCTTCGGGCTCGGTAGGCGGGTTACCGGCGCACACCACGCGCTGCCGCACCTTCGGGTTGTCAGTGCGCTTCCAACCGATCAGCGTTCGGAACTGCATCTCAGTGAAATGGCAGATCTCGTCGAAGGCCTTCAGGTCGTGCGGGCGGCCCTGATACTTGATCCAGTCTCCCGGCAACTGCACGCTCCCCAGCTCCAGCACACGCGCACCGGGCAGACGCCAGATGTGGTCGGTGCCGTTGTAGCCGTTGCGCGTGCCCAGGATCTTGGTCATGCGCTCTTCCAGGCCGATGAGCTGCACGGCCTCGCGCCGGAAGATGATGCTGTGCTCCTGCACCGTGAGGCTGAGGCCCAGCAGCAGGTCGGTCTTGCCGCCGCCAGCTGAGCCACCGTAGAACACGATGTCGGCCTGGCTGAAGTAAGCCTCCGACTGTGGGCCGTCCTGTGGCACCCAGATGGCAGGGTTCGCCGTGAGCAGAAACAAGTCCAAGGCTGCGCGCTGCTCGGCCGTCAGCGTCTGCATCTTGGCCATCATCATGGCCGTGCTGGGGACGACAGGGCGAGCCATCATGCTCCCTCTCCCGGGGACAGAAACACCGCCAGGGCGCAGGCCAAGGTGGGGTCGCCAGAGAGCAGCTTGTTCAGCCGCACGGCCCGCTCAGCGTCCGTCAGCGTGCGCAGCGCCAGCGGGTCGTTCCGCTGTCCGTTGTCCTTCTCGAATATGCCCAGGTGCCTGGCCAACCGCTCCAGCGCCGCGCCCTTGTCCTGGGTGAGCACCTGAATGCCGTCCTTGGTGCGCCTCACGCCCGCATACAGCGCTGCAGCGGCCGGGCTCAGGTAGCGGGTGTCCTTGACAACCTCACGCGAGACGCCATCACCGCAGCACTCGATGCATTCTGGGTGTGGCGCGCGGTGGGGGTTGTAGCCTGTGCCGCCCTCCTCGTCGAATTCCTCGCCGTCCTTGGCCTTCAGGCGCCACCGCTCGAAGTCGGCATCACGCTGCACCTGGGTGCGCTGGCGCTTGAAGTTGGTGCCCCAGCAGTGCCGGCAGCAGCCGACCTTGGTCTCGACCAACTCGCGGGGGTCGGCAAAGGCGATCAGGGCGATCTCCTGCACCACTCGGGCTGCTGTTACCTGGGTGCGCTCTTGCAGGGCGGCCCGGCCCGTCTGGAGCGCCGCCTGCACGTCCACTCTTGCCAACAGGCGGGAGGCCATGGTCCGAGCAGTCTTCTCGGCCGTCCCTGGTACGGCACGCATGTATGCCTGGCTACCGTTCTGGTCCACAAGGTACTCGTCGACAAAGCGCTGTTCCCTTGCGTCGAGACCTTCCGCCACGACAAGGCCGGGCGCTGGCGGGCGCGTTTTGATGCCCCTGGCCTTTGGCTCCGGCTTGGCCTTCTCTTCCTTGGCGGGCCGCACCCAGCCTTGGGCCGCCGCGCGCTTGGCCACCATGGTGTGAGAGACGCTGAATTCCTTGCCGATGGAGCGGGTGGACTTGTGGCTACCGCAGTACGCCTTCTTCACCCCCGCCCAGTTGACCGTGGACGCGGGCGCAGCCTTGCTTCCCGCCTTGGTGCTAGGTGCTGCTTTGGACTTCTTTCGGTTGCCAGTTTCCATTTACACGGAATGATTCCGTGCGCGCGTGGAATGCGGAAACCCTACTGGGGGTTACTTAGGGCGGCGGTAACATAGGCCAGCAATACCTACACAAGAGGGACTCCCATGCTTTTTCTTTTGGATTCTGGCAAGTTGGCTGTTCACTACGGCAAATGGCGAGGTCTGCTGTACTTCGCGGCATCTGCTGTATTCATGTGTTTCGCCTGGGTCATTCCCTCAATCTTCGACGTAATTGCCGAATTCTCTCCCGGTGGCTCAGTGAACATGCCGGTGGGGATGTACTACACGGCCATCGGACCTCTGGTGGTCGCCTGCTTTTTGGGGATTGCGGGTTGTTGGAGGCTGTACCGCGATGAAGTGCATGGCGACCACCAGCGCGACGCCGACCACTACAAGACCTACGGCTGGTAGCCTGCCCGCAAGTTTCACGGGCGTTTACTGCTCAGACCCACTCAAAAGACCAGAAGACAAATGTCAAACAAATCCAACTCGGACAATAGATCCAACCAACTCAACCCCAACAACGACGCCTACCACAGCTCTCGCGGCGGTTCGCAGTACGGGGAAGACGACGATGACAGCCAGCACTACGGGCGGTCTGGTTCTGTAGCACCAGTCTTCCACAAGGTCGAGGTTACGCGCTCAGCGACGTATGGTTTTGGCGCGGTTTCAATGGCTGGCGAAGCCGTCTTTGTCACTGCTACGTTCCATGCGACTGCGAATTCGCTATGTCCCGACCCTGTGCGGGATTGCGAGTACCGGCTGGACAGCTATTTGGACGCCTTCATTCCATACGCTCGTAGCCATTTGTTAAGAGCCCTTGGACAGAATGCTTTCGCGCTCTTTGCCGTCTTCGACCCCTCGCCGGGCCGAATGCCATTCCATGCGCCACTGTTCCTAGATGACGTTGAGAAAACAAAAGAGGCCGTCTGCCTTGCTAAATGTGCAATTGTCGCCTCGACGTTGAGACCAGTTTGGCAGCAAACTGAGGCAAACAAGAAGTTCCGCGAAGCGCTCTCTTCTGTGGCTGGTAATCGGCGGGCGGCCAAAGCGCCGGAAGAAGAGAAACAGGATCCAGAACCCTTTTTAAAGGCCCTGCGTGAAGCAATTGGCGCGACAAGCGCTTCTCTGGGTGAATTCCAGGTTTCGTACAACGGAATAATATCGTCGGATGATGGAAGCGTCGTTCTTAAGCGGCTTGCCGAACTTCGGCTGACGCCAACTCTGGAAACAGAGCCTGAGCTACAGGGAGGCATGGCCTGGCTGACAGTCAGCCACCCAACTCACCCCGTAGCTCCTTGAGGTCCTGCGACACCTGAGCGCTCAGCTTATTGGCCTCGGCCAGCGCATCCTCCACCTTCTCCACCTGGCGCTGCATCCGGCGTAGCTGGGCCTGCAGCTCGTCCTGGCGGTGGTGCAGCACGATGGAGGCGGCCTGCTCCACGATACCTCCCATGGTCCTGGCCACGGCGCGTGCCTCGCGCGGATTCAGGGTCAGGATCTGGTCACCCTTCTCCAGCTTGATGATCCCATCGGGCATGGCCGTGTGATAGACCGGCTGGGCGGGCTGGTGCTCGCTGCACACGAAGAAGGCGCCGTTGTCGCTGTAGATCTGGCCGCGCTGCTTGAGCACCTTGATGCTGTCGTGGACGACGGTGTGGGACAACCCGGTGACCCGGACGAGGTCGGGGGTCTTTGATGACATCTCACTGTCGGTCAGCTCCATGATGGCTTCCAAGACCATGTCTCTGCTGGAACGGCGCTCGGCGTGGGCAGCCGCAGTTTCGTGGGCGGGGGGCGTGAGTTCGTCGGTTGGCATTTCGGCGGTGGCTGTGTTCATGGGTGGGTCTCCCTCAAATGTTGCTGGGCGCGCGCCGCGTCATGGCCTTGTCGGAGCCATCTAGCCGCTTGGGGACTTCGCCCATCCAGTCTCCGATCTGCTGGTACTCGCCGATGAGGCGCAGTGGAACGAGGCCCTGGGGGCCATTGCGGTGGGCAACAACCTCCAGTTCGCAGAACCCCTTGAACTTGTCGAGCTTCTTGCTCATCGGGTGGGCCCAGTCGTTGAACAGAAGCGCAACCTGGTCTGCAGCCGCTTCGATGGCGCCGGAGTCGCGCAGGTGGGTCATCTGTGGCCGGCCGTAGTGCTCGTCGGCCTTGCGGCTCATCTGGCTCAGCAGGACCACCGCGAAATCAAGGTCCATGGCCATCGCCTTGATGCCATTGACGATCACGTCCAGCTCACGATTTCGGCTCTCCTCGCCGCCTCCAGCCATCAGCTGCAGGAAGTCGATGAACAGCACGTCAAGCCCGGCAGCACGTTTGACCTTGAGCGCTTTTCGGCGGATGTCCATCAGTGTGAGCTGGCCTTGCTGGTCGTGGTACAGCTTCAGCCCGCCCAGCTTGCCCGCAGCCTCGGTAACCCCAGACCACATCCCAGCGTCCTCGGGCTTGGCGGCCAGGATCCGCCCCAGATCGACACCGCCGCTCGCTGCAGTGTGCCGGTGCATCAGCTGGATGATGTTCATCTCCTGGCTGAGGAACAGCACCCCGTGCTCGCGGGCCATGTTCCGGGCCATAGTGAGTGAAAGTGCGGTCTTGCCATGCTTCGGGCGCGCTCCGATCACCATCAGTTCGCCGCGGCGAAGCCCGCCGTTGAGCATGTCATCCAGGCCTCCGATGCCGGTCCGAATGGCGGGGTTCTTTCCCTCGCTCAGATCGTGGAGCACCGCGAGGTAATCGACCAGCGACTCGGCGATGGCCTTGGGGTCGCTCCTGCTGCGCACTGTGGCCACTTTCGCGAGCAGCATTTGGGCCTTGTCCACCTGCTCTGCGAAGTTGTGCCCCGGGGTCATTGCCAGCTCACCGATCTCCCTTCCCACCTCCATCAACTGGCGCAGGCGGTGGCAGTCCATCACCGCGCCGGCCAGCATCCGGACACTCGCAGGCCCAGGCGCCGCTGCCGAAAGGCTTTCGATGTCCTCAATGCTGATCTCGACACCATGCGCCTGCATGTTCACGCTGACCGCGATAGCTTCGATTGGCTGCCCGCTGGAAAACAACCGCTGCACGGCTCGGAATATCTCCATGTGCTGCGGGTGATAGAAAGCCTCAGGGCTGAGGCCCTGCACTCGCGTGATGACATCGGGGTAGCGGATCAGGCCGCCCAACAATGAGGACTCTGCCTCCAGGTTTACGGGAACGATGAGCCGCGGTTGGTCACGCATGGGCCGCCTCCCGCTGCTCGCCGTGGTACTTGCCTGACAGCACCTTCTCGAAGTTGGTGGCGTTCATCAGCCACCCGATTTCGCAACCAGTGAACCGTCCACTCGCTCCGTTGAGGAAGTCGCTTTGTGCGGCATAGCCGAAGTAGCGTGCGAACCATGCTACCCCCTCGTCCACGGTCGTTGCTAGCCTCTGCCCCACCCGCTCACCGTGCTCGTGTTTCGCGCTTAGAACCCAAGCCCAGCGCTTGCCTGTCTGCCAAAGTACGAGCACACTTTCCCCGATGGCCGAGCGGTGCCAGCCAACCTCTACTCCAACGATCATTTGGCGCTGTTTCGCAAGCTAATGGCAGAGGTCTGGTTGCCAGTGAACGCAGGGCCTTATTTCCAAAAGGTGGATCCCAACGCACTCCCGGCACTCGACAAAATCTTGCTGCTGGGCCAGGCGCCCGCCCCCATGGCACTCCCGGCCAACAAGCCGAAGTTCAAGAAAAAGGCGTAAGGTTTCCCCCAGCAAAAGCCCGCCCAGCGCGGGCTTTTTCACGCCCAAAACCCGCTACCATCCCCCTGTCGGCTACTGAACACAGCCGACACCTCCCTTTTGCAGCCCGCCCCGTGCGGGCTTCTTTTTGCCCCTTCGCCCGACTCAGCCGTTACCCCTGAGCCAGCGAAAGCACTGTAAATTTCCACAGTGCGCGCAAAGGTCACCATCACCAGAGAAGAAGGTCGCCTTCGCGTGCCCATTGCGTCGTCGCGCCGCCTGCAGGGAGACTTGCACCTGAAGCATGAGCAGTTGCCAGGGGAGCAACGAACTGTGCCGGTGCTGAGAATCCTCGGGCAGGAGGGTCGCGTCCTATTCGACCCCAAAGTGATCAGTGTGTGTGCGGGGACCATAGTCTTCGCCGGTCTAGAGCGCATTGACCACGCTTGGTATGCCCAGGAATGGTCCTGCGACGTCTTCTACTGATGCAAACTTTAGGACGACGGTGTCGCCAATAGGCCCCGGCGGTCAAGAAACTGTCGCCACATGACGTCCGCCAGGAGCTGAGGGCCGCTTTTGACTACTCCAGTTTCTCTGCACCCCAGTGCCAAGTCACTGACCACCAACGTTCCATCGGAGTCCAACTCCCAATACCCTTTCAGCCCGTTGTGGTCGGTGGTCCCGCGTTCTACGATTTTTGCCATTGCGCGTGCTTTCTTCAAGGAAAAAACTTCCCGTACAGCGCCATGAGCCGGTTGGCGAGGCTCTCAGCGTCTGCGCGCATCTCACCGGCCGACACAGTGCCCACGCAGACGTGCTCGTACCAGAGGTGGAAGCCGGCCAGATCAGGCAGTGGGTTTTCGGCCGCCAGCAGGATGCATTCCTTGATGATGGTAGCGTCGTAGATGCCCAGGTGCTGCGTGCCCTCCATAACGTGGGCTCGGTAGTCCCCGGACTCAATCTTGATGATGTGCAGGGTGAGCAGCATGGGCAAAATAGTAGCCGCCAGCTCAGGCACTTTGCGATCCTGCGCAAGTCGATGCTTTCGGCAAGCCGGGCGGCGGAATGTTGTTTTTTGCGTGCAGTTCCGAATGCTTGCCTTGCGGCCGACCCAATCCCCGCGTTCGCGAAGAATGCACCAGGTGTGCGCTCGGGGGTTGTTGACCAACGCCCAGTCGTGGGTCAAGTATCCAATTTGCAGTCTGCGTCTTGCGGCGCAAACCGAGCAAGCTCGCGCTCGTCAATTTCCCACTCGTCTGTTGCGACCTGCTTACCCAGTCCCGGCCAAAGCACCAGGCGGACGGCACCCAAAGCAATCGCTAGGGACTGCGGTAACTCGTCTCGGTGGAGGTTACGCAAATCCGAAGGGAGGCCTGGAGCGAAGACTTCAATCTCAAACCGCTCATCGGCCAATTGGCGCACACGCAACATCTGTGCAGCACTTTCTTCATGTTGACCAGAAAGCAAAGGCCCGAGGCTTTCGCCCCGGGCCCGCCCCGTCAGAGGTGTCTCACTGCCGCCAATGCAATCAGCGTCAATAAGAAGGCTCCTGTCGGCTCGAACACGGTGCAGAACACCTTGAACGCTCCTACAAAGCCCACCATTCCGACTGTCTTGGCAGTTTTGGTTTTCAGCTTCATAGCTTCCTCCCTCGCTTTGGCGCCGCGTCCTGCATTGAGTGGGACGGCGCCTGCCCAGACTGCTGCCTTTTTCGCTTTCACCAGGGTGACGGCGGCAGCTACCCACTGGTTGTGGCGATTCTATCGCGATGTAACAATCAGCAACGACATTCAGGAAGGGCCAGAATTATGGATCCAGTAGCTTCCATTCAAGCTGCAATAGGCACAGTCGGCAAACTGCGTGAACTTGCCAAAAAGATCGAGGAGGCTGACTTTCGGATGCTCCTTGCCGACCTCTCAAATGATCTCGCCGATGCGAAGGTGGAAGCTGCCGAGTTGAAGACTCGACTCGCCCAAGCTCTCGAAGACAACACACGCCTGGAGAAACAGCTCAATACACGCCAATCGGCAACGCCACAACTGCAGCAAGGGGCGTATGCGTTCGAGGGCCAGGAGGGATTGTTCTGCACCGCTTGCTTCGATGCCCATGACAAGAAGATTCGCGTTACCCCGCTCACGGGACCTTTTCGGACGTTCGGGAAATGGTCATGCCCCGTTTGCAATGCGAATCTGGGCTGATCCACAGCCTCTAGCCGCCACTATTGGCGAACCGCCCCGCCTCCAGCGCATCCCGCCGCTTGCCCGGCAAATACACACCCTCCTGCGCTTCGCGGATCCGCTTCTGCCGCATGTTCACGCTCTGCGCCAGCTGCATCGGCTGGATCCGCCGGTTGGGGTTCTTCTCATTGAACGCGGCGATGTCCTCGCGAGCACTCGCCTTGCCCTCATCGTCCCCTGCCATTGCGGCCATGGCGAACTGCTCCACCAGGGCGCCGCGCCTGGCCTGCAGCGCGCGGTCGTGCTGGACCACTGCCGACTTGCCCTCGAAGGAGTTGCGCACGCTTGACGGTGAGAAGCCGGAGGCCTGGCCCAGCAGCTCGGCCGCGCCTACCTCGTCCTGCACCACGATGCCCGACTTGTCGCGCATGCCCTCGGTCCCGTAGCGGAAAGACTTCAGCGGCCCGCGCAGCACACTGGGCGCCATGGCTTCCAGCCCGCGCAGGTAGCGGCCATCGCCCATGTCCTGCAGACCCTTGAGCACGTTGATGCCGATACCAGCCACAGGGCCCAGGGCGGCAGCCATCGCCGACTCACCCAGGCGCTGCCCTTCCAGGCCTTCCTGCACGTCCGGGAAGATCAGCTTGTCCAGACCGACGCGACCCGAGATGTCCCAGGGGGTGAGCCGGGACAGTCCATGTGCCATCACCTCAGCAGGCTCTGCCCGAAGGTGTCGGCCAGCATGTTCTGCAGCGCCACCTGAGCGTCCCAAGGCTCGTCGTCGTCGCCCCCTAGCATCGAGGCAGCTGACAGCAAGGTGGTGACCATGGGCAGGCCCAGGGTCCCAGCCGCCAGCCCGTGCATGGTCAGCAGGCCGCCCAGGGCCTTGCGCGCCTGCGCACGCTCTTGCGGCGACGCGCCCTTGAGAGACTGGTGGGCGTTGCGCATCAGCGTGTAGACCATGTTCTGGCCGTACTGCTTGAACAGCAGCACCACCCGCGCCACGTTCCCTTGCATCGCCCGGGGGCGGTTGTTGGAGCTGTAGTCGAAGTGGCCGTCGTAGGTGGCCTGCACGCCTTGACGTTCGCACCGGCCTCGCGCGCCAGGCGGTAGGCGGCCACGAAGGTCACCTGTCGGTTGAACTTCTCGGCGTGGTGGAACATCCAGCTGGCAGCGCGCATGGCGGGCCGCAGCTTGTACGACACGTTCTGATCCTCGCCTTGGACGATACCGGCCAGGTCGTGCGCCATGGTCACGTCGATCACGCCAGAGCGCACCGCCTCGTCGAAAGCGGCTTTCTCCTCGGCGCTCAGGCTGCCCGTGATGTCGCTCTTGCCGCGGGCCGCTTCGCCCGAGACCTTGAGCAGCGCGGTGCTGGCCTTCTTGAAACCCCACTTCGCCCCCATCACTGGATAGGTCACCAGTGCCGTCTGCGTCAGGTTGACCATGGCCGATGCGGGCGACAGGCCCAGGTGGAAGATAAAGCCAAGGCTGGTGAGCGCGGTGGACACCGCATTCGTCTTGGGGTTCATGGACGCATCGTTGCGCTCGACCATCTCATCCACCACCTGATGGGCCTTCACGGAGTCGAAGCCGCTGTCGGTCGATCTGCCGTCCACACGGCGCTGCATCTCACCCAGCTCATACTGCGGACGGTCGCCGTAGCGCAACTTGGCCAAGTTGCTGGCGCCGTGGAACACGTTTTGCGCGAAGGCGCGGCGGGCGTCCTGACTGACTCGACCGTACCCTTGCGATGGATGCCGTGTTTCGCCCACGACAGGTCGGGCAGCGACGACAGGTACAGCTAGCCAAGTGCATCCTCCAGCTCGGCCCGCTGCTTGCTTTTTAAAAGTGGACGCCTCATCCAACCCTTGTGATCATGTGCCGCTAAATCTATCGCCTAGGGAGGGCACATGAAAGCCATCAAGTACAACCTCATCAAACCCGCTGTTGCTGCAGCACTTCTGTGCACCGCCATCCCTCCAGCTTGGAGTCAGGCCTCTGACGGGCTTGTGCAACTCCCTGTTTACCAAGTCTCTGAAGCCTGTGGAAAGGGATTGGTGCTATCCGCTGATGGCGCCAAGGTAAAAGTAACGTTTGGCGGCGCAAAGGTTACGAAGACAGTCAGAGTAACCAAGGCAGTGGCCATGGTGGTAGCTACCAACCCAGAAGCAGCCAAAAAACTTCTTGCGGGCTACGACCTTGGAGGCGATCTCGCGGTGCAGTGCCAAGAAGTTCTCAACAAGGGCAGCAACTGATCAGGTGATCGATAACTCTAAAAGTCTTGTGGCTGCAGAAGAATGACGGTTGCTCGACGCTGATCGAAACCCCGCGTCGTACACTGGGTTGGATATCTCCGGTCTGCAGCGCGGGACATGGGGGCGCCAACCCTACAGGGACGGAATCCACTTATCCTCGGGTGCGCGGCAAGAAGTAGCCCTTGATGCAGGAGAGGTTACGCACAGCAATCTGGATGTGGTTCTTGGCGTTGAAGCCAGAGCCCTCATACAAAGCACCGCCTTCTAGGAATCCGGATCGCACCGTTTGATATGCAGTGACCTTGCCAGACTTCGCGCGAAGCCGGTGCACATGTTCGATCACGGCGCAGTCAAGTCTGCGGTAGAGGCTGTCTTTCCCGCCCTCATTCTTCGGCATTGGAACGCCGAGAAGTTGCATGTCGAAATGGAAGTCTTGGTGGGCGCTATTGAGTTCAGCCAGTGCTACTTGGTCGAACAAATTGAGGCAAAGACCCAAGTCGATGACAGCGCCGATAACAGCTGGCTTCTTTCGGATTCCCAGCCACTTCATCCGCTCCTTGGCAAATTTCAGCGCTCGCTCTGGGTCATTTTCCCAAAAGTAAACCTCAGACCCAAGCCAGTCGTAGTCGCTCTCCGCTGGGGTCAAGGTGCCCTTTTGGATTGCAGAGGATTTTCTTAATGGTGGTTGCGTCCGTACCGTGAAATCCTAGAACCCAGTTGGGCAAACGGCGATACAAGATCAGCCGCCGTAGCGCTTGGTCAGATTTCCGCCTTTGGTGATAACACCTTGCTGCACATAGAACGCGCGGAGAGCGTCCAAGTCCTTGCGCAAGACACCCATCTTCGCAGCAACTTCCCTCTTTACTTCGGGATCGTTGAGGGTAGGTGTCACGAGACGGCCGTTCACCATCCGAATAGCGGTATTGCCATTAAGTAGTGCGGTTGCCATAATTTTCACTCCATTGAAGTTAGCAGCCGGCGCCATAGCGGCGCCGTTCCTGCATCACTTAGACACAATTGTGCAATTGCTTTCCAAACCGTCAATAACGATTTGGCAATAGCCGTAACTGTTCATGTCTGTCGTTGAGGATGACAGTTTGGGAAATAACAGTGGGGGCTTCTACATTTCGGCATGGCCCACGACCCGCGCCCAGAGCAGGAACACCAGCTGTACCGAGAGAGGTTGGCACGTGTGTCTGAACTCATCGTCCTGGACCCCCACTGACTCAGCTAACGGGAAGGAATTGGACGATCTTGGGTCGCTCGTCGAAGCCTATGAGGAGAAGCATTTCCCGTTTTAGTGCGTTGCCTGAGCTATCCGAAGAGACTCGCCGCACATTTGAGGCGATATCTGACCCAAAGAACGCCCATCTGTTTACCGCGGAAGCCGCGCTCAAGGCTTTCGAGCACGTCAAGCGCTGGCTGCGGACTTGGCCGCTGAACTGGATGAGGCTTCCAAACTGCTTCAGCACAGCAGTAATGCGCTCACAGACCAACACTACCGAAACAAGGCGCAAACCCGCGCCGGTGCTTGTTTTTCGACATGGACTCAAAAACCCCGCGGAGCACGCGCGGGTGATCTCAGAGCTACACCCGCGCCCTCGGGTCACAGATCCGGCCTCCTAGCAACACAATCCACCAAGACACAATGCCCCTGCCCCCTCCACATCCAGAGTCCCGATGTGGATCACGGGGTAAGGTCTAAACTTCCCATAGATGGGGCCCTTAGGCTGGAGCCCCGGAATCAAGCCACTTCTGTGCCATCCTCAAGCACCGTGGTGGGGTCTGCGTCAGTCACGTTTTCGCACCAGAAATGCTTTTCCGCGCTGTGCAGCACCGCCTGCAGGGGCTGAAATCGTGCGTGTCCTGGGCCGCTCAGTAGAGCTGGGGAACGATGCGCGCTTTCCTCGTATTCTTGGCATATTGCAGCTCCCCATGCCCTCTGTTCCGCCTACTGATGGGTTTCATGGCAAGGACAAATTACAGTACCCGTGTGCCACCCGCTCGACAGCACCGCGATCTGCCCGATTGAGGCCAAAACGCGGTACCGTCTGGTGGGCCTCCGTCCAACGGACACCAATGTTATCCCCCCACCTCGCGGCCACGGCTTCGAGCGCCCAGTAGAAAACCATGGAGCTAGCTGCCCTGGTGGGGCCTATATGCTCCACCAGATCGGGGGGCCTCCCCAGTGCTGCTCGATAGCGATCGCTTCGCGGCTGTCCTCGACGAGACTGCTCGCCCAGCCGCCTTCACGCCCTTGGTAGCCATGGCCAGCTGTTCATTCTCTTTCACGAGTTGCGCGCGCAATGAAACAAGGTTGTCGGTGACTTGGATGTTCATGGTTTTGCCCGGGCAAACCTGATCCACAGGTTGCGAATCACGGTCGTGCTGCCAGCCATGGTGATCAGGTAGTCGTGATGCAGGAAAGCAATGGAAACGCTTCGTTTGCAAAGGGATATCGCGGTTCTCATCTCGCATGAAATCCATCATCGGACAGATAGGACGCCTCGACTTCCTTCTTCCACGGTATGCGGGCACTGTGAACCGTAACTGGCCAAGTCTTTCCCATAGGTTTCGACCATGATGGCTTTCGCCTCCAAGACATGGTCTTCTGCGACTGACACATCATGTACTTCGTTGAATCGCCGAATGCCTGAGCTATCGCTCTTCGGGCAACTCCAAATCGATAAAGTGGACCGGGAACCAAAGGCCTTGCCTCTCCTTCGCGTACTTCTCGTGAGCCGCATCACGACCTTCAAACAGATTGCTGTCGCGCAAGGTGAGTTGGATGATGCCAAGCTCCATTTGCGGTAGCCTGTCATGAAACTGGCAGAGCAGTTCTGGGTGTTCCCTTGGGATTCAGCGTGAAGGTAGCACCGGGCGATGACCATCTTCTCAGCTAACGTCACGGGCCCAGCGGTACACCCACCTGGCGTCACCCTTGCTCCACAACAGTCACTGAGGCCTTCAACCGTGGCTTCTGCCAGGGGTCGGACACAGCACCAAACATCAAGGGATGCGGTACTTAACCCCGCGCCGTGGCAGATCAGCAAAGCCTGCGATTCGAGATACCCAGATATCGGGCTTTGCGAGATCGCCGCCAGAATTCTTTGCGAGTTAGAACTTCATGTCGTCACCGATGAGGGAGATGCACCCGCACCACTCCACCATGGCCTCCACGCTGCCGCCTCGGCGCGACAACCAGAAGCCTCGACCACTGCCCTTCTTTCATGGATGGCGTCCCACACCTTTCACTCGATAGTCCGTGCTGCCTGGGCAGATCTTCCAGCGCGCAGCATGATCCAGATTATCTCGCTGGACATTTGCTCTGAAGTTTCCGGCGGAGAAAAGGTGCTCGCGGCTCAGTGCACAACGCACTGGGCCTCAGTGCCGCTGACCAGCATCCAGGCCAACAGTTCGGAGTGCATGGTCACCGGCACCCGTGTAAATGGTTCAGGCATCAGTTGCCATCACTTGGCGTAGAACTTTAACCGGTTAAATTAATTGCTATGAAGCCGGACTTAGCTGCAACAGTGCAGACGTCAAAGGGAGCGACAAGGTAGATATCTCAGAGTGGATCAGACGCAGGCGGAGAGTCAATTGGCTCGCTTGTTTGGGGTGTTGACCATAGCGCTCCCTGAGGGCGTCAATCAGCAGTTTCTTCGCCCGGTTTGTCAGAAATGGTAGATCGACACCTTGGCACTTTTTAGCGGTTCATCGGCCTTGCTCAACGATATCAACCGTGCTCCTAAAAGCCACCTCGTTGCTGCGCCGCTTGTTTTTACATTTAATAAGGTAGTCGTCGAGACTCTCACCCTTGCTCTTGATCGCCCTGATCAAATCGGGCTGTCGGTCCAGAGCCATCTTCCCATGTTTGCCATTGGGACCACGATACCGCAGTTCCCGCCAGGGGAGCCCATTGCCTTTGCGATGACTCTTCGTAACTCTCGGGAAGATGTCTTCGAGTCGCAGTTCATGAGTTTTAATCTGAACTTCGATAACGGAATTGAAAGCTGAGGCATCTCGGCCATTGAGATTCATATCCCATAACTATAGCCCTTACCTGAGTTTTCACGAATGGCGTTGTGATTCCAACTCACGGCGTTTAATTAAAACCGAGATCACTTCCCGTTCATGCAGCCTTGCCTCCGAACAGGAGATTGTTTGCGTACTCCAGCAACTGGTCTGGGGTCACTGGGCCCCAGGTCTTTAGTGCAAGCCAACGGAAGAACTTTGAAGTTGCCGCTTTGCCCGGTACCCTTCCCCCAATTTTGATTTTGAGGGAGGCGAGTTCCTGCTGGGAGTTGTATTCGTCCAGCAACTTCTGTTGCTCGGAAGGATCCAGTTCGTAGAAGTAACCTTCTGCCTCTTTGTCGCGTTGAGCCAGACATGCCTCCTGAAGGCGACTCTGGTCAGGTGCAGGTGGCTTCTTCTTGGCTGCTGGCTTTGCGATGGCTTTCTCGGGCGGTTGTCCCTCCACGATGGCCCACTTTTCGACCAAGGCTCTTCGTAGATAGGCGGCCGGGTTGTCTAGCTTGTCCGCATTCTTTGCTACGCTGCGCTTGCGCGTGTACTCGATGGCAGCTGCGATCTCGCTATGGGTGTAGGACTTGGCTAGCTTGGTGGCCTCTGATTGAGGCATTCCGAATCCAACCATTGCTGCTGTGTCAGTGATCTCGTCCGGTGAGGTGAATTCCTCTGGCGGTGCAGTCTCACGTTTGAGGATGAGGAAGGAGAGGCCCACTACCTTTCTTCCCCTTGTGGTCTCCTGAAGCTCAATCTGCAGTTCCACTACCGCATTCACTTCAGCAATTGCTGGCTTGAGCACTTTGTCTTTAAAGACTTTGTACTGCTTGTACGATTTCGCGTCAGCTGATGTCCCCATGATCATGTCCCGAAACGTCTCCCAGGGGACTTCTGGCGTCTTCGGTAGTCGTTGGTAGCGTATGCAGAACTCATACAGACCAATAGACGTCCCGCGGCGGAACTGTCGAATGACCCGTTGATCGATGAGTGCGTAGATTTCAGGACTAAGGACCTTTTCCTGCAGTTGTTTGCTGATCTGATATCTGATCAAGCCCGATGTGATTTCTACGTCTGGAAACAGTACGGAGGCCTTCCAAAGAGTCCGTCTCTGGACTTCTGCCATCAGGTCCCACTCAAACACTATCGTCATCAGCTCTCGTGCCGACGCTGTGAGGTAGTCACGGTTGTTTGAATCAAAGCCAATGCTCTCTGACATCTCGACTATCGGCAGTGACCACCACCCTTCTTTGTCGGGTTTTGACTCCACTGCGTTTTTGAGCCAGGCATTGAGCAACTTGCGGTGCATCAGTGACATTGGGGCACGTGGCTTGCTGTGCAAAACCTCAACGGCTTTCTTGTACGGTTCCGGGACTTCTGGAAGTCGGAAGAGCTGTATTTGTCCGTCAGTGGGTTGTGTGACCTTGGATTGGCGTGCCATGGAAGTGCATTCTATGGTCTAAAGTAGGTGCGCATCAATAGACCTTACACCTGTTTTCTGCATTCCGTTTTTTTGACCTATGAAACGGCTTACTGTGCTTTCAATCTTTAAGAAACACTTTCCTCTTTAATACATTTAGGGACCTGAAAGTTAAGCCTGGCGCGGGTTAGCGGGCGATTTGGGCTATCTCTATGGGAGTTGAGGTCCCCGTCCATGGGTGAATTGGGCTGTGGATATGGGAACTAGGTCACCAACCATGGGACTTGAGGTCTGTGGATATGGGATCAGTTCGTTTCCCATATCCACAGACCTTCGTATGGGCTGTGGATATGGGACTTTTCGCCAAGCCTGTCATTTTTCGGTGGGCTAACACTATGGGAATGCTGCTGCAAACGGCTGCTCTCGCCTAAGGGCTATACCTCTGGGAAATTTCGCTCTCCCTCAACAGGCAATGGTCACTATTTATGGGTTGTCCTGATTGTTCTTGGGGGTGCTGATTTGGCTTACGGTCTATGAACATAGGAGTCTAGGTTCGATTGCCTTTTGCTTCCTGTTTCTCCTCTGTGAGGCCTCCCATCCACTTCTCCAAATCTGTTGATTTTTGCTGGCACTTTTCCAGTTGGGCTATAGCTATGGGAGTTGTAATCGAGCCACCATGGGCTAAAGATCTGGGAGAAATGTCTGGTTTTCTTTGTATTGCCTTAAGGTCACCATTTATGGGATCTCATAGCCCAACTTCAAAGGCATCTAAGGGGGGTAAGGTCACCATCTATGGGATTTACTCCCCCTTCACGGGCTGTTTTGTCTTCTCTGTGGGTCTCTTTTCCTCTCGGCTGGAGCAATGGTCTACGTTTATGGGGGGATTCGTGGCTCATCGTGCCCTGGTTCGACTCCTTCCAGGCCCTTGGATCCCATGAGTGGTGACCATACGCGACTTCATTGGTCGCTTTTCAAACCCGGTTTTAGCCTTCAAAGGTGGTAAGTCACTCCCATAAGCGGGGCCCATAAATTTAGTTTGTGAGCGCTTGCTTCTGCTGTATCTTCCGCTACGGGCGCTTTGACTCCAGCAGAAACGCTATGGGCTATGGTTGTGGGACTTTGTAAGTGTTGAAGTGAGAGTGCGTAGCGCCCTCTTCCGCTCTTGGAACCTGTTTAAAGTCGCTTGAGCACAGAGCCAAGAAAGCCAAGTGGATGAACTGCAGGCTTGTGTTCAGCAACCTCTCGCAGTTCTTCCACACTGCCTACTCTTCACCAGCCACGCAAAGCTGTGCTCCACCGCCCAGCGCTGGGGAATCACCTTGAACGTGTGCAGTTCGCGTCGCTGGTCCGAGATCTTCGTGCCCGCGTCATAGCCCGTCAAGGCCGCCGTCTCCGAGTTCTTCCCGCTTTGTGCGTCCACGAACAAGGATGCGCTGGAGGCGTTGCGCCGCAGTCTCTCTCGGGTTGCGCCAACCTGTTTTTAGCGCCTGCTCCAGAAGGCTGCCACCCCACTGGGCACACTCCAGATGGCAAAGTACGCATGCACCGTGCACCACTTGGGAAGCTCCTCGGGGAGCTTGTGCCACTGGCAACCACTTCTGAGCAGGTACAGCACCGCACAGAACACCTTGTACAGGTCCACCCTGCGCGGCGGCCGTCTTCTTGCGCGTGCACTCCAACAGCGGCTTGAGAGGATCTCGAATTGTTCGCGACTGATGTCGCTTGGATAGCTGTTTCTCCCTCCCCGAGCTGGTCACATCTTCAGGGAGACTTTCAACAGATTCTTAGCTATGGATGTTGCGAAGTGAAACGCTCGATGAGAGTCTGAAGCTCCCGCTGTAGCAACGGTAGGTTCTCTTCCTTCAGCCCCTTCAAGGAGAGGTCGATTTGGCCGCGTTTACCGAATATCTTGATATAGCCCTTGCATGAACCGTATGCAATTGGCTGCTGGATGCTGCGTTCCCTGTGCTTACGCTCATTCGACACCCTGGACTTGACCAGCTCCTGAACCTGCTTTTTCGTTAGATCCTTAGCTTTGATCTCCTCGACGAGTAGCATCGCCAGATCGATTTGTTCGCTGGTTGGCTTTTCGTCTTTAGGGAAGATCTCGCTGAGTGCATACAACACAGTGAGCTGGCTGGTCACCGGACTCTCTGACATCCGCTCAAGAACGTGCCTGGGCATTCTCGCAATCCGCAAATAGAGTGAGACCTGAGCCTCTCCCATGCGGCCTTTGCCATTCATGTCGGGGACCTTTTCTATAAGATCGCGCGAGCTGGCTACCACTCCAGACTCAAGGAGGATGTGCAGACTCAATGCGTGGTCTATCACCGAGGGTTGCGAGCGCTGGTCGTTATATCGTCGTGCACGGAGGTAGAGGTCCAATTGGCCCTGGGGCGCCTCTTCGAATTTGACGTCCAGGAATCCGACCCCCGACACCTTTGCAGAGCGGTACCGCGTCCCACCGTCGATTAACACTACCCGGTCCCCTTTCAAGAATCCGTGGGCCGCATCATCTTGGCCATCAGGAAGGGTCTGTGCAATCTTGTCGATTTCCTCTGATCGATAAATTTGACGCGGGCCAACTGGGTTGAGGTCGATGAGATGGAACGGCACCCGAACTACGGCACCAGGAACGCACATCGAGAGGTCGAAGCTGGCCTGATTGGCGGGCGCAACTTGCCGCAGCTCTGAAGCCGATGCTTGGGTCGTCAGCGTGACTGGTTCAGGGGCGACCGGGCTCTCTGGGGACAAACCAGTTGGAACACGCTCAATAGTTTCTGCAGCACGTGCAAATCGATCCTGCGCCGTGGTGGCGGATCGTGCGAAGTGCCGGTCCATAGCCGTTTTCGGATCGAGTTTGATTTTTTTGGGTCCTACCATAGGGGTGCTCCTTACTTGGCCTTTTTCTTCTTGGGCATGCCAAGAAGGGCGGTAATCTCATCAGCCACAGATTCCAGCTCAGCTATTGCTTCACCAGATTTAGGCATTGAGTGGGCCGTCGCGCCATAGAGCATTGACCTTGTGAATGCAAGACGGTCACCCAGTGATGTTTTCAGGGCGGGAAACTCGGGATACGCGTCATTGAGAACCAGTCGTTCCAGCGCAAGTCGTTCATCGGATCGCGCCTTGCGGTAAGCGGTGGCCAAGACTCTGACGGGGAAGTCGAAGCCAGCTTGGCGTCGTGCTTTCTTTGCCAGTTCGAAAGCATCGTGCAACGCATCCGTATCTGCCGGCCCAAGCTTCGTCGGAATGATGGCGAGGTCGCTCACCAATAGGGATGCCCATGTGCCTGGCTGATCCACTGCTGGAGCGCAATCAATAAATATTAAGTCATATTTCTCTGCTAATTTACCAAGCTCTGTCGCTATGTTCCCTTTGTACATATGACCGGACCATAGACTGGCTGGGAATGGCGTGTCACCGCCTGCACTTACCCACTTCGACGCCGAGTTTTGTTTATCGAGATCAGCTACCAGGACGTCGTAGCCCCGATGACCGAAGGTGCCAGCGACCTGACAGGTTGTCGTTGTCTTACCCGCCCCACCCTTCTGATTGAAGATTGTGACTATCTTTGCGGACTTTTTCTCGCTCATAGTTCCTCCTATATTCCATTATTCTCCAAGTGAATCTTATCTGTCAACCAATAGTAGAAATCAAGGTCTTGCCCCAATGCGCTTGCCGACCACCTGCAGCTTTAACCGGTTAAATGACGCCGGGCATCTGCCCATGTAGTCATGCACAGCAGTGACGTAGACGATTGATGACTCTTTTAACCGGTTAAAGAATTTTGTTTCGTTGGCTTGGCAGTGAATTCCACCATCCATTCCATTTGGTCGGCCAAAGGGAATGAAGTCGGATTTTTATTGCGGACCTTGGAGTGGCAAGTTATATGCGAACGTGAGTAGTGGCTCATGAAATGACCGTTGTGCACGCCACCTTTAACCGGTTAAAAGTGGCGTGGCGATGAATTGTCGCCAAAACACGGTTGATCTTGATTGTTGGCCACCGGCTTTAACCGGTTGAAGTTGGTGTGGACGAGGTGTTTTTTTGATTCCACATCGATCATTGGGGGGTGTGGTTGGGTGTTGCGCGCTAATTGATTGGCAACACGTAAAAGTATCTTTCATCTGCGTTGCTGTGTGCACTCCGCTCCTGCGACGAGCTGATGGTTGGCTGTGCTTGTCGGGTGTTTTGAGTTTTGGTGGGGGCAGTCACCACTTCTGACGGTGTGTTTGGCTGGGCGATGAGGCGTACTTGTCGACTTTTTCATTAACCGGTTAAAGCGGCTCGGGAGGTCTAGGGGTCGAATGGGTTCGCGGGTTTGGATGGGTTAGGTGCGTGCCACGACGCATTAGTGGATTGAGGGCAAGAGTCGAAAAACTTCAACCGGTTAAAGTCGGCCGAATATGTATTGAGTGCTGATTTTTTCTCGGGTTGGCAGCTTTTGGTTTGCCAGGGTGCATCAAACCCTTCGAGGTATTGTGTTTTGACGGATTTTTGTTGTTTGCAGTTGGGATGTCCGGAGAATTTCAGGGTGTGCAACTCGTTGTGTATGTGGTTGAGATGTGTGGTTGTATTTTTACAAATAGGCGAGCATTGAGTAATTCGGTCTGTGTGTCATTAATCCATAAATGGTGTTTCGAAATAATTTAGCATTATTTGTGGAAATGGTTTCGGTGCGATGCCCAATGCATCGACCGCGCAGTCCGATGTCCGAGGCGTTTGGTCTGTAACCTGCGTCCTCCCCCTCGCTGGACTGGGTCGCGTGTACTCCAACTTTTACGTTTGGCTTCGGCTATCACGAACCACCGTTCGGCCCCGCGCCGCCGATGTAGCTCAACCGGTACTGCATCGTTCACACGCGCCATTCATGGTGCGGCCAAACTCAGTCCGTGTCGCTGGCGCGTATTGACCGGAGAGCGCAGGTAGTCGTTACTTTCTGCCCCAACAGCGCTACGACCACGCGGCAGAGGAGCGCCTGCATTTCGAGCGTAAGGTTCTGATTGGCTCCGGTCCCGTGAATTGCGAAGCCCAGTGGTTCCCCCATTAAGAGGGCTTCGTGCACCGTCGCGTTACGGAGTGACGCGACTTCGGCGCCGGACGCGGGATCGGCCCCAGGCTGGAGTGGGCAAATCGAACGCATCGCACATCCACTTCACCCGGCCGGCGTGGGGGACGGCACTGGCGGGTCTCTTCACTGCCTTCGCGAGCGCGAAACACGCATCGATGGCCGTGTACAACAGGATGAACCTTTCAAACTGAGATGCTGTGGGCTCAGACCGAGGAGCAGCGCATGCACGGCGGCGGCGATCAACAGCCACGAGCCATGTCAAAAGTCCAGGCACCGCAAGCGATGCCTTTTTGTGGGCCAGCGGCGTGCTCAAAGCGCCTTGACTGTTGGCGACGATGCATAAGTGAGCCACACGAGCGGCTCTCTCACCCGAACGCCTGTTGGGCGAGGGTGCTGAACAAATGGCGCAGTCGAAGGGCGGCGCGGTGGCTCACTCCGGTCTCGGCGGCAACACCCTCACGGCGAATTCAGCGCCATGTAATTGACGCAGTTGCGGGACTTCCCATGGTGGTGGCACTTCGCGCGGTGCGGGTGCTGCTGCCATGGGAGGTGTTCTGAACACCCCCGCGCTGACCCAAGCAAACTGGGCTCCCTTTGGGAGCCCTTTTTGTTTTGGGAAGGCGTAGCTGCAAGCAGCTGTAAATCCCTGCGGGTTCTGAGCATTCAGCCCTGACTGCGGGGCGGAAGGATGCTCCAATCGGGCTCCATTTTTTGCTCAGTCCATTTTTGTGAACCGTTTGTTTTCCTGGCCGCGCCATCTGCGCATTGCCACCGCACTGGTCCTGTCTCTGGTCAGTGTCAGTCCTAATCTCTCTTGGGGCCGCTCACCGCAGTTCGACAGTGCGGCCCTGCTCACACCACAGCCGACCAGCTTTGCGCAGTGCCCTCAGTTCTTTGCGACTGGGACGCCGCCTGCCATCACACCCCGACCTCAGCTACGCGAGCTTTGCTACGAGGCTTTTGCGGTGCTGCACAGTGGGACGACCAGGACGCCGGTGTTTGTGGCCCAGCGGCTGAATCGCCAGAGTGTTGAAGATGCCGATGAGAAACGGGCCAAGCGGTTCTTTGCCGATGCGCGTCTTCCGAGTGGCGAGCGAGCGGAACTGGACGACTACAAGAACTCCGGGTACAGCCGGGGGCATATGGCGCCTGCGGGAGATATGCCCACCCCAACGGCCATGGCGCAGAGCTTCAGCCTGGCCAACATGGTTCCGCAGGACATCCAGCACAACGGGGGTGCTTGGAACAAGATCGAGCAAGACACTCGGCGCTATGCGCGAAGGGCCAAGGGGGATGTGTTTGTGATCACCGGGCCGGTGTTCACGGACAGGGGTCCGCGCATTGGTGCCAATGGGGTCAAGGTGCCGACCTATTTGTACAAGCTGGTCTATGACGCCACGGACAAGCGGGCCTGGGCGCACTGGCAAGAAAACCGGGAAGGTGAGACGGTGAGTCGACCGATCAGCTATCAGGAACTGGTGAAGAGGACGGGGGTGGAGTTTTTGCCCAAGAGTGCACTGCAGCATTGAGATTCGCAAGCCACGTGTCAGCGGTGGGGTTACAAATCTGCCCTTTCAACTTTTTTGCATTGTGAGCCTCCATGAACCGTGCTGACCTCGTTGCCATCCTCGCCGCCAAGAATGATCTGTCCAAGGTCGCAGCCAATGCTGTACTGGACACTCTGATCGACACCATCCAGACCGCAGTCAAGAAGGGCGATGCCGTTCAGCTGGTGGGATTTGGGACCTTCAAGTCTGCCAAGCGTGCGGCACGCACGGGCAAGAACCCATCAACCGGTGCAGCGCTGAAGATCCCTGCGAGCACGGTGCCGAAGTTTGTGGCCGGGGCCAAGTTCAAGGCGGTGGTAGACCCCAAGGCTGCGAAGCGCAAGGCCGACAAGGCTGCGAAGTAAGAACAGCGCAGTAGGCCAACGCTTGAACAAAACCGCCACGGGTCTGGGCCTCTGGCGGTTTCGTTTTGTGGTGCGAGGGGGCACCGTTCGGTCATCCAGCGCCCGATGTCTAAGCGCTCGATAAGCCGAGAAAGTTACCATTGGGGATATGAATACGTTTTCCAATGCATTTCGCGCCGAAGTCGTTCGCATGGCGCGCAAAGAGCTCAAGCCTGAACTTCAGGGTATGCGCAAAGCGATCACCAGCCACCGCTCCGAGATTGCCGCTCTGAAGCGAGAAGTGAAGGGCCTCACCTCCCAGCTGAAGGCGGCCCAACGGCAGACGAAAGTAGCTATTGCAGTTTCCCCTCCCGATCAAACCAAAGTTTCGAACCGGTCCGGGAGTGACGAGTTCGTGTTCTCGCCAGAGTTGTTGGCTCAGATGCGTCATGCACTCGGAGCGACGCAGATCGAAATGGCATCGCTGCTGACCGTATCGGCACTGTCGTACTCAAGGTGGGAGAAGGGCCAAGCTCACCCTCGCACCAAGCAGCTCGCGAAGATTGAAGAAGTGGCGAGGATGGGACCGGTCAAGGCCAAGAAGAAGATTCGCCAGGCAGCGAAGGTCTGAGGTTCGAGCAGCGCTGCAACGGGCGAAGGGTTCATCGCCTAGGCTGCTCTTCGGAAATACTGCAATTGGGCTTTGAATTGAATGATGGTTCTCGTTAGCAGATCGCGTGGCTGTGCATGCGGTGGCCAATCAAGACCTGCCAAACGCTTCCACGGTCAGGACTTTGCGATCCGAGACGCGCACGACAGGTTGGTACCACATCGTCAGTTCGCCATCTCGCAGCAGCGCCTCGCGCAGATCCTGTTCCAACTCTGCTTCCAGTCGCCTTGCATCGTGCATCGTCGGCGCGAAGACCACGGCCTGGTTGCCGCCGCGACTCTTGGCCACATACATGGCCGCGTCGGAAGCCTGGCGCAGGTCGGTTGCGCCCGCGTTATCCGTATGCGCAATGCCGACACTGGCGGTAAGGCGAAGGTGGCGACCGTCCATTTCAAATGGCTGCGCGAGAGTCGCCATCACGGCAGAACTCAACTGCTCTGCCTCATTGAGAGACAGGTCGAATATGGCAGTGATGCGTGAGCCGGTCCAGCAATGCCGTGGTCATCTTCGCATCCCCGAACACACTGGCCCATTCGCTGAAGCTCAGGTTGGTGGTGATCACGACGCTCGTGCGCTCGTACAGCTTGGACAGCAGGTGGAACAGCAAGGCGCCTCCAGAGGCACTGAATGGCAGG
>JAUXZO010000188.1 GCA_030692685.1 Acidovorax sp. | reverse complement strand
GCCTTGGCTTCGCCGCCGAACTTGGCAGACAGCACGGTGGCGATCGCCGCCGTCAGTGTCGTCTTGCCATGGTCCACGTGGCCGATCGTGCCCACGTTGACGTGGGGCTTGGTCCGTTCGAATTTACCTTTTGCCATTTTTCCGACTCCGAAAAAAATCTATATCAATTCAACAAGATCTCGGCGCAACCAGAATCGGACGCACCCAATATTGGTGCCCATGGCGGGAATCGGACCCGCGACCTCTCCCTTACCAAGGGAGTGCTCTACCACTGAGCCACATGGGCAACTTGGCACCACATTCGCAGCACCAAAATTTCAAACTCAACAAACCAGCACTAACAAGCAATGGAGCGGGAGACGGGAATCGAACCCGCGTCATTAGCTTGGAAGGCTAGGGTTCTACCATTGAACTACTCCCGCATCGGCTAACAACCATTGCGAATACAACCCAGCAAAAATCTAGGCCGGACATCACTGCAACACTACTTATTCACTGGTGGAGGGGACTGGATTCGAACCAGTGTAGGCGTAAGCCAACAGATTTACAGTCTGCCCCCTTTAGCCACTCGGGCACCCCTCCGGAGAATTTCGAATTATAGCACTATTTTTTGACCTCCGAGACGGGCACCCGCTCGGACGGACAAAACAGCATGCAAAAAAATCCCTGCGCAATACAACTTGGTGCGGCTGGCGGGGATCGAACCCACGACCCTTGGCTTCGGAGGCCAATACTCTATCCACTGAGCTACAGCCGCGCTCGTGCATCAACACAGCTTTTGATTATCGCACGCAAGACGCGTTGCACCGCACGACTCGGCATGTACGTTCGACACCAGCGGTCTTACGAATCACTCAGTCACAGGCTTGCACCCCCGAAACCAACTCAGTCGGCACCGAAAGCCCCAGACCCGCCAGATAGGCATCGGTGCTGACGCGGCCAACGCGAACCAAGTCGAACGCGCCGTCATTGAGTATCCAGTTTTGCATTAACCCATTGAACAACGCGTGCAGCCCAATCGCCGCTTCCATCGCAGTCATCGGCAATGCCACACCCTGCATTTGCGCAGCGATCTGGAAGTCACGCGCCAATTGACAGGTAAACGCCGCGGAGGCGGCGAGGTGTCGCTCACGCACACCTGCTAGCTCCGTCACGTATTCCACCTTATAGATTGCGATCTCGAATACGCGACGCGTGCCCTCGTCCGACGCCACGGTTCGCAGCACCAGCGCCATCACAGCCCTCAAGCGCTGCACAGGGTCTGGACAGGTGCTGCATTCAATTTCGCTATACCCCTGCTCCAAAGGTAGCGTCCTTCGCTCCATCATGGCACTGAACAGGTCGACCTTGTCCTTGAAATGCCAGTAAATGGCGCCACGGGTGGCGCCCGCAGCTTGGGCAATGTCGCTCAAGGACGCCCGCGACACCCCTCTCTCCAGAAACACCCTTTCAGCAGCATCAATGAGGCTGTTACGCGTTGCGATTGCATCTTCTTTGGTTTTGCGTGCCATGGCGTCTCCTTGTTCTTGTTCAATCTTGACTCTTCGGCACAACCCGCCAAAGCTTCACACGACAATTATACATTCATGTTTGTATGTATAATTGCGCACTTATTTGCTCAGCCTCTGTCCACGGGTTGCTTGTGCTGCGCACCCCAATCCCCTACAACCCATTTCCTTGACGCCCGTCAAAAGGACTCTCATGCCAAAACTGCGTGACGCATCCGTCGCTCCACCGTTCCGCGCCTCATTCGCTCAGAGCGTGCTCACCCTGGCGGCACTTGGCGCGGCAGCTTTGCTGCTGACCGCGTGTGGAAAATCCGACGGACAGGCCGCTGCGGGCGCGCCGAAAATGCCTCCCGTCGAGGTCGGTGTGGTTACAGCAACGCCAGGCGACGTTGGCCTCATTACAGAACTGCCCGGCCGCGTGGAAGCATCCCGCGTGGCGGAAGTACGGGCTCGTGCAGCAGGCATCCTGCAGCAACGCCTGTTCAAGGAAGGCAGCGACGTCAAAGCGGGGCAACCGCTGTTTCGCATCGATCCTGCGCCTTACTCCGCAGCCGCCGAAAGCGCGCGCGCAAGCCTCGCAAAAACACAAGCCAACCTTTCGCAGGCGAGCGCGCAGGTAGAGCGTTACCGGCCGTTGGTGAGCGCCAACGCCATCAGCAAGCAAGACTTCGTGAACGCCGAAGCGGCTGAAAAGCAGGCCCAGGCAGATGTTGCGGCCGCCAAAGCCTCGGTGCGTACCGCCGACATCAACCTTGGCTATGCCAGCGTGACATCGCCCATTTCCGGCCGCATCGGCCGGGCGCTGGTGACCGAGGGCGCGCTGGTGGGACAGGGTGAAGCGACTGCCCTCGCCGTAGTGCAGCAGATCGACCCTGTGTACGTTAATTTCACCCAATCGGCCAGCGACGTGTTTCAGCTGCGACGGGCCATGGAAAGCGGGCAATTCAAACGCGCGGGCAGCGGCGAAGCAGCCAGCGTCAAGCTTGTGATGGGGGACGGGACGGAATACGCAATGCCCGGCAAGCTGTTGTTCACCGACCTGTCCGTTGACTCCACCACGGGCCAGGTCATGCTCCGCGCGGAAGTACCCAACCCCAAGGGGGAACTCCTGCCTGGCCTGTATCTGCGCGTGCGGATTGAACAGGCGCAAGCCAGCAATGCCATCAGCCTGCCCCAGCAAGCCGTCACTCGGACACAGCAGGGCGACACCGTCAGCGTTGTGGGCGACGATGGAAAAGTATCCCAGCGACCCATCAAAATCAGCGCTGCGCAGAACAACCGCTGGGTGGTGCTCGATGGACTAAAAGCGGGGGAAAAAGTCATGGTGGACGGCTTTCAAAAGCTGCAAATGCTGCCACCCGGCACGCCGGTAAAGCCTGTCCCGTGGCAGGCACCTGGCGCTGCTGCTGCGCCAGCATCCGCAGCAGTTGCACCTGCAACAGCCCCCGCCGCAACGGCTTCCAAGCCATAAGGGGCGCTCCAGCATGGCCAAGTTTTTTATTGATCGCCCCATCTTTGCGTGGGTGATAGCGCTGTTCATCATGGTGATGGGTGGCGTGGCAATCACACAGTTGCCGATTGCGCAGTACCCGCCCGTGGCACCCCCCGCCATCGTCATCAACGCCGCCTATCCTGGCGCTTCAGCGCAGACACTCGAAGACAGTGTGCTCTCCGTCATCGAGCGGGAAATGAACGGGTCCCCCGGCCTGCTCTATATGGAGTCGGTCGCACAGGCCGACGGCTCAGGCAGCATCACGCTGAGCTTCCAGCCGGGCACCAATGCGGACCTCGCCCAAGTTGACGTACAAAACCGCCTCTCGCGTGCGTCGCCCCGGCTGCCGTCCGCCGTGACACAGCAGGGTGTGCGTGTTGACAAGTCGCGCTCCAACTTCTTGCTGTTTGCGATGCTGTCGTCGACCAATCCGAAGATGGACACCGTGGCGCTGGGAGACTACGCATCGCGAAACATCGTGCCCGAATTGCAACGGGTCAGTGGCATCGGCCAGGCCCAGTTGTTCGGCACCGAGCGCGCCATGCGCATCTGGATTGACCCGGCCAAGATGGTCAGCTTCAACCTGTCTTCGGCAGAGATCACCGCAGCCATTCGTGCGCAGAACGCGCAAGTGGCCAGCGGCGCGATTGGCGACCTGCCGAACGTGGCCGGTCAGGGCATTGCCGCCACCGTGGTGGTCAACGGCCAGTTGTCCAGCGTCGAGCAATTTGGCAACGTGGTGCTGCGTGCCAACACCAATGGTTCCACCGTGCGCCTCAAGGACGTGGCCCGCATCGAGCTGGGGGGCCAGGCCTACTCGACCTCGGCCCGCCTGAACGGCAAACCCGCCGTTGGTATCGGCGTCCAGTTGTCGCCCAGCGGCAATGCCCTCGAAGCTGCCAAGGCCGTGCGCACCAAGATGGATGAACTATCCCGCTACTTCCCAGAAGGTACGGAGTGGAGCATTCCATACGACAGCTCGCGTTTTGTCGACATCTCCATCACCCAGGTCGCGATTACCCTTCTGGAGGCCGTGGGCCTGGTGTTCCTGGTGATGTTCCTGTTCTTGCAAAACTGGCGCTACACCATCATTCCGACCATCGTGGTGCCTATCGCACTGCTCGGCACTTTCGCCACATTGCTGGCTTTGGGCTTCTCTATCAACGTGTTGACCATGTTCGGCATGGTGCTGGTGATTGGTATCGTGGTGGACGATGCCATCGTGGTGGTGGAGAACGTCGAGCGCATCATGAGCGAAGAGGGACTGCCGCCGCTGGAGGCCACCCGCAAGGCCATGCGCCAGATTTCGGGCGCCATCATCGGTGTGACGGTGGTGCTGATATCTGTGTTTGTGCCGCTGGCGTTTTTCGCTGGCTCCACCGGCAACATCTACCGCCAGTTCTCCGCGGTGATGGTGGCGTCCATTGGCTTTTCGGCCTTCATGGCGTTGTCGCTGACTCCTGCACTCTGCGCCACCTTGCTCAAACCGGTAGAAGCCGGCCACCACCATGAAAAGCGTGGATTTTTTGGTTGGTTCAACCGCGGCTTCTCGCGCACCGCCAAAGGTTATGAAGGCATGGTGTCGCGCATGCTCAAACGGGCTGCGCGCTACCTCATCATCTATGCCGCCATCATCGGCGCCGTAGTCGTGGTGTACATGCGCCTGCCCACCTCATTTCTGCCTGGCGAAGACCAGGGCAACATCATCGTCAACGTGCAATTGCCGCCGGGCGCGACGCAGGAGCGCACGCTGGCCGTGATGGAGCAAGTCGAAGAGTTCATCCTCAAGCAACCTGAAGTGCAGAGCATGGTGGGTGTGCTGGGTTTCAGCTTCTCCGGCCAGGGGCAGAATGCCGCACTGGCCTTCGTGACCCTCAAGGACTGGAAGGAACGCCACGGGCCCGGCCAATCCGCCCAAGACCTGGCCAACCGCGCCTTCGGTGGTCTTTCGGGCATTCGTGATGCCTTCATTTTCCCGTTGAGCCCACCACCCATTCCAGAACTTGGGAACGCCAGCGGGTTTACGTTCCGCCTGCAGGACCGCAGTGGCGCAGGACACCAAGCACTCGTTAACGCCCGCAACCAATTGCTGGGCATGGCCTCGCAAAGCAAAGTGCTGACCCAGGTGCGTGCGGATGGCCTGGAAGACGCACCCCAGCTGCGGATCGACATTGACCGAGACAAAGCCAACGCCTTGGGTGTCTCGTTCGACTCGATCAACTCCTCGTTGTCAACCGCCCTGGGATCGTCTTATGTCAACGACTTCCCGAATCAAGGTCGTCTGCAGCGAGTCGTGGTGCAAGCCGATGCGCCAGCGCGCATGCAGCCGGACGATCTGCTCAAGATCAATGCCAACAACAGCCAGGGCAAACCGGTGCCGCTGTCTGCATTTGCGACGACCCAATGGGTCAATGGCGCGCAGCAGACCGTGCGTTACAACGGCTACCCGGCCATGCGGATCTCGGGCTCGCCCGCGCCAGGCATGAGCACAGGCGCAGCCATGGCCGAGATGGAAAAACTAGCAACCCAGCTGCCCGCGGGCTTTGGCTACGAGTGGACCGGTCAGTCGCGAGAAGAAAAGCTTGCAGGCTCGCAATCCCTCATCCTGTACAGCTTCGCCATCCTGGCGGTGTTCCTGTGCTTGGCCGCGCTGTATGAAAGCTGGTCAATCCCGCTGGCGGTGATTTTGGTCGTGCCGTTAGGCGTGTTGGGTGTGCTGCTGGCAACCCTGCTTCGCGGCTACGCGAACGATGTGTACTTCCAGGTGGGGCTGATCACCATCATCGGTCTGTCCGCAAAGAACGCCATTTTGATCATTGAGTTTGCGAAAGACCTGCAAGCGCAGGGCAAGGGCGTGATCGAGTCGGCGCTGACCGCTGCGCATCTGCGCTTTCGCCCGATCATCATGACGTCCATGGCGTTCGGCCTCGGCGTAGTGCCGCTGGCCATTGCTTCGGGCGCGGGCTCGGCCAGCCAGCGCGCCATTGGCACGGGTGTGCTGGGCGGCATGATCACCGGCACCGTTTTGGCCGTGTTCTTTGTGCCCGTGTTCTTTGTGGTGGTGCGCAGCCTGTTCAAGGGAAGTGCACGCCAGCAAGAAATGAATCGCCGCCATGCCGAAGACGCAGGAGTTGGAAACCATGATTAAACGAAGCACTCCCATCGCCCTGGCGGCCGCGGCACTGCTGGCAGGTTGCTCGTTCATCCCGACGTACGAGCGTCCTGCAGCACCCGTCCCCGCCACGTATGCAGCCAAAGCTACACAAACATCGGCGCCCACCGTGCCGTGGCAAGACTACTTTGCCGAGCCCCGGCTGCGGCAACTGATCGAGGCCGCACTGGCCAACAACCGAGACTTGCGCGTGGCGGTGCTCAACATCGAGCAGGCACGTGCCACCTTCCAGGTGCGCCGAGCCGACCTGTACCCGGGCGTGGGCCTTGCGGCCAATGCCAGCCGGGCTCCAGCCACGGGCACTGGCGACCTGACCAACTCGTTCAGCGTCGGGCTCGCGGTGTCCGCGTGGGAGATCGACTTCTTCGGCCGCATCGCAAGCCTCAAGGAGCAAGCCCTGGCCCAATACCTGGCCACCGAAGAAGGCCGAAACGCCGCGCAAGTGAGTCTGGTGGCGGCAGTGGCCAATGGCTGGTTGAACCTGCTGGCAGACGAAGAACTGCTCGACCTGTCGCGCCGGACACTCGCCTCGCGGGAAGAATCGGTGCAACTGACCCAGCTGCGACTGGATGCAGGAGTGGCCTCCGCACTCGACTTCCGCCAGGCGCAGTCGCTGACGCAGGCCGCCCGGGCCACCCTGGCGCAGCAACAGCGCCAGCGTGCGCTCGATGAAAACGCTTTGGCCTTGTTACTGGGGCAAGCGCTGCCTGACGATGTGCGCACCAGCCTGGCAGGCAGCAAGCTGGCCGATGCCCCCGCCATGGCGCCGCTGCCAGCAGGGTTGCCGTCAGAACTGCTGACCCGCCGCCCCGACATCCGGCAGGCTGAGCAGCAACTGGTGGGCGCCAACGCCAACATCGGCGCCGCGCGGGCGGCGTTCTTCCCCCGCATCTCGCTCACCACCCAGGCGGGTACTGCCAGCGGCGAGCTGTCCGGCTTGTTCAAGAGCGGATCCTGGGGCTTTTCTATTGCGCCGTCGCTGCTGCTGCCGATTTTTGACGCGGGCCGCAACCAGGCCAACCTCGACAGCGCGCAGGCCGCCCGCGGCATTGCCATTGCCCAGTACGAAAAGGCCATCCAGACCGCGTTCCGCGAGGTATCCGATGCGCTCGCTGGCCAGGCCACACTGGGCGAACAGGCCCAGGCGCAGCAGTTGCAGGTGGACGCCGAGTCGGCGCGTTTGCAATTGGCAGACCTGCGTTATCGCAACGGCGTATCCAGCTACCTCGATCTGTTGGACGCTCAGCGCTCGCTGTTTGCCACCCAGCAAGCCGTGGTGCAGGTACGGCTGGCGCAATTGCAAAACCAGGTGTTGCTGTACAAAGCCTTGGGGGGCGGCGCTCCCGAGGCCGCAGCGGGCAAACCGTCCTGACGCAAAGCGGGCACCTCGGCCGCGTCAATCGATGCGGCCGAGGGGTGCCTCGCAGGCAGTTCGTATCGCTCTGCGCCTGACCCCGGGTCACTGCGCGGCCAGTCTTCGCAAAGCCACCCAGGCTCGGCAGATATAATTTAGGGTTGATTTCATCAAAGCCCCCGACACACCTGAGGACGTCATGAGCGACAACCACCACGAAGAAGCCCATACCGGACCGATCAAGAACCCCAAACAACTACTGGTCGCGGTACTTGCGTCGTTTGTGATTCCGATCATCGCCATCATTGGCTTGGTCATGTATGTCACGTCGGCCAACAAGCCCGCTCCCGGCAACGCCAACCCTGAGAAGGCCCTGGCAGAGCGCATCCAGAAGGTCGGCATGGTCGAGATCCGCGACGCCAACCGCCCTCTCGCCACCGGCGAGGCGGTTTACAAAGTCCAGTGCGCGGCCTGCCACGTGGCTGGCGTGGCCGGGGCTCCCAAGTTTGCAGACGCTGACGCTTGGTCGGCACGCATCAAGACGGGTTTTGAAGCACTGGTGGCATCGGCCCTGAAGGGTAAGGGCGCCATGGCTCCCCAAGGTGGCGGCGACTTCAACGACACCGAGATCGCCCGCGCCGTGGCTTACATGGCCAACGCAGCCGGTGCGAAGTTTGAAGAACCTGCCACCCCCGCAGCGGCCGGTGCAGCGGCTGCCGATGCAGCTCCTGCCGCGCCTATCCCCGCCGCAGTACCCGTGGCCGCTGCTGCGCCAGCGGCTGACGCTGCCGCCACAGCACCAGCAACAGCCCCCGCCGCACCGGTCGCTACGGCATCGGCCAACGGCGAGGCACTGTACAAGCAGGCTTGCCAGGTGTGCCATGCCGCTGGTGTTGCCGGCGCCCCCAAGCTGGGTGACAAGGCTGCCTGGTCGCCCCGCCTGGCGACAGGGATGGACGCGCTGTATGCCAGCGTTACCAAAGGCAAAGGCGCCATGCCTTCCCGCGGTGGTGCGGCTCAGGCCTCGGACGCTGACCTGCGCGCCGCGGTGGACTACATGACGGCCACCGTCAAATAAGTGATCGACCCGGAGCCACGCAGCCCACTGCGTGAGACTCCCCGCAAAAGCCGGTACCGGAGCGTCAGCGCCCAGTGACCGGCTTTTTTGTGTGCGGGGCGAATGCGATGGGCCGGCAAGCGAACATCACCATTCGTCGCCTGCGTCTGAAAAAGTCAAAAAGCAGAAAACCAGCTACTGAACCGGAGGTGATGAAGATGGCGATGGAGGTGACGCCTTCGATCGGTCACTCGCCTTCCAGCGCCCCTGGGGACTCAGGGTGTAGCCGTACTGCGTGGGCAAGTCTTCGGCCCTCATCTCGCGCGGAGTCCAGCGACCGGCGTCCACCGCCTCTGACACCATCAGTACGTCCAGCGTGTGCACCAGGCCCACGCCCAGCTCCGACGTCAGGTACACACGACCTTCCGCGTCCATCAGGCAATCCTGAACGGCAGTACGGCGCCCTGTGTGGGACACCACAGCAAAGTCAGGCTGGATGCGCCAGATGAAAGGCGTGGCTTCCAACTCTACATACACCCGCTGCGGTCCGTTCTGAAAGAACCACTGGCCTTGCGCATCTGCCTCGTAATTACGCTCGATGAATTCAATGAGCTTTTCATGCTCCAGCAGTGAGCCTTTGGCCTGCGGAAAAGGCCCCTGTGCCTGCGTAGCGTCGTCACGCAGGTACCAGCGGCCCCGCGCATCCAAGCCTAGCCAGCCATAACAATCAGGTACGTTGGGCCACTTGACCAGGGCCTGTTTAACGATGTCATCCATGGCGCAATTGTGACCCTCGCGGCACCGGTGCAGTGTCAGCCTGCGCCGCGAGCCAGTCGCCCACGATGTCCGGCATGGCGCGCACATGGCCGGGGAGCCGCCCCTTGGCAAAACCCACGTGGCCGCCATGCGCGGGCTGCCACAGCGTGACACACGGGCCCACCTCGTGCACGCCCGGCAGGCTGCTGGCGGGCACAAAGGGGTCGTTGCGCGCATTGACCACCAGGGCCGGGATGCGGATGTGGCGCAGCAACGGTTTGGCAGATGCACGCAACCAATAGTCCTCGGTATTTTTGTAGCCGTGCAGCGGCGCGGTGAACACGTTGTCAAACGCGTACAGGTCACGGGCTGCGAGCAGCGCGTCCTTGTCAAACAGCCCGGGGTGCTGGGCAAGTTTCTGCAGGGCCTTGGGCACCAGGCTGCGCATGAACATGCGGGTGTAGATCTGGCGGTTGAACCCGCGGCCAATGGCATGGCCGCCTGCGGCCAGGTCCACCGGCGAGCAGACGGCAGCCACGGCGTCTGCGCTGCGCGCGGCGTCAGTACCCACTTCGGCGGCCCACCGTAGCAGCGCGTTGCCCCCCAGCGACACGCCCACCGCCATCAAAGGCCCAGGGTGTGATGCCCGAAACCGCTGCAGCATCCAGCCGATCTCAGCATGGTCGCCAGAGTGGTAGGCGCGCGGCGCGCGGTTGATTTCGCCGCTACAACCACGGAAATGGGGCAGCGCACAGGCCCAGCCGCGCTCGCGTGCAAGGTCGGCAAAGGCTTCGCTGTAATGGCTGCGCGACGACCCTTCCAGACCATGGAACACCACCAGCAAATGCCGGGGTGCCACCGCCGTTGCGCGGTCCTGCAGGAAATCGACATCGACAAAATCGCCGTCCGGCGTGTCCCAGCGCTCGCGCTGGTACTCGGGCCGTGCGCCAAACCCCCGGCGTGAATACAAGGCCGGCCAAATGGTCTGAAGCTGGCCACCAGGCAACCAGCGAGGCGCTACATATTTCATAGCTATTAGCGCTTATGGATAAAGCGCTAGAGGGCTAAAAGACTCAAAAATCAGCGGTGAACAATGGCCTACGCGGAGCGCCCCACCGTAAGCGCCAGAAATCGGCTCCATCGTCGTCAATGCAGCACGGGCCGCTGCGAATCCATGATCTGGGCATCGGGCGCCGTGCCAGCGCTGGCGTGGTGGGCCACCATGCGCCAGCCTTCGGGGGTCTTGTGATAGACGTTGGTGGCCAGCACCACCGCCTGGTGCAGACCGTCGGGCAGCATGACCTCGACTTGCTCGGCCACGCTGTGGACAGCACTGGTCAATGCCACCACCCGGTGCACATGCACCGGTCGCGCACGCACGGTGCCGTTGGCAAACATCCCCTCAAACGCTGCGCGGATGGCACCTGCGCCCAGCAAACGGGGGCCACCGGGGTGCACACACACGATGTCATCTTCTTCGGCCCAGCACGACATCAGCAGCTCGATGTCGCCGCGCTGCAAGGCTTCGTAAAAGGCGGACTCGGTCTCGTCGGGAGATCCACCGAGCGTGGCAGCTCTTGATTGGGCGCGGGGCATGCTGAAGGGAGGTGGTGAGATTCGAAAAACGGTGCGAAGCCCGCTATTGTGCGGGCATCGCACCCAGCGCGACCTCCCTGTGGCTTTGCCATGTGCCGCGCCGCGCCGGACTTGCTGCAAAATCCGCGGACCTACCGGTTTCTGGCACATTCGGCCCCATCCCATTCCCCTTGGCGGACACCCCCACCATGACACACCGTTTTTTTGCCCTCCTCGCCCTCATGGTCGCCGCGTTCACACTGAGCGGCTGTGGCTACAACGACTTTCAGCGGCTGGACGAACAATCCAAAGCCGCGTGGAGCGAGGTGCTCAACCAGTACCAGCGCCGGGCCGACCTGGTGCCCAACATCGTTGCCACCGTCAAAGGCGAAGCCAATTTCGAGCAGGAGACGCTTACCCGCGTGATCGAGGCACGCGCCAAGGCCACCTCCATCACCGTCACGCCGGAGACGCTGAACAACCCCGAAGCCTTCAACAAGTTCCAGCAGGCGCAGGGCGAACTGTCGGGCGCGCTTTCGCGGCTGATGGCGGTGTCCGAACGCTACCCTACCCTGCAGGCGAACCAGGGCTTTCGGGACCTGCGCGTGACGCTGGAGGGCACCGAGAACCGCATCACCGTGGCCCGCAACCGGTTCATCCAGACCGTGCAGGACTACAACGTGTTGGCGCGCAGCTTCCCCACCAACCTGACGGCCATGGCGTTTAGCTACGGCCCCAAGCCCAGTTTCACCGTAGCCAACGAGGCGCAGATCGCCGTGCCACCCACTGTGGACTTCTCGGCTTCGCAGCCCAAGCAGTAAACCCAGTGGCCATCTTCACAAGAATATTGGTCAAATATGCCTCTAGCGCCTATCCACAAAGCGCTAATAGCTATATTTTTTATAGCTATCACGGTAGTTTTCTCGGCACCCTGGGCGCATGCCAACAATGGGCTTGTGCCCGTGCCCGCACTCACGGGCCATGTCATTGACCAGACGGGCACCTTAAACGCCGCCGACATCAGCGCGCTCCAGGCGCAGTTGGTGGCTCTGGAACAATCCAAGGGCTCGCAGGTGGTGCTGCTGATGGTGCCCACCACAGCGCCCGAAGACATCGCCGCCTATGCCAACCGCGTTGGCAACCAATGGAAGATTGGCCGCCGCGACGTAGGCGACGGCGTGCTGGTGGTGGTAGCCAAGAACGACCGCAAGATGCGCATCGAGGTCGCCAAAGCGCTGGAAGGGGCCATCCCCGACATTGCGGCCGCACGCATCATTGACGGCGCGATGAAGCCACGCTTTCGGCAAAACGACTATGCGGGCGGGCTGAACGCTGCGGTCGTCCAGCTCAGCGCCCGCATTGCGGGGGAAGCCCTGCCCGCGCCAGACGATCAACCCGCCGATTCCCGACAGGGCGACAGCGGCTTTGACTGGACCGATCTGGCCATTTTTGTGTTTTTTGGCGTGATGGTGGGCGGGCCGCTGGCGCGCAGCCTGTTTGGCAATGCGCTGGGGGGCGTCCTGATGGGAGGCGGGGTAGGCGCTGTGGCCTTCTGGGTCACGTCCAGCCTGATGGTGTCGGGCGGCGCCGGACTGCTGGCCTTGCTGTACACCTGGATCTTCAGCGGACGCAGCGGGCCGGTGATCCATGGCGGCGGAGGTGGCGGCAGCAGCAGCGGGGGAAGCTGGGGCGGGAGCAGTAGCAGCAGCGACAGCGGCGGATTCAGTTCTGGCGGCGGCGGCGACTTTGGTGGCGGTGGCGCCTCGGGAGACTGGTAAACATGGCAACACACCTACCCAGCCCACCAGCCAACCACCCACCCAACTTGTGGCAGCGCATGACGCGGCTGGCGCGCCATCGCTTGGCCGAGGACGCGCTACGGCGGGCGTTTCCCGCCGATCTGATCGACCGCCTCACCCGCCGGGTGGCAGCCAGCGAGCGCCGCCATACCGGCCAGATCCGCATTTGCGTGGAAGGCGGGTTGCCCCTGTCTTATCTGTGGCGCGGCGCCAGTGCACGCGACCGGGCCGTGACCCTGTTTGGAAAACAACGGGTGTGGGACACCGAGGCCAACAACGGCGTGCTGATTTATCTACTGGAGGCAGACCACGCCATCGAAATTGTGGCCGACCGGGGCCTTGCACGCCATGTGGCGCCCGACACCTGGCAGGCCCTGGTGGCGCAAATGGGCGAAGCCTTTCGCGCCGGGCGCCATGAAGAAGGGCTGACACAGGCGCTGTCGGAAGTGTCAGCCCTGCTGGTGGTGCATTTCCCGTCAGGTACAGGTCCGGACGGCAGCGAGGGCCGCAACAACGAGCTGCCCGACCACCCGGTGATTGGCCGGAAGTGACGCGGCCAGCCTGCACCCACCGGCCGCGCAGCGCTGTCCGAAGAGTGGCGGTGGCTGGCCTCTGGCTGCCCATCGTGTAAAGGGGCGTGCGGTTGATTGACTTTCTGCTGCCTGGAAACGTCGGCTGCAAATTGACGCCAGCGGTCCATTTCACGCTCCCGTCGAAATTTTGAGTGTTTTTGGCATGTAACGCTCACTGGATAAGCGTTAGTAGCTATATTTTTTATAGTACCCTTCATCAGTTGATCCGTGCTTCGATGGTGCAGCTACCGCGTCCCCGCCCACTGCTTCCGAACCGCTTTTCCGCTATATCCGACCTACGGAGTTGAGCGGTCGCGCCTGACGGGTAGACACCCCACCACCCGGACTCTGCGCGCCGCTGGCGCTCCATCTCTTCACAGCCCCCTGCGCGTCGTTCCGGTGATGACGCGCTATTGGCGCTGCTCAGCCAAGCACGCACAGAGCCTTGTCCTGCTGCCATGTGGCGCGCAGGCGCGGGAATGCCGTACCTGCCTGTCGATTGTTTCCAATACCAGAACAGTCAGTTTGCGACTAGGTAGTTTTTCTCTGAACACCTGCGGCGTACAGTTCAACCCATCGATGAGCCGAACCCGCAAGGCGACTCACCGAACCCGGGTTGCAGCCGTTGTCGATGTCACTTCTTCCCGGTTTTTTTGAGACGCTTTTTTAACTTC
>JAUXZO010000187.1 GCA_030692685.1 Acidovorax sp. | reverse complement strand
GCCTTGGCTTCGCCGCCGAACTTGGCAGACAGCACGGTGGCGATCGCCGCCGTCAGTGTCGTCTTGCCATGGTCCACGTGGCCGATCGTGCCCACGTTGACGTGGGGCTTGGTCCGTTCGAATTTACCTTTTGCCATTTTTGAAATCTCCAAAGAGCAGTGCCTGTGTCAGGGTTTAACGTCTGCACCCGATTGCTGATTCGTCCCGCACAGGGCAACAGGACGGCACCGGGTCGCAGATTGCAAGAATCTTGCTACTATTTACATAGCTACCAGCGCTTGATAGACAAGCGCTAGCAACCAATTTCATTCAAATTACGAAGAAAAGGCGCTCCGAAAGCAGGCCTTTTCTTCCAACACGCCATTACTTCGAGCGCGCAGCCATGATGGCTTCGGACACGTTGCGAGGTGCCTCGCTGTAGTGCTTGAATTCCATCGAATACGTGGCGCGACCTTGCGTTGCGGAACGCAGCGTGGTCGAGTAGCCAAACATTTCCGACAGCGGCACTTCAGCGCGGATGGCCTTGCCACCGCCAGGAATGTCTTCCATACCTTGCACCATGCCGCGACGGCTGGACAGATCGCCCATCACGTTGCCGGCATAGTCTTCAGGCGTTTCGACTTCCACAGCCATCATGGGTTCGAGAATCACGGGACCCGCCTTGCGGCAGCCTTCCTTGAAACCGAAGATGGCAGCCATCTTGAACGCGAGTTCGTTCGAGTCCACATCGTGGTACGAACCGAAGTGCAGCGTGACCTTGACGTCCACCACGGGGTAACCGGCCAGCACGCCTTGCGTCACAGCTTCGTTGATGCCCTTTTCCACCGCAGGGATGTACTCGCGCGGCACCACACCACCCTTGATCGCGTCAACGAACACGATGCCCTTGCCCACTTCGTTGGGTTCAATCTTGAGCACAACGTGGCCGTACTGACCCTTACCGCCGGACTGACGCACAAACTTGCCTTCGGCCTCTTCCACCGTTTTGCGGATGGTGTCGCGGTAGGCACCCTGGGGCTTGCCCACGTTGGCTTCCCCGCCGAATTCACGCTTCATGCGGTCCACG
>JAUXZO010000183.1 GCA_030692685.1 Acidovorax sp. | reverse complement strand
TGGCCGAATATTTGGGGGAGGGAATCCTGGCTCTTACCGTGGCCCAGGAGGAAGCCGGCGCCCGCCTGGACCAACTCCTGGCGAAGCGTCTGGGCTTCTCCCGGGCCCGGCTGCAAAAACTGCTCAAGTCCGGACTGGTGGAAGTCAACGGCAAGGTCCTGGCGGCCTCCTACCGGGTTAGGGCCGGCGACGCCGTCACCCTGACGGTGCCCCCGCCGGAGCCCAGCGATCTGCTGCCGGAGGCGCTGCCGCTCGCCATCGTCTATGAGGACCGGGACCTCCTGGTGGTAAACAAGCCCCCGGGCCTGGTGGTGCACCCCGGGGCCGGCCACCGGAAGGGGACGCTCTTAAACGCCCTGCTGCACCACTGCCCGGCACTTAAAGAGATCGGCGAGATAAGCCGCCCCGGCCTAGTGCACCGCCTGGACAAGGACACCAGCGGCCTTTTGGTGGTGGCCAAGACGGAGTTGGCCCACCAGGCGTTGGTGCGCCAGTTCCAGGAGCACACCATCACCAAGAAATATCTGGCCCTGGTGTGGGGGCGGCTGCCTCAGAGGGAGGGGCAGATCGACCTGGAGGTGGGACGCCACCCCACGGAGCGTCGCAAGATGTCGGTGCACCCCCGCCGGGGCAAGACGGCTCTTACGCGGTGGCGCGTCATTAAGGAACTCCCCGGCCCCCTGACCCTGGTGGAGCTTACCCCCCAGACCGGGCGCACCCACCAACTGAGGGTGCACCTGGCCTCTTTAGGCCACCCGGTTCTGGGCGATGCCACTTACGGCGGCGGGGTGAGCCGCCTGGCGGGCCACCCTAAATTAAAAGGCCTGGCCCCCTTAGTGCGCCGCCAGCTCCTGCACGCCTGGCAGTTGGGGTTCACGCATCCCCTCACCGGTGAGCGCCTTAGCTGGGAAGCGCCGCTGCCGGAGGATTTCCGAGAGATATTGGATTTTCTTGCAGAAAATTTATAAAGCGCCTAACCTTTATAGATATAATTATAAAATAGTTATTATGTAGGGTGGACTATGAAAAAGAAAGAATGGGTAGCATACAATTATTGCATAGGCTTTATAGACCTTCTAGGGCAACGGGAGGAATATAAGGATGAAGGATTTCTCCCACAATTCGCTTCCGATGAAGAAAGGAAGGCCTTTCTTCAAAAGATTAAGCGTACAATAGGCCCCATTTTTGATCTGCAAAAGGATGCGGATGACATGATGCAAGCTGCTTTGAGCCCCATTTCCGAGACTAAAAGAACATTACCACCCGAGCTACATGATACCTACGACAAAATGCAAAAAACCAGAATAAAGCGTCAAAGATGGTCTGATGGATTGGTTTTTTTCGCCTGCCTCGGCGACCCAGATATCAAATGTCCGATGAATGCACTGTACTATCTTTTCGCTTTGACCGGAAGTATGTGTTTTCTTGGGTTGGCCAAAAAACGGCCCATTCGAGGCGCTATTGACATAGCCTGGGGGGTGGAATTGCATGATAATGAATTGTATGGTGCAGCTGTGGCAAAAGCCTACGAACTTGAAAGCTATGTAGCGCAGTATCCAAGAATAGTTGTAAGTGATAGGACGATAAATTATTTGGAAGTTTATCGCCAGATTAATGATAATGACTACTATTCACAGTGTAACCAAAGATTGGCGGAAATATGTTTAAATTTAGTAGCACAAGATGTTGATGGTCAATTTTTTATTCATTATTTGGGAAATTCTTTCAAGGATTATATATCACAGAGCCAACATGATTCTCTATATCAGAAAGCAGCAGAATTCATCCAAGGCCAATGTGAGAGGTATCGGAGCGCAAAAGGCAATAAGTTGTCGAAAAAATTGTCATTTAGATATTCGCACTTGCTTTCCTACTTCATGGCGCACCCTTTTATGGAGGCCGTTGACGATATTGCGAAAATTTAGCATGATCATGGAAAAGGGCGAATACGCTTCGCATCATCGATAGTCGGATATGCGCATCATTAGAAATCAGGCTATAAGGTGGGCATTACCCCACCCACTCAATCTCTAATAAGCTCCCTGCTATGCTTAAAATCGCCATTACCGGGGGGGGCCGGCTCGGGCAAGAGCACCGTGGTCCGCAGGTTTCAGGAACTAGAGGCTTAGCGTACTCTAAAAAACTTTGTGGAGAACAACCATGAATACCCGTGAAGAAATCAAAAAAGCCATTGATACCTTGCCAGAAGAGGCCCTGGAGGGCGTTCTGGACTATGTGCGGTTTATCCAGGAGCCGGAGGAGGTGGAACCTACTGAGGCGGATATCAAGGCCATTGCCCGAGGCCAAGAGGAGATGGCCCGGGGCGAAGTGGTGAGATGGAGGGACATCAAGAAAAATGTCCTATGAGGTTAAGCTCACCAAGACGGCTCAGAAGATTTACGCAAAGCTCCCTCCCAAGCTCCAGGCTGGCCTGGACAGATGCTTTACCCACCTGGAGGCAGACCCCTGGGGTAACCCCAATGTCAAAAGGCTCAAAGGCTATTTAGGTAACTACAGATATCAGGTAGGAGGCTGGCGCATTCTCTATGAGGTTGAGGAGACTCATAAAGTAGTAACGGTTCGAGATAAGGCCAAGAGGGGATGTTTATTAACACGGTCATTAGTTAGATGTAGGGCGGGCACCGCCCGCCATACAAACTGTTCAATTGCTAACTTTCCGGTACAGGAAGCACGCACAGGCGAGACGCCTGTGCCACTATTCTCATATAAATATCGACCTAGGAAGGTGGGCGGTGCCCACCCCACCTTGATGAGGTGTCACACCGCTCGTGCTTAAAATCGCCGTCACCGGGGGGGCCGGGTCCGGAAAAACCACCGTGGCCCGCATGTTCAAGGAACTGGGGGCCCAGGTGCTGGACGCCGACGAGGCGGCCCGTCAGGCGGTGGCGGTGGGAGCGCCGGCCTGGGAAGAATTGCGCCGCACCTGGGGGCCGGAGTTTTTCCATGAGGACGGTTCACTCGATAGGGCCAAGGTGGCCCAGCGGGTGTTCTCGGACCCTGAGGCCCGGCACCGACTCAACAACCTTATACACCCCCAGGTGACGTTAAAGATCAAGGAGCGTTTAGAAGCCCTGGAGAAACAGGGGGTACCCCTGGTGGTGGTGGAGGTGCCGCTGCTTTTCGAAGCCGGGCTAGAGCGCGCCTACGATCGGGTCGTGGTGGTTTTCGCCGCTTTAGAGGACCAGGTAAGCCGCCTTGAGGCCCGGGACCACCGGCCGGAGGGGGAAATCGCCGGTATCCTCAAGGCTCAGTGGCCTTTAAAGGACAAGCAGGCCCGGGCCGATTATGTGGTGGACAATCGCGGCACTTTAAGCGACACCCAGCGCCAGGTGGAAAATATTTGGCGGGAATTGAAAAATCATCTTGACAGAAAGGGTTAAAAAGGTTAGCGTCCCCTAACTCCCCCCCAAATTCCCTGGTTTGGCCCAATAATAATTGAAATAAGGATAACCTCTTTACAGTTACATCCCCCTTGGCTTGATTTTGAGATTTTCCGTATTTCTTTTCCAGATTACCCCTAGCGGGAGTAGTTGCCGACCACCGACTTAAGACCAGGCCCAGGTCTCCATAAGGCAGCATTGG
>JAUXZO010000175.1 GCA_030692685.1 Acidovorax sp. | reverse complement strand
GCAATTCCAGCACAAAGGACGCCTCCTGCGACCACCTGAAACGCATGCCGGGCAGTTCCAGCGCCCAGCCCCCCATGCGGGCCAGCTGGCCGGCCATGCTCAACAAATCGGCTTGCGTCTTCAACGCGGCCTCGGCCTGCTTGAGATCGTCAATGTCCGTCGAAGTCCCGTAATAGGACATGACGCGACCCTGCGCATCGCGAATGGGAATGACCCGCGCCAGTTGCCAGCGGTAGCTCCCGTCGGCGTAGAGCAGCCGGTGCTCGTTGTGGACGCCCGCCGCACTTTCGATGGCATCGCGGAAGTCGTTCGCTGTCCGCTCCAGGTCGTCCGGATGGACCCGCAAGAACCAGCCGCTGTTCTTCGCTGCTTCGACCGGCTGCCCGGTGACGTGGGTCCACTGGTCGTTGACAAACGCCATGTGACCGAGGGCATCGGTGATGAAGACGATTTGCGGCATGGCCTGGGCCAGTTGGCGAAAACGCAGTTCCGTGCGTTCGCGTTGCTGCGCATACCGGAAGAGAAGCACCGAGAGCAGCGTGACAGTGACAGTTGCGGCGAACCAGATCAACCAGCTCAAGGTGGCGAAACGCTTCCATGCGGCCAGCACTTCGTCATAGGGCGAGCCCACGAATACCACGAGTTCGGGGTAAGGCTCCAGCCCGCGGTATGAAATCATGCGGACGCGCTGGTCAAACGCACTGGTGGTGGTGTAGGTGCCCTGCTGGTTTTTGGCGAACTCCGAGAACAGGGGCAGGTGCGGAAAAGCCTTTCCCATGGCGTCGTCCTGCATCGGGCTGCGCATCATCAAGGTGCCGTCGCGGCGAAACAGTGCAATTGCACCGCCTTCACCGAGCTTGATCCCGCTCCAGAGCTTATCGAAGTAGGGCGGTTCGACGGCGGCCACGATCACCCCTGAAAACGCCTCGCCGCGGAGGTGCAAGGGTCTGGACGCGCTGATCAGCCATGTGCCGGTTGAGCGGCTGCGCACCGGGGCGCTCAGATGAAATTGGGTGGTAGGTATTTTCTTGTAAATCTGGAAATACTCGCGATCAGCCAGCGAAACACCAATATTGCCAGTGTCCGAATCAAAAAGAATGCGCCCCTCCGCGTCCAACACCCAGATGGCCCGCACGAAGGGCAGTTCTTTGAGTTGCTCGCGCAGCAAGGCTCGGACCGTGATCTCGTCAACCCGTTTCTCCGCTTGCAGCGATTTGAGCTGTTTGGCCGAAAGCTGCAGGCGCTGATCCACTGTCTGGAAGGTGCGACTGGTCTGCTCCTCAATGACCTGAACCAGGGACTGGGTCAAGACTTCACCCGAACGCAGCGCTTCGCCGCGAAGGTAATACAGTGCGATGGCTACCGCGCAGGCCGATACGATGACCAGACCGCCCGCCAGCCAGGCGATGGGCCGGGCGATGGAGGGCTGTGGGGAGCCGGAAGGCCGCTGGGAGGGCAAAGAGGCTTCATCAACTAACCAGGGCCAACGCATGAATGTAGCCTTTCAGTTCGACGCGGTCACCCATGTGTTCCGGTCACCCGGCACCGCGTCGGCAAGTCATGATGCCATGCGGGTTGCGCTTTGTCGATTGGGCGACGCGGCCAGGGTCGGCGCCCTTACACGCCCAGGTATTGCGTCAGCAGTTCGGGCCGGGCTTGCAGTTCTGCAGAGCCGCCTTCAAACACGACCTCACCCTTGACAAGAATGATGTTGCGGTCGGTGATCCGGGTGACGTGTTTCCAGTTCTTGTCGACGATCACGCTGCTGATGCCGGTTTCACGGATCACGCCACAGATGCGCCAGATTTCGCGCGC
>JAUXZO010000168.1 GCA_030692685.1 Acidovorax sp. | reverse complement strand
GCGGCGGCAGATCCAGACATGCTCGTGCTGCTGGATGTGGTCGAGGAATTTTTGCAGCGCCACGATGCGGCCGGGCCGGCCCAGCAGGCGGCAATGCATGCCGATGCTGAGCATCTTCGGCGCATTCAGGCCGTTCGGGTCGCCCTCGGCGTACAGGGCATCAAAGCTGTCACGCAGGTAGGTGAAAAAATCATCGGCCTGCGAAAAGCCCTGGGGCAGGGCGAAGCGCATGTCGTTGGTGTCCAGCGTGTAGGGCACCACCAGCCGTGGCACCAGCGTGCCGTCGCTGCGCTGCACTTTCATCCAGAAGGGCAGGTCGTCGCCGTAGTAGTCGCTGTCGTAGGCCAGGCCGCCGTCGTCGGCAACCAGCCGGCGCGTGCGCGGGCTGTCGCGGCCGGTGTACCAGCCCAGCGGCCGTTGACCCGTCATCTGCGTGATGATGTCCAGGCCGAGGCGCATGTGTTCGCGTTCGGTGGCTTCGTCCACGTTCTGGTAGTTGATCCAGCGCAGGCCGTGGCAGGCGATTTCATGGCCCAGCTCGACAAAAGCGGCGGTGAGTTCCGGATGGCGTTGCAGCGCCATGCTGACGCCGAACACCGTCAACGGCAGCTGGCGTTTTTCAAACTCGCGCAGGATGCGCCAGACACCCACGCGCGAGCCGTACTCGTAAATGCCTTCCATGCTCAGGTGCCGCTCGGGGTAACTCGGCGGGTTGGCCATTTCCGACAGGAACTGCTCCGAACCGGCGTCGCCGTGCAGCACCGAATTTTCGCCGCCTTCCTCGTAATTCAGCACAAACTGCACGGCGATGCGCGCACGTTCCGGCCATTGCGCATGCGGTGGTGTGCGGCCGTAGCCGACCAGATCCCTGGGGTAGCTGTTGGATGAGGCGTGGGTCATGAGAGCGCCATGGAAATATCGTTGCTCGGGACCTTGCGGTCGAAGGTCAGGTTATGTTCGACGTGCAGCAGGTGCTCGTCCATCAGGCGCACGGCAAGCTCTTCGTCCTTGGCGGCCAGGGCCTTGACGATTTCGGCGTGTTCCTCACTGGAGTGTTCTGCGGCGCTGGCGCTCTGGTACATCAGCGTGATCAGCGCGCAACGTGATACCAGTTCGCCCAGCATCTGCGCCAGCACCTCGTTGCCCATCAGTTCGGCCATGCGCACGTGGAAGTCACCCAGCAGCTCGGTGCGGCCGGCCACGTCGTTGCTGGCCACGGCGGATTTTTCCTTCGCCACATGTTCCCTGAGCGCGCGTATCTTCGCCGGCGTGGCTTCGCGCACGAAGGCGCGTGTCATTTCGGCTTCCAGCATGCGGCGCACCGCAAACACCTGGCGCGCTTCGTTGACGGCTGGCGCGGCCACAAAAGCGCCGCGCGCGGGCTCCAGCCGGATCAGCCGGTTCTGCGAGAGCTGGAACAGCGCCTGCCGCACCAGCGTGCGCGACACGCCAAAATGATCGGCCAGCTTCTGCTCCGCCAGCTTGGTGCCGGGATGCAGCCGGTGATCGACGATGGCGCGGGTCAGCGCTTCAACGATGGAACTGGTGGTGGAGGTTTCCATCGCCTGATGATAGCTGAAAGCCCCAAAAAGTGTATACACTTCTGTTCACCACACACCACCGGGGAAACATCATGGGCCTGAGTACACATGTGCTGGACACCATGCACGGCACGCCGGCGGCCGGCATGGCGGTCGAGTTGTACACGACCAGCGGCGCGCAGGCAACGCTGGTCAAGTCCTTCGTGCTGAACAGCGACGGCCGCAACCCCGACGGCCTGCTTTACGACAACAGCAGCCTGCAGCGCGGCACCTACCGCCTGGTGTTCGATGTGGCGGCCTACTTCGCCGGCCGCGGCGTGAGCCTGCCGGAACCAAACTTTTTAAACAAGGTGAGCCTCGACTTCGGCGTCGCCGACACCAGCCAGCATTACCACGTGCCGCTGCTGGTCAGTCCCTGGAGTTATTCGACATATCGCGGTTCGTGAGGCCGCGCCAGGTTTGCCCGTCATTGCGGGCACCGATCGGCATCCTATCCGTGAATGCCATTTGCATGGTAGTTACCCTTGGTTTGCGTCGCACCCCTGTCAATATTGACAGGGGTTAACCAAACACATCCCTCGTTTTGTAGTAAATCAGCATCGTTCGCGATGTTTCAAACGCAGGCTTCGCGCCTACGAATTGAGGGAGGACCCGCAAGCCATTGTGGGTTAGGGAGCAATGCAAAAGGAATATGCACAAGCTGATTTCGTGTGGGCGCTGCAAACACTGTGCGCGGTGTACCGTCGTCCGTTTGATGCGCAATTGCTGCTGCAGCAGTGTCCGCCGCCGTACGACGAAGCCGCTCTTGTGCGCGCAGCGCGCGATCTGGGTTTCAAGACGCAGCTTCGCGCCATAACCCCCCAAGTGCTCGACCAGTTGCCTTTGCCCTTGCTGGTTGAGCTGCATGATGCCAGCACATCGCCTGCAGCCGAACATGCGGCGGAAGGTATCACCAACATCACTCCGCCGGCCTTCACACTCGGCGTCGTGATTGCGGTCAATGGCGACCAGGTCGTCTGGCTACCTGCCACCACCAGCTCGCCGTTGACCGTCCCCAGGGCCGAATTCTCACCAACCCTAAGCGGCCAGGCAGTGCTGCTGTACCCGGAAGACGAGGCCGTGCGCGACCCGGATTCCGGCGCCGGGGTGGGTTCCTCCTTCGGGTTCCGCTGGTTTGTGCCAGAACTACTCAGACATCGCAAGGTTTGGCATGAAGTGCTGGGTGCCAGCCTGGTGCTGCAACTGCTTGCGCTGGGCCTACCGTTGTTCACGCAGGCCATTATCGACAAAGTGGTGGTCCATCGCACCGAAAGCACGCTGGTTGCGCTCGGCATTGGCATGGCGGTGTTCATGCTCTTCACCGCGTTGCTGACCTGGGTGCGCCAGTACGCTATCTTGCATACCGGTAACAGGGTTGACGCCGTGCTGGGTGCGGCGGTATTTCAGCACCTGTTTAGATTGCCTCCCAGATATTTTCAGAACCGGCCCACCGGCGTCATTGCTGCGCGCCTGCATGGGGTGGAGACCATACGCGAGTTCATTGCTTCGGCCGCCGTCACCATCATTCTGGACTTGCCGTTTTTGCTGATCTGCATGGGCGTGATGTTTTATTACTCGGTCACGCTCACGCTCATCGTGCTGGGCATTCTGTCCGTCATTGCCCTGTTGTCTTTTCTGGTGGCGCCCATCTTCCAGACGCGCCTGAACCAGCAGTTCATGCTGGGTGCGCGCAACCAGGCTTTTTTGACCGAATACATCGCCGGGCTGGAAACCGTCAAAAGCCTGCAGTTCGAGCCGCAACTGCAAACCCGCTATGACGGCTACCTGGCCACCTACCTGCAGTCGGGCTTTCAGACCAAGCAGATTGCCAACACCTACAACGTCATCGCCAATACGCTGGAGCAGATGATGACGCTGCTGATCCTGGTCACCGGCGCGTGGATGGTGATGCACCCCGACACCGTTGCCCTGGCAGCAGGCACAGGGACCGTATTCACCATCGGCATGCTGGTGGCTTTCCAGATGTTTGCCGGCAAGCTCAGCCAGCCCATGCTGCGCATGGTCGGCCTGTGGCAGCAGTTCCAGCAGGCCAGTCTGGCCGTGGACCGGCTGGGCGACTTGATGAACGTGCCGCCCGAGCCCTACCGCCTGGCGCCCAGCCGCAAGAGCGAGGCCAGGGGCGAGATAGAGCTGATAGACATCGGCTTTCGCTACGCGGCCGATTTGCCGCTGCTGTACCGCAACGTCAACCTCACCATTCAGCCTGGGCAAACCGTCGCCATCATGGGACCCAGCGGCACGAGCAAATCAACGTTGACCAAATTGCTGCAAGGCTTTTACCGGCCCACCGAGGGGCAAATCAAGGTAGATGGCATCGACATCTTGCACCTGAGCGCGAATGAGCTGCGCGCCAATTTTGGCGTGGTGCCGCAAGAGACGGTGCTGTTCAGCGGCACGGTGTATGACAACCTGATCATGGCCAACCCCCACGCCAGCTTTGAGCAGGTGGTGCAGGCCTGCCAGATGGCGGAGATTCACGACGCCATCCAGGCGTTGCCTCAGGGCTATCAAACCGAGATTGGCGAGCGCGGTGCCGGTTTGTCTGGTGGGCAAAAGCAGCGCCTGGCCATTGCCCGTGCGCTGCTCAAAAAGCCCAAGGTGCTGATTTTTGACGAAGCCACCAGCGCACTGGACGCACAGACTGCCAACTCCTTTGCCACCACCGTCAACGCCTTGCGTGGAAAGGTCAGCATGTTGTTTGTCACGCACGCGTTGCCCAAGACCCTGCAGGTGGACGAGATATTTGTGATTGGTGGCGGGCACCTGAAAAAAGTTGTTCAAACAAAGGCGGTCGCATGATGACGCGCACGCGCACGCGCACGCGCACGCGCACGCGCACGCGCGGGCATGGATTGCGGGGCAAGCCCGCAATGACAAATTCTGTTGTCATCCCCGACCCTGGCTGTCATCCCGGACTCGATCCGGGATCCATGCCGCATGAACCAAAGCAGTGGCAACAAAAGCGTATTTCACGCACCGAGCTGGGTGGAGTGGCATGAGCAGTGTGACCCAAGCCCTGACCAAACGTCTGCTGCCAGACGCCGCCGAGTTTTCCCCTGGCCTGCTGGCCATTCAGGAAAGCCCCATGCCCAAGCTGCCGCGGCTGATTTTGTACCTTGTCGGCGGGCTCTTCGCCATCTTGCTGGCTTGGGCCGTCTTTGCCAAGATCGATATCGTGGCCGTGGCCGACGGCAAGCTGGTACCTGTCAGCTACACAAAAATTGTGCAACCGGCCGAGGCCGGTGTGGTGGCAGAAATTCTGGTTGCTGAGGGCGACCCGGTGCAAGCCGGGCAGGTGTTGATCCGGCTGGACCCCACCATGACCGGTGCCGACAGCCGCAGCCTGGCCAGTGAGTTGACCTTGAAGCGCCTGACACTGCGCCGGGTCGACGCAGAACTGGCCGGCATACCGCTGGCCATCAAGGACGGCGACGAGCCCGTCATGATTGCCCAGGTGCAGGCCCAGGCCAACGCCCACCGCCAGGCCTTCACCGATGCACTGGCGCAAGAGGTGGCCACCCGAGAACGCGCGCAAAACGAGTTGCGCGCCGCGCAGGAAACCCTGACCAAGCTCAAAAGCACGCTGCCCAGTTATGAGCAAAGCGCCAAGGCGCACAGCAAGCTGGTGGCGGAAGGCTTTTTGAGCCCGATCGCCGGCAACGACAAAGAGCGCGAGGCCATTGAAAAATCCCAGGATCTCAAGGCACAAGCGGCCACGGTGCAAGGGCTGCTCTCCACTATCACCGCGCAAGACAAAAAAATTGCCGGCCTCTCCAGCACCTTCCGCAGCCAGCTGCTGATAGAGCGCACCGAGGCCATGGGCCAGCTCGCCAAGCTGGAGCAAGACACCCAGAAGATGGGCTACAAAACTGGCCTGCTAGAACTAAAAGCGCCGCAGGCGGGCATCGTCAAAGACGTGGCCACCACCAGCAAGGGCGCCGTGGTGCAACCCGGGATGGTCTTGCTCACTCTGGTGCCTAGAGGCGAGCAGCTGCTGGCCGAGGTACAAGTGAAGAACGAAGACGTGGGTTTTGTGCAAACCGGCCAGCACGTGCGCGTCAAGGTCGCTGCGTATCCGTTTCAAAAATACGGCCTGCTCGAAGGCCGCATCCAGACCCTGGCGCCTGACTCGCAAGCCAGCAATAACAACAACCCCGGCCAGTCAACCCCGCAGGGCTACAAGGCGCTGGTCAAGCTCGACACGCAATACCTTGAATCCCTCAACGGCGACGCCAGCCAGCGCAAAGGCCTGGAAGCCGGCATGCAGGTAGCCGCAGAAATTCACCAGGGGCGCAGAACCATCATGGAGTATTTGCTGAGCCCGGTGCAAAAGGTGTCGGCTGAGGCGGGGAGGGAGCGGTGAAACGAGTGCTGAAATCTGATTCGCAATCTTCTCGCGAGGAAAAATCGTTATGAGGAAGTCGAGATATTTAAAGTCCAACACGGTGGCCCGGTCCGGCGGCAGTTTGTTTGAGGAGTGCTGAATGCCCAACGTCCTGACCCCCGTAAAACGCTTTTTACCCTGGACCCTCACGCTGGCTTTGTTAGCTGGTTTGGCGTCCTGTCCGTACAGCCAATGGCAAATAGACAAAGCGGACAAACTGGTCGATCAACTTTGCGAGAAGAGTGCGGGCATCTACATCTACGAGCGAGTTGAAGCGCCTGCAAGCTACTTCAAGGTACCAGGAGAGCTTCCTCAAACGCCACGTGAACAGAACCCACCCGACCTGAGCCATGCTTATGTCATGAGGCAGGGTGAACCCCAGTA
>JAUXZO010000163.1 GCA_030692685.1 Acidovorax sp. | reverse complement strand
CCGCGCGCCGAGATCTACAACGCGCTGGGCCTGGCCAAGCAGGGCAAGACGCTGTTCTACCGCGACTTTCTCTACCACCTGAAGCACTCCAGCGACCAGTTCCGGATTGCCCCCGGCATCAAGGGCATGGTGATGCTGGTGTTTGACCTGCCCAGTTTTCCTTTTGTGTTCAAGCTCATCAAGGACTACTACCCGCCGCAAAAAGAAACCACGCGCGAGCAGATCAAGGCCAAGTATCTGCTGGTCAAGCAGCACGACCGCGTGGGGCGCATGGCCGATACGCTGGAGTACAGCGAAGTCGCCTTTCCGCGCGACCGGTTTGACGATGCCCTCATTGCCGAGATCGAGAAGTTCGCCCCCAGCCAGCTCGAAATCAGCGACCGCGATGGCGATGGCCAGACCGAGGTCATCATCAAACACCTGTACATCGAGCGCCGGATGATCCCGCTCAACCTCTACTTGCAAGAGGCGTTTGACACGGGCCTGCAAGACCCGCGCGCACACCAGCAGATGGCTAGTGCCGTGATCGAATACGGCAACGCCATCAAAGACCTGGTGGCCGCCAACATCTTCCCCGGCGATATGCTGTGGAAGAACTTCGGCATCACGCGCAACGGCAAGGTCGTTTTCTACGACTACGACGAGATCGAATACCTCACCGATTGCAACTTCCGCCGCGTGCCCACCCCGCGCAACGAAGAGGAAGAGATGAGCGGCGAGGTCTGGTACAGCGTGGGCCCGCGCGATGTATTTCCCGAAACCTTTGGCCCCTTCCTGCTCGGCAACGATGCCGTGCGCGAGGTGTTCATGCAGCACCACGCCGACCTGCTGGACGCTGCTTTCTGGCAGTCGCACAAAGAGCGTATCCAGGCAGGCCACATGTTTGACGTTTTTCCCTATGACACAGACCGGCGCTTCAGGCAGGGCACCCCGGCCCGTCTAACGCTGGCTCACGGCGCTTAGCGTTCGCAACGCTTCACCCTTTTCACTCTCATCACCCCCAAAGCATTTCAAGGAGATCACCAACATGTCCGCATCGCAACAAGACCCCATCGTCATCGTCGGCGCCGCACGCACCCCCATGGGATCGCTGCAGGGCGACTTCTCCAGCCTGTCGGCCCACGACCTGGGCGGCGCAGCCATCAAGGCCGCCATGGAGCGCTCAGGTGTTTCGCCCGACGCCGTGGGCGAAGTGCTGTTTGGCAACTGCCTGATGGCCGGTCAGGGCCAGGCGCCTGCGCGCCAAGCGGCCTTCAAGGGCGGGCTGCCCAAGGGCGCGGGCGCGGTCACGCTCAGCAAGATGTGCGGCTCGGGCATGAAGGCCGCCATGATGGCGCACGACATGCTGCTGGCCGGCACCCACGACGTGATGGTGGCGGGCGGCATGGAGAGCATGACCAACGCACCCTACCTGCTGCAAAAGGCGCGGGGCGGTTACCGCCTGGGCCACGACAAGATTTTTGATCACATGATGCTCGATGGCCTGGAAGACGCCTACGAGGCGGGCCGTTCCATGGGCACCTTTGGTGAAGACTGCGCCGCCAAGTACAGCTTCACGCGCGAGCAGCAAGACGCGTTTGCCACCGCCAGCGTGCAGCGCGCCAAGGCCGCCACCGAGTCCGGCGCGTTCGCGGCCGAGATCGTGCCCGTCACCGTCAAGACCCGTGCGGGCGAAACCGTGGTGTCGGTCGATGAGGGCCCGGGCAAGGTCAAGCTCGAAAAGATCCCCACGCTCAAGCCCGCATTCAAGAAGGACGGCACCATCACCGCCGCGTCCAGCTCCAGCATCAACGACGGCGCAGCCGCGCTGGTGATGATGCGCGCATCCACCGCACAAAAGCTTGGCTGCAAGCCCCTGGCCCGCATCGTGAGCCACGCCACCCATGCACAAGAGCCCGAATGGTTTGCCACCGCCCCGCTGGGCGCCACGCAAAAGGCATTGGCCAAAGCAGGCTGGTCTGCAAGCGACGTGCAACTGTGGGAGATCAACGAAGCCTTCGCCGTGGTGCCCATGGCGTTGATGAAAGAGCTGGACCTGCCCCACGACAAGGTCAACGTGAACGGCGGCGCCTGCGCCCTGGGCCACCCCATTGGAGCCAGCGGTGCGCGCATCATGGTCACGCTGATCCATGCGCTCAAGGCCCGTGGACTGACCAAGGGCCTGGCCACGCTGTGCATCGGCGGCGGCGAGGCGACGGCTGTGGCGCTCGAACTCATTTGACGCCAACGAGGAGATGGGATGATTCCCGTCTCTTCACAAGGACCGCGATGAGCAGCACACCTTCTCTCGAGATTGCCGCCTTCTGGCGCGATTTTTATGATGCCCAGGCATCGCTCCAGGCCCAACGGTTGATCGAGCGGGTCGAGTCGGCCAACGAAATCATCGAGCGCCATCTGGCGGGCCTGGCCCTGGAAATGTCCGGCGGCGAAGACGATGCGGTAGTAGACCTCATCGTCACCGCCCATGGCAGCACCGACAACTTTCCGCTGCTGATGCAGGTGGTGGCGGCTGCGCCTGTGTTGCCAAGCTACCGCGTGCGCGCTTTCCGCGAGCGCACCACACAGCCGGACTTTCCCATTGGCATGGACGGGTTCGAGCTGGCCACGTCCGATGTGTTGATTGCCTGCGGGCAAGACGACGGGCAGGCCGCGCTGGAGATCCGCTTTGGCCGCGAGATCCCTGAGGACTACTGGGACCACGCACGCAACATGGCCTTCATCATGCTCGACCATGTGCTGGGCGAATATGACTTTGCCGTGAAAGTGGGGGCGGTGGACTTTGTGGAAGAAGCCTCTGACCCGCTGACCGCGTGGATTCCGCTGAGCCAGTTTGCACCGGTGTTCGATCGCTACTGGGTGGACACCCTGGGCCGCACCAGCGACTTCCCCATGGGCGAGCACGAATGGTCGGGCATGACCCTGTCGTTCGGCGGAAAGGGCGGTGGCGATGGCGACACCGATGAAACCGGGGACACCGCCATCGTCATGGTCAACCGCAGCGCCAACCCGGTGGCCATGCGCGCAGACCTGACCTACGCGCTGAGCCTGGACCTGGCGGTAGGCACCCGCGATGCACTGGCTGCCGTACAGGATTTGCAAGACCAGGCCGCCACCTTGCTGGCGCTGCCGCAGCTGGGCATCATGGCCTACACCATGACCCGCGCGGGGCGCCGCAAGGCCGTGTATTACGTGGGCGATGAGCAACTGGCCAAACAAGTACTGGCGCCTTTGCTGCTGCGCGACGAGGCCGAGTCCCTGGAGCTGACCATCGCGTTTGATCCTGCGTGGTCCGGCTATTTCGAGTTTGCGGTGCATTGCGAATGAGTGTGTGAATGCCACCGCGTGCCATGTGACGTGTGCCCTCCGCATGGTCCAACCGTTCCCCTTCGTTGTCATCGCTTGACCGCATCACTTCTGCAGGCCCCCCATGATTGAAACCCTCGAACAACTTCGCACTCTGTACGCCGCCCCCGGCGAGCGCGCCCTGCGCAAGCAGCAACCACAGCTGGATGTGCACTGCCAGCGTTTTATTGCCCTGTCGCCGTTCTGTGTGGTGGCCACCGGCGGTGCGGGCGGCGCGGATGGTGCGGGAGGTGTGGTGGGGGCGCTGCTCGATGCCTCACCCCGTGGTGGCGCCCCGGGTTTTGCGAAGTCACCCGACCCGCACACGCTGCTGCTGCCCGACGGCAGTGGCAACAACCGGCTCGACACCCTGAGCAACCTGCTCGAAGACCCGCGCATCGGTCTGCTGTTCATGATCCCGGGCGTGGACGAAACCCTGCGGGTAAACGGCTCGGCCCGCCTGCGGGATGAGCCGCTGTACACCGACTTCTTCACGGCCGAGCGCCAGCGTCCCAAGCTCGTGATCGAAGTGCGCGTGGCCGAGGCGTATTTGCACTGCTCCAAGGCATTGATGCGCTCGCGGCTGTGGTCGGCCGATGCGCAGGTGCAGCGAGCGCAACTGCCCACCATGGGCCAGATGATCCACGACCAGATGGGCCTGGACACCGAGCCTGAGTCCCAAGTGGCGATGCTGCAGCGTTACCGCGCCCAGCTGGCACAAGAGCAGCAGCTCGGCGATGCATGAAGAGAAGCACCCCCTGAGTCGCCTTCGGCGCCTTCCCCCTCTCCTGCGGGAGGGGGACGACGCCCTCGCTGCAGGGCGGCCCTTGCTCGGCGTCCCGCGCCTGGGCCGCGCCAGTTGCAGTGGCTGTGGGGGCATTGATGAACGCCAAGATAGAGAAATTGTGAATACTCCTAAATTAATAGCTGCTAGTGCTTATTGAATAAGCGCTAGAGCCCTATTTCATTCAAATTTTCATCCATGAAATCCATACTTGTCATTGGCGCATCGCGCGGCATTGGGCTGGAGCTGGTGCGCCAGTACACCGAGGCGGGCCGCCGCGTGATTGCCACCGTGCGTGACGACGCAGGCCGTGAGCGTGTTCAGGCCCTGGGCGCCGAGGTGCTGACCGTGGACGTTGCCAACCCCGCCAGCGTGAGCGGGCTGGCGTGGCAACTGGACGGCGAAAAGATCGAGACCGCCTGGTACGTGGCGGGCGTTATCCGCCGCCCCAACGCGCTCACGCCCCCTACACAACAGGACTTTGACGCCGTCATGCACACCAACGTGCTGGGCGCCATGCAGACGCTGCCGCAGGTGGCGCCCATGGTGACCGATGCGCAGGGCGTGTTCGCCTTTCTGTCTTCGTCCATGTCGCAGATCGGCAGCGTGCCCAATAGCGGCTCCTGGCTGTACCGCACCAGCAAGGCGGCGCTGAACATGGCGGTGGCCGCAGCCCAGCATGACTACCCAGGTGCCACGCTCATCACCATCGACCCCGGCTGGGTGCAGACCGACATGGGCGGTGATAGCGCCGCGCTGACGGTGCAAGACAGCGTGCGCGGCCTGCGCGCCACCGTGGCTGGCGTCACTGCCGCCGACAAGGGCCGCCTGCTGCACCACGACGGCCGCCGCGCCGCGCACTGGTGATTCCCTTTCAAATCGTCCGTGTCGTTGTTGCTTCGCCTTGCCGTGCTGAAGCACTGTCTGCGGCTCAGCGCCTAGACACAAACGATTTGAAAAGGAATAAGTGCGGCGCCCCCAAAACCTATCCACCAACAACACTGACCGGAGACACCCCATGCTGCTGACCCAAGACCAGGAAATGATCCGCGACGCGGTGCGCGACTTTGCACAGGAACAGCTGTGGCCCCACGCCGCGCGCTGGGACAAGGAACACCACTTTCCCAAAGAAGCCCACCAGGGCTTGGCCGCACTCGGCGCGTATGGCATCTGCGTGCCGGAAGAGCTGGGTGGCGCCAACCTCGACTACGTGACCCTCGCGCTGGTGCTCGAAGAAATTGCCGCTGGCGATGGCGGCACCAGCACCGCCATCAGCGTCACCAACTGCCCGGTCAACGCCATCCTCATGCGCTACGGCAACGCGCAGCAAAAGCGCGACTGGCTCACGCCGCTGGCGCAAGGCCAGATGCTCGGGGCGTTCTGCCTGACCGAGCCGCATGTGGGCTCCGACGCTTCGGCCCTGCGCACCACCGCCGTCAAACAGGGCGATGAATACGTCATCAACGGCGTCAAGCAGTTCATCACCAGTGGCAAAAACGGCCAAGTCGCCATCGTCATTGCTGTCACCGACAAGGGCGCGGGCAAGAAGGGCATGAGTGCCTTCCTCGTGCCCACCAGCGCGCCCGGCTATGTGGTCGCGCGGCTGGAAGACAAGCTGGGACAGCACAGCAGCGACACGGCGCAGATCAACTTTGACAACTGCCGCATCCCGGCCGAGAACCTGATCGGCGCGGAAGGCGAGGGCTACAAGATTGCGCTGGGCGCGCTCGAAGGCGGCCGCATTGGCATTGCCGCGCAAAGCGTGGGCATGGCGCGCAGTGCGTTTGATGCGGCGCTGGCGTACTCGAAAGAGCGCGAGAGCTTTGGCACCGCCATCTTCAACCACCAGGCCGTGGGTTTTCGCCTGGCCGACTGCGCCACGCAGATCGAAGCCGCGCGCCAGCTCATCTGGCATGCCGCCGCACTGCGCGATGCGGGTCGCCCCTGCCTCAAAGAAGCCGCCATGGCCAAGTTGTTTGCCAGCGAGATGGCCGAGCACGTGTGCAGCGCCGCCATCCAGACGCTGGGCGGCTATGGCGTGGTGAGTGACTTCCCGGTGGAGCGCATCTACCGCGACGTGCGCGTCTGCCAGATCTATGAAGGAACCAGCGATGTGCAGAAGATCATCATCCAGCGCGCGCTGGCTTGATGAAAATTGCTACTTAATCGATAGCTATTAGCGCTTGATGGATAAGCGCTAGAGCCTGATTTCATTCAAATTTCCGCATGCGCAGCCATTGGCTGAGCACCGCATGCAGTTCGTCCACATCCACGGGTTTGCGCAGTACCAGGTAGCCCTCGTCCTGCGCGGCCTGAAGCTCGGGCGAGTCGTACTCGCCGCTCACCATTGCGCCGCGCGCGTCGGGGCAGCGTGCAAGCAGCGCGCGCAGCACGTCGAAGCCGCTCTCGCCCGATCGCAGGCGCTGGTCGCACAAGATCGCATCGGGCGCAAAGCCAGTGTCCAGCTGGGCAAACGCCTCGGCCGCGTTGGAGGCCAGACGTACCTGCACGCCCCAGGTCACCAGCAGCGTGGACCAGGCGTCCAGCACATGGGGGTCGTCGTCCAGCACCAGGCAACGACCCTGTAAAGACGGGCTCGTTCCGCGCAGGTCGGCGGCGGGCATGCGTGGCAGCACCGGGGCTACCGGCGGCGCGGCAGGCAACGCCAGCCAGAAGCACGACCCCTTGCCCAGGTGGGACTGCAGCCCCTGCCTGGCCTGCATCAGCGCCGCGCAGCGCGCCACCACGGCCAGGCCCAGACCGTGCCCGCTGCGGTGAATCTGCCAGGCGTGCTCTGGGCGGTAGAACGCTTGGTAGATCTGGGTCTGCTCGTGCAGGGCCACCCCCACCCCGGTGTCCCACACCTCCAAACGCCAGTGTGCACCCCGGCGACGCGCGCCCACCAGTACACCGCCCTGCGGCGTGTAGCGCAGCGCGTTGTGCACCAGGTTGGCCAGCGACTGGCGGGCCAGCGCCGGGTCTGCCAGCACGGCGGCGCCGGGTGGTGGGGCATGAAAACGCAGCACCAGGCCGCGTGCGCTGGCATCGGTGGCGAACTGGGTGCGCAGGTCGTCAAACAGCGCGGCCAGCGGCACCGGGGCAGGGCGCAGCTCCACCGCGCCGGACTCGATGCGCGACAGGTCCAGCAGCGCATCAAACATGTGGTTGACGGAACGCATGCTCAGCCGCCACTGCGCCAGCAGCGCTTCGATCTGCGGCTGACCGCGCGCGTTCAGCGCAATGGCCTCGGCCAGCAGTGCCATGGCGTGCACCGGCTGGCGCAGGTCATGGGCGGCGGTGGTCAGAAAGTGGTTCTTTTCGGCCAGCGCCTTTTCGGCGGCATTGCTGGCCTCACGGTAGCGCTCGGCCAGGTCACGGCTGCGCTCTTCCAGCACCACCTGGCGCACAAAGAACCGGTGCGAGTTCACGGCACTGCGGTAGATCACGGTGGACATCACCAGCGTCATGGGCAGCACCATGGGCCATTGACCTGGGAATGCCCACGGGATTAACGCCAGCCCACTGACAGCCCCCATGAAATACATGCGGTACACGGCAAGTGTGGCGCTCATCTGTGCCGCATTGGCTGCCAGGATGCCCGCCAGCGTGATGTGCAGCAGCAGCATGAACTCGTAGTTGCCATGGCCCAGCGACAGAGGCACTGACAGTGCCACGCCGATCCCATGCGCCAGTGCCAGCCAGCGCACGCGGCGGGTCCAGATGGGTAGCAGCGCTTGTGGTGATTGCAGTGCGCGGTCGCGCAGGTAGCGCCGGTGGCCCCACCACACGAGCAGCAGCACGGGCAGATACGTGCATCCCCACACCAGCAGCGGTGCGACCGGCCCGCCCTCCCAGCCCAGCAGCAGGCCAAACAGCAGCCCCATGGTGGGCATCACCGTCATGCCCAGCCGCAGGCGCGCAAAAGAGGCTTCGAGCAGCACCAGCCAGCCTTGCGCGCTGGGGGTTTCCTGCGCGCTGGCTGGGGAGGCGTTGGGCGCGGTCATGTGGTCATGTGTGTGTGGGCGGTATCCATGCGCGTTTCTGGTGGCGCTTCCTGGGTGGACGAGATACCAGGCCCTGCGCCACAACGTTATGCCCCCTCACGGCGGCGGTGGCTGCTGCGGCAGCACCAGCAGGCGCCCGCGCAGCCGCGTGATGGCCTCCACCCGGGTGCGGGCGCCCAGGCGCTGCAAGATGGCGGTCATGTGTTCTTTGACGGTGCTTTCGGACAGCGCGTATTGCTGGGCGATGCGCTTGTTGGGCAGCCCCTGCAGCACCAGGGCCAGGATCTCGCCCTGGCGCGCCGACAGGCCCAGCTCGGATGGGGTGACGGGCAGTTCGCGGCTGCGCGCGGGGCGCTGCGCGTTGGCGCCGGGGGTAAACCAGGTCAGCCCACCCAACAGGGCCTGGACGGCCTGGGCAAAGGTCTCCGGCGGCTCTTGTTTGTGAATGAAGCCATGTGCGCCTGCCGCGCGCACATGGTCGATCACGGCGGGGTCGTCGTCGCCGCTCATCACCGCTACGGCGGTGGTAGGGCACCGCTTGCGGAGGTGGGCAATGACGTGCAGGGTCGCGCCATCGGCCAGCCAGAAGTCGAGGAGCGCGATGGCGGGGGCGCCCCGCGCTTCAATCAGCGGCTCCAGCTCGTCGGCATGCGCCGCTACAGCCATCTCCATGTGCGGCAGCCGCGCGGAAAGAAACTCGGCAACGCCGCGCGCCACCAGCGGGTGGTCGTCCAGGATGAGTGCGTAAGGGGGCATGGTCAGGTGAGCGGTGGCGTCCAAAAAAGGCGGTAGATGGACGCTTGCGCAGGGCGAAATTCTGCCCAGTGTTCCCGCATTGGCGTGGGAGCGCAAACCCTACCAGCGTAGGGTTCCCTTGCGTCGGGTGCACTGCACAGAATCCCATCTTCATTCACGCCCCAGGAGGTTCCCGTTCATGACCACAGCAAACACCCCGCACATTTGGCACCCTGTACGGCCAACGCGGCCCACATTCCGCTGGGCACCCCTTGGATTGGCGGCTGTACTGCTTGTGGGCTGCGGTGGGGGAGATGACGATGGCACCTCGCCACCGCCCTCGGCCGGTGCCTACACGGTGGGCGGCTCGGTCACGGGCCTGGGCGCTGGCAAGACGCTGACCCTGCAGAACAGCGCCGCTGACGACCTGGCGCTGAACGCCAACGGCAGCTTTGTATTCGTCACCCGGCTGGACAGCGGCGTTGCCTATGCCGTCACCGTCAAGACGCAGCCGAGCGGCCAGCGCTGCACGGTGACCCAAGGAACCGGCACCGCCCGGGCCAATGTGAGCGATGTGCAAGTGCGGTGCGAGAACCTTGCGGCAGCCACCTTCACCGTGGGCGGATCGATCTCGGGTCTGGCAGGCACTGTGGTGCTGCAGAACAACGGCGGCGACGATTTGTCGGTGGCCAGCAACGGTGGGTTTACCTTTGCCACGGCGGTGGCTGGGGGCAATGCCTACGCCGTCACGGTCAAGACTGCGCCATCGGGTCAGAGCTGCGCGGTGCGCAGTGGCAGCGGCACCGTGGGGTCGGCCAATGTGGGGTCGGTAGAGGTGACCTGCGCCACTGCGGCGGCTTTGTTACCGCAGGGCGACTGGAAGCAGGAGCGGTGCACGCCCATCGGTCCCGGCCAATGGGGCCGGTCGCTGTGGCGCATCACCAAGCAAAGCGAGACGCGCGCCACGGTCGGCCAGGGCGTTGCTACGTACACCGACGCCAACTGCACGGCGGCAGGCCCCATCATTGGCGGGCAGGGGAGCGACGGTGGCACGTTCAACTTTGACCGCACAGGCGCCACGTCCACGCTCAGCGCGTTCTGGGGCAGCTGGGCACAAATTACCGGGTTGACATCGCGCACTGTGTGGGCGCGCAAGGGTGCCTACCTGTGTGTGCTGGGAGACCAGAACCCGAGCCTGTTTGCATCTGCGGCTGCCGTCGAGACCTCGGCCAACGTGTCGATCCAGAACAAGGTCTGCTACACGCAGAACTGAAGCCGGGGCGGTTTCCATGCCGCTCGGACATAAAAAGCCCCCGCGCAGCGATGATGTTGCGGGGGCTTTTCTATGTCGAGTCTGGAGGCAGCCTCCGATCAGCGGGCCAACTCTGTCGCCGTCACAGCGTCAAGGCGACCCGAGACGGGCAGGCCCTTGTCCTTCTGGAAAGCGCGGAGTGCGGCAGCGGTTTTGCCGCCCATGGCGCCATCGGGCGTGCCCGCGTTGTAGCCCAGTTCGTTGAGCTTTGCCTGGGCATCACGCACCGAGATGCCATCGTTGGAGCTGGCATGGGCGCGCAGGGCCGACGTCTGCGACGGGGGCGCGGCGCCGTCCACAGACAGGCGCCCGCCGCCACCCAGGCCCTGGCCCTTGACGGTCTGGGCGCGGTAGTTGCGCAGCGAGCGGACCATCTGGTTGAACGCATCCATGAAGGCTGCGGCAATCACCTTGCCTTCTGCCGTGTTGGAGTAGCCTCCCAGGCGAGCCCCCCCGGATCCGCCCATGAACCGGCCCATGGCGCCAAAGTCGGTCTTGGAGGCGCTGCCTTCGGCCGCCGCGACCTGCACGCCCGAGCGGTTGTCGATGAGTGTGAGCAGTGCGCTGGCCTCTTTGGTGTTCAGGTTGCCGCCAATGGCCGCGAGCAAGCCCCCGGCGCGGCCGCCGACCAGCCCACCGAGCGACGCCGACGCCCCACCGGCATTGTTGTTCTGGAACACGATTTCGGGCGATAGACCGTAGTCGGAAGCCACTACCTGCCCTTGGCCAAACTGGCTGCCCTGGCGCATTTCGCCTGACTGCATCAGCGAGCGCTCGCGCGTCATCGCGTTCATGCCGGCCGCGCCGCGTTCCACCACCACAAAGCAGTTGGACTGCTGCACCAGCAGGCGCAACAGGTTGGCCGTCGGCGGCAGGCGGTACTGGTCGCGCAGGATGGTGTACCAGCCGGCCTGCTGGTTTTCGATCAACGAGACCGTGCCCAGCGGACTCTCGCAGCGCTCCAGCGAATCGCTCGCGCCCGTGGAGGCACCGCCCGCAGCGCTGCCGGTGGCCACCGTCTTTGCCTCGGCGCTGCCCATGCGCATGTTGGTGGTTTCACACCCTGCCAGCAGCAAGGTGGCAGCGGCGGCAGCGCTGACGGCGGACAGGCGCAGGAGCGAGAGGGAAGGATGCGAGACGGAAGGCAATGGCTGGCCCGATGGGCCGAGAGGTAGGAGTGTCTTCATGAGGAGGGGGCTGTGACAGCAAAAGAGACAGGAACAAAGTCCTGATCTTTTGCCGTGCACCCCCCGCGCAGCAACCCGACTGAAGTCGGGTGGCGTGCGCGAAACCGGTGTGCTGGCGAGGGCGGGCGACGGGGCTGGCTTCTAGTCAGCCGTGCGGCATCTCCGTGCCCTGCAACTGCTCCAGCGTCACAAAGTTCAGCGCCCGGGCGTGGGTGCATTCCAGGATGACCGGGGGCGCCACGCCCGCCTCCCACGCCTCCTTCCAGCGCAGCGCGCACAGGCACCAGCGGTTGTTGGCGCGCAGGCCCGCAAAGCGGTGTTCGGGCCGGGGCGTGACCAGGTCGTTGCCGCGGGCCAGAGAAAAATCCAGAAACGCCTGCGTGACCCGCGCGCACACCACGTGCGTGCCGTGGTCGTGTTCGTCTGTATTGCAGCAGCCATCGCGCAGGTAGCCCGTCAGCGGGTCGTAAGAGCAGGGCATCAGCAGGGTGCCCAGTACATTCAATACGGTCATGGGTGGGTAAACACTTGTGTGTGGTTGATGGGTGCGGTGAGATCGGGGTGGATATCGGTGCGGTCGGTCTTTGCGGTGTAGTAAGCCACAGCTTCACCGGCGCCGCAGCACCACGGTGATCTGCCCGTTGGTTTCAATGGTGGCACGCGCTACCTCATGCACATCCAGGCAGCCGCCCGCACGCAGCGCGGCCTCCAGGTCGTCGGTGGACAGCAGTTCTTTGCGCATCAACGCACCGTTCACCTGCCCGTCTTGCACCAGCACCCGCGGTGTGCCGTCAATCAGCTTTTCGAGCCGCCCAAACCGGAATGTGAGCTGCGCCAGCGCCACATGACAGCCGATCAGTGTGAGCGCCGAAATGAGCCCGCCCACCAACGAGTTGTCGCCCGCGTTCATGGAGTTCTGCACCGCGTTGGACAGGATCAGCAGCAGCACCAGATCAAACGGCGCAAATTGTCCTGTCTGGCGCTTGCCCGCCAGGCGCAGAAAAATCAGCAAAAACACATAAACCACTACCCCGCGCAGGATGAACTCCCACCACGGCACGCTTGTTGTCCACATCGGTTGACTCCTTGTGCAGTGACTGCGAGCACGATGGTACCTAGCGCACTGGCGGCGCGGCCCAGGCAATGACATCACCGTGCCGCGGTCACTGCATGGGTGAACCAGGGTTCGCATCCTGCGCACACGCCTGACTTGACGCCAAGGTGACTTTGCGGCGCCCGGCTGCGGGTCGCGCCGGTTGCGCGCGGCGGCGCGTGGAATGCAAGATGGCCGCTTTCATTAAAGCCAAGGAGCCTCCCATGCCTTTTGCGCACGTCAACGGACAGAAGCTGTACTACGAAGACACGGGCGGCAACGGCCCGGCCATCATCTTTTCGCACGGGCTGCTCATGGACAGCGCGATGTTCGCGCCCCAGGTCGAGGCCCTGCGCGGCACGTGGCGCTGCATCACCTGGGACGAGCGCGGTCACGGGCAGACGGCCGACCCGGCGCGGTGCGAGCCCTTCAGCTACTACGATTCCGCTAACGACCTGGCCGCGCTGTTGGGCCACCTGGGCGTGCAGCAGGCGGTGCTGGCCGGCATGTCGCAGGGCGGCTACCTGTCGCTGCGCTGCGCACTGACGCACCCCGAGGTCGTACGTGCGCTGGTACTCATCGACACGCAGGCACTGCAGGAAGAACCCGCCAAGATGGCCGGCCATGAGGTGCTGATAAAGACCTGGCTGGAGGGCGGGCTGACCGACGAGATCGCTGCCGTGGTGGCCCACATCATCCTGGGCGACGACTGGCCCGGCACGCCGCAGTGGCAGGCCAAGTGGCGCACGTTCACGGTGCCCAACCTGATGCAGTGCTTCACCACCCTGGGCAGCCGCGACGACATCAGCGACCGCCTGGGCGCCATCACCGTGCCGACGCTGGTGGTGCACGGTACGCTGGACCACGCCATCGACCTGTCGCGCGCCCAGGCCATGGCCGACGCCTTGCCCCATGCCCGCATGGTGGAGATTCCTGGCGGCGGGCATGCCAGCAACCTGACGCACCCCGAGCCCGTCAACGCCGCGTTGTTGGAGTTTATGCGCGCGCTGCCGTAGCGCCAGTTCCAGCACGAGGTCCGTGGTGGGCCTGGTGTGGGCGAAAATCAGCGTTTTCAACGCGGGCGCCTTGGCTTCGGCTAGGCGAAGCCCCCTCGGCTGCAGCGCGCCTCGCGTGCCCGCCGATCACCACCGCCACAAGGACCCCTTTCATATGCTGCGTCGCCAGTTTCACCACGCCAGTGCCAGCGCCTTGGGCGCACTGCTGCTGTTGGCCCACCAGCGCGCGCACGCGCTGTCGCTGGGCGATCTGTCCAACGCCGATGCGTCCGGAGGCGTCAAGGCCGCCCTGCAGCAGGGCGCGCAAGCAGCGGTGGCGCTGCTGGGCCGCCCGGACGGGTTTCTGGGCAATCCGCAAGTGCGCATTGGCCTGCCCGGCTATCTGGACGACGCGGCCAAAGTCATGAAGTCGCTGGGGCAGGGGCGGCGCATTGATGAACTGGTCACCTCCATCAACCGCGCCGCCGAAGCCGCCGTGCCCATGGGCAAGGACCTGCTGGTCAAAGCTGTGCAGACCATGACAGTGACCGACGCCAAGAACATCCTGACCGGCGGCAACACCTCGGTCACCACCTTCTTTGCCGAAAGAACCCGGTCGCCACTGGGCGAGCGCTTTTTGCCCGTGGTGAACCAGGCGACCGAGAAGGTGGGCCTCACGCAAAAGTACAACGCCTTCGCAGGCAAGGCCGCCAGCTTTGGGCTACTGAAACCCGAAGAGGCCAATCTGGCGCAGTACGTGACCGGCAAAACGCTGGACGGCCTGTACTTCATGATTGGCGAAGAAGAACGCCGCATCCGCCAGAACCCGGCGGGCGCGGGCAGCGCCATTCTCAAGAAGGTGTTCGGAACCCTCCGTTGATAGGCGGGGGCACCCGTTGACAGGTTGACCATGGAACTGAAAGACAAGCAACCCTGCCCCTGTGGCCGCGCAGCCAGTGCGGGCCGCTCCGGCAAGCCGCCCGTGGCGCGCGTTTATGGCGACTGCTGCGGCCGCTATGTGGAGCACGGGGACACCACCCCCGACGCGGATGCGGAAAGCCTGATGCGGTCGCGCTACACCGCGTTCGTGGCCGAGCGGGCGGACTATCTGCAGGCCACCTGGCATGCCAGCACCCGGCCTGCCGCGCTGGACTTTGAAGCGGGCACGAAGTGGCTGGGGCTGGAAGTGCGAGCCCACCGAACCACAGGCGACGACCGGGCCGAGGTGGAGTTTGTGGCCCGCTACCGTGTGGGCGGGCGGGCCGTGCGGCTGCACGAGACAAGTCGCTTTGTGCGTGAAGGCGGCCGATGGTTTTACCTAGACGGCGACCTGTCGCCATAAATTTTAATAAAAATGACCTCTAGCGCTTATCCAGTAAGCGCTGATAGCTATGAAATTTGAAGCAATCTTGTTTGACTGTGATGGCGTGCTGGTGGACAGCGAGCCCATCACCAATGGTGTTCTGCGCGACATGCTGGAGGAAGCGGGCTGGGCCCTGAGCGCCGGAGAATGCATGGCCCGCTTCGTTGGCAAGACGGTGCGCAGCGAGGCGGCGCTGATCGAGCGCCACACGGGGCGCCCATTGACCGACGCCTGGATGAACCTCTTTTATGCGCGCCGCAACGCCCGGCTGGACGCCGAGCTGGTGGCTGTGCCCGGTGCCAACGACATGGTGCACGCCTTGCACACCGCGCTGGATGGGCGCATTGCGTGCGCCTCGGGCGCAGACCGGTTCAAGGTCGAGATGCAGCTGACCAAGGTGGGCATGGCGCCGTACTTTGCGGGCCGCATTTTCAGCGGCCACGAAATGCCCGCCACCAAACCCGCACCCGATGTGTACCTGGCCGCCGCCGCCGCGCTGCAAACGCCGCCCAGCCAGTGCGCTGTGGTGGAAGACACCGTGACCGGTATCACCGCAGGTGTCGCGGCAGGCGCCACCGTGTTTGCCTACGCGCCGCTGGACGCCGGGTTGGCGCTGCGAGCGGCGGGGGCCGCGTGGGTGTTTCGCGACATGGCGGAGCTGCCCGCGCTGCTGGCCGGCTGGCAGCGGTGACTTTGGTCACGCTGGTCGCTTTGGTCGCTGTTGTCACGTTGGCGGGGTTCTGGTCCTTGCCTACAGGGACCGTACAAAAGCGTTGAAAGCGTTGATACGCAACTCAAAGGGGTGGTGGTTATGTCGTTGAAGTGGATGTTGTTCCCCGCGCCGCGCGCCAACGCTGAACGCATGGCGCCCTCGTGGGCTCGGGCTGTCGTGCTGACGGCTGCGGTGCTGCTGTTGTCCGCCTGCTCATCGGTGCGCCCCTGGATCAACGAGCCCATGCCCGCCACCGAACAGGCGGTGTACCAGCACATCTCGACCCGCGACCCCAGCATTCTGGTGGCCGTCACCCTCTCTGGCGGCGGCGCGCGTGCGGCGGCTTTCGGGTTTGGGGTGTTGACCGAAATGCAGGAGACGCGGTTTCAGTGGAACGGCCGCAGCACTACGCTGCTGGACGCCACCGATGTCGTCAGCGGTGTGTCGGGCGGCAGCATTGTGGCGGCCTACTTTGCGGCGCACGGCATTGAGGGGTTGCCGCGTTTTGAGCAAGACTTTTTGCGCCAGAATTTTCAGAACAGTCTGATCACGCAGGCCCTGCGGCCCGGCAACCTGGCGGACCTGACATCGCCGTGGCTTGGGCGCTCTCACCTGCTTGCGCGGCGGCTGGACGAGTTGTATGGCGGTCTCACGTTTGGCGACGTGGAGCGGCGCCCGCGCCACCCGCAGCTTTTCATCACCGCCACCGACATGTCGCTGGGCACGGGCTTTGAATTTACCTGGGAACAGTTCGCGCTGATCTGCTCGGACCTGCGCACCGTGCCGCTGTCGTTTGCCGTGGCGGCGTCTTCAGCCGTACCGCTGCTGCTGAGCCCCATGACGCTCAAAAACCATGCCCACCATTGCCCCGAGCGCAAGGCAGCATCGGCTGCCAGCACGCTGGCTGCCGTGGGCGACTACCGGGCCCGGCTGTACCGCGCCCACGAACTGAGCTATCTGGACTCTGCACGCAAACCGTACATCCATTTGGTGGACGGCGGCTTGGCCGACAACCTGGGCGTGCAGCGCCTGCTGGACCGCGCCCTCGCAGGCGGTGGGCTGCGCCAGACTTTCAGCGAGGTGGGTATTCCCCCCGCCACCATCCGCAAGCTGGTGCTGATCACCGTGAACGCCGAGCGCGACCCCTCGGTCAACATCGACATGAACGACACCGTGCCCAACATGGCGCAGGTGGTGGACTCCCTGCTGTTCGGCACGGGCGCACGCGCCACGCGCGAAACCCAGGAGTTTCTGCGCGACATCACCCGCCAGTGGCGGCTGGCGCTTGCAGAGGGATCCACTGGCAGCACGGATGCGTTTGCGCCCGATGCCGAGATCCATGTCATCCCCGTCAACCTGCGTGATGCGCCAGACGACGTTGCGCGCCGCCGTCTGCTGCAGGTGCCCACGGCGTTTTCTATTGCGGAGGAAGAGGTGACCGACCTGATCGAAGCCGGTGGCAGCGTGCTACGCCATTCGCCCCAGTTCCGGGCGCTGGTGCAGTCGCTGCTGCGGCATTCGCAGCCGCTGCAGGCCAAGGAATAGGTCCGCTCGGCCGGTTGAAACCGAGGGGCGGGGGCAGTTACGCGAGCAGTCAGGGGTGGTCAGGGGTGATCAGGGGCGCGTGTCGGGCGCGGGGGTGGTGGGCACGTCCTGCTCATTGGCCGCGGCAATCTGCGCGTCCATCGCCCTCTGGTACCCCGGGCGCTGCTGCAGCCGGTGCCAGTACATCAGGGTGGCCTCGCCAAACTGGGGTGACAGGCCCAAGTGCTCCGCCAGCAGCAGTGCATAGCCCACAGACACGTCTGCAGCGGTGAACCGGCCTGCGCACAGGTAGTCGCTGCGGCTCTGGGTCAACGCTGTTTCTACCGCCCGCAGCCGCGCCAGAAACCAGCGGCTGTAGTCCTCCACCACCTGGGGCTGCTTGCGCTCTGCGGTCTCGAACCGGCTGTAGCGCAGCACCAGCGTTTGCGGAAACGTCAGCGTGGCATCGCTCATGTGCAGCCAGTTCAGGTAGGCGCCAAACGCCGGGTCGGGCGGTCGCACGTCCAGCCCCGCGTCGGGGTGCGCAGCGGCCAGGTACTGGCACATCGCCGCGGATTCGGTCATGCGCACCTGGTGCGGCGCCTCGCCCTGCACCAGCAGCGGCACGGTTCCCAGTGGGTTCTCATCCAGAAACCAGCGCGCCTTGGCCCGGGGCGGGAACGGCAGCATGTGCAGGATGTAGGGCAATTGCAACTCTTCCAGCATCCACAGGGGGCGAAAAGAACGGGCGCTAACGCAGTGGTAGAGGTGGAGCATAGAGACTGGCGGGGCGTGGGTTGCAAACGATGGCGTAGGGGCCATGCGGCGGTGCGGCGGTGCAGCGCGATCTGCGCTCACCCGCCATTGTCGGGCGTGGCGGCAGCTGTAGGTCTTGGCCTGCACCCACGGTCGAAATAGCCTGCTGCGCGCCTCGGTCCCTTCGGCATAAGGTGAAGGCTCTTTAACCCGCCTCGTGCAGCGGCCTCAACTTTCCAGGCCGCTGGCTGGCAACCATGAAAGGACCACCATGAGCGATCGCAACAATGGCATGAACTCCATCAACACCACCGCCGAGCCGGCAACCAAGATGAGCGCGGGTGCGGTGCTTGGCGGGGCCGCGGGCGGCGTCGCCGGTGGCGCTGCAGCCGGTGCACTGGCGGGCGGCGTAACCGGGCCTGTCGGTGCAGCAGTAGGCGCTGTAGTCGGCGCAGTCGCAGGCGCGGTGATGGGCCGCAATGTCAAGGTAGACCCAGTGGCAGAAGACAGCTACTGGAGAGACAACTATGCGTCACGCCCCTACGCGACTGCGGGCGCTCACTACGACAACTACCAGCCAGCCTATCGGTTTGGTATGGACTCGTATTCCAAGTACCCGGGCCGCTCGTTCGATGACGTCGAACCCGAGTTGAGCCGCGACTGGGGAGCGGCCCGGGGTCCTTCTTCGCTGGAATGGGAAAACGCCAGGCATGCCTCGCGCGACGCGTGGCAGCGTGTGAGCAATGCCGCCGAGCGCGCCATCCCTGGCGATTCGGACCGCGACGGCCGATGAGGCACCGCCCCGTTGGCACGGGTGCGTTCGTGCGCACCCTTGCTACTGCTTCAAACCCTTTTCCGGAGGCATGGACCATGCAAGAAACTCACAACGATACTCATCCCTTGAACGACCTGGCGTACGACTGGATCACCCTGATGCAGAACAAGGCCCAGGCTCTCATCGCCTATGACCAGTACATCAAGGACGCGGAGGCCGCTGGTTCGCCGGAGTGCGCAGCGTTTTTCCGTAAGGTGCACGACGCCGACAAGGCGCAGCTGGCCGAGGCCAAGCACCATCTGGTGGCGGTACTGCAGGGAACCATGGGCGGCAAGACGTCCTGAGCGCACAGCGCTGGGTGTTTTAGCCGCAACCACTTGCCGTCCCGCTACCGGCGGCGCGCAGCGGCAATAAGGGGGGACTTCTCTTGTTTCTTGCTTGTCCGCCGCCATCCTGAACCCATGGGGTTTCGCTTTATGGCGCGGGTAGCTGAATCGTCCGTCTAAATTCGCCTGGGGATTGCCCCGTCCAGCTCCGGAACGCCCGGATAAAGCTCTTCTCATTCACAAAACCCGCCGCCTCTGCCACTTGTTTGATGGGCCGCTGGGTGCGGTGTAGCAGTTCTACCGCGCGGGTGCGGCGCACCTCGTCCTTCAGGCCCTGCAACGTGGCCCCTTCTTCCTTCAACTGCCGGTGCAGCGTGCGCGGCGATACATGCAGCAGTGCGGCCAAAGAGTCGGCGCTGTGCTGGGGCAGCGCGTGGGACAGTTGCCCCGCCACGGGCGCGCCCAGCAGTTGGCGTACCCGCTGCACCAGCAGGCGGTCGCGCCGGTACTGCAGCACGGTCAACGGCAATGCGTGTTGCAGCATCTGGCGCAGGGCCGCTTCTTCGCGGCGCAGGGGCAGGGCAAGGTAGCGTGCGTCAAAGGTGATGGCCGTTTGATCAGCGCCAAAGGTGACGGGCGCACGAAACAGCACGCCATACGCGTCGGCATGCGCGGGCGCGGCGAAGGCAAACTGCGCCGACAACAGGGGAATGCGCGAATCCACCATCCAGCACGACAAGCCCAGCGCGTTGCGCAGCATGGACACCAGGCAGAACTCGCGCAGCGGCCCCAGGTCGCGTGATTCGCTGATGGACAGCGTGGCAGTGTCGCCCAGGGTGGCCAGCCGCAGCGCAATATCGTCGGTCAGCAGCCCGTGGTGCCGGCTCCAGCGGGCCAGCGCCACCTTCAGCGTGGGCGAACTGATGGAGGCGCGCGCCAGCATGCCGTAGCTGCCCCAGGGCAGGCGGCGGCTGAACCAGCCCAGCGCTTCGTCGTCCAGCTCCTGCATGGCGGCATCCGAAATTTGCTCCATTTGCCAGGCGGTGATGCGGGCCCGCTCGTCTTGCAACACCTCAGGCGCAATCTGTGCCTGGGCCAGGGCGCGGTCGGGGCGCATGCCCCGGCGTTCGTAAGCCAATGCAATGGACCGCACAAACGCAATGGGTGTGGCTGCAGCGGCTTGTGTCGCGGAGAGCTCGTGCTGGAGCGGCTTGGCAGTGAGTTCTAGGGATTTCACCCTGCAGAGTGTGCCGCAGCCGTGGCACGATTTGCAACCTTTGTGGCAACCCGACGAGGATGCAGGCTTCTATGCTTACCGATCGCCCCCTCGCTCTGCGCAGGGAGGGCGGGGCAAAGTGACCCAGGAGACAAAGACCCATGACGATTGCATCCACTGCCAATCCCGAAGCCTTGGTGAACAGCTACGCCTGTGGCACCACCGATGTCCCCCTGATCGAGCAGACCATCGGCGCCTTCTTTGCCGATATGGTGGTCCGCCAGCCTGAGCGCGAGGCGCTGGTCAGCGTGCACCAGCAGCGCCGCTTCACGTATGCCCAGCTGCAGGCCGAGGCGCATCGCCTGGCCAGCGCGCTGTTGGGCATGGGCCTCAATCCCGGTGACCGCGTGGGCATCTGGTCGCACAACAACGCCGAATGGGTACTGATGCAGTTGGCCACCGCGCAGGTGGGCCTGGTGCTGGTCAACATCAACCCCGCCTACCGCACGTCGGAGGTGGAATACGCGCTCAACAAGGTGCGCTGCAGGCTGCTGGTGAGCATGGCGCGCTTCAAGACCAGCGACTACCTGGGCATGTTGCGCGAGCTGGCGCCTGAGTGGCAGGGCCAGCAGCCGGGCAAACTGCACGCCGCCAGGTTGCCGCAGTTGCAAACGGTGGTGTGGATCGACGAGGCAGGCGAGGGCGCCGACGAGCCCGGCCTGCTGCGCTTTTCTCAGCTAATCGCACGCGGCGACGCAGCCGACCCGCGCCTGGCCCAGGTGGCGACCACCTTGAAGGCCACTGACCCCATCAACATCCAGTTCACCAGCGGTACCACGGGCTTCCCCAAGGGCGCCACGCTCACGCACCGCAACATCTTGAACAACGGCTTTTTCATTGGCGAGTGCATGAAGCTCACGCCCGAGGACCGCCTTTGCATCCCCGTGCCGCTGTACCACTGCTTTGGCATGGTGTTGGGCAACCTTGCGTGCCTGACCCATGGCGCCACCATCGTCTACCCCAACGACGGCTTTGATCCGATCACCGTGCTGCAGACAGTGCAGGACGAGCGCTGCACCGGTCTGCACGGCGTGCCCACCATGTTCATTGCCGAGCTGGACCACCCGCGTTTTGCCGAGTTCAACCTGTCCAGCTTGCGAACCGGGATCATGGCGGGCTCGCCATGCCCTACCGAGGTGATGAAGCGTGTGGTGGAGCAGATGAACCTCTCCGAGATCACCATCGCCTACGGCATGACCGAGACCAGCCCCGTGAGCTGCCAGAGCAGCACCAACACGCCGCTTTCCAAGCGCGTATCGACCGTGGGCCAGGTGCAGCCGCACCTGGAGATCAAGATCGTGGACCCGGACACTGGCGCCGTGGTACCCATCGGCCAGCGCGGCGAGTTCTGCACCAAGGGCTATTCGGTCATGCACGGGTATTGGGGCGATGAAACCAAAACCCGCGAGGCGATTGACGCCGATGGCTGGATGCATACCGGCGACCTGGCCACCATGGACGCAGAGGGCTACGTGAACATCGTGGGCCGCATCAAGGACATGGTGATCCGCGGCGGCGAGAACATCTACCCGCGCGAGATTGAAGAGTTTTTGTACCGCCACCCGCTGGTGCAGGATGTGCAGGTGGTGGGCGTCCCCGACCAGAAGTACGGTGAGGAACTCTGCGCCTGGATCATCGCCAAGCCCGGCACGACTCCGACGGAAGACGACATCCGCACTTTCTGCAAGGGCCAGATCGCGCACTACAAGGTGCCACGCTACATCCGCTTTGTCACCAGCTTTCCGATGACGGTGACGGGCAAGATTCAGAAGTTCAAGATCCGCGATGAGATGAAGGACCAGCTCGGTTTGGTCGAATCCCAATCGGCGTGAAACAAAGAAGCACTACAGCATGACCATTCTCGACACCCAACTCAACGCCCGCTCGGCGGACTTTCTGGCCAACGCCGCTGCGATGCGCACGCTGGTCGATGACCTGCGCGCCCAGCTCGACAAGGTGGCCCAGGGCGGCGGCGATGCCGCACGCGCCAAACATGTGGCCCGTGGCAAGCTGCTGCCGCGCGAGCGCGTGCAGATGCTGCTGGACCCCGGCACGCCGTTCCTCGAACTCGCGCCCCTGGCCGCGCTCAACATGTACAACAATGATGCGCCGTCCTCGGGGCTCATCGCGGGCATTGGCCGCGTGAGCGGTGTGGATTGCATGGTCGTGTGCAACGACGCTACGGTGAAAGGCGGCACCTACTACCCGCTCACCGTCAAAAAGCACCTGCGCGCGCAGGAAGTGGCGCAGCAAAACCACCTGCCGTGCATCTATCTGGTGGACTCCGGCGGCGCCAACCTGCCCAACCAGGACGAGGTCTTCCCGGACCGCGACCACTTTGGCCGCATCTTCTTCAACCAGGCCAACATGAGCGCCATGGGCATTGCGCAGATCGCCGTGGTCATGGGCAGCTGCACGGCCGGGGGCGCCTATGTGCCAGCGATGAGCGACGAATCCATCATCGTGAAGAACCAGGGCACCATCTTTCTGGGCGGCCCGCCGCTGGTCAAGGCCGCCACGGGCGAGGTGGTGACGGCCGAAGACCTGGGCGGTGGCGACGTGCACACGCGCCTGTCGGGCGTGGCCGACCACCTGGCGCAAAACGACATGCACGCACTGCAGTTGGCGCGCAATGCCGTGCGCAATTTGAATAAAAACAAGGCTCTAGCGCTTGCTGATCAAGCGCCAGTAGCTCCTAAATTCGGAGCAGAAGAGTTGTACGGCGTGATCCCGGTGGACACACGCAAGCCGTTTGACGTGCGCGAGATCATTGCCCGCATCGTCGATGGCAGCGAGTTCGACGAATTCAAATCGCGCTACGGCACCACGCTGGTCACGGGCTTTGCGCGCATCGAAGGGATGATGGTCGGCATCATCGCCAACAACGGCATTTTGTTCAGTGAGTCGGCTCTGAAGGGCGCGCACTTCATCGAGCTGTGCTGCCAGCGCAAGATACCGCTCGTCTTCCTGCAGAACATCACCGGCTTCATGGTCGGCCGCAAGTACGAGAACGAAGGCATCGCCCGCAATGGCGCCAAGATGGTGACGGCCGTGGCCACGGCGGCGGTGCCCAAGTTCACCATCATCATCGGCGGCAGCTTTGGCGCGGGCAACTACGGCATGTGCGGCCGGGCGTACTCGCCCCGTTTCTTGTGGATGTGGCCCAACGCGCGCATCAGCGTGATGGGCGGCGACCAGGCTGCGGGCGTGCTGGCCACCGTCAAGCGCGACGGCATCGAAAGCAAAGGCGGGCAATGGAGCATGGAGGAAGAAGAAGCCTTCAAGGCCCCCATCCGCCGCCAGTACGAAGACCAGGGCCACCCTTACTACGCCACCGCCCGCCTGTGGGACGACGGCGTGATCGACCCGGCCGACACCCGCCGTGTGCTGGCGCTGGGCCTGGCCGCCACGCGCAACGCACCCATTGAAGACACCAAGTTCGGCCTGTTCCGCATGTGACGACCTGAACCCGCCGCAACGCAATGTCCATACCTACTTGCCAGCTTCAGGTTTTTCGAAACTTTCAGCGCATGCTGTTGTCCGCTGCTGCCGTGCTCGGCGCGGCGGTGGCGCACGCCGCACCAGACCTCCAGCAGGTGGAGCTTGGGCTGGCTTCGGGCACTGTGCTGCGTGCCCACTGGTTGCCTGCAGCGGTAACCCCAGGGCAGACTGCCCTGCCTTCCCGGCCCGCTGTCCTGGCCCTGCATGGTTGCGGCGGCCTGTACGCGAAGGGCGGTGCGCTGTCGTCGCGCTACCGTGAAACGGCCCAGACCCTGCACGCTGCAGGCTATGCCGTGCTGATGCCCGACAGTTTTGGCTCGCGCGGGCTGCGAGACGTTTGCCAGACCCGTTACAGCGATCGCACCGTGGGCGTCAGCGACCGCGTGCAGGATGCCCGCGTTGCCCTGGCGTGGCTGGCCGCTCAGCCGGGGGTCGACGCCCGGCGCATTGGTGTCATGGGCTGGTCCAATGGCGGCACCACCACGCTGAACTTGTTGGAGCAACGCCGCACCCATCCTCGGGCGGGGGAGCCTGCGCTTGCGGGGGCGGCCGTTTTCTACCCGGGCTGCGGTCCCTTGCTCAAACGGCAAGCAGTGGTCGAAGGCGTGCCGCTGCTCATGCAGCTGGGGGCGCTGGACGACTGGACCCCCGCCCAGCCCTGCGTGGACTGGGCCGCCACGCTAAAGGCGCGTGCAGGCAGCGATGTGACGGTGCATGTGTACGAAGGCAGCTACCACGGCTTTGACGGCGCGGCCCCGGTGCGCCTGCGTGACGACGTCCCCAACGGCACATCGGCAGGTGGCGTGCACCAGGGGGGCAATCCGCAGGCGCGCACCCAGTCTCTGGCGGCCCTGCAATCGTTCTGGAGCCGAGTGCTGGGCACCGGGGCGGCGCCATGAACCCCACGCAGTACTTCAGCCAGCTGGCTCGCTACAACCAGTGGGCCATGGTGCGCCTGCTGGATGCCGTAGGGGCCGTTCCTGAGGCAGGCTACCGGCGCGACGCGGGGCTGTTCTTCAAAAGCATTCACGGCACGCTCAACCACTTGCTGGTGGGTGAGCACCACCTGTGGTTTGTGCGGTTCGCCGAGGGCACATCGCCCAAGGTGGCACTGGATGCCGAACTGGAGCCGGACCGCACCCGGCTCGACGCCCGCCTGCGCGATGGGGCAGCCCGATGGGCGCCGCTGATCGGGTCTTTCGCCCCGGACCGCTGGGACGGCACGCTTGACTACACCACGATGCGTGGCACGGCCGCATCGTTGCCGTTTGCCGCCACGCTGGCGCATGTGTTTAACCATGGCACACACCACCGGGGCCAGATCACCGCCGCATTGACCGCGCTGGGCCAGCCATGTCCTGAGCTGGACCTCGTCTACTTTCTGCAAAACCCGACACAGCCATGAGCCAGAACCTGTCCATCACCCAATCCGGCGCCGTCGCGCGCATCACGCTCACACAGCCCGAAATCCGCAACGCCTTCAGCGATGAAGTCATTGCCGAGATCACCGCCGCGTTCACAGACGTGGGCAGCCGCGCCGATGTACGCGCCGTGGTGCTGGCGGCCGAGGGCCCGGCGTTCTGCGCGGGCGCCAACCTTCACTGGATGCGCCGCATGGCCGACTACACGCACGCCGAGAACATCGCCGATGCGGGCAAGCTGGCCGAGATGCTGCGTGTGATCTACGAATGCCCCAAGCCAACCATCGCCCGCGTGCAGGGCGACGTGTACGCCGGTGGCATGGGCCTGGTGGCCGCGTGCGACATGGCTGTGGCGGTGGACTCGGCGGGCTTTTGCCTTAGCGAGGTGAAGTTGGGGCTCATCCCCGCCACCATTAGCCCCTACGTGATCCGCGCCATGGGCGCGCGGGCCGCGCACCGCTACTTCCTCACCGCAGAGCGTTTTGGCGCTGCCGAGGCATTGCGCATTGGCTTTGTGCACGAAGCGGTGGCGGTCGACCAGCTCGATGCAAAGGTCGATGAACTGCTCAAAGCCCTGACCAGCGCCAGCCCGAATGCCGTGCGCGCTTGCAAGAAGTTGGTGATGGATGTGGCTGAACGCGAAATCAATGCGGGCCTGATCGCCGCCACGGTCGATGGAATTGCCGAGATACGTGCCAGCAGCGAAGGCAAAGAGGGCGTCCAGTCTTTTCTCAACAAGCGCAAACCGGCCTGGTTGTCGGTGTGATGCAACGCACATAAAGATCCCCCATGGACGCCCTCTGGCTACACATCGTTCAGTGGTTGCATACCGTGGGCCTGCACGTAGACGCAGGCACCGCGCGTGACGTGGCGGGTAGCATGGCCGAGGTGACCCAAAAGCTCGACATGCCCAGCCTGCTGGCCCTGGCGGCGGCACTGGGCTGGGCCAGCGGCTTTCGCCTGTATGCCGTGGTGTTCATCGTCGGCCTGATGGGCGCTGGCGGATGGCTGGCGCTGCCTGCTGGTTTGCACGTGCTGCAAAACCCGCTGGTGCTGGCGGTGGCGGGCGGCTTGATGCTGGTTGAGTTTTTTGCCGACAAGGTGCCTTTTATCGACAGCGCCTGGGATGCCGTGCACACCGTCATTCGTGTGCCCGGTGGGGCCCTGCTGGCCGCCGGGGTGTTTGGCGCGGACAACGCCACCATGGGCGTCATCGCGGGCTTGCTCGGGGGCTCGCTGGCTGCCACATCCATGGCCACCAAGATGACCACGCGGGCTGCGGTCAACACTTCGCCCGAGCCTTTTTCGAACTGGGGCCTGTCGTTCCTGGAGGACGGCCTGGTGGTGGCGGTGGTGTGGCTGGCCACGCAGCACCCGGTGGCGTTCGGCATCGCGCTGGTGGTGATGGTGGCCGTTTCGGTGCTGCTGCTGGTGGTGCTGTTCAAGTTTCTGCGCGCCGTGGTCCGGCGCCTTTCCTCTTTCTTTTCTGGCTCCCCTGGAGTGGCTTAAATGTTGACAAAAATTCTGATCGCAAACCGGGGTGAAAACAGCCGCGCCGCGGATGTTTCTTCAAATTGCTTGGCACGCGCAGCGTGCGCAGGCGATCTCGCCGCAGGAGGGCGCCATGTTTAAAAAGATCCTGATTGCCAATCGCGGTGAGATTGCTTGCCGCGTGGCAGCTACTGCACGCCGCCTTGGGGTGAAGACTGTGGCTGTCTATTCGGACGCCGACGCCAACGCCAAACATGTGGCGGTATGCGATGAGGCCGTGCACATCGGCGGCAGCGCGCCCAAGGAAAGCTACCTGCGATGGGAACGCATCATCGAGGCCGCCCAAGCCACGGGCGCGCAGGCCATTCACCCGGGCTATGGGTTCCTCAGCGAAAACGAAGACTTCGCCAAAGCGTGCGCCCAAGCCGGTCTGGTTTTCATCGGCCCCCCACCGTCTGCCATCAAGGACATGGGGCTCAAGGCCGAGTCCAAGCAACTGATGGAAAAAGCCGGTGTGCCGCTGGTGCCCGGCTACCACGGTAGCGACCAGGACCCGGCCTTGCTGCAGCGCGAGGCCGACCGCATTGGCTACCCCGTGCTCATCAAGGCCAGCGCGGGTGGCGGCGGCAAGGGCATGCGTGCAGTGGACAAGAGTGAAGACTTTGCTGCGGCGCTGGAGTCGTGCAAGCGCGAGGCGATCAACAGCTTTGGCGACGACGCCGTGCTGGTCGAGAAATACGTGCTGCGCCCCCGCCACATCGAGATCCAGGTGTTTGGCGACACCCAAGGCAACTGCGTGTACCTGTTTGAGCGCGACTGCTCGGTGCAGCGCCGCCACCAAAAGGTGCTGGAAGAGGCGCCAGCCCCTGGCATGACGCCCGCGCTGCGCCAGCAGATGGGCGAGGCCGCCGTCGCCGCGGCTCGCGCCGTGAAATACGTGGGTGCAGGCACGGTGGAATTCATCGTGGAGCAGCCTGGCGGCTACGCCAAGCCCGAGGACATGAAGTTTTATTTCATGGAGATGAACACGCGTCTGCAGGTGGAGCACCCCGTGACCGAAGCCATCACCGGGCTGGACCTGGTGGAATGGCAACTGCGCGTCGCCTCGGGCGAGCCACTGCCGCTGCGCCAGGACGAGCTCTCCATCACCGGCCACGCCATCGAGGCGCGTATCTGCGCCGAGAACCCCGACAACAACTTCCTGCCTGCCACGGGCGCGCTCAACGTCTACGGCCTGCCCGAGTGTGTGACGTTCGAGCGGGGCGCGGTGCGCGTCGATTCTGGCGTGCGCCAGGGCGATGCGATCAGCCCTTTCTATGACTCCATGGTGGCCAAGCTCATCGTGCACGGCGACACGCGCGCGCAGGCGCTGGCGCGGCTCGACGAGGCCCTGGCCCAGACCCACATCGTGGGCCTGGCGACCAATGTGCAGTTTTTGCGGCGCGTGGCCCGCACCGATGCGTTTACCAACGCCCAGCTCGACACAGCGCTGATCCCGCGCGAGCAGGCCGTGTTGTTCCACCAGGAGCCTGTCGGCTTGCCGTTGGCAGCTGCGGCTGCGGTGGCGAAAACGCTGCTGCGCGAGCGCGCCGATGAGGGCGTAGACCCGTTCAGCCGCCGTGATGGTTTTCACACCCATGGCGTGGTGCAGCGCCGCTTCGAGTTCGAATTTGGCGGCGCACATGCCAAAGCCTGGCTGACCTACGAGCGCGGCGGCAGTCTGCACCTGGCGGTGGGCGAGGGCGACGCTGCGGTGGCTGGACCGCTGGTGTTCACCCCACAAGCCGATGGCATCGAGTTGCAGTTTGCCGGCCAGCGCACGCGCGCTGCTGTGTACGCGCAGGGCGAGGTGGACCACATCTTCACCCCGCGTGGCGCCACGCAGATTACGGCCATCGACCTGCTCGCCCACGCGGGCGAGGCAGCGGCCGAGGGCGGGCGCCTCACAGCCCCCATGCCCGGCAAGGTTGTGTCGTTTGCTGTGAAGGCGGGCGACGCGGTGACCAAAGGCCAGCCCCTGGCGGTGATGGAAGCGATGAAGATGGAGCACACCATCGCCGCACCGGCCGACGGTGTGGTGCAAGAGCTGCTCTACGCGCCCGGCGATCAGGTGACCGAGGGGGCCGAGCTGCTCAAGCTGGTGGTGGCTGAAAAGGTTTGATGGAAACTCGCTTGGTTCTTGAGTGTTACGCGTCCCACACCACCATCCGTTCGGGCTGAGCCTGTCGAAGCCGAGGCACGTTTGCAGACAGCCCTTCGATGGGCTCTGGTCGAATGGCAGGGCGATGCACTGTGTGACAGCGAAAAGCGTGCAATGCCGTTACCCTTGCACGCCATGAAAATCACCTTTTGTTGTACCGACACCAAGGCCGAGCCCTGGCTCCAAGGCCTTAGCGCTGCATTGCCTGGCGCTGGAATTTCTGTGTGGCAACCTGGCGCTCCGCAGGCAGACTACGCTGTGGTCTGGGCGCCACCCCAGCAGTTCATGGACGAACAAGCAGGCCTCAAGGCTTTGTTCAACATCGGGGCGGGTGTGGACGCATTACTCAAACTGCGCTTGCCCTCCGATGCGCTGGTGGTGCGGCTCGACGATGCAGGCATGGCCGTGCAGATGGCCGAATATGTATGCCATGCGGTCATCCGCCATTTCCGCGAGTTCGATGGCTACGAAGCCGACATGGCAGCCGGACGCTGGGGCTACCGCAAGCCGCGCCTGCGCAGCGACTTTCCCATCGGTGTGATGGGCCTGGGTGTGCTGGGTGAACGCGTGGCCAAGGCACTGGCGCAGTTTGACTTCCCCATCAACGGCTGGAGCCGCAGCCCCAAGACTGTCGATGGCGTGCGCGCCTTCAGCGGCGCAGAGCAGTTCAACGACTTTCTGGCGGCCAGCCGAGTGTTGGTCAACCTGCTGCCGCTCACCCCCGACACGGCCAACGTGATAAACCAGGACACACTGGGCCGCCTGCAGCCCGGCGCCTATGTCATCAACGTGGCGCGCGGGGCGCATCTGGTGGACGAAGACCTGCTGGCGCTCATTGACAGCGGCCACGTGGCGGGTGCCACGCTCGACGTGTTCCGCACCGAGCCCCTGCCTGCAGGCCATGCGTTCTGGAACCACCCGCGCATCACTGTCACCCCCCACACCTCGGCACGCACGCTGCGCGAAGAAAGCATTGCCCAGATCGCGCGCAAGATGGCCGCGTTGCAAAAGGGCGAGGCGGTGGCGGGCGTGGTGAACCCCGGGCGCGGGTACTGATCTCGCGCGCGGCGCGGCGTTCTTTGCAACCAATGACAATTGCAGGCATGACAACAGCCCCTACCTTTCGCCGGTTCTTTGGATTGGTCGGGTGGATCCTGCTTGTGCCCAGCATCCTGACCGCCTTGGGTGCGGCCTGGATGCTCGCCTCAGGGCTAAACATGCTTGGCGGCACCCACACGGCGCAAGGCCGGGTAGTGGCGCTTCATGAGTTGTTTGTGGGACCAGCGCAGCGCAAGGGCATGGCCCATCAAAGCGTCGTCGAGTTTGTAACCAAGGAGGGCCGCACGGTTCGGTTCACTGATTCGATGGCGCGTCAGAACCAGGCCGCGCACAAGGTGGGTGAAAGCGTGGCGGTGCGGTATGACGCCAAAGACCCTTCGCAGGCCGAAATCAGCAGTTCAAGCATCGTCAAGATCGTGTTCGGCATCGTCATGCTGTTGGGCAGCGCCGTGGGCATGGCGGTAGGCTGGCTGCTGCTGCGGCTGCGGTCCAAAGCAGGCGCCATTGCGGCCAGCGCCGCGTCAGAGTGACCTCGTCGCACCTCGACCTGAAGCCACCCATTTCACGAAAGCGAACATCCCATGAGCATTCCTTCCCGCGTTCAACTCATCGACGTAGGCCCGCGCGACGGCCTGCAAAACGAAAAGACCCCGGTGCCTGCCGCCGTCAAGATCGAGTTGGTGCACCGCCTGCAGCAGGCAGGCTTGAAAGATATCGAGGTCACCAGCTACGTCAGCCCCAAGTGGGTGCCACAGATGGCCGACAACCACGAGGTGATGGAAGGCGTCGCGCGCCAGGCGGGCGTGGCGTATTCGGTGCTTACGCCCAACCTCAAGGGTTTTGAAGCGGCAGTGCTCGACAAGCCCGATGAGATCGTGGTGTTTGGCTCCGCCAGCGAGGCCTTCAGCCAGCGCAACATCAACTGCAGCATTGCCGAGAGCATCGAGCGTTTTGCGCCCGTGGTCGAGGCCGCCCTGGCTGCGGGCATCCGCGTACGGGGCGCGATGAGCTGCACCGTGGGCTGCCCGTATGAAGGCGACATTGCGCCGGAGCGGGTGGCGTACCTGGCAGGGCTGCTCAAAGGCATTGGCGTGCAGCGTGTCGACGTGGCTGACACCATTGGCGTGGGCACGCCGCGCAAGGTGCAGAAGGCGCTGGAGGCGACGTTGCAGCACTTTGGCATCGACGATGTATCGGGCCACTTTCACGACACGTACGGGCAAGCGCTGTCCAACACGCTGGCCGCGCTGGAGCTGGGCGTATGGAACTATCAGTCGTCCGTGGCCGGGCTGGGCGGCTGCCCCTATGCCAAGGGTGCGACGGGCAATGTGGCGACGGAAGATGTGGTCTACATGCTGCAGGGCATGGGCATCGACACGGGCATCGACCTTGATAAGCTCATCGATGCGGGCGCGTACATCAGTGATTTTCTCGGCCGCAAACCCAATTCCCGGGCAGCGAATGCGCTGCTCACCAAACGCGCGGGCTGACCCCCCGGCGCAGGAGAAAGAAACCGTGTGTGGAGCTGAACTGAAAAACCTGCCCGAAGGCGTGCAGCGCGTGGCTGCGGCCCTCGAATCCCTGGGTCACCCCCACCGCCCGCAGATGCTGGACGACGCTGCGCGCACCGCGCAGCAGGCGGCCGATGCGCTGGGCATTGCCGTGGGACAGATCGCCAAGAGCATCATCTTTCGCCGCAAGAGCGACGACGTGGCCGTGCTGGTGGTCACCTCGGGCGACCGGCGGGTGGACGAGAAAAAGGTCGAGGCCCATGCGGGCGGCAAGATCGGCCGGGCCGATGCCGATTTTGTGAAAAGCCGCACCGGCTTTTCCATCGGCGGTGTGTCGCCCGTGGCGCATGCCACGCCGCCTGTCACGCTCATCGATCAGGACCTGCTGCGCTTTGACGTGGTGTGGGCGGCGGCGGGGCATCCGCACGGCGTGTTTGCGCTGCACCCCAGCGACCTTCAGCGGCTGACGGGTGCCCCCGTGGTGGACGTGGTGCAGGTGGTCACACCCGAGTCTGCAACATGAATGCTACTGATTTGCTAGCTGCTCGCGCTTTACAGATAAGCGCTAGCGGTCATTTTGATGCTGAAAACACCGAGGCCGTGCCTTCGCCCTGCATCTCGGTGTGCCGCATGTCGGCCGACCGCAGCCATTGCGAAGGCTGCTTTCGCACGCTGGACGAGATCCGCATCTGGTCGCGCGCTGACGCACACCTGCGGCGAGGCATCTGGCTGCAGCTGCTGGACCGGGCGGGCATCGTGTTGCCAGCAGACACCGCCGAAAGGGCGGGGCCATGAAACGCATCACGTTTTATCTGGACTTCATCTCGCCCTACGCCTGGCTGGCGTTTGAACGCCTGCCCGAGGCGCTGGAGGGCCTGAGCTACAGCGTGACCTACCAGCCCGTGCTGCTCGGAGCGCTGCTGCAGCAGCATGGCAACCCCGGCCCGGCGGGCATCGCGCCCAAGCGCGACTGGACCTATCGCCACGTCACCTGGCTGGGCCACGCGCAGGGCACGCCGCTGCAGATGCCCGCGCGCCACCCGTTCAACCCTTTGCCCCTGCTGCGCCAGGCGCTGGCCTGCAGCGATGACGGCCAAATCAACCGCTTTGTGGCGGGCGCGGTGCTGCGCCATGTGTGGCAAGGCGGGCACGATGCGTTGGACCCCGAACGGCTGAACGCGCTGGCGGCCGAATTGAGCGAGCAGGTGCGCAGCGCCGGGCAAGACCCCACCGGTGAAGCGCCCAAGGCGCTACTGCGCGCCAACACCCAGGCGGCGCAGGCGGTCGGCGTGTTCGGCGTGCCAGCGTTTGCGGTGGACGACAAGCTATTTTGGGGGCTGGACGGCCTGCCCATGCTGCGGGCGTATCTGGAGGGCGACGCCTGGTTTGCCGGTGGTGACTGGGACAGCGCACCCCGGGTGCCCTCGGGTCTGGCGCCCAAGGCGGGCTGACGACGCCCAGGCCGCGCGGCTGGTCACCAAGACCCCGGCGGTTTGCCCTGTAGCGCGCCATTGCGTATGGCGTCATTGCTCCTGGGTGGGCAACTGTCAGAACGGGGTCAGTGAGAGCTTCAAGAATGGGCGGGCGTTGAGTTTGCACGCGGGCCAATCCCGCGGCCTTGCGCATAACAACAACAAGTCAAGCCGCCCCTTTTGGAGACAAACCGCCATGGCCGACGCCGCCGCCGCCCGCGCCATGACGCGGGAGGAGAGAAAAGTCGTGTTCGCGTCGTCGCTCGGCACGGTGTTCGAGTGGTACGACTTTTATCTGTATGGATCGCTGGCGGCCATCATTGCGCGCCAGTTTTTCAGTCCGCTGGACGCCAGCGCTGCGTTCATCTTTGCCTTGCTGGCGTTTGCTGCAGGCTTCGTCGTGCGGCCGTTCGGTGCCCTGGTGTTTGGGCGGCTGGGCGACATGATCGGGCGCAAATACACCTTTCTGGTCACCATCCTCATCATGGGCCTGTCCACGTTCATCGTGGGCATTCTTCCTACCTACGGCAGTATTGGTGTGGCGGCCCCGGTCATCCTCATCGGCCTGCGGCTGCTGCAGGGCCTGGCCATGGGGGGCGAATACGGGGGCGCCGCCATCTACGTGGCCGAGCATGCGCCGCACGGTCGGCGGGGTGCCTGCACGGCGTGGATCCAGACCACAGCAACGCTGGGGCTCTTCATGTCGCTGGTGGTCATCCTGGGCACGCGCACGGTGCTGGGCGAAGACGAGTTTGCCGACTGGGGATGGCGTGTACCGTTTCTGGTGTCCATCGTGCTGCTGGTGGTGTCGGTGTGGATACGGCTGTCGCTGGACGAATCGCCCGCGTTTGCGCGCATGAAAGCGCAGGGGCGAACGTCGCTGGCGCCGGTGTCCGAGTCGTTCGGACGCTGGAAGAACCTGCGCGTGGCGCTGCTGGCCCTGGTGGGGCTGACGGCGGGGCAGGCCGTGGTCTGGTACACGGGGCAGTTCTATGCGCTGTTTTTTCTCACGCAGCAGCTCAAGGTAGACGCCACGACGGCGCAGCTGATGGTGGCCGCAGCGCTGCTCATCGGTACGCCGCTGTTCATTGTGTTTGGCACGCTGTCAGACCGGGTGGGGCGCAAGCCCATCATCATGCTGGGATGCGTGCTGGCGGCGGCCACGTACTTTCCGGTGTTTCAGGCCCTGGCGTGGGCGGCTAACCCCGCACTGGCCCAAGCGCAGGCGCGCAACCGTGTGGTGGTGGTGGTCAACCCCACAGACTGCTCGTTCCAGTTCAACCCCACGGGCACGGCACGGGTCGCCAGTGCTTGCGACATGGCCAGGCAGATGCTGGCGGCCCAGTCGGTGAGCTACGACACCGACCCTGCCGGTACACCCGGCCAGGCGCTGGTGCGCATTGGCGCCACCGAAATCGCCAGCCCCATCGCTCACGATGTCCCAGCCGATGAGGCCCGCCGCAACGCCACCGCATTTCGCCAGGCAGTGGGCTACGCCCTGGCGGACGCGGGCTACCCCACGCAGGCAGACCCTGCGCGCATCAACACCCTGCTGGTGGTTGCCCTGCTGAGCTACCTGATGGTGCTGGTGGCCATGGTGTACGGCCCCCTTGCCGCGATGCTGGTGGAGATGTTTCCCACGCGCATCCGCTACACCTCGCTCAGCCTGCCTTACCACATCGGCAATGGCTGGTTTGGCGGCCTGCTGCCCATCCTGTCCTTTGCCATCGTCACGCAGACGGGCAACATGTACAGCGGCCTGTGGTACCCAGTGCTCGTCGCGGGCGCCACGGCGGTGGTGGGCGGGCTGCTGCTGCGCGAGACGAAGGACGTGGATATCTACGCCAATGATTGACGGGTGGGCATTCTGTGAGAGCCACGCGAGGCTTCGAGACACTCAGCCTGAAACCTGTACTTCAGATTCAACGTGCCAACTTGACAAAGGGGTTGTCGCTTTGTCTGCCCCTGCGCTGACATGCCCGCAAATGACCGATACCGGCGCGCCCAATACCAGCGCCACCGCGGAACCGGCTTTGCCGGGCCGCTGGAGGCGTCCCCCTGAGGGGGAAGCGGCGAAGCCGCTCAGGGGGCTTACCTCTTAAACCGCCCGTCACTGCCAATGATCGACAGGTCCGAAAAGTCCAGCCCCGTGTGGTCCGTGGGGCTGTACGACACCTCCAGCCCGCCCAGGTCGAACTTCTTGATGCCTTCCAGCGCGGCATGCAGGCGCGCGCGGTCGGGCTTGGGGCCTGCGCGTTTGATGCCTTCCACCAGCACCTTCGCGCTCACAAAACCCTCCACCATCGCCGGTGTCAGGTCGCCCACGCCCTTGGCTTTGGCCAGGTCCATGGCTTCCTTGATGACTGCGTAGTTCAGCGAGCGCTCCGACGGAAACACCTGCGTGACCACCACGCCGCGTGCGCTGTCGCCCAGCGCCTTCACAAACCCGCCCGAAGCGTTGTTGGACAGCGTCACGATTTGCCCGGTGACGCCCGCAGCGCGCAAGGCCTTGACGCCGTCCACCACTGCCGCGCCGGTGCCGATGAAGATCACAGCCTGTGGCTGTTTTTGCGACACCCGCGGCGCAATGGCCGAGTAGTCGGGTTTGGCGCGGTCAAACTTCTCGATGAACAACGCCTCGATGTTGTTGGACTTGAAGCCGATCTGCGCACCGGCCAGGCCGTCGGCCCCAAAGGTGTCGTCCACATGCACCACGCCAATGCGCTTCATACCCAGAGTGTTGAGGTGGGTGATCGCCTTTTCCACCTCGCGCTGGTAGGTGGCGCGCACGTTGAAGATGTATTTGCTGACCGGCTCATGCAGCACCACCGCGCCGGTGGAGGGCCCGACCAGGGCCACACCATGCTGCTCCAGCACCGGCACAATGCCCTGGGTGTGGGGCGTGCCGCGCGTCATGAACATGCCGATCACGCCTTTTTGCTCGATCAGCGTGCGTGTGTTTTCCAGGGTCAGCTTGGGGTCGAACTTGTCGTCCAGCGAGATCACTTCCACCTTTTGCCCGCCCACGCCGCCCTTGGCATTGACACTGTCGATGTACAGCGCCGCCCCCCGCATGGACTCCGCCACCGTAGCGGCCGCCGACCCGGTGATGCCCACGGTCTGCCCGATCAGCACCTGGGCCTGCGCAAACCCGGTACTAAAAATAGCCAGAGCGGCGCCCGCGCTCAACCAATGCGTGAATTTCATGCGTGTGCCTTGTCCGTAGATTTGCATCAATGTAGAAACAAATTGTGACGAACAACCCGTAGAAACACGTAGGACCGGACAAACCCAGACCTGTGAGCGGGAGATAAAGCTTCGTGTCAGCTTTGGGTGCTAGGAGCCTGTCGGGCTTGGAAGTCGTCGGCTGCAAATCGGCCGCAGCGGTCCATTTTTCACCGACTTTTTGCCCCATAGCCGTGCTATGGGACTGCAAGTTCGGCAAAAACTGTCCTCGCTGGGGCCAATTTTCGCTTTCGACGCTCCAAGGCCGACAGGCTCCTAGGCACCCTTAATCGTGACCGGACTGCCGCGCTGCAGTGCATCCGGCCTTCAACGGCGGAACCGGCCGTCGGTGCCAATGATGGACAGGTCGGCAAAGTCCAGGCCAGTATGGTCGTCCGGGCCGTAGGTCACTTCCAGCCCGCCCAGGTCAAACTTTTTGATGCTTTCCAGCGCCGCATGGATCTTTTCGCGGCTGGGCTTGGGGCCTGCACGCTTGAGGCCCTCCACCAGCACCTTGGCGGCGGCATAACCTTCCAGCATGGCAGGCGTGATTTCGGTCAGGCCCTTGGTCTTGGCCAGCTCTTGCGCTTCTTTCACCAGGGCATAGGTCACCGCCCGTTCATTGGGGTACACCTGCGTCACGATCACGCCGCGTGCGTTGGCGCCCAGGCTTTTGATGAATCCGCCCGACGCGTTGTTGGACAGCGTCACGATCTGCGCCGCCGAGCCCGCTGCGCGCAGGGCAGTGCCTGCGTCCACCACGGCCGACCCTGACGCCACCATCAGCACCGCCTGGGTGTCGGCCTTGGCAATTTTGGCGAC
>JAUXZO010000162.1 GCA_030692685.1 Acidovorax sp. | reverse complement strand
TCGCCAAAGAATCTGGAGGGTAGGAAGCGCAAAGCGCTTCCTGCACGGGAATCCCAACAGACCGTCATGTTTGCACGCGAGCGCAGCGCACGCGGCCACATGAAGTTCCCCTCCATCGCCCAGCGGGGCGAGGGCAGGGGTTAGGGGTGGGAGTGGGGAGTCAGACCCGCTGCATTGGGCGAGCCGCGGACGCATCGGGACACCAACATGCACAGACAGCTCAGGCCAGCGTGGCGGTGGCCTGCATGGTGAGCCAACCTTCGTGGTCTTCTGTCCAGAGGCTGACGGTTTTGCCGTCGGCTGATGGCAGGCCGTGCAGCTTGAAGGGCCAGAGGTCAAACACCGGGCGCACGGCGCGGAACTCGAACTTCAGCAGGCGCGCACCGGGCACGTTCCGGCGCAGCAGGTCGGCCAGCAGGGTCGCGATCAGCGGGCCATGTACGACCAGACCCGGGTAGCCCTCAACCCCGGTCGCGTATTTCCGGTCGTAGTGGATGCGGTGACCGTTGAAGGTCAGCGCCGAATAACGAAACAGCAGCACGTCATCGGGTATCACCTCGCGGCTCCAGGCGGCGTTTTTGGCAGCGGCGACAGGTGCCGGGCTGTGGTCGCCGGGTTGTGGATTGGCTCGGTAGACGATGTCGTGTTCTTCGGTCAGCGCCAGACCCTGGACATTGCGCACCTCATGCCTGACCAGCACAAACACCAGGTCCCCACTGCGCCCGGCCTTGTGGGTCACTGACTCGATGCGCGAGCTGCGGGTGATCGCATCGCCCACCTGCAGCACCTGCTGGTGCCACTGCAGACGCCCGCCAGCCCACATGCGGCGCGGCAAGGGAACAGGCGGCAAAAAGCCGCCGCGCTGCGGATGACCGTCGGGACCGAGGCCGGTCTGGCGCGCGACCGGCAGGAAGTACAGCCAGTGCCACAGTTCGGGCAGCGGCGTGCCTGGTGTGGGGGCGGCGTCCTCACGGTCGAGCGTGGCGGACAGGGCGCGCACCGGTGTGGCGGTGACGGTATCACTGAGGGTTTCGGTCTTGCCGACCCAGCCTTGC
>JAUXZO010000073.1 GCA_030692685.1 Acidovorax sp. | reverse complement strand
TGTTGCTGGTGCGCTATCCGCATCCGCAGGCGTGGTCATTGGCGTTTCAGACCAATGTGCCGAATGAGGTGGCGATCATGTTGCCCGAAGCGCATGTGGCGGTGTTCATTCCCACCACGCCGAGCCCGGTCAACGGTTTTTATTTTTACGTAAAAAAGAGTGAAATCATCGAACTGGATATCCCGGTCGATCGTGCGCTCAAATACATTATTTCAATGGGTGTGGCCTCTGGCGACACGCGCCCCGGCATTCAACAATAGAAAGCAATCAGGAATCAGCATGCGGACTCATTACTGTGGCGCAGTCAGCGCCGACGACATCGGCAAAACCATCACCCTGTGCGGCTGGGCGCATCGCCGGCGCGACCATGGTGGCGTGATCTTCATCGATCTGCGCGACCGCGAAGGTTATGTGCAGGTGGTGTGCGATCCGGACCGGGCCGAGATGTTCAAGCTCGCTGAAGAAGTGCGCAATGAGTTCTGCGTGCAGGTCAAGGGCGTGGTGCGCGCGCGCCCTGCAGGCACCACCAACGACAAGCTCAAGACGGGCCAGATCGAAGTGCTGTGTCACGAGCTGAATGTGCTCAACCCTTCCGTCACGCCCCCGTTCCAGATCGACGATGAAAATCTGTCGGAGACCACGCGCCTGACCCACCGCGTTTTGGATCTGCGCCGTCCTTACATGCAAAACAACCTGATGCTGCGCTACCGCGTGACCATGGAAGTGCGCAAGTTTCTGGACGCCAGCGGCTTCATCGACATCGAAACCCCCATGCTCACCAAGAGCACGCCCGAAGGCGCACGCGACTACCTCGTGCCCAGCCGGGTGCACAGCGGCCATTTCTTTGCGCTGCCGCAAAGCCCGCAGCTGTTCAAGCAACTGCTGATGGTGGCCGGTTTTGACCGTTACTACCAGATCACCAAGTGCTTCCGCGACGAAGATCTGCGCGCTGACCGGCAGCCCGAGTTCACCCAGATCGATATCGAAACATCGTTCATGGAAGAGCAGGACATCCGCGACATGTTCCAGGGCATGATCAAGACGGTGTTCCAGAACACGCTGGGCGTGGATCTGGGCGAGTTCCCGGTCATGACCTACCAGGACGCAGCGCGTCTGTATGGCTCCGACAAGCCCGACCTGCGCGTCAAGCTCGAATTCACTGAGCTGACCGACGTGATGAAGGACGTGGACTTCAAAGTGTTCTCGGGCGCCGCCAACATGAGAAACGGCCGCGTCGTGGGCCTGCGGGTGCCCGGCGGTTCGGTTGAAGGCGGCGGCATCAGCCGTGGCGAGATCGACGCCTACACCGAGTTTGTCAAGATCTACGGTGCCAAGGGCCTGGCCTACATCCGTGTCAACGAGCTGGCCAAGGGCCGTGATGGCCTGCAAAGCCCCATCGTGAAGAACATCCACGACGCAGCCCTTGCCGCCGTTCTGGAACGCACCGGCGCACAAGATGGCGACCTGATCTTCTTTGGCGCCGACAAGGAAAAGGTTGTCAACGATGCCATTGGTGCGCTGCGCATCAAGATCGGTCACAGCGAGTTCGGCAAAAAAACCGGCCTGTTCGAAAGCCGCTGGGCACCGCTGTGGGTGGTGGACTTCCCGATGTTCGAGTTCGACGAAGACAACCAGCGCTGGAGCTCGGTACACCACCCCTTCACCAGCCCCAAGGATGGCCATGAGGACTGGATGGTGACTGCGCCCGAGAAGTGCATTTCCAAGGGCTACGACATGGTGCTCAACGGCTGGGAAATGGGTGGCGGCTCCGTGCGTATCCACCGTGCCGACGTGCAGCAAAAAGTGTTCGATGCCCTCAACATCTCGCCTGAAGAAGCGCAGCAGAAGTTCGGCTTCCTGCTCGACGCGCTGCAATACGGCGCGCCTCCCCACGGTGGCCTGGCCTTTGGCCTGGACCGCATCGTCACGCTCATGACCGGTGCCGAGTCGATCCGCGACGTGATCGCCTTCCCCAAAACCCAGCGCGCACAGGACCTGCTGACCCAAGCGCCTTCGTTGGTGGATGAGAAACAATTGCGCGAGCTGCACATTCGCTTGCGCAGCCCGGACACGGTCAAGGCAGACTGATCTCCCAGATCAACGGTTTTCCCGTCATTACCCTGACTGGATCATGTTGAAAAAAAAGCGGTAGCGGCCTGTGGTCGGTACCGCTTTTTTTATGGGCTTGTATGCGCTGCCTGCCTTTTTTCTGCCTGCCTGTCTGCCTGCCTGTCTGGCTGTCTGGCTGTCTGGCTGTCTTTCTGTCTTTCTGCCTGGTGTTTTTGTTTGTTTATTCAAACGACTTTTTACTCATCGATTCGATACGAGGCTGTCTATGCGTGTTTCTGAACAAACCCGGGTGACCCCTGCGTTCCTGTGGCCGTTGGTGCTGATTGCGGCGCTGGCGGCAGGCTGTGGTGAAAAGAAGACCGAGCTGGGCGAAGGCGGCTCGGTGGTCTCTGGCTCTGCAGGCCCCGCGGGCGCCCAAGGGGCGGACAAGGCCCTGACCCAATGCACTCAGCCTGTGGCCACACTGGCGCTGGCCGAAAACCCGAACGGCTACACCGTCTCTAGCAGCTACCGCCTGCCCGCCTCGCCCGTCCCGCTGATCCGACTCATTGCCCAGCAAAGCGGCTGCTTTCGGGTGGTCGACCGTGCGGCAGGCCTGCGTGGCACTGTGCAGGAGCAAGAACTTAAAGAAGCGGGCGTGCTGCGCCCCAATTCCACCGTGGCAAAAGGCAAAGGGTACGAGGCGCAATACACGCTGACGCCCAGCCTCACGTTCAGCGAACAGGATGCCGGGCGCAGCATCGCCGGGTTGATTGCCATGATCCCCGTGCTGCGCGACATCGCCGGATTGGTGGGTCTGGCAGAACAGGTCAAGTTCAAAGAGGCGCAGACCGCCTTGCTGCTCACCGACAACGAAACCACCGAGCAGGTGGCTGCCGCCACGGGTGCCGCACGCACTACGGACCTGGGCGCAGCCGGTGTGCTGTGGGGCCGGATGGGAGGCGCCGGTGGTGCGGGATGGAGCAACACCAACGAAGGCAAAGTCATTGCCGCAGCGTTCTTCGATGCGCACAACAAGCTGGTGACGCAGGTGCAATTGCTGCAGGCCAAAGAGTTGCCACCCCCGGTGTTAACCAAGGGGCTCCGCTAGGGATAACTACGGGCACGGTGTATGCGACTGCAGTCCTTCAAGATCCCGGAGTCCGTGCTGGTGGTGATCCACACCCCTGCACTCGACGTATTGCTGATTCGCCGCACCGGCGGGCAAGGGCATTGGCAGTCGGTGACGGGCAGCAAGGATGATCTGAATGAGCCGTTTGCCTGCACCGCGCGCCGGGAGGTGCACGAAGAGACGGGGATCGACGTGCACGCCACCGGTTGCGTGTTGACTGACTGGTGCCTTGAAAACGTTTATGACATCTGGCCCCAGTGGTTGCACCGGTATGCGCCCGGGGTGGTGCGCAACCGCGAACGGGTGTTTGGCTTGTGCGTGCCCACTGGAACGCCGGTGGTGCTCAGCCCGCGCGAGCACGACGCCTACCAGTGGCTGCCGTGGCAGCAGGCCGCGGATGCCTGCTTTTCTGCATCCAACGCAGAGGCCTGCCTGCTGCTGCCCCGGATGACCCAGGCCGCAGCGTGAACGCTGGAGCAAGCGCAGCGGCGGGGCGGTCAGGCCGTGCAGGCCTTGCAGCCCGTCTCTGTCTTGGCGCCTTGTTTTTTAATGAAATTGGCCTCTAGCGCTTGCTGGTAAAGCGCTAGAAGCTATTCAAATGATAGTGGAATCGGTGGCTGGCGCACTTCCTGCGGATGCTGTTGCTGGCTGTCGTCAGGGCGGGCGCAGGCGCAGTTGGGCTGCGGGATCGGGTGGGTCCTGGGAGTCCTGTAGGCCATCCAGTGTTGCCAGGCTGTCTTGCGGTGGTGCTGGAATGCGCGCTAGGCTTTCGGCAGCACCGCGCACCCGCAGCACCACGCCCCCCGGCCTGCGCTCGTTGTCTTGCCCCAGGATGGCACGCGCCGGTGCGGTGCCCACGCGCTGGCGCAGTGCATCAATGTCTTGCTGCAGCGCGTCCGCAGTTTCCATGCGTGCGCTGTGCCGCAGCAGCACCTGCTGCGACATGTCCACCAACTTGGAGTTGAGCGTGCGTTCGGCTTCTCGCAGCAGCTTTCGCACAGCGCCCGCCGGGTCGCCAGACAGGCTTTGCGCCATGGCCACCTCGGCGGTTTTGTTGATGTGCTGCAGGCTCTCGCGCACCGTGGCCGCATAGGGCTCGTGCAGGTTGCAGGCGTTGGCCAGCAACTCGGTCAGGCCCCGGGTGTTGGCATAGCGCAGGCCGAGCGCCTGAATCCAGCTTTCGCCCTCTGACAAATCAATGGATGTCGCGGCCAGCACCGCCAGCAGGCTGCCCAGGTTGCAGGCGGCTTCAAAGTCAAAACTGCTGGCCGTGATCTCGCTGGCCATGGCGCGGACGGATTCCACCGCCTGCGAGAACTGCCGCTGCTGAATCAGCTGCAGCGCCCGGGCCACTTCGGTAAAGCGCTGCACGCGCGGGCTGGCGTGGTGCCGTTCCATGATGCGGGCGAAATCAGCCATGCAGCGCTCGATACCCTTGCGGTCGTTTTCGGCAAAGTACGAAAACGTCAGCAGCACCAGCGACTGAAAATCAAACAGTTTCGAATCGATACCCAGCACCGCCGCCCGCGCCAGGATCTTGGTGGCCGTCTCGCGGTCGCCCATGTAGTACGACATCATCCCCAGTTTTTGCAGCCGCACGACCGAGTCCGGCGTGAGGCCGCTGGCGGTGCGGTAGGTCTCAATGGCCTGCGAAAAATTGCCCAGCTCCACCTGCGCGCGGCCCAGCACGTCGTAGGCATCGGCAAACGAGGGATCTTCGCCAATCAGCTCCTGCAGCGTGGTGATGGCGCGTGCCGCCTGGCCCGACTCAATCTGCGCACGGGCCACGCCCAGTTTGGCCCAGGGCAGGGCGCGTGCGGCAATCACGGCCTCGAACAAGGTGCGCGCCTCGTCATGGCGGCCCAGTCGCAGCAAAAGCTCTGAGCCGATGCGGGCGGCATACAGCCAATACGGTTGGCGGGACTCGAACCGCTCTACACACAGGCTGGCGGCATGCTCAAAATCTTCGGCTTCGATGGCGTCGAAGATGGGGCGCAAATGGATCTTGCGCAGACGCGCCAGGCTCAGCCGCTCAAACAGTGCGCTGGGCGTAAAGGGTTTGAGCAGGTAGCCGTCCAGCGCCGACTCTGCAGCCTCGGCCACGGCGGCATACGACGCCTCGGACGTGACCATGAAAAACACGGTAGAGAACGGCAGCAACTGCGCCCGCCGCAGGTCGTCCAGCAGGGTTTGGCCGGAATAGCCGCCTTCGCCAAAATACTGCTCGCACAGCACGTAGTCGAACAGGGTGTGCTCCAGCCGGTTGCGCGCGTCTTGCACGCGTGTGCATTGCACGATGCGCGTCACGCCATATTCGCGCAGTTGCCCCACCAGAATGCTGCGCGACGTGGCATTGCTGTCAACAATCAGTGCCAGCACCGGGGGCGGGGCGGATTGTTCTTTTTCAGTGGCCATCGAGGGTGCGGACTGGCGCAGCAGTTGGGTAGTAGAAGTATCGGAGTGTAAGGGCGCCCACACAGCGCAGATGCCGGGCAAACCCGCTGCGGACGCGGCTTGCGACACAATCCTCCAGCGCAGACCGGCATTGGTACTGGCAAACGCGCTCAACTACTCCGATGAGGCTCATGGAACACGACGATATTCTGCGGGTGGCGACCTACAACATCCACAAAGGCGTGCAAGGCATCGGGCCCGTGCGCAGGTTGGAGATTCACAACCTGGGATTGGCCGTGGAGCAGCTCGACGCCGACATCGTCTGCCTGCAGGAGGTGCGCAAGCTCAACCGCGGCGAGCAAGCGTACTTTCGCCGCTGGCCCGAGGTGCCACAGGCAGAATATTTGGCGCCCGAAGGCTACGAGGCGGTATACCGCACCAACGCCATCACCAAGCACGGCGAGCACGGCAACGCGCTGCTGTCCCGCTGGCCGGTGATTGGCCACCAGCACGAAGACATTTCCGACCACCGTTTCGAGCAGCGTGGCTTGCTGCACGTGGAGGTGGACGCCCATGGCCGCAGGGTCCACGTGATCGTGGTGCATCTGGGGCTGATTCCCGGCAGCCGCATCCGCCAGATCGAGCGTTTGCAACGTTTTATCGAGCGCGAGGTTCCACCGGAAGCCCCGCTGGTCGTGGCCGGCGACTTCAACGACTGGGGTCAGCAGATCAAGCGCATGCTGGGCGGATTTTTTCTGTACGAGTTTGAGGCGCCGCGCATGTTTACCTACCCCGCGCGGTTGCCGCTGGCGCAGCTGGACCATGTGTATGTGCGGGGCCTCACGCCGTTGTCGCTGCATGTGCCCAAGGGCCGGATCTGGTGGCGCATGTCAGATCACCTTCCGCTCATCGCTGAATTCAGGTTGTGATGATCTCCCCCTGTGTCGCCTTCGGCGCCTTCCCCCTGAGGGGGACGACACCCTCGCTGCGGGGCGGCCCTTGCTTGGTGTCCCCCGCCTTGGCCGCGCCCGTTTCGTCGCGAGCTGGTGGCTGGTTGCCGACATGAGAAGAAAGCCTTCTGCCACGGTGCGCGGATTCGAATTTGCCGATGACCACCGCCTGCGCCTGCTGCAGGGGGCAGAGGAGCTGTTCCCTGCGCTGATCGAGGCCATGGATGCGGCGCTGTCGGACATCCAGTTTGAGACCTACATTTTTGACTTTACCGGCGCCGGTGCTGCGGTGGCCGAGGCACTGATGCGCGCGGCCGAGCGCGGTGTGCGCACCCAGCTGGTGGTGGATGGGGTGGGCACCGGCACTTTGCCCAGCGCGTGGGCCGAGCGCCTGCAGGCCGCGGGCGTGCAGTACCGCGTGTATTCGCCTCTGGGGCCCTTCGGTTTGCTGTTGCCCCACCGCTGGCGCCGCTTGCACCGCAAGCTGTGTGTGGTGGACGGCTGCACCGTGTTTTGCGGCGGCATCAACGTGCTGGACGATTTTCACGACCCCAACTACGGCACCCTCGACGCACCGCGGTTTGACTTTGCGGTGCAGGCCACGGGCACACTGGTGGAGCTGGCCAGTGACACCATGGACCAGTTGTGGTGGCGCATGCAGGCCGTGCGAGACGCGCGCCAGCGCCGCCTGCCCGAAGCGCTGCGCGCCCTGCGCGCCGCCAGCGCCGCCAAACATGCGGCCAAGGTGGCCGAGGCAGCGGACGGGGCGCCGCCCATGCGCGCTGCGCTGGTGCTGCGCGACAACGTGCGCAACCGCAGTCGCATCGAACAGGCCTACCGCCGCGCCATCGGTGCGGCGCGGCACGAGGTCATCATCGCCAACGCCTACTTCATGCCCGGCGGCAAACTGCGCCGCGCCCTGGTGATGGCCGCGCGCCGCGGCGTGCGCGTGCGTCTGTTGCTGCAGGGGCGGTATGAATACTTCATGCAGTACCACGCGGCCCGGCCCGTGTACGGCGCGCTGCTGGAAGCGGGGGTGGAGATCTACGAATACGCGCCCAGCTTCTTGCACGCCAAGGTCGCGGTGATCGACGCCAACGGCGACCGGCCCTGGGCCACGGTGGGTTCGTCCAACCTCGACCCGCTCTCCCTGCTGCTGGCCCGGGAGGCCAACGTGGTGGTGGAAGACGCCGCTTTTGCCATCGACCTGCGCCAGCGGCTGGTGCACGCCATGCAGCATGCAGGCCGGCGCATGGACCCGGCCCGCTACGCAGGCCGCCCGCTGCGCCAGCGCGTGCTCGACAGGGTGGCTTTTGGCCTGATGCGCCTGGCGCTGTGGATTACCGGGAACAGGTACTGAGTCCGCACAACGGATATTGCTTGCATTTGCTATATAAAACATAGCTGCTAGCGCCTATGGAATAAGCGCTTGAGGCCTATAACCCTCAAATTTTACAAATTGGCGATCGCTGTTACGATGCCTTCCATGTCCAGTCAACCCGCTGCTGTTATGACGCCTACCCCGCCGGATGAAGAAGGCACCCCCGTTTCCGTAAAGATCCGCGAGCGGATCAACGCATCACGCAAACGCTTCAATGCCAACGACAACATCTCTGACTTCATTGAGCCCGGCGAGTTGGAGAAACTGCTGGACGAAGTCGAAGTCAAGATGCAGGGCGTGCTCGACAGCATGGTGATCGACACCGAGGGTGACCACAACACCAACAACACCGCGCGCCGCGTGGCCAAGATGTACCTCAACGAGGTGTTCAAGGGCCGCTACGTTGCGCAACCCCCCATCACCGAGTTCCCCAACGCCGAACACTTGAACGAGCTGATGATCGTGGGGCCACTCACTGTGCGCAGCGCCTGCAGCCACCATTTTTGCCCCGTCATCGGCAAGATCTGGATCGGTGTGATGCCCAACGAGCACACCAATGTGATCGGCCTGTCCAAATACGCGCGCCTGGTGGACTGGATCATGGGCCGCCCGCAAATCCAGGAAGAAGCCGTGGTGCAACTGGCCGACCTGATCATGGAAAAAACCCAACCCGACGGCCTGGCCATCGTGATGGAGGCCAGCCACTTTTGCATGTCCTGGCGCGGTGTGCGCGACATGGACAGCAAGATGATCAACTCGGTGATGCGCGGTGTGTTCCTCAAAGACCCGTCGCTGCGTCGCGAATTTTTGTCCCTCATCCCCGGAAAGAACTGACCCATGTTGGTACGCCTGCTTTACGCCAGCCGCGCGGTGGACACCTCGCCCGCCGCCATCGAAGCCATCTTGACCCAGTCACGCCAGCACAACCCGGGCAGCGGCATTACCGGCGTGCTGTGTTACGGCGGTGGTGTGTTTCTGCAAGCCATTGAAGGCGGCCGCTCTGCGGTGAATGAGCTGTATGGCCACATTCAGCGGGACCAGCGCCACCAGAACGTGGAGCTGCTGCACTACGAAGAAATCGCCGAACGCCGCTTTGGCGGCTGGACGATGGGGCAGGTCAACATGTCCAAGATCAACCACTCCATCTTGCTCAAATATTCCGAGCGGCCCGAGCTGGACCCGTATGCGGTGTCGGGCAAGGTGTCGTTTGCGTTGCTCGAAGAATTGATGGCGACAGCGTCCATCATCGGCCGGGCCTGAAAAGTGGGGCGCTTGGCTACTGCGCGGCCACATCCCGGGTCTGCGGTACTCGCCGCACGGGAGTGCGGCTGCGTTCCTCAACCCAGGCTGAGGCCGCTCGCTACGCCAATCACTCCCACTTTTTGTTGACGTCCTAGAACTTCATGTTTTTTAGCCGCAGCCGCCAATGGGCACTGCGGCTTTTTGCATTCAAGCCCGTCTTCTCCATCCCGTGACCCTCACCGCCTTCGCACTCATCATCGTTGCCGGGCTCATCCACGCCTGCTGGAACATCGTGGCCAAGAAGGCTGGGGGCGATTCGCGTTTTGCGTTCTTCACCGCAGTGCTGATGATGTTCTTTTGGGCGCCGCTGGGCTGGTACCTGGGGCGCGATGCGGTGCCGCTGTGGGGCGCGGTGGAGTGGGGCTTCGTGGTGGCCAGCGGGCTGCTGCACGTGGCCTACTTCGTCATCTTGCTGCGCGGCTATCGCGTGGCCGACCTCACGGTGGTGTACCCGCTGGCGCGCGGCTCGGGGCCGCTCTTGTCGTCGCTGGTTGCCATCACGCTGCTGGGCGAGCAGATATCGGCGCTGGGTGCTTTGGGCATTGTGGGCGTGGTGGGTGGCGTGTTCTTGATAGCGGGTGGCCCCGGCCTGCTGCGTGCCGCGCACGACCCTGCCGCGCGGGCGCGCGTGCACAAAGGCATGTTGTATGGCTTGCTCACCGGTGCCTTCATTGCCAGCTATACGGTGGTCGATGGTTATGCGGTCAAGTTCTTGCTGATGTCGCCCATCCTTGTCGACTACATGGGCAACTTCGTGCGCGTGGGCCTGCTGGCGCCCGTGGTGCTGCGCGACTTGCCTACGGCCCGCACGCTCTGGCTGGCGCAGTGGCGTTTTGCGCTGCTGGTGGCCGTGGTCAGCCCCGTGGCCTATGTGCTGGTGCTCTATGCCATGCAGCAAGCCCCCATGTCCCACGTGGCCCCGGCACGTGAGGTGTCGATGCTGTTTGCTGCGTTGATTGGCGGGCACCTGCTGGGCGAGGGCGACCGCGTGGCGCGCATCTTGGGCGCGGTGTGCATTGCGGCGGGCGTGACGGCTTTGGCGCTAGGGTAGCCACTGATGAACACTGCCGCCACACCGTTGCTGCTGGGCTGTGACTTTTCCAGCAGCCCCACCCGGCGCAAACCCATCGTGCTGGCACTGGGCCAGCGCCAGGGCGCGCGCGTGCAGCTCACCGCGCTGGAGCGCTTTGACACCCTGGCGGCGTTCGGTCAATGGCTGTCTCAACCTGGCGATTGGGTGGGCGGGTTTGATCTGCCGTTTGGCCTGCCACGCGAACTGGTGCAAACGCTGGGTTGGCCCACGCACTGGCAGGTCTGCATGCAGCACTACCGCAGCCTCACCCGGGACCAGATCCGCAGCCAGTTCGCCGCGTTTTGCAACGCCCGCCCCGTGGGCGGCAAGTTCGCCCACCGCGCCACTGATGGCCCCGCAGGCTCTAGCCCGTCCATGAAATGGGTGAACCCGCCCGTCGCCTACATGCTGCACGCGGGCGTGCCGCTGCTGCTGGATGCGGGCGTGCACCTGCCCGGCCTGCACCCCGGCGACCCCCGCCGCGTGGCGCTGGAGGCCTACCCCGGCCTGCTGGCCCGCGAGGTGCTGGCGCGCCGCAGCTACAAAAGCGACGACCGCGCCAAACAAACCCCCGACCGCCTGATCGCCCGCAAGGACCTGGTGAACGCGCTGGAGCTGGGCAGCACGCGGTTGGGTCTGCGCCTGAAGCTCAGCCACGCCCAGCGCGACGCGCTGGTGGACGACGCCAGCGGCGACAGCCTGGACGCGGTGTTGTGCCTGCTGCAGGCCGCATGGGCCCAGCAGCGCCATGCTGACGGCGGCGACACCCTGTACGGTCTGCCGCCGGGGCTCGACCCCCTCGAAGGCTGGATCGTGACCGCCTGAGCAGCCTGAGCAGCCTGAGCAGCACTGAGCGAGTGCTGTCCGTGGATTGCTATTAAATAAATAGCTGATAGCGCTTGTAGATAAAGCGCTAGAGGCCAAAAACACCCAAAATTTCGTCTACAGAGAAGGCCGCGGCGCGTCTGTCGGCAGCTCCCGATCACACCAAAGTGAAACAGTAAGAAACAGCACGTCGGTGGCACACAACACATCGGCCTGTGCGGCGCCAGATGGCGGTGCCAAAGAGTGCAACCCACTGCTATTCTCGCCAGCGCTCTTCCATGGGAGGGAGGGCGAAGCGGATCAACGACAGGTAAACATGAACAAAAAAGCATTTTTGGGCACCGCAGCGGTGCTGGTGGTCGCAGGCTATGGCGCCGCGACCTGGTACCTGGGTGAGCGCGCGCACAGCGCGTACCAAGAGGCGCTGACCGATGCCAGCAAGCTCGTGGGCCCCGAGGTCTTGGTGTCGCAGCAGTACACCAAGGGTTTCTGGTCATCGCAAGGCCAACTGGTGCTGCAGTGGACGCCGCCTGCGCCCGGAGAAGATGACGATGCCGAAGAGGAGGGTGACGCCGCCATCGCGGCCGTCCCGAAGCCTGTCCGCATCACGGTCGAAAACACCGTGCGCCACGGCCCGCTGGCAGGCTGGCGACTGGCGGCCGCAGTGGTCGAGACGCGCGTGAGCAATGTGGAAGGTATGGACGACAACATGCGCAAGGCCTTTGCCAAAGTCAGCGCCCCAACGTTGACCACCGTGCGCAGCCTGACCGGCAGCCACGACATCACGCTGGCCTGGCCCGCCGGAGAGGTGGGCGACGGTGAAGAGCTGGTGCGCTGGCAACCACTGGTTTACAAAATGGCCCTGAACGCCGACCGCAGCCGCCTGAGTGGCGACTTTGCCTGGCCAGAGATCACCATGAATCTTCAGAGCAAGAGTGGTGACAGCGATGACGGCGACGACAGCGACGACGAGCCCGCATCTGCAGAAAGCCCGGCAAACCGTTTTGCCGTGGCAATGCAAGGCATGAAGGGCGATTTCAACTTTCAGCTGGAAGACGGCCTGTGGCTGTTGGCGCCCGGCAGCGGCAAAGGCACGTTTGGCAAAGTGACGGTAACCCGCGCTGCAGCCACCACTGCCGCCGCCAGTGCTGCGCCCGAGCCGCTGGTGGCACTGCAAGATCTTTCGTACGGCGTCACCATCGCGCGCACCGGCGCCCACCTGGGCTGGGTCACCACCATGCGCGGCACGGGCAGCGTGGGCCCGGTGGCGTTACAGGCGCTGGAGTTCAACGAAACCGTGAGCCGCATCGACGTTGAAGGCGTGAAGCTCGTTCAGAAGGCCTTGGTCGACGCCTACAAGGCAGACCCAGACGCAACGGTTGAAGCAGCGGCCGCGCCGTCAGCGGTATCTCTGATGGCCGCCATCCCCAAGTTCTTGGCAGCCTTGCCTGCCTATGCCATGAAGCTGTCGGCCAAGGTGGATGGCGAACAAGGCGAGTTGGAGTACGGCGTTGAACTCAAGAGCGCGCCCGATGCAACGCAAATCGCAGAAGGCGCCTGGGCCCCCGCCCTGCTCAAGAGCAGCGTTCTGCACGCCAGCGTGCGCGTGCCCAAGGCCTGGCTGCCACGTCTGGCACAGGCCGCAGGCCAGAAAGCCCCCAAGCCCGAAGACATCGACGCCATGCTGGGCATGGCCCAGGCGCAGGGCTTCGTCAAGCAGGAAGGCAGCCACCTGACCAGCGCCGTGCGCATGGAGGACAGCAAAGTCGTGCTCAACGGCAAGCCCATCGACATACCTTTTGACCGCAAGTGAGTCGATGATCTATTGAACGACAAGGCGCTTGCCCAACCCCATGCCTCAGCCATCACCACGCTCTTTGCACACCGCCCGGGCTGCCCCCGGCGTGGCGGTGGCTGCTGTGCTGGCGCTGGCGTTGTGGAGTTTCGCCTTCGCCGTCTCTGCTGCGCCAGCGCCTTGGTACTACTGGCGCAGCAAGATCGACGGCGCACGCGTCTGCGCGCAAACGTCCCCCGGCCCCGGCTGGGATCGCGACAGCGCCGCCTATGACGGCCCGGGCTGCCAGCCCCGCCGCAAGGTGCTGGTTGTGCCCATGCGTTGACGCGTTGATCCCCCGCCCCACACGCTCCACGCCTCTTGTTGAGACAGCATCTTTAAACTTGAAACACCCGTTCGGGCTGAGCCCGTCGAAGCCTTCTGCAGCGTTCCGACTGCGCTCAGTGAACGGTTTCAAGTGGATAGATGTTGGCCCCATCCTTTGCTTTGATATAAAAAACATAGCTACTAGCGCTTGCTGCATAAGCGCTAGAGGCCAAAAATGCTTTCATTCGTGTGTATGCATTCGATAATGGGGGATGACCGAACTCATCCTCATCCGCCACGGAGAGACCGACTGGAACCGCGAACTGCGCTTTCAAGGCCACGTGGACGTCCCCCTCAACGCCACCGGCCACGAACAAGCCCGCCGCCTGGCTGACCGCCTGGCCGCTGAGAAGCTCGTGGTAGACCACCTGGTCTGCAGCGACCTCATCCGCACCCAGCAAACCGCCACACCCAGCCTGCTGGTGCTGTTGCCCCAACTGCACATCCACACCCTCACCGACGCCAGCCTGCGCGAGCAAAGCTTTGGTGAGGTAGACGGAAAGCGCGTGGACGACGTCAAGCTGGAACACGCCGACGCCTGGGCCCAATGGCTGCGGTTTGAAGCCGACTACGGCATGCCCGGCGGCGAGACCACCCGCCAGTTCCACACCCGCGTGATGGACGCCGTGCGCCGCATCGCCCAGCAATACCAGGGGCAAAAAGTCATGGTGGTCACCCACGGTGGCGTGCTAGACATGATCTGGCGCACCGCCCGCGGCACCGGCCTGAACGGCCCCCGCCAGAGCGACATCCCCAATGCGGGGCTGAACCGTGTGCGGGTGGATGGGGATGCGGTGGAGGTGCTGGACTGGGCGGATGTGCGGCATCTGGCGGATTTGCCGGAGCAGCCGGTGTATGACCAGACGAAGTTGGTGGTGCGGTGACGGATGAGGTAAGCCGCCCGCAGAATGCGGGTCGGCTTGAGTGCCGGGTTAGACCTCACCGCTGCGCAACACACGCATGCCGGGAACATCTAGCAGTGGATTCGACCGATGAAGCATGCGGTGGCAATTGGCGCAAACGAGAGCCAGCTCCGAGAGCTTGGTGCGCCGGGTACCTGCAAGTTGTGAGACTGGCGTGGTGTGATGGGCTTCTATGTAGCCTGCTCCGAGGTCACCGAACTCCTCTGAGAAGTCAAAATTACACACCTCACATTTAAGGGCGCCCGTTTCGGCAAGGCGCTTCTGCTTTGCACGCCTTGCCAACTTGGGGTCGCGCTCTCGAGCGTGATGCATTCGATAAGCCTCCGCGCCTTCGCCAAAACTTGATTCCCCGTCTTCGGAGGGGATCTCCATTGCGTTACCTTGCCAGACGATTTTCTTTTCGTTTCCCCATCCCGAAAGAACGGTGACATTCGTAAGCTTGGGATCAGCTTGAAATCGGAAGACCTTTCGAGAATTTGACAGAGTCCGATACGAAAGAACCTTACCGCCAATATGGGATGAGATCTTTTGGCCTCTGTGAAGGTATATATTGCCACCGACGAGCGAATCGGCCGTTGCATGGCTGACATTCCAGTCACCTGTCTCCCATTCGTCAAACTTCGATTTAATTTCAACAAGGTTGTTGCCATGTTTATTAATGAGATGAAGCGCCAGTGCTTTCATTGGCATAGATGTAACTCCACGGACTGTGAGGACTAACGACCGAGTTAAGCGGCGGCGAAGCCGTCCGGCTTGAACGAAACGGTAGGTCTGTTATTTTAGGAAGTTCTCTGGCCATAGAAAATTCGGCAAGTGCTGACGAACCAATTGTGCTTGCGCTTGGTACCCGCGCATTTCAAGCTCTCTTAAAAATACGGGCCAAGGCGGGATATTGCTTGTGTAAGGATTGGCTCCAGAGGTGGACATGCCGCCTCCTTGAGATGTGGATAAACCACCGTACTGTGAGGTAGATAAACCACCATACTGCGAGGTTGATAGGCCGCCGTACTGTGATGTGGACAAGCCACCGTATTGGGACGTAGATAAACCACCATATTGCGAGGTGGACATGCCTCCGTATTGGGAGGTAGACATACCACCGTACTGCGACGTAGACATACCGCCATATTGGGACGTGGACATGCCACCATTTTGCGAAGTAGACAATCCTCCACCTTGAGATGTGCTCAAGTTCCGGGGCCAAAGTCTCATATTTGGAATTACTGGCCTAGCCATTAAAAGCTCCTTGGAGAGGTATGACTAACGAACAAAATTAAGTCCCCCGCCGAAGGCGGGTCGGCTTGACTGACCGGTTAGGTAGCAGCGAGCCTATCTCCGCCGTAAAACGAGGGTGGAGTTTGATCTTGAGATTTCGCTGTACTTTCGAAGGCTAGTTAGAGCTCCCACTCCACCGGCAGCGATAGCAATGGAAATAGCGGCAACTGTGCTCGGAACGCCAAGGACGGCAACTGCTGCCGTTGCAGAAAAAGCTGCTGTCGGCCCAGTAATAGGAGTGCCTGTGCCTCCGGTACCGATGGTGGCGTATGTCGCGAACGCCGCAACTCCAATTGCGCCGAACGCAATAGCCCACGCCACCTTTCCCGTCGCACGAATTCTGATGGTCTTGCGCGCAAGGTCACCCACTATTTCGATTTCGTCTTCTCCTGCCTTTAGGGCTTCCCCAAGCTCCTTCTCCGTTTTTACTTTACGTGCCATTTTGAGATATTTCCGTTTGTTGTAGAAATTGAGACTAAGCCCAGGTTAACCGGCAAAAATGCGGAGCATTTTTGTCCGCGTTGAACCGACAGTTAGACCACAGGCGCACGATTGGCCAACGCAGTCACGATTTGCTCTTTAAATGGCTGCATGCGCCAGTAGGCGCGCTTGGAAAGATCAAGCTGATAGTCGAGAGACTTGCGGATTTCGGCATGGATGTGAATTGCATTGCGTGCCTCATAGAATTCAATTAGCTCATCCTTTAGCCAAGGCTCTATTAGGCCGAGAGTTGTTGCACACTCTGCCTTTTTATCGAAACGTACCTTAGATTCATCTGTTCGACCGATGGCCTCGTAGGTTGGGATAATTTTCTTCCCGTCATGTTCCAGATGCTTCTCAAGCAGCGCCATGCTTGCTGGAGGTATAGATATTTGCTTCTTTGTCGGGAACTCGGTCAGGCCGATCACTGGTGGTTCGGTTGAAAGCACATCGAACAGGATGTGATGAATGACTGCCTCATAGATCGAAGCGTAAGACAAGACTTGATTTCTGATTTGCGCTCGCAACAGCCAATCGTCGGCTTCTAAGCCTTCCAATAGCTTGTAGATGTACCTCGTTGAGATGAACTCTTCCCCGAGTCTTTTGGCTAAGTTGGCTTCTCCAATGAAGTCGAAGTAGGAAACATGCCAAGCTTCATCGGCAACGTGCGCGCCGATATATTGGGTGATTTGGTCTTTTACGGATTTCTCAAATGCCATGACATTTCCAATGTGATCTAACTAGAATTGGACGACCACGATCCTAGTGTTTCCTGTCCGCCTATGCAACATCCGAATGCGTGTGGCACGGGTAAATCCCAACCTCACGTAGTTTAGGCAAACCTAAAATTTGGCAGATGGACCATTCTCCTCATCACTCTGAACCCGAGGTGGAGGCGGTGCCCGGTACCATACTGCCAGCCCCTAAGCTGCTGACCCGTCTGCGCGAACATCTGCGCACGCGGCACTACAGCATTCGCACCGAGGCAACCTATGTTGACTGGGTGCGGCGGTTTATTTTGTTTCACGACAAGCGCCATCCGCAGGATATGGGGGCTGCGGAAGTCGAGGCGTTTTTAACGCATTTGGCTGTGGACCGGAACGTAGCGGCATCGACCCAAAACCAGGCCAAATCAGCGATTTAGTATTTGTATAAGCAGGTGCTGGGCGTGGAGTTGGCTTGGTTGGACGATGTGGTTCAGGCCAAGACACCCAGACGCCTGCCCGTGGTGCTGACGGTGCCTGAAGTGCGGTCGTTACTGCTGCATATGCACGGCACGACCGGTTTGATTGCCCAATTGCTCTATGGCACGGGCATGCGGTTATTGGAATCTCTGCGGCTTCGCGTTAAAGATGTGGATTTTCCCGGCGGGAAATTATTATTCGAGAAGGCAAAGGCAATAAAGACCGCGTAACGGTGCTGCCCGAGAATTTGATACTGCCACTGGAGCAGCACTTGAAGAAAGTTCGGGCGTTGCATGAAAAAGACCTGGAAGCTGGTTTTGGTAGGGTGCATTTACCGAATGCATTGGCGGTGAAGTACCCACACGCAGACCGCAGTTGGGCTTGGCAATATATTTTTCCGTCACCCGTGCGTTCTATGGACCCGCGCCCTGACGCGGCGTGGGGCGAGCTGCTGGAGCGGCGCCACCATGTTTACCCCGAATCGGTGCAACGCGCAGTGCGCGAGGCGGCCAAGCTGACGAATATTGACAAGCCGGTCAGCCCCGCATGTGCTGCGCCATTCGTTTGCCACGCATCTGCTGCAAGCGGGTTACGACATTCGCACGGTGCAAGAACTGCTGGGCCATGCCGACGTGAGCACCACCATGATTTACACGCATGTGTTGAACAAGGGCGGACGCGGCATTCTGAGCCCGCTGGATGCTTTGTGAGTCCGCGCAAGTGGGGCGCATTTGCTCCGATTTTATGAGCTACTAACGCTTTACAGATAAGCGCTACAGGCCAAAATGACCATAAAAATGACCATAAAAATGACCATCAAAGAGCAGGGATGGAATCCAGCATCTGCTGCCGACAGATTGGCCGACCGGCTGCGCCCCGGTTGTCGCCTGCAATGTGCCAACTGGCAGATGCTTGTGCGTTAACGTTCCGCCACGGGCAACCCCAACGCCCGATACACCGCGTCCACCTGCCTCATCAATCGCACCGACTCTGGTTGCGCGTTGCACACCGGCTGCAACAAATTCTGCACCGCCGCCCACTGCCCATTGCGCTGCAGCGCGTCCAGCCAGATCTGGTGAAACAAATCCCGTTGTGCGTGGCTACCGCCAATCTCCACCAAACGGGGCAGGGCGATGCCCAGTTTCTCTGCCGCAGACGCCCAGTCGCCTTGCGCATGCGCCAGCAGGCCATGCGCTGCTGGCACACACACGTGCTGCCACACCGTGCGCTCGTGCGCTTCGGTACGCGTGGCAGCGTGGACCTCCACGTTGTGCAGCAGTGTGCGTGCAGCCTCTGTGCGACCCGCGCGGGCCAGGCCGTAGAGGTATTGCAGGTCTAAAAACGGCAGCACATGGTCGGATAAACGCTGGGCCAGGTGGTCGGCCACATCGGCCCAGCGGTTGCCTACATCGACACCCGCCAGCTCCAGCCGTGCCAGCAGGGACACGGCGTTGATCTGGTCTTGCGTGTATTCCTTGACGACGCCCCACACCTGCTGGTCGTAGAGCGCCAGCACTTCGGCGTGCCGGTCTTGTTCGAGCAGAAACAGCGCCTGGTGCCACCAGTTGTGGGTGACCATGAAGGAGTTGAGGCCCGTCCAGGTGTCGCTGACGCTGGCCATGAAGTCGGTGCCCTCCCGAATGCGCCCTTGGGTCAGCATCACATGCGCCAGCGCGTGGTGGGCCCAGGGTTCCTTGCGGCACAGGGCGACGGCATGGCGCGCTGCGGCTTCGGCCTGGGGCAGCAGGTGGCATTGCTCCCAGCCAAAGGCCAGCATGCCGTGCAGATAGGGCACCTCTGCGGCTGCGGGCAGGGCCTGCAGCGCCAGACGCAGCATGCCGGGGGAGTCGCCGCGGTTGAACAGGTGGTACTGCCCCAGCTTGATCGATGCAAGGTCGCGCGGGTGGTGGCGGGCTTGTTCTTCGTGCAGCGCAATGGCGCGGGGCAGGTCGCCGTTGACCCAGGCGGCGACGGCGGCGACAAAACGTTGTTCGCGGTCGCTGGCCTCGGGGGCGTGGGCCAGGGCCTGGTCGATGAAGGGGCGCGCGTTGCGCGGTGCATCGGCTGACTCGGCAAACATGTGCAGGGCCGCGCAGCAGGCTTGCACGATGGCGCTCCCGTCGGCGGCGGCGTTGAGCACGTTGACGGCGCGGGCTTCGCAGGCGATGAAGCCTTCGACAAAGTCGTTCAGTGCGGTCAGGCTGCTTGCTTCGTGCAGCGTGACGGGGTTGCCCAGGCTATCGGTCGTTGCGAGCATGTCAGTTGTCGATGCTGTTGCGCGTCTTCCGCGATGCTTGGGACTGGCGCGGCGCGGGCCAGGGCAGCCGCGCAAGGGCCGCCCCGCCGCGCTGGCTGCGTCCCCCTGACCGCAGCGCGCAGCGTTGCGAGAGCGGGGGCTGAAGGCCGCGGCGCCAAGCCTGCTCGCGCAGGCTTGGACGGCCTGAAGAGCTGCCGCCTGTGACGGCTAGCACCGAGGCCCGCAGGGCCTCAGGGGGGTGTTGCTTCATTTCAGCTGCCCTGGATCAACTTCAGATAGGCATTGCGCGTGTCTGCCGATACCGATGCCACCAGCTGTTCGTGCGGCGTCTGGTGGCGCGCCAGCATGCGGGCGGTGGCAATGGTCTTGGACTTGCAGAACCAATGGCAGGTGTGTTGCATGAGGAACAGCTCGGCCGACATCATGAAGGCGCGGTCTTTGGGCGACAGGTGGCTGGTGTTCTGCACCACGTGGGCGATGCCCCGCGCGTGGATGGCCAGGGCCTTGCGCATGTCGAAGGTGAAGCTGGGCAAAATCTTCTCGGCAAACGGGATCGCCATGGCCAGGCGGCTGACGCGGGTGGTGGCCTCGGGCTCTTTGGCAAAGTCTGCGGCGAACCGGCTGAATTGCTCGGTCAGTTGCGCCTCGGTCGTGCTCAGCAGGTTCCAGATTTGCGTGCGCCGCTCGTCGGTGCTTTCACCCAGTGCGCGCAGGTAGCCGCCGGTCAGCGCTTCCATCAGCTTTTCGATCTGGTAGTTGGCCAGATGGCTGCCCAGCAGTGCGATGCGTTTGCGCTGCTCTTTGGCGTTGAGTAGAAAAGTGCCGGTGGCGAGGAGGATCGCCAGGATGATGATGTCCATGCGGTGGTATGCGTCAGGTGTTGCGATGTTGCGATGTTGCGATGTTGCGTTGCGTTGCGGTGGCGGTCTCAGGGCTTCTACTATTGAGTCGGTATCTTTGAAATTGAAACATCCGTTCGGGCTGAGCCTGTCGAAGCCTCGCGCGGCGCTTCGACAGGCTCAGCGTGAACGGTTCAAGTGGGTTGATGCCGAATCAATAACCTTGGGAGTAGGCGCCCAGCGAGCGGCGCCTTCAAAACCCTGAGGTTACCAATAACTCGCCAAGTGGCAAGGATAAGAACGTGTTCAAGATCTCAAACCGAAGGTGGCTGCGGCCACGCCTTTTGCGGGTCTCGGATCAGCTCGAACGCATGCGCCACCTGCAGCACGCCCAGGTCGTCAAACCTTACGCCCGCAATCTGCAGGCCAATGGGCAGACCATGGCTGGTGTAGCCGCAGTTGACGGATGCCGCAGGCTGCTCGGACATGTTGAACGGCACGGTAAACCCGATGTGCTCCAGCGGGCGCAGCGGGTCGTTGGTGGGCGAGGGCAGCTCGGCCTGGAAGGCGGGCATGGGCGCCACGGGCGAGATCACGTAGTCAAACGCGCTGCAGGCCTTCACCGTGGCCACGCGGGTCAGGTGGAACTGGTGGCTGGCGTGGAAGACCTCGGTGCCGCTCAAACCCGCAGCGCTGTCGGCCCAGGTGCGGATGTAGGGCAGCACCTTGTCGCGCCGCGCGGCGGGCAGCGCCTGCAGGTCGATGTGCGAGCGCATGCGCCAAAAGTGGTCCATGCCGTCGAGCATGGCTTGGGTCATGAAGGGCGCCATGGGCACGATGGTGGCGCCAGCGGCCTCCATGAGTTTTGCGGCGCGTTCTACGGCGGCCTTCACCTCGGGTTCCACCGGCAGGCCACAGCCCGCGTCCAGCAGCAAGCCAATGCGCAAGCCGCGCAGGCGCTCGGCGCCCTGGTTGAACTGGCCCCAGGCGATGTCTTGCGCGGGCAGGCTCATGCTGTCGCGGGCGTCGGGCTGGCTCAGCACCTGCATCATCAACGCGGCGTCGGCCACGGTGCGGGTCATGGGGCCAGCGGCGCGGCCGGTGTAGGGTGGGTCGATCGGGATGCGGCCCAGGCTGGGTTTCAGGCTGAAGATGCCGCACCAGCTGGCGGGCAGGCGCAGCGACCCACCGATGTCGGTGCCGATGTGCAGCGGGCCATAGCCTGCTGCGGCTGCAGCGCCACCGCCTGCGCTGGAGCCACCGGGGCCTTTGCTCGTGTCCCACGGGTTGCGTGACAGCGGATGAAAGGTAGACAGGCCCGACGACAACATGCCGTAGTCGGGCATGGTGGTTTTGGCCACCACGACGGCACCGGCCTCGCGCATGCGGGCGGCGGGGGGCGCATCGGCAGCGGCGGGCACCAGCTCTACGGCGGCGGTGCCCAGGGGGGTCGGGTCGCCTTCGGTGGCGATGTTTTCTTTGATGGTGCTGGGCACGCCGTCCAGCGCGCCCATGGGCTCGCCGCGCAGCCAGCGGGCTTCAGAGGCGCGGGCCTGCGCCAGGGCTGCCTCGGGGCGCAGCAGGTAGGTGGCGCGAATGTGGGGCTCCCACCGCTCGATGTGCGCCAGCACGGCCTGCGTGACCTCCACGGGAGACAGCGTGCGCTGGCGGTAGGCAGCCAGAAGTTCGTGGGCGGGCAGGTCGTGCAGTGCAGTCATGGCGGGGCGCGGGGCGTTTTATGGAGACGGCATTTATGTACTTAACCACCCGTTCGGGCTGAGCTTGTCGAAGCCTTGCGCAGCGCTTCGACAAGCTCAGCGTGAACGGATGTTTTCAGTGTGAGATACCGAAAAATATGAGTAAAAAATGCCGCTAGCGCTTATGGGTAAAGCGCTAGCAGCTATTTATTTAGGAGTAAGCCGCTCCCGTGGGGACGGGAGCGGCGAGTGGCCATCAACTCCAGGAGAGCGAGGAGATGTCGTTCACGAACACGGGCATGTCTTTCCACAGGCCCTTGAGGTTCTTGTTGGCCACGGTGATCCACTGGTTCGAATACAGGAAACCGTGCACCGCATCGTCGGCCAGGAGGCGCTGCGCTTCCCCCAGCAGGCGTGCGCGGTCGGCGGGGCGCGCGGCGTTCTTGATCTGGTTGAACAGATCGTTGAACTTGGGCGAGTTGTAGGCCCAGTAGTAGTCTGGCTTGGCAAAGTTGCCCAGGTCAAACGGCTCGACGTGGCTGATGATGGTCAGGTCGTAGTTCTTGTTGCCGTAGGTGCCGCTCAGCCACTGCGCCCATTCCACGTTCTGGATCTTGGCGATGATGCCGACCTTGGCCAGTTGCGCGGCAATCACCTCGCCACCCTGGCGGGCGTAAGGTGGTGGGGGTAGGGTCAGCGTCAGTTCCAGCGGCGTTTTGATGCCCGCTTCGGCCAGCAGCCTCTTGGACTTTTCGATGTCAAACGGGTTCACGCCCGTGGTGTCCACGTAGCCAAACGCGCCGGGCACGTAGTGGCTGCCAATGGGCGCGCCATAGCCGTCGCCCGCGCCTTCAATGACCGCCTTGCGGTCGATGGCCGAGGCAATGGCGCGGCGCACACGCACGTCGTCGAGCGGTTTTTTGCCGTTGTTGATGGCCAGAATGGTCTTGGCGCGCGAGCCACTGATCACCACCTGGAACTTTGGGTTGGCCTTGAACTGGCTCACGCTGCGCGGCGTGACACGCGGGAATGCATCCACATCGCCCGCCAGCAAGGCGGCCACCTGGGCTGCCGGGTCGGAGATGAAGCGGAAAGTGGCGCGCTTGATCTTGATGGTGGCCGGGGCGCGGAAGCCCTCCCAGGCCGTCAGCACGACCGAGGAGCCCTTGTTCCACGTACCCAGCTGGTAAGGGCCGGTGCCCACGGGCTTGGTGGCGTTGGTGTCAACGCTCTTGGGCTCCACGATGATCGACGTGGCCTGGCCCAGCACGAACAGCAGGTCGGGGTCGATGTCCTTGTTGAGCAGCACCACGGTGTAGTCGTCCACCACCTGGGTGGTGAGGCCAGCAAACGTGCGCTTGTCTTTGTTGGTGCTTTTTTCGCCGCCGGCACGGTCGAACGAGAACTTCACCGAAGCCGCATTGAACGGCTCGCCGTTCTGGAACTTGACGCCACGGCGCAATTTGAAGGTGTAGGTCTTGAGGTCGGGCGAGACTTCCCAGCTCTCGGCCAGCAGGGGCGAGACGCTGCCATCGGCATTGATCTTGGTGAGGGTCTCAAAGATGTTGTATTGCACGATTTCGGCAATGGCCGACGCAGCGCCTGCGGTCGGGTCCAGGCCTGGTGGCTCCAGCGTCATGGCCAGCGTCACGGCATCTTTGCGGCCCTGCGCCAGGGCGCCGAGCGAGGTGGACAGGGGCACTGCGGCGATGGCGCCAGTGGCTAGGACGGTACGGCGGTTCAGCATGTTCGGACTCTCCAGACAAAAAACCAGACAACAACCAGAAAAACCCCCGGTGCAATTTGTTACCAGGGAACGCAAAAAGCTTTGTACACCATCACGTGCGCATGTGGTTATGCGTTTTTTGCCGCAGCGGCCGCTGCTGCGGCAACCCGACGAGCCCGGGCCCGCCCCGGCTGCACCTGCGGTACGGCGCCCACCAGCGACTGGGTGTAGGGATGCTGTGCATTGCGGAACAACTCGGCGGGTGAACCGCGCTCGACAATGCGGCCCTGGTACAGCACCACCACTTCATCACACAGGTGGTTGACCACCGCCAGGTCGTGGCTGATGAGCATGTAGGTGATGCCGAACTCTTGCTGCAAGTCCTGCATCAGGTTGAGCACCTGGGCCTGTACCGACACGTCGAGTGCGCTCACGGGCTCGTCCGCCACGATGAGCCGGGGCCGCGTGATGAGCGCGCGGGCAATGGCAATGCGCTGGCGCTGACCGCCCGAAAACTCGTGCGGGTATTTGCCCAGGTCGTTGGTGCGCAGGCCCACCTGCGACAGCACCTGGCCTGCCTGTTCGCGTTGCGCAGCGCGGCTGGTTTCGCCCTGGGCCTGCAGCGGTTCGGTCACGATGCGCTCTACCGTCTGGCGCGGGTCGAGCGAGCCATAGGGGTCCTGGAACACCATCTGAAAATCGCGGCGCGCTTGGCGCAGTTGCTCTGGCGGCAACTGGTGCAGGTTGCGTCCCAGCAGTTCAACGGTGCCCGCGGTGGGCGCGTCCAGCGCCATCACGGTGCGCGCCAGGGTCGATTTGCCCGAACCCGATTCGCCCACGATGCCCAGGCTGCGGCCGGATTCGATCGAAAAAGTCACACCGTTGAGCGCATGCACCTTGCCGGGTGGGCGAAAGAGGTGTTCGCGCGGCAGTGTGTATTCGCGCACCAGGTCTTTCACCTGCAGCAAAGGGGAGGGTGTTGCAGCAGCGGTTTGTGGTTTGGTCATGCCGCCACCTCGACAATTTTCACGGCCTGGGCGCTCTGGGCCTCGGCAATGGCCTCGCGGCGCAGGCAGCGCACCTCGTGGTCACCATCTTCGTCGGTCGCCACCAGAGTGATGGGTGGCTGTTCGTGGTGGCAGGCATCCACGGTGTAGCTGCAGCGCCCTGCAAACGGGCAGCCCACCGGCAGGTCCACCAGTTCAGGCACCGTGCCGGGAATGGTGGACAAGCGCGGGCGCTGGCCCGGCGCGTGCACGGCGCCCAGATGGGGCCTGGCTGCGAACAACCCACGTGTGTACGGGTGTGCCATGGCCGAGAAGACGGATGGGGTTGAGCCGCTCTCGACCACGCTGCCGCCGTACATCACCATCATCCGGTCCACGTTCTGCGAGATCACGCCGAGGTCGTGCGAGATGAGGATGAGCGCCATGTTGCGTTCGGCCACCAGGTCGCTGATGAGGTCCAGAATTTGTTGCTGGATGGTGACATCCAGGGCGGTGGTGGGCTCGTCCGCAATCAGCAGGTCGGGTCCGCAAGCCAGCGCCATCGCAATGGTGATGCGCTGGCGTTGCCCGCCCGAGAACTGGTGCGGATATGCATCAAAACGCTGCGCTGCATTGGGGATTCCCACGCGGTCCAGCAATGCCAAGGCTTCTGTGCGGGCAGCGGCGGCGTTCATGCCGCGGTGCAGGCGCAATGGCTCTGACACCTGGCGGCCGATGGTGTGCACGGGGTTCAGCGCCGTCATGGGCTCTTGAAACACCATGCCAATGCGGTTGCCGCGCATCTTGCACATTTGTGCATCGGTGCGGCCCACCAGCTCTTGCCCGTCAAAGCGGATGCTGCCGGTGACCTCTGCGTTGTCGGGCAACAGGCCCATGAGCGACATCGCAGTGATGGATTTGCCGCAGCCCGATTCGCCGATCAGGCCCAGGGTTTCGCCGCGCGCGAGCGTAAAGCTCACGCCGCGCACAGCATCGGCCGGGCCCCGGTGGGTCTGCAGACGGATGCGGAGGTTGGAGACTTCTAACAGAGACATTGTGGGGTTCTGGTGGTCTTCTTGGCGGGGGCTGTCAACGCTTGCGGGAAAGGCGGGGGTCGAGCAAATCACGCAGCCCGTCGCCCAGCAGGTTCAGGCCCAGCACGGCCAGTGCAATGGCCACACCCGGCCACACGGCCAGCAGCGGGGCCTGGAACATCAGCGTCTGCGCTTCGCTGAGCATGCGGCCCCAGGAGGGCTGGGGCGGTTGCGTGCCCAGGCCCAGGTAGGAGAGGGCGGCTTCAGCCAGGATGGCAATGGCGAATTGAATGGTGGCCTGCACGATCAGCACCGACAGGATGTTGGGCAGCACATGCTCCAGCGTGATGCGCCAGCTGCCCTTGCCGCAGGCGCGCGATGCCAGGATGTATTCGCGTGACCACACGGCGTTGGCCGAGGCGCGGGTGACGCGCGCAAAGGTCGGGATGTTGAAAATGCCGATGGCAATGATGGAGTTGACGATGCCCGCGCCAAACACGGCGGTCAACATGATGGCCGACAGGATGGCCGGGAAGGCAAAGGTAAAGTCCGACAGCCGCATGATGAGTTCTTCGACCCAGCCGCGTTTGGCAGCGGCCAGCAGCCCCAGCGCAGTGCCAATCGTCAGGCCAATGCCCACGGCAATCACGCCCACCAGAATGGAGTTGCGGGCACCGACCAGCAGAAGCGATGCGACATCGCGCCCATAGGCATCCGTGCCCAGCCAATGTTTGCCGGTGGGGGGCTGCAGCTTGGAAGCCAGGTCCATCTCGTAAGGCGACCACGGCGTCCAGACCAGCGAAAGGGCCGCAGCCAGGATGAGTAGCAGCGACAGCACGGCGCCGATGACAAAGCTGCGATGGCGCATTGCGCGGTGCAGCCAGCCCGGCGGCGTGGTGCCCGCGGGCGCGGGCGGAGTGGAGGGGGAGGAAGGGATGGCGCTCATTGCAGATCAGATATCGCTGGCTTTGACGCGAGGGTCGATGACGGCGTAGAGGATGTCCACCACAAAATTCACGATGACCACCATGGCGGCCAGCAGCATCACGCAGTTGCGCACCACGATCAGGTCACGGTTGGAGATGGACTGGAAGATGAGACGACCCAGGCCAGGCAGGTAAAACACGTTTTCCACCACGATGGTGCCCGCCAGCAGGTTGGCAAACTGCAGCCCCATCACGGTGATCACAGGAATCATCGCGTTGCGCAACACATGGCCCCACAGCGCGGCGCGCTGAGACAGCCCCTTGGCACGCGCAGTGCGCACAAAATCTTCGCGCAGCACTTCCAGAACCGCCGAGCGCGTGATGCGCGCCAGGATGGCCGCTTGCACCACCGCCAAAGCGATGGCTGGCAGTAACAGAGCCTTGATGGCTTCGACCGGGCCACCGCCCGCTTCTTCGGTCCAGCCCGGGAACCCACCCGCAGAGAACCACTGCAGCTTGACGGAGAACAGCAGGATCAACAGGATGGCGAACCAGAAGTTGGGGATGGCGATGCCGATCTGGGCCAATCCCATCACGCCGACATCACCGATCTTGTTGTGTCGAGATGCCGCATACACCCCTGCCGCCAATGCCAGCGCCGTGGTGATGGCCATCGCCATCAGAGCCAGCGGCACCGTCAGCGCCAAGCGTTCCAGCACCAGGTCGAGTACCGGAGAGCTGTAGGCATAACTTTCGCCCATGTTGCCCACCACCAGGCCGCTCACCCATTGCCAGTAGCGCAGCCCCGCCGGTTGGTCCAGCCCCAGCTTGCTGGCCAATGCTGCCACCGCCTCTGGCGAGGCGTCGGGGCCCATCAGGATCTGGGCAGCATTGCCCGGCAGGATCTCCAGCACCAGAAACACAACAATGGACGCGCCGATCAGCGTGGCCAGGAGGGTGATAAACCGCTTGAGGAAAAACAGGCCCATGGGTGGGGTGCGTGGGTTGCGTTGGGAAGGGGTAAGACGCAAGCGCGTCAAAATTAATGTGTATACACAGCATAACGGCAAAAACATCCCCGTCAGCAGTGGTGGCTGCAGTGTGGCATGCAAGGCACATGCCACCAGCGCGGGATAATACGGAGCATGAACTGCGCCGCGTACCCCTTCTCCCCGGTTTTTGGCCCTGCGCCCAAGGAGGTTGTATGGCGCTGATGATCACCGACGAGTGCATCAACTGCGATGTGTGCGAGCCCGAGTGCCCTAATCAGGCGATCTACCTGGGGCAGGAGATCTACGAAATTGACCCGAACAAGTGCACGGAATGTGTGGGGCACTTTGATGAGCCCCAGTGTGTGCAGGTCTGCCCCGTGGCCTGTATCCCCGTGAACCCGCAGCACGTGGAAAACCGTGAAACCTTGTGGCAGAAGTTTCAGCGGCTGCAGGCGGTTGCAGGTTCGTAGATATTTGATGTTTTGGCCTCTAGCGCTTATCTATCAAGCGCTAGTAGCTATCAAAAAAATAGTATTTATATCGTATTTGAGGCCCAGGAGATTTTCAATCTTCTACCGGGCGTGGTGGCTTGGGGCGGGGTGGTTTGGTGGTGTGGATGAGCAAGGTTGCCTTGTCCATTTCGCCTGCCAGCAGTGCCGGGTAGGCCTTGAGGGAATGGACGATGCAGTCCTCGATCAGGGTGCGCTGGTCCGGTGAGGGTTTTTTGAGCACCCAGTTGGCGACTTCACTCTTCACCCCCGGGTGGCCGATACCGATGCGCAGGCGCCAGTAGTCTGGGGAGCCCAGTTGCCCGTGGATGTCTCGCAGGCCGTTGTGCCCCGCATGGCTGCCGCCGCGCTTGAGCTTGACCTGGCCGGGTGTGATGTCGAGTTCATCGTGCACCACCAGAATTTCTTCGGGCAGGATTTTGAAAAAGCGTGCCAGCGACGCTACCGATTTGCCCGAGAGGTTCATGAACGTCTGTGGCTGCAGCAGCCACACGTTCTGGCCGTGCACCGTGGTGCGTGCCATAAGTCCGTGGTAGCTGCGTTCAGGCACCAGCGTAGTGTTCAGCTCGCGCGCCAAGGCGTCAATCCACCAGAAGCCAGCGTTGTGGCGGGTGGCCTCATAGTCTGGCCCGGGGTTTCCAAGGCCTACAAACAGCTTGATCATCTGGGCGATTATCTGTGGGTGGTAGGTGCTTTCACTCTGTAGAAAGAGAGTCACCAATGAAAACGGCCCACACAGTGGGCCGTTGGGTCGTCAGCGCCGCCGAGGCGGCCTGACCTGCACGCAGGGATGCTGCGGCTTGAGAATTACTTCTTGCCCTTGCCCTTTTTGGCATCGGCAGCAGGAGCTGCTTCGACGGGGGTCTCGACAACCACCACGGGAGGCACCACAGACACCAGCACGGGGTTGTTGTTTTGGCCACCGCGGATCTTGGCGGTTACACCCTTTGGCAGCTTGACGCTCTTGAGGGTCAGTGAGGTGCCCTTTTCCAGCTTGGACAGATCCACAGCGATGAACTCTGGCAGGTCCGAAGGCATGCAGGTCACGTCGAGTTCGTTCACGATCGGGTTGACCATGCACTTGTCGACCTTGACGGCTGGCGACTCTTCTGCACCGGAGAAGTGCAGTGGCACCTTCATGTGCAGCTTGGTCTTTTCGTCCACGCGCTGGAAGTCGATGTGCAGAACGAGTTGCTTGTAGGGGTGGTATTGCACGTCACGCAGCAGCACTTTGGAGGTGGTGCCGGCAACTTCCATGTCCAGCACGCTGGAGTGGAACGCTTCCTTCTTGAGGGCGTGCCACAGCGCATTGTGGTCCACCTCGATCATTTGGGGTTCGGCGGCGGTACCACCGTACACGATGCCAGGGGTCTTGCCCGAATTGCGGAGACGGCGGCTCGCACCCGTACCCTGCTTAGCGCGCTCAAATGCGACGAAGTTCATAGTTAGCTCCTGAAAAAGGTAGACCGCGACCAGTCATACCCCGATTTAAAAAGACCTGATCCGCCACTTTGGCGGGAGGTCCACACAATGCTCTCGAACAGACAAGCCTCCCGAAGGAGGCTTGCGTGCAATCCGGTCTGCAACGCTTCTAAGAAGCGCCTTCAGAACAGGTTGTCTTGATCGGAGAACAAACTCATGACCGACTCACCCTTGGCAATGCGCTGGATCGTTTCGGCGATCAGCGGAGCCACGGAGAGTTGGCGAATCTTGGTGCATCCCTTGGCGTTGTCGTTCAAGGGGATCGTATTGGTCACCACCACTTCATCGAGCGCGCTGCCTTGTGCAATGCGCTCGATGGCGGGACCGGAAAATATGGGGTGGGTGCAGTAGGCGTAGACCTTCTTGGCGCCACGCTCCTTGAGCACTTCGGCAGCCTTCACCAGAGTGCCGGCTGTGTCGATCATGTCGTCCATGATCACGCAGTTGCGGCCTTCGATCTCGCCGATCACGTGCATGACTTCTGACACGTTGGCCTTGGGACGGCGTTTGTCAATGATGGCCAGATCGCAATTGAGCTGCTTGGCCAGCGCACGTGCGCGCACCACGCCGCCTACGTCGGGTGAAACCACGATCAAGTCTTCGTAGTTCTTTTGGCGCAAATCGCCCAACAGAACAGGAGACGCGTAGATGTTGTCGACCGGAATATCGAAAAAGCCCTGGATCTGGTCGGCATGCAGGTCCATGGTCAGCACGCGGGCAACACCCACCGCCTGCAGCATGTTGGCCACCACCTTGGCAGTGATAGGCACGCGCGACGAACGGGGGCGACGGTCCTGACGGGCATAACCGAAATAAGGGATTACGGCGCTGATGCGTTCGGCAGATGCGCGCTTGAGCGCGTCGACCATGATCAGCAGTTCCATGAGGTTTTCGTTGGTCGGTGCGCAAGTGGACTGAACAACAAAAACATCCCGTGCACGCACGTTTTGCTTGATTTCAACGGTGACTTCACCGTCAGAGAAGCGACCCACGTCAGCAGCGCCAAGGGTGGTGCCAAGGTGTTGGGCGATTTCAGCTGCCATGCCTGGATTGGCATTGCCGGTGAAAACCATGAAGTCGGGGTTGTTGGCTTGCATGAGCGTCCCAGCAGTCTGAAAAAAAAGCCCGTACGCGAAAAGAAATTTGGCAGGGGAAGAAGGACTCGAACCTTCGCATGCTGGAATCAAAATCCAGTGCCTTAACCAACTTGGCGACTCCCCTACACAGGTCAACTGCCGAAAGCAGCCAACCTTAATTCTGGTCTGATGCCCAACCTGCCAGAGGATGAACCATCAGGTTGTCACATGCCTTTACTTGCCAGCCTTTGGGGGCTCCACTCAAGTCAATCGCATGTGCCATTTTTGCAAACACCGCACTTCCTGAGCCTGTCATTCTGGCTTGCAATCCTCGAATCCCGAGCCAATTAATGGCTTCAGTGACCTCGGGGCAAAGTGCCTGAGCAACCGGCTGCAAGTCGTTTCGACCGAAGTCAAAGTGTGCTGCAGCAAAGCCTAAGATTGTAGCACTATCTGAATCGCGTTTCAAACTTGGTGACGCAAAAATTGATTTTGTCTCCAAACCCGCAACAGGTTTCACAACCGCAAAACACGCTGATGGCAGTTGGTGCGCTTTCTCAAGCGGCGTGATTGTCTCACCAATTCCCTCCACCCAAGCGTTGTGACCGCGCAAAAAAAATGGAACGTCAGCTCCCAGCGCAAGGCCGATCTTTTCGAGCGCTGGGCGAGGCAGTTTCAGTCCCCACAGCCGATTCAGTGCTAGCAAGGTAGTCGCCGCATCGGAAGACCCCCCGCCCATGCCTGCTTGCGCTGGTACGCTCTTTGACACTCCGATGTGTACTCCCTGGCGACAGCCGGTAGCTGCTTGCAATGCGCGCGCTGCTTTGACCGTCAGGTCTTCATCGGGGAGCTTGGGGCCCAGGTCTTCGCGGGTGATGTTGTGGCTGGAGCAGCGCTCGAAATGCAGCGTGTCACACCAGTCAATCAGCATGAAGACCGATTGCAAAAGGTGATAGCCGTCTGCACGCTGGCCTGTGATATGAAGAAAAAGGTTGAGCTTGGCCGGCGCCGGCACGTCATACAAGGCGAGCATGGTGAAACGGGATAGCGCAGGGGCAGTGCCGCTTACGTGTTATTTATTCGGTCAGCGCGATGCGCAGAGTGGCTTTTGGCGCTGGATTATCGCGGCGTGCGATGAGGCGGCCGTCCGCAAGCCCAGACAGATCGGCTTCCCATCCCGGCGCAGTGGCCTGCGTACCTTGCAACCAGTTGAAAAGTGTTGCTATGGGAATGCGCGTGCCAGTGACCTCCTGGAGCAGGTTCTCCAGCGAATCAGAGGTGCGGATCTCTTGGGCTCCAGTGGCGAGTTGCGCATGCCCGTCCTTCCAGTCCAGTTGTGCCAGCCGACTGCCCAGCGGACTGATGAGCACGAGCCCCCCGGTTTGGGCACTGCCGCGTAACTCAAAGAGTGCCGAGAAGGACTGCGAAGCCTGGCCTTCTACCTGCAGTGCAAGCCGACCGCTCCAGAAGTTCTCTTCTCCCTCTCGGGGCTTTAGGGGCTGCGCGCACCCGAGCATCGACAAAAAACAAAGCACCCAAAACCATCGCCACGCGCCACGGACTGGAAGCGACGGGGCAGGGGAGAAACAGGGGGTGTAGCCATTCAAATGTGTCAAAGCGACACTCCGAGGCGTGTCAAGGTCTCTTTAAGTGTTTCGTTGTCGGGGTTGACGCGCTTGCCTTCCTTCCAGACTTTGCGTGCACCGTCCTGGTCACCGAGGCTCCAAAGCACCTCCCCAAGGTGGGCTGCAATCTCTACGTCAGGGCGCGCCCGGTAGGCTGCTTCAAGATGCCGCTTGGCGTCTGTTTTGTTTCCGAGGCGGAACTCCACCCAGCCCAGGCTGTCGGTGATGAACGGGTCGCCGGGTGCGAATTCCAACGCCTTCAGAATGAGCTGTTTTGCTTCGGCGAGCTGAACGCCTCTTTCTGCCATGGAATATCCCAAAGCGTTGTACGCGTGGTGATATTGCGGCTGTTGTGCAATTATTTGCCGCAGCAGCTGTTCCATGGTGTCTGTTTTGCCGGCTTTTTCTGCCAGCATGGCCTGGTCATAGATCAATTCTGTGTCGTCGGGAGCCAGAGCCACCAGTTGCACCTGCGTGGTGTAAGCCTCCTGGTACATCTTGAGATCACGCAGGAGTTGTACTTCGGCCAAAAGCTTCATGCGCTTTTCGTCAGCGGTTGTGCCGGGAAGACTGCGCAGCAGCGCACGCGCCTGCGTTAATTTCCCTTGCCGCGCCAGCAAGGAGGCTCGGCGGCTTTGGGCGCTAAACACTTCTTCCGCATTGGTGATGCGACCGAGCCACGATTCTGCTGCTGCATAGTCCTGCTTCTTTTCAGCAATCTGGGCATACAGCAAATATGCCTGCGTGAGGCCTCGCTCACGCGCCTGATCCTCCGTGCTTGCCGCTGCGAGTTCGATAAACCGTTGCAATGATTTCTCAGCCTCGGGAAGGCGATTGTCCTGATACTGAAGCGATGCCAGCACCAGCCAAGGTTCTGCAAGCTCGGGCTTGGCCTGAGTGACAAGCTCTAATTGCCGGGCTGCGTCTGGGAAGCGCTGCAACCCCAGCAAAACGCGGGCGTACGCCAATCGCAATTCGGGAACAGGTTGCTGGGCAAGTGCCTGCACCACCAAGGGCTCGGCGTTTGGAGTACTTTCCTCCATCAACTCGAGCGCGAGGCGTGCTGCGCCCTCGTTGGCGTTGTCCAATGTCTGGGCGCTCCGTGCTGCGTCCAAGGCCCCGGTTTTGTCTCCGGCGGCCAATCGCACCCGGCCCAGCGATACCCACGCAACTGGGCCCGTCGCGGGGTGGGATAACTCGTCGATCAATGCTTCTGCTACCACCTTGGCAGCCAGCGCCTTGTCGCTCGCGCGGCCATACATTTGCGGAAGTGCGGCGAGCGTGCTTGCCTTGGCGCGGGAAGGTGATTGGGCCAGTTCCTGGCGGAGCAGGGCAGGGGTTTCGCCAATCCGGTTTAGCGCGATCAGGATCTGCAGCACATAGCGATTGGCTTCGCGTGATTGAGGTTGCACGCCTTTCCAGGCCATCGCGGCGGCGAGTGCGTAGTCTCCTGAGCGAGACTGCAGGGCAATATCTGCGGCGCGCTGATAGAGCTGACCATCTCCGGTGCGCCGCGCCGCTTCCAGCATCAGGGCATACCCAGCGCCCGGATCCCCTGTTCGGGAGCTCAGTTCGCCGAGGAAAATTTCATAGAACAGCTCGGCATCCAAGGCCGGGTTCGAGACCACTGGGGACGCGCCGTCAGGAGCGGGATCTCTGCTGGGCTGTGCCCAGCCTGTGTGTGAAACCACCGCAATTGCGGTAGTCAAAGCAGCGGTCCGAAAGCGTTGTGATAGCACCATCGGTCCATAATAATCTATGCCCGATAACCTGTTGCATGGGTTCTTTTATGCCTGAGTTGCCAGAAGTAGAAGTGACACGCCTCAGCCTCGTTGAGGCCATCACGGGGAGCAAGATCGAATCGGTTGCTGTGGGGAAGCCGCTGCGTTGGCCGCTGGGTTGTGAACCGGATGTGTTGGTGGGGCGGCATATCACAGGCTTGCGTAGGCGCGGCAAATACCTTTTGGTTGATATGGACCCCGGCGTGTTGTTAGTTCACTTAGGGATGTCCGGCAGCTTGCGTTTTAGCCAGTGCCTTCCGCAAGCTGGAGTGCATGACCACTTCGACCTCGTTACCACCCGAGGAATCTTGCGTTTGCATGACCCTCGTCGGTTTGGTGCGGTGGTTTATGCAGATAGTGAGTCTGATGCGATTGCAGTCAAGCTACTTGGCTCGCTGGGGATGGAACCGTTGTCCGACGCTTTTCTGGTTGGAGATTTTCAGGCGGGCATGAAAAAAAGCCGTATGCCAATCAAACAGTTGCTGCTGGGGGGGCGTTTGGTGGTGGGGGTGGGCAACATTTATGCGTCAGAAGTCTTGTTTCTGGCAGGCATTCGGCCCACAGTCAATTCATCTCGTATCGGGCAAGTGCGGGTCCAAAAATTGCACGCGGCGATCAAGGAAGTTTTGGCGCACGCAGTGGCAATGGGGGGGAGCACGCTGCGCGACTTTACCAACGCGGACGGCGCAAATGGGCATTTTCAGACCCAGGCGAATGTTTATGGCCGTGCGGGTGCTCCTTGTTCTGTGTGCCAAACCCCCATTCGGCTGCTTCGCCAAGGGCAAAGAAGTAGTTACTTTTGCCCCCAATGCCAACGCTCATAGCCGGCCTATTTGGTGAAATGGTGGGTAAATCACAGCCAGCATGCGGTCGATGCTATATTTTGTGTATGCCTACTCCGTAGGCGATTTATAGATCTCTGGGAGCAAAGTGGGACCTTCATTCAACGAACAGTTCGACCAGCATGGCGTCTGGCGTCGCGAGTTCGCCCAGCAGCTCAAGCGTTTGGCGGAGTGGATGTCGTCGCACGAACTCATGGATGCGGCGGTGCAAGAGCGGCTGCAGCGACTGGAAGATCAGGTTCGCAGTGACAAAGTCATGGTGGCATTTGTTGCAGAGTTTTCGCGGGGCAAGTCTGAACTGATCAACGCGATATTCTTCGCAGACTATGGGCGCCGCATCATGCCCGCGAGTGCAGGGCGGACCACCATGTGTCCCACCGAGCTGGGCTATGACGCCCACTTGGCGCCCAGTCTTCGCTTGCTTCCTATTGAAACGCGTCTGCAGATGCAGAGTCTGGCAGAGTGGCGCATCAAACCAGACCGGTGGCAAGAGATTCCGCTGGATGTCAGCAATGCAGATCAGATTGCGAAGGCACTGGAGAAAGTTGCAGAAATTCGCAAGGTCAGCCTGGACAATGCCCGCGCGCTGGGGTTTTGGCATGATGATTTGATCGATGAGAATCCGGTGCCGGATGCCCAGGGCTTGGTCGAGGTGCCCATGTGGCGCCACGCCATCATCAATATCCCGCACCCTTTGCTCAAGCAGGGTTTGGTGATTCTGGACACCCCCGGTCTCAATGCTGTGGGCGCTGAGCCAGAACTCACCGTCAATCTGATACCTCAGGCGCATGCGGTTGTGTTCATCTTGAGTGCTGATACGGGAGTCACGCGATCAGACCTTTCGATTTGGCGAGAACACCTGGCCATATCGACCGACAGTATGGATGCACGGCTGGTAGTGTTGAACAAGATCGACACGCTGTGGGACACGCTCAACTCCGCAGAACAAGTGCAGGCGCAGCTGGAGCGTCAATGCAGCACGTCTGCAGAGATGCTCGGTGTGCCGCTCCACAGGGTTGTGCCAGTGTCGGCGCAAAAAGGTCTGGTTGCCAAGATTACGGCGGATGATGTGCTACTGGAAACCAGTGGTTTGCCTGTGTTGGAAGAAGCGCTGGCCAAAGGCATCATGGGTCGGCGTCAGTCCATCCTTCGGGCCGCAGTGGCTACGGGTGTGGCAAGTCTGCGGAGTGAAACTTCGCGAGTGATCAATATTCGCCGTCGTGATCTTGACGACCAGATGGCTGAACTGCGCAGCCTGCGTGGCAAGAATGCGTCGGTCATTGAGTCAATGCGCCATCGCGTTGAGCAGGAGCAACGTGAGTTTGATCTGAGTACCGCCAAGATTCAGGCTGTTCGCGCAGTGCACCTCAAACTTTTGCGAGATGTTTTCCAGCAACTTGGCGCTAAAGCCCTGAAGGTCGAATTGGCAGAGTTGGCGCAAACCCTTCAACAGAAGGGGCTCAAGCTGGGGGTGAAGAAAATTTACATCCAGACCTTTGATAAATTGCGCGCAACCTTAGACAAGGCGCAGGCATCAGGCACCGAAATTCAGGCGATGCTGGGCGGAACGTTCCGCCAATTGAATGCCGAGTATGGTTTCTCTTTACAAGTGCCGCCACCGCCGCAGTTAGAACACTTTACGCACGATCTGAATCAGATTGAGCAGAGCCATTTGCAGTACCTTGGCATGGGCAATGCGCTCAAACTGGCGCAGCCGGAATTTGCGGAGCGATTGGTCCGAGCTTTGGCGATGCGCCTGCGCACGGTGTACGAGTCGGCTGCAAACGATCTGGAGCTGTGGAGCAAGTCTGCAACTGCGCAGCTGGACGCGCAGTTGCGCGAGCGACGCAGGAGCTTCGCGCGTCGCATCGAAGCAGTAGATCGGATCCAGCAAGCGGCCAGTGGTTTGGTGGAGCGAATTGCCGAAATTGAGGCGGGCGAGGACGAGTTGATCCAGTTGGAGCAGAAGCTGCAGCAGTTGACCTCTCAACTCATTGCTGTGCCCGGGCTCGAGCCGGCATCCTCTGACAAGCAACTCCTGCCTGCATGACCGTGTCTGTCGGTGGTGCTTCGGTGGCGGAGCGCGTAGTTGCATGGCAGGTTACGCATGGGCGCAATCATCTGCCATGGCAGCAGACCCGGGATCCCTACAGGGTATGGCTGTCGGAGATCATGCTGCAGCAGACGCAGGTGCCCACGGTGCTCGATTACTACGCACGATTTCTGGACAGGTTTCCCAATGTCGCGGCGTTGGCGAAAGCGACTCAAGACGAAGTGCTGGGGTTGTGGAGTGGCCTGGGTTACTACAGCCGCGCACGCAATCTCCATCGCTGCGCACAGATGGTAGTGTCCGAGCACGGCGGCGTCTTTCCCAAGACGGCGGAAGTGTTGGTATTGCTTCCGGGTATTGGGCGCTCTACGGCTGGGGCCATCGCGGCATTTTGCTTTTCCCAGCGAGTTTCCATCCTGGACGCCAACGTTCGTCGGGTTCTCACTCGCTTATTGGGGTTCAAAGAGGACCTAGCCTCCACCCGAAACGAGCGCCTGCTTTGGGATCATGCAGAGTCATTGCTTCCACAGCGAGATCTAGAAATCGCCATGCCTCGGTATACGCAGGGGCTGATGGACCTCGGGGCCGCTACTTGCACACCGCGGGCGCCACGGTGCGACCAATGCCCGTTGAGCGCACTTTGTTCGGCGCGCGCAGAAGGCGAACCCGAACGATACCCCGTCAAAACGCGCAAGTTGTTGCGTAAGTCCGAGTCCTGGCAGTTGCTGGTTATGCATGATCAGCAAGGACGCGTTTGGTTGGAGCGGCGTCCGCCCACAGGTATCTGGGCGGGTATGCACTGCGTCCCAGTTTTCCCGGATGTGTCGTCGATGGCGGCGTTTGTAGCAACCTTGGGAGACTCACTGCAATTCATCCAGCACGGTTTGCCACCGTTTCTCCATGTGCTCACGCACAGGGACCTGCATCTTCACCCTTTTGCAATTAGAGATATGCAGTTAGATCGGCCGCCAGGTGAGGGTGAATGGCTATCTCCCGATCAATGGGACAGGGTTGGACTGCCTGCACCGATCCGTAAATTGCTGAGCGCCACGCAAGCGTCGTTGTTGTGAGCGCCTTAAGTTCAGGCACCACCGGCTTTTTCAGCGTCCGTCCAACTCTCGGTGCCGTCTCAGAGCGGTCCAGCGATCACTGAAAACTTCGGCGAGCCGCTCCACCAAGTAGACAGACCGATGCTGCCCCCCTGTGCAACCAATCGCTACGGTGACATAGCTGCGATGGTTGCGATCTAGCAGCTCCAACCAGTGCGCCAAAAACTGAGCGATGTGTGTTCGCATCAAATCGACATCTGGGTGTTGGCGCAAAAAGTCAGCAACAGGCTCGTCCAGCCCTGTGAGATCACGCAGTATCGGTTCATAGTGGGGATTGGGGAGCATCCTCACATCAAAGACGTAGTCTGCATCCATGGGGATACCGCGTTTGAAAGCAAACGACTGGAATACCAAGGTTAACTGGCCCCGCGAGGTGGTCATCAGGCTTTTGACATAGCTTTGTAGCTGCGAAGACCGGATGGTGCTTGTGTCGATCACATGCGACTGCTCGCGCAGATCTGCAAGCAGTTCGCGCTCCAATTCGATGATCTGTACCAAGGCCTTTCTGCCCTGTTGCAGATCGTCATGTGACAACGGATGGCGACGGCGTGTTTCTGAGAACCGCCTGACCAAGGTGTCAATGGTGGCATCTAAAAAGATTGACTGCACTGACACACCTTGGCTGCGAAGTCGGTTCAGCTCTTGGGGCACTTGGTGCAGTGAAGTGGCACTGCGTACATCCATGGCAATCGCCACCCGGTTGCCATGGTGGCGATGTTCAAGTGCAACAAAAGCCGTTAGAAGTTCTGGCGGAAGGTTGTCCACGCAGTAGTAACCAGCGTCCTCCAGTGCGTGCAACGCAACTGATTTTCCGGACCCTGACATGCCTGTGATCAGGACAATTTCGAGGGCCATCAGGCTTCGTTCTCCATAATTTTCGATGCGATATTTAGCATCTCACGCGCGTGGGCTAACGTAGTAGAAGTGGGTCGCTCTCCGCCCAGCATGCGTGCAATTTCCGTCACACGTTGCTCGTCTCTCACCGTTTGCACTGTGCTGGTTGTGCCTTTGGGGCTTTTGTTTTTTGCGACTTTGAGGTGATGGTCTGCACAAGCGGCGACTTGGGGCAAATGTGTCACTGCTAGCACTTGGCGATCGGTTCCGAGTTGTTGCATCAATCGCCCTACGGTCTCTGCAACAGCGCCACCTACACCCGAATCCACTTCGTCAAAAATCAATGTAGGCGCCGTGCCCAGTTCGCTGGTGGTTACCGAGATTGCAAGGGAGATGCGAGACAATTCCCCGCCGGACGCCACCTTGCCGATGGGTTTGGGAGTCATGCCCGGGTGTCCGGCCACCAAGAAAACTACTTCGTCTACTCCATGGGGGGCTGGCTCCGAGGCTTTGGATAAAGACACTTCAAACTGACCGCCCTCCATGCCAAGGCCCTGCATGGCGTGCGTGATGGCGCTCGAGAGCTTTGGAGCCGCCTTAGCGCGCGCCAAGGACAGGGATCGCGCCGCCGATTGGAAGCTTCTTGCACCGGATGCCTCTGCGGCCGAGAGTTTTTCCAGATCGGTTGCCGCATCGAGCTGTTGCAATTCACACTTCCATCCCTGGAGCAGCGCAGGCAGTTCGCTGGGTGGGCGCTTGTATCTTCGCGCCAGGGTCATCCACAACGATAAACGAGCGTCAAGTTCAGCCAAGCGCTCCGGATCGACTTCAGCATGCCGAAGATAAGACTGCAGCGAATGGGCAACGTCGCTGGCTTGTGCCAAGCTGGACGACAAGATGTCGGCAAAGCCTGAAAACTCTGGCTCAACGTGCTCCTGCGCCTGCAGGAGCCCATGTGCGTGTGCGAGAGCAGCAAGGACGCCTGTCTCGTCTTCCTGGAGGGTTTGAATCACTCCACCAGCGGCCTCTAGCAATGCCTGGGCATGCGACAGCCGTTTGTGCTGGGCATCCAGATCGCTCCACTCGCCGTCTGCAGGGGCGAGTTTGTCTACTTCACCGATCTGCCATTGCAGGCGCTCGCGCTCTTGCTGCAGTGTGGACTGCGCCTGCTTCGCCTGCTGCAAGGTTTTTTGGGCTGAGCGCCAAGTGCCCCACCGCGCCGACACGTCAGCGGTGCTGATTCCCGCAAAAGCATCCAGCAGACCACGGACTGACTCTGGGCGTGTCAAACTTTGCCAAGCATGCTGCCCGTGAATGTCGAGCAGCATGTCTCCCAATGCACGCAGTTGGGTTGCCGTTGCGGGAGTTCCGTTGATCCAGGCTCGGCTTTTCCCTTGTACATCCACTGTGCGACGCAACAGCAGCAAGTCTTCCACCTCGAAACCAGCCTCGTCAAGCCATGGCTGCGTATGGGCTGGGCAGTCGAATTCCACGCAGATGTCTGCTTTCAACGCACCCTCGCGCACCAGACCCGAGTCAGAGCGCGAGCCCAACGCCAGTTGTAGCGCATCAATCAGAATGGATTTGCCAGCACCGGTTTCACCGGTCAAGACGGTGAACCCACTACCCAGCTCAAGCTCTAGAGCCTCCACAATCACAAAATCACGCAAAGTGATGCGTCTGAGTGTCATGATCAGGAGCCCCCCTCGTTCCAGCGCAACTTTTTGCGCAAGGTGGCAAAGTAATTCCAACCTTTGGGGTGCAGGAACCGCACACGGTGTTCGGATCTTTTAACCAGGATGCGGTCCCCGTGTAGCAACGAGGCCAGCGACTGCATGTCAAAGTTGGCGCTGACGTCTCTGCCGCTGACAACCTCGACTGCTACCTCCGTCGCATCGGAGAGCACGATGGGTCGGTTTGACAATGTGTGTGGCGCGATCGGTACAAGCACCCAGCCAGGAATTGAGGGGTGAAGCATCGGGCCTCCCGCCGACAGTGAATACGCCGTTGAGCCCGTTGGCGATGCAATAATGAGCCCGTCTGCCCGTTGATTGGAGACAAATCGCCCATCAACTTCTACGCGCAACTCCACCATGCCGGACGTTGCGCCGCGGTTCACGACGACATCGTTCATTGCAAGGGCTTCGAAAACCACCCGATCATCACGTACGACAGTAGCGTGCATCAAAGGGCGTAGGTCCTCCTCATACTCCCCCTGAAGCATAGGCGGCAACGTCGTCTGGTAGGTATCAAACGGAATGTCCGTGATGAAGCCGAGTCGACCTTGGTTGATGCCTATCAGCGGCGTACCGAACCGGGCAAGCCGCCGACCGATGCCGAGCATCGTGCCATCACCCCCCACTACCAGACCTAGATCGCATTGGTTACCAATGTCGTCTACATTCAGCGCAGGGTATTGCGTCAGTCCGGTATTGCTGGCGGTCTCTGTCTCCAGAGACACTGCGCATCCCTGCTGTTCCAGAAAACAAGCAATGTCTTCCAAGGCTTGTCGAGAGCTGTCGCCTACCGAGCTTGAGGAAGAGGTCTGGTACTTACCTATAAGCGCGACATGGCGGAATTTTGACGTCATCGCGAAATTACATCATTAAAATCAATCCATGCTCGATGACCGTGCCAAGTTGTTGCTGAAAGCCCTGGTCGAGCGCTACATTGCCGACGGGCAACCTGTAGGGTCCAGAACCTTATCCCGTGCCTCGGGGCTTGATCTGTCGCCCGCCACGATCCGCAACGTCATGTCGGACCTGGAAGAGCTGGGGCTGATCGTGAGTCCGCATACCTCGGCTGGACGTATACCTACAGCGCGCGGTTACCGCTTGTTTGTGGACACGATGTTGACGGTGCAGCGAGACCCTTTGGCACACGCCCATCTGGTCCCCGAGCAGCCTCAGAAAGTGATCGCGAATGCAGCGCAGTTGTTGTCCAACCTGTCGCAGTTCGTTGGGGTGGTGATGGCGCCGCGGAGAACCTCTGTGTTTCGACACATAGAATTTTTAAAACTTTCAGAGCGACGATTTCTGGTCATCATCGTTTCGCCCGAGGGCGATGTGCAAAACCGCGTCATCTTCACGGATGTGGATTACTCCCAGTCTCAGCTCATTGAGGCTTCTAACTTTCTCAATACTCACTATGCAGGCTTGGCGATGGAGCAGGTGCGTGAGCGTCTGAAGTCCGAGGTGGACGTGCTGCGCGGCGAGATCGCATCACTCATGCAGGCGGCCGTGAATGTGGGGTCAGAAGCGCTCTCTGAGGCGCAGGATGAGGTCGTGATTTCTGGTGAACGCAACCTGTTGGCTGTGAGTGACTTCTCCAACGACATGGGTAACCTGCGACGCGCTTTTGATCTGTTTGAGCAAAAAACGCAGATATTGCGACTTCTGGACATATCGAGCCAAGCCGAGGGCGTGCGTATCTATATCGGAGGCGAAAGCCATGTGGTTCCTTTTGAGGAACTTTCGGTAGTCAGCGCACCGTATGAGGTCGATGGAAAAGTAGTCGGAACACTGGGGGTGATCGGTCCTACGCGCATGCCCTATGACCGGATGATTCAGATCGTGGACATCACGTCCAAGCTCGTTTCTAACGCGCTGAGCTACCGCAAGTAAACCCCCTACAATACGGCGCTTGCCCCGTTGTATCGCGCTGGAGCATGGCTTGGGGCGTTAGCTCAGTTGGTTAGAGCAGAGGACTCATAATCCTTTGGTCGTTGGTTCAAGTCCAACACGCCCTACCATCCATCACTTGCGTGGTTGCACCCTAGGATCGTCGCTTTTTTTCTCGCCGCAATCTATGCGATTCGGATTTTGCGACTAGGGGTTGCACTACAATATCGGCTTGCGTTGAGTTGTGTTGGAGTTGTTGCTGGTGAAACGGCAAACAATCTAACAAAGCAAGATTTTTAGAGTAGTCGAAAAATCATGCTATAATTCGAAGCTTAGCGGCTGTAGCTCAGCTGGATAGAGTACTTGGCTACGAACCAAGGGGTCGTGGGTTCGATTCCTGCCAGCCGCACCAATGTTTAAAGCCTGCAATCGCAAGATTGCAGGCTTTTTCATTTGTCTGTGGACATTGTCTTTATCGGAGGACTCTGGCAATGAGCAAGGCTTTCACCAAAGAAGCTGATGGCGCTGACGACGACGATGAGTTGGAGCTGCCTTCCCTGCCCGCCGGGGGCAAGAACTACATCACCCCCGCGGGGTTTTCTCGTTTGCGCTCGGAATTGCTAGACCTGATCGACAATGAACGGCCCAAGATTGTCGATATCGTTCACTGGGCGGCCAGCAATGGTGATCGCTCAGAAAACGGGGACTATCTTTATGGCAAAAAGCGTTTGCGTGAGATAGATCGTCGCATCCGTTTCCTGACAAAACGCCTTGAAATTGCCGAGGTGGTTGATCCTAGCGTCCATGCGGGAAGCGATCAGGTGTTCTTCGGGGCGACTGTGACCTATGTGGATGATGAGGGTGTCGAACGCGCTATCACCATCATGGGCATCGACGAGGCCGACAGTCACGTGGCGCAAGTGAGTTGGATTGCGCCCGTTGCACGGGCGTTACTCAAGGCTCGTGTGGGCGACGAAGTCCAACTACCAACACCAGGCGGTGTTCGGAATCTGGAAATTCTGAGTGTGCAATACCCGCCGCAGGTGGAACCTACAAAGTAGTCGAAACAACCCAATTCGCTACATCATCTGCGAGCGCCATCGCTGCGTAGTAACGTGTGGTGCAACCCATCTAGGCCTGTGGGGTGATCCGAACTGCCTTGATCACAGCCCGAGTGCGTCTCAGGTTGCGTAACGCGGTTTCGAGGTGGGCCTGATCACGCACCGCCACAATGAAGCGCAGGTCGGTCGTGTCAAGCGCAGCCTCGTCGTCCATGTCCACGTGCGTAATGTCCGCCTCCGAGCTTCCCAGCTCCGCTGCTACTCGGGCGAGTACGCCTTTGCCGTTGGTGACTGTGACAACCACGCCAGTTTCAAACATCCGCGTGGGCTCATCGGACCAGTCCACTGCAATAAACCGCTCACTGTCCTTGTGTTGAAGACGCTTGGCGACGCTGCAATGTACGTTGTGGACCACCAAGCCCTCGCCACGTCCCAGGTAGCCGACAATGCTGTCTCCAGGCACGGGGCGACAACACGATGCGTACTGTACGGACGCGTTTTCGCTCCCGTCGAGCGTCACGGCTCCTTGGGACAATGTTTCATGCGACGTGTAACGCTCCTTTGACATGAGGAGGGCATCGGGGCGATGGCCGTACTCTGACATCAACACCATCAGGCGCTTCGCCACGATGCTGGCAATGCGCTTGCCCAGCCCGAGATCCGTCATCAACTCACTGCGCGTTCGGTTGCCGGTAAAGCGCAGCAGCTTGTCCCACAACTGGTGTGTCGTGGCGTCTACCGGGGGCAACTGTTCCAGACCTTCGGCGCGAATGGCCTGGGTGAGCAGCTTCTCGCCCAACCCCTCAGACTCTGCCTGAGCCAGGGTCTTGAGATAGTGCCGAATCTTTGAGCGTGCGCGGCCGGTGCGCACAAAGCCGAGCCATGCCGGGTTGGGCGTGGACACGGGTGCCGTAATCACTTCCACCACGTCGCCGTTCTTGAGCTCCGTGCGCAAAGGTACTTGCTCGTTGTTGATCTTTGCAGCGGTGGTCCTGTCGCCGACATTGCTGTGGATCGCATAGGCAAAGTCAACCACCGTGGCCCCTCGTGGCAACGCCATGATCTGGCTCTTTGGGGTGAACACATACACCGCATCCGGGAAGAGGTCCACTTTCACGTGGTCCCAGAACTCGGCTGCATCGCGCGTCTCGTTCTGAATATCCAGCAACGACTGCAGCCATTTTGTTCCAAGGCGCTCTGCCGATGTGCCGTCACCGTCTTGCGCTTTGTAGAGCCAATGCGCAGCAACACCAGCCTCGGCGATGACGTGCATTTCATCGGTTCGCATTTGAAACTCGATATTGACCCCCGATGGGCCTACCAGCGTGGTGTGCAGAGACTGGTAGCCGTTGAGCTTCGCAATCGCGATATGGTCTTTGAACTTGCCAGGCACGGGCTTGTACATCTGGTGCAACACGCCCAAGGCGGTGTAGCACTCCGTTACCGACGGGACAATTACCCTAAAACCGTAAATGTCCGTTACCTGCGCAAAACTCAGATGCTTGAAGTCCATCTTCTGATAGATGGCATACAAGGTTTTCTCGCGACCGGCCAGGCGCACCTTCATGCCGATTTTCGAGAAGGCGGCATCCACTTCGGTTTGCACCTTCTGGACCAAGTCACGTCTGCGGTTACGTGATTTGTTGACTGCTTTGAACAGCGTTGCGTAGCGCCAAGGATGCAGATGCCGGAAAGACAAATCTTGCAGTTCTCGGTAAGTCTGGTTGAGCCCGAGTCGATGCGCTATCGGTGCGTAGATCTCCAGCGTTTCCGACGAAATACGTCCCCATTTACTGCGGGGCATATCCGACAGCGTGCGCATGTTGTGCGTGCGGTCCGCCAGTTTGATCAGGATGACGCGCACATCGCGCGCCATGGCCAGCAGCATTTTTCGAAACGACTCGGCCTGGTTTTCTTCGCGGGTGTTGAACTGGAGTTTGTCGAGCTTGGTCAGCCCGTCCACCAGCTCCGCAACGGGTGCGCCGAAGCGGTCGATCAAGTCTGCCTTGGTTACGCCGCAGTCTTCCATGGCGTCATGGAGGAGGGCAGCCATCAGGGCCTGTGCGTCGAGCTTCCAGGTCGCACACTGAGCGGCGACAGCGATAGGGTGGGTGATGTAAGGCTCGCCGCTGTTGCGCAGCTGGCCTAAATGCGCTTCGTCGGCAAAGCGGTACGCCTGCCGAACCTGTTCGATGCTCGATGCGTCCAGATAGTCAAGGCTGTCCGTCAGCGCGGCAAAGCTGGCCGCAGCCGCGTTGGCGGCGGCCGCGGCGGCCGAAAGGCTTCCAGGCATGGGCAAATCGCCAGCCCGGAATGGCGTTGCAGAAGGTGAATTGAGCACCGCGTTCATGCCTTAAATGTAGCGCGGGTGTGCATTAGGCCGCCGTGGGACAAAAAAAAGCACCGCAGCCGCGGTGCTCTTTGAGGGCGTTACCCAGAAAAAAGCTCAACCAGGAACCTTCTTGAGCATTTCCAGGCCAACCTTGCCTTCGGCGATTTCGCGCAGAGCGGTCACGGCGGGCTTGTTGCGACTTTCGATGCGGGGAGCGTGGCCCTGGCTCAACATGCGAGCGCGATAGGTGGCGGCCAACACGAGCTGGAAGCGGTTGGGGATCTTTTCCAGGCAGTCTTCTACAGTGATGCGGGCCATCGATTTACTCCGGGGATTCAGGTGATATTGAGCGACTGGAAGGTATCAGCACGGGCGCGGCGCTGTGCGGCGTACTTGAGTCGCTGGGCGTGAACTATGGCTTTCAGGTCGAAAAGCGCGCGCTCAAACAACTCGTTGATTATAACGAAGTCGAATTTTTCTACCTGAGCCATCTCTATGGCTGCATTCTTCAGGCGCACTTCGATGACATCTGCAGAGTCTTCGCCCCGTCGTTCAAGGCGGGACCGCAGTTCCTCCCAGCTGGGCGGCAGGATGAAGACCAGCACGGCATTGGCGAAAGCCTGCTTGATTTGCAAAGCACCCTGAAAGTCGATTTCGAGGATGACATCCGAGCCTTGGGCAATGCGCTCTTCAATGGCTCTTTTGGACGTGCCATAACGGTTGCCGTGGACATGGGCCCATTCCACAAATGCATTGCCCTGGATCATGGCGTCGAACTCGGACTCCGACGCAAAGAAATACTCACGGCCGTGCTTTTCCTGGCCGCGGGGCGTCCGCGTGGTGTGCGAGATAGAGGGGTGAACGTGGGAGTCCAGCTCTAGCAGGGCCTTGACCAAGCTGGATTTGCCGGCGCCGCTGGGGGCCGCCACTACGATGAGATTGCCTGGATAGTCCATAGTTGATGTGCGTCGTGCGCTATCAAAAAATGAGTGTTACTCGATATTTTGCACTTGCTCGCGCATTTGCTCGATCAGCACTTTCATGTCTACGCTTACGCGGGTCAGGTCCAGTGCTGCGGATTTGGAGCCCAGCGTGTTCGCTTCGCGGTGCAGTTCCTGGATCAAAAAGTCCAGACGCTTGCCCACTTCTCCGCCCTTTTTCAGCAGTCTCTCGATTTCATCGAGGTGGGAGTCGAGCCGTGTGATTTCTTCGGCCACGTCGATGCGGATGGCAAAAGCGGTCGCTTCTGTCAGCGCACGGTCCCTGGCGGCCTCTGGCAACGTGGCGCCATCGGTCAGTGCCATGGCTTCTTTCCAGCGCTCCATAAAACGCAGGCGTTGCTGCTCGACCAGCAGCGGAACCATGGGCACGGCCTGTTGTGCCAAGGTGCGCAGTTGTTTGACCCGGTCGAGCAGCATGGTGGCCAGGCGCTTGCCTTCTCGCTCGCGGGCTGACATCAGGGCGGTGAGGGCTTCTTCGGCCAAGGCGGGAACCGCTTCGCTCCAGTCTTCGCCACCAGAATGCGCGTTCGCACAAAGGCGCAGAGCGTCGGCCACGCTCAGTGGCGCGGCGTTGGGCAGCCAGGATTTGACTGAGTCCTGCAGGGAGTTCAGACGCTGCAGCAGGCGAGCGGGTGGGTCTTGCAGCGTATTGCTGTCTTCATTCTCCAGTGCTGCGCGGACTTCGACCTTGCCTCGTTTAAGGCGGGCGGTCAGCAAACTGCGCAGCGTGGGCTCCATGGCGCGCAATTCGTCGGGCAGGCGGAACGACAGGTCCAGAAAGCGGCTGTTGACCGAGCGGATTTCCAACCCCAGCCTGCGGGACTGGAGTGCGCGGGGATCGGTGCGGGCGTCGGTTTCAGCGCCAGTGGCAGACGCGCCATGCTGTGCGCTGGCGTATCCGGTCATGCTGTAAACTGGCATTGGACTTTTTGATGGTTGCTTGCGATCCCGCGATTATCCGGGTTCCGCTCTACCCCCGAGTCATCTTCGCAAAATATGTCAAAAATCAAACCGGCTCCTTTGCCGCCCGATACCGCAATTGGCGGCTACCGCGTGGTGCGCCGGTTGTCCTCCGGCGGGTTTGGTGTGGTCTATCTGGCCCTCGACTCCGAAGGCCAGCAGATTGCCATCAAGGAATATCTTCCCTCGTCGCTGGCCACGCGTGCGCCCGGCGAGCTGCTTCCCAAGGTGCAGTCCGAAAAGCTGTCTCTCTACCGCCTGGGCCTCAAGAGCTTCTTTGAAGAAGGACGCGCACTCGCGCAGATCTCGCATGCCTCCGTGGTGAGCGTTCTCAACTTCTTTCGCGAAAACGAAACCGTATACATGGTGATGAATTACCTGGAGGGCGCGACCCTGCAGGACTTCATCATTACCGCGCGCGACCTGAAAACGCAGAAGGTCTTCCGCGAATCCACCATTCGCTCGCTGTTCGATGAAGTGCTGCGCGGCTTGCGCATCGTGCACCAGCACAAGATGCTGCACCTTGACATCAAGCCCGCCAACATCTTCATCACCGACGATAACAAGGCCGTGATGATCGACTTTGGTGCTGCGCGCGAAGTGCTTTCAAAAGAAGGCAATTTCATCCGCCCGATGTACACCCCAGGCTTTGCCGCTCCCGAGATGTACCGGCGCGACTCGTCGATGGGACCGTGGACCGACATTTACGCCATCGGTGCCTGCATCTACGCCTGCATGCAGGGCTTTCCGCCCAACGAGGCGCCCCAGCGCATCGAAAAAGACCGCCTTTCGCTGGCGCTGACCAAGCTGCGCGGTGTTTACTCCGACAACTTGATCGAGGTGGTCGAGTGGTGCATGGCGCTCGACCCGCTCTCGCGCCCGCAGTCGGTGTTTGCCTTGCAAAAGGAACTCAGCCGCGAGGGCGAGCGCCGCTACACCAAGCTCACCGTGGGCGAAAAAATGCGACTTCAGCTCGACACGCTCGTGTCTGACACCAAGAAAAATGTGCAAAAGGTGGGTGAAGCCACCGGCATCGGAGCCAAGCCCAAATGAACTCGACTCACGCAGAGCAGATTCGGGCAAAGCATGTGTTCTTGAGCGATGCCTTTGTGCATCGCTTTTTGCGTGAGTCCCTATGAAGTTCTCGGTATTCCAGATCAGCCGCCGCGGTGGCCGCGAGAGGAACGAAGACCGCATGGGCTATTGCTACACGCGCGAATCGGGCTTGTTTGTGCTGGCAGACGGCATGGGCGGCCACCCCGAAGGCGAAGTGGCCGCGCAAATCGCGCTGCAGACCATCTCTGCCTTGTTCCAGCGCCAGGCCAAACCCCAGCTCAAGGATGTGCAGGAGTTTCTGTCGGGTGCGCTGCTGGCCGCACACCACCAGATCCTGCGTTACGCCACCGACAAAGGCATGCTCGACACGCCCCGCACCACGCTGGTGGCGGCCGTGTTGCAGGGGGGCACTGCCACCTGGGTGCACTGCGGCGACTCGCGTTTGTACATGGTGCGAGACGGTGATCTGCTGACCCGCACCCGCGACCACTCCTATATGGAGCTGCGCAACACGCCACCGCCTGGCCTGGAGCGCATCAACCGCAACGTGCTGTTCACGTGCCTCGGGTCGCCCACCAAGCCCATCTACGACATCACGGGCCCGGTGTATCTGGAGCAGGGCGACCGCATTTTGTTGTGCTCGGACGGCCTCTGGGGCACGCTCAGTGACGAAGAGATTTCCAAGCAACTGGCCCACCATACGGTGTCGCATTCCGTGCCCGACCTGGTGGAAGAAGCGCTGCGCAAGGCGGGGGACAGCAGTGACAACGTCACGGTGATTGCGCTGGAATGGGAGACGCCAGATGCGTTCGAGTCCACCCAGGGTGTGTCGACCGACAGCATCAGCGACGACGTGTTTGCCTCCACGATCCAGGCTGGTCCGCTCGACGGGCTGGTGGACGACCTGGACGATGCCGCCATCGAGCGGTCCATTGCAGAAATCAACGAAGCCATTCGCCGCTCTGCCGCTAGAAAAGCATGACAACCCCCTGAGTCGCTGCGCGCCTTCCCCCCTTCTCTCGAAGGGCGCTGCCATTCGGGAAGGGGGACACCGCCAGCGCACGCGAGAGAAACGCAACTCCGCCGCCTTGGCGGCCCTTGCGCGGCGGTCACCGGGTTTGGCCGCGCGCGTTGCGCGGGCCCTTGGTTCGCATGAGGCCTTCCCAATCTCTCTCACTGAAAAAATCATGACCACTTTTACCCGCACCAGCGACCGCGCTGCCAATCAGTTGCGCCCCGTGCGCATCACCCGCAACTACACGATGCACGCCGAGGGTTCGGTGTTGATCGAGTTCGGCAACACCAAGGTGCTCTGCACCGCTTCGGTGGAAGAGCGCGTGCCACCCCACAAGTGTGGCAGTGGCGAAGGCTGGGTGACGGCTGAATACGGCATGCTGCCCCGCGCCACCCACACGCGCAGCGACCGCGAAGCCGCGCGCGGCAAACAGACCGGCCGCACGCAAGAGATCCAGCGCCTCATCGGCCGCTCACTGCGCGCGGTGTTTGACCTCAAGCTGTTGGGCGAGCGCACCATTCAGCTCGACTGCGACGTGATCCAGGCCGACGGCGGCACACGCACCGCCGCCATCACCGGCGCCTGGGTGGCTGCGCAGGATGCGGTCAACCAACTGCTGGCCAGCGGCAAGATCACGCAGACGCCCTTGTTGCAGCCTGTGGCCGCCATCTCGGTAGGCATTGTTCAGGGCACGCCGCTGCTCGACCTGGAATATGTCGAAGACGTGGGCTGCGACACCGACATGAACGTGGTGATGACTGGCGCTGGCCATTTTGTGGAAGTGCAGGGCACGGCCGAAGGCGTGGCGTTTACCCGGGCCGAGATGGACCAGCTGCTGGCGCTGGCCGAAAAAGGCATTGCAGAGCTGGTGCAGATGCAGCTGCAGTCGCTGCTGTAAACCCCATCACAAGCAAATACTCATTAATTGATAGCTGCTAGCGTTTGCTGAATAAGCGCTAGACGCCAATTTGAATCATGAAAATTGTTCTTGCATCCAACAACCGCGGCAAACTGGCCGAGCTGCAGTCCATGTTTGCGCCGCTGGGCGTGGAGCTGGTGCGCCAGGCCGACCTGGGCGTGGGCGAGGCCGAGGAGCCTTTTCGCACCTTTGTCGAAAACGCCCTGGCCAAAGCGCGCTTCGCCTCGGCCCACACCGGGTTGCCTGCGCTGGCCGACGACGCGGGCATGTGCGTGGATGCCTTTGGTGGTTTGCCGGGGGTGGATACCGCGTATTACTGCACCCAGTTTGGCTACGAGAAAAACGACGACAACAACGTGCGTGCGCTGCTGGAACAATTGCAGGGCGTGGACAACCGCCGCGCCGCCATGGTCAGCACCTTGGTCGCCGTGCGCAGCCCGCAAGACCCCGAGCCGCTGATCGCCGTAGGCCGCGTGGTTGGCGAGATCACCGAGGAGCCCCGGGGCAGCAATGGCTTTGGTTTTGACCCGGTGATGTTCATCCCCGAATTTGGCAAGACCTTTGCCGAGTTACCCGTGGAGGTAAAAAACGCCCACAGCCACCGGGGGCGCTCGGCGCAGCACATGCTGGAGTTGATGCGCACACACTGGCTACAAAAATAGGAGCTGGTAGCGCTTGATACTTAATGACTTCAAATAGTTTTGATATCGAAACCGTTATTCATCAAGCGCAAGCAGCTATTGTTTTGATAGTTTTAGTTCTATGACCATCCCCATTCATCTTGAGCCAGCGTCTGCCGCCACTGTTGCAGCCCCTGTGCGCGACATCCAGCACTACATGCGCCCGGGGCTGCTGCAACTGCCCAGCCTGCCGCCGCTGTCGCTGTACGTGCACCTGCCCTGGTGCCTCAAGAAATGCCCGTATTGCGACTTCAACTCGCATGAATACCGCGAGCCAGGTGCGGGCAGTGCCAGCACCCCCGTGCCCGAGCAGCGCTACATCGACGCCCTGATGGCCGACCTGGAGGCCGCGCTCCCGCTGATCTGGGGCCGCACGGTGCACAGCATTTTCATCGGCGGGGGCACGCCCAGCCTGTTTTCACCCGCCGCCATCGACCGGCTGATTGGCGACATCCGCGCCCGCCTGCTGCTGGCGCCCGACTGCGAGATCACGCTGGAGGCCAACCCCGGCACATTCGAGAAAGACCGCTTTCGCGCCTTCCGCGCAGCGGGCGTCACGCGCCTGTCGGTGGGGGTGCAGAGCTTTAACGACCAGCACCTGAAGGCGCTGGGCCGCGTGCATGACCGCGCTCAGGCCTTGGCGGCAGTCGAAGAGGCTGCGCAAGCGTTCGACACCTTCAACCTCGACATCATGTACGCGCTGCCGGGCCAGACGCTGCAAGAGCTGGAGCAGGACATGTCGACGGCGCTGGCCTTGAAGCCCCCGCACATCTCCATCTACCACCTGACCATCGAGCCCAACACGTACTTTGCCAAGTTCCCCCCAGTCATCCCCGAGGACGACCAGGCCTACGCCATGCTCGACCGCATCACCGAGATGACGGGCCAGGCGGGAATGGCGCGGTATGAAATCTCCGCCTATGCCCAGCCGGGACACGCGTGTTTTCACAACACCAATTACTGGCAGTTTGGCGACTACCTGGGCATTGGCGCGGGCGCGCACAGCAAGCTCAGCTTTGCGCACCGGGTGGTGCGGCAAGTGCGCTTTCGCGAGCCGCGGCTGTACATGGACAACGCGCTGGCGGGGCATGCCGTGGCGCAGGACGAAGACGTCAAGCGCGCCGAGCTGCCGTTTGAATACATGCTCAACGCCTTGCGCCTGCGCGACGGGTTTGCGCTGCAGGACTATATGGACCGCACGGGCCTGCCCCTGAGCACCATTGCCAAAGGCCTGGAGGCTGCGCAAAGCAAAGGCCTGATTGAACGCGATGCGACCCACGTGCGGCCGACAGAGCGTGGCTTTGACTTTTTGAGCAATCTGCAAGAACTGTTTTTGGCGGACTGAGCACTCAGCGCACCAGCCGGCCCAGTTCGGCAGCCCAGCTCGGCGGCCCGGCCCGGCGACCCGGACCGGCGGTTTGGCAGCCGGGCTTTATCCGCAGCGCACAGCCAGGATACGGCCGTTGGCATCCACCTCCAGGTTCAGACGCTGCGCGTTGAACTCCTTGGTGATCATCTGCCCCGGCCGAAGAATGCGCGCCATTTGCGCCCCCGACCGCACCCGGGCAGATTCCATGACCGACGCCGTGCTGTTTTGGCCCACCGCAGACTGCGCAGGCTGGGCGTTGCAAGGGGCTGCGGGCGCTGGTGCGGTGGCACCGGGGCTGCTGGCAGGTGGCGATGCGGGGGCCTGCCCATACCCTGCGCAGCCCGTCATCATCAACACTGCGGCCATGGCGACGCTGCCAGCGGTTGCAAAAGAAGTCTTGAACATGTGGCGTTCTCCTGATGAGACCAACACCATACCCGGACCGCACCCAGCGCCAGCGTAAACGGCGAAAGCTTTCGGTGAGTATTGCGCTCAGTCACACAAGTTACGGATGGCCGTGCGGCACAGTCGGCACTGTCCTACAGCAGCGAAAAAGATGCAGTTTTACTATTCAGGGGTCGATTCCCTCTCGACATCCCTCCCGCTTGCACCATGCAAGTGTTAAGCCCGCTTCCAGCGGGCTTTTTTTTGCCCGGGCGCTCTGCGCAATGTTGCGCGTGCGCGAGGATGTTCGGCGCAATTGCCTTGTCAACAACCAGCCAACGCCATGGAGGCTTCTCAGGCCTCTGTCAGTGTGTTGCGCGATATCCCGGCACTATCGGTTGTCTCGTTCTGCGATCTGTCATCGCCGCGGTGCCGCTTCCCGCTACCAACTAAAAATGATCCTCTACAAGTCCGGAACCCAGTTCATGTTCAAAGGCAGGCTTGTCACCGTGGACTACGTGATCATCCGCAGGACCGGCATGTGGATTCGACTGGCTGATAGTGAGGAGACCTGTCGGCCAGAAGAACTGACGCCTATCGTGCGGCATGCCTCGGGGCAATCGGAAGGTTCTGGCCGCAGGTAGCTCGTGTTGCGATGCACTGAAGGCAATCGTCCAGAGCTTTCAGGGCGCGGGTACTAAAACCGCGCTTTCGCGGCACCGAGCCGCAAGAGTGAGGCTTCTTGCTGTCGTTACAGCCAGGGTTTTTCATCGCGATTTTTATGAATTATAATGAGAATCGTTGCTATTATCATTAGCTTTTTAAGCGTTCCTTTGAACGCGGAACCCTTCGCCCCGACTGTCTGAGGCGCCACGCTGCAGCCCGCCGGCCCTGCCGGCTTTTGTTCGCCCGCTTTCCCCCGTTTTTGATTTCTTCAAGGCCCCCCATGTTTCCCACGACCGGCTCCACCCCTCGCGCAAAACACAGATTTGCGCCTGCTCCGCTGGCGCTGCTGATTCGCCAGTGCCTGGGTGCTGGTCTGGCGCTTGCAGCAGCAGGCGTGGCGGCGCAAACCGCTGGCACGGCCAACACAGGGGCTGCCGCCCCGTCGGGCACGGCGCTTAAAGAGGTGGTCGTGTCGGACCAGGCAGAAGCGATTGGCGGGCTGCAAAAAACCTATTCAGGCGGCCAGTTTGCGCGGGGTGGCAGCCTGGGCATTCTGGGCAATACCGACCTGATGAACGTGCCCTTCAGCACCACCAACTACACGTCAGAGCTGATTCAGAACCAGCAGGCCTTGAGCGTGGCCGACGTGGTGATGAACGATGCCTCGGTACGCACGCTGACCTCGCGCGGGGGCTTTGGTGACGACTTTCAGGTGCGGGGCTTTACGGTGTCCAACACCGACATCAGCATGAACGGCCTGTTCGGCCTGGCGCCTTCCACCCGCGTTCCGCTGGAGATGATCGAACGTGTCGAGGTGCTCAAAGGCCCGGGTGCCTTGGCCAACGGCGTGGGCCCTACCGGCAGCATCGGCGGCAGCATCAATGTGGTCACCAAGCGCGCGGCAGACACGCCGCTCACCCGCCTGACCACCACCTACATGGGAGCGGCCAACTTTGGCACGCACCTGGATGTGGGCCGCCGCTTTGGCGAAGACAACCAATGGGGTGTGCGCGTGAATGGCCTGGTGCGCGGGGGCGAGGGCAACATCGACGGCGGCAAGCAGAACCTGAACCTGGGGTCGGTGGGACTGGACTACGTCGGTGCCCGCATCCGCTGGTCGCTGGACGCATTTGCCAGCCGTGGCGAAACCAAAGAATTCCGCCCGCAAACCAGCTTTGCAGGCAGTGCCCTGGCGGTGCCCGCAGTGCCCGACGCGCGCCTGAACTTCTACCCCGGCACCCAACTTCAAGACAACGTCAAGACGGTGATGACACGCCTGGAGTACGACCTGAATGACAGCACCACGCTGTACGGCAGCCTGGGCTACATGGACCTCGACTACGAGCAAACCTTCCCGAGCGGTCGCCCGAATGCGTTGGGCAACTTCAATGTGTCCAACGCCTACTACGACCAGTACACCAAGTCCAAAGCGGCCGACATTGGCGTGCGCACCAAGTTCAAGACGGGCGGCATTCATCACACGCTGGCCGTCGGCGCCAACTACCTGGACCAGGAGACGGGCTACTTCTACGCCACCTCGGCCACGACCAACCCATCCAGCCTCTACAACCCCGCGCCCCTGCCTGCAATGACCGTGGTACGGGGCACACCGAGTCGCAGCTTGCTGACCGAGCAGTCGAGCCTGGCAGTGGCCGACACCATGGCCTTCGCCAATGACCGCGTCCTCGTAACGCTGGGCCTGCGCCACCAGACCATGGGCCAGACCAACTACAACGTTGCTTCTGGCGCCCAAAGCAGCCGCTACAAGCAAGACGCTGTCACCCCGCTGGCGGGCCTGGTGTTCAAGCCCGTGAAGAACGTCTCGATGTACACCAACTACACGGCGGGCCTTGTGCGGGGTGCCACCGCGGGCCCGACCACCGCCAATGCGGGCGAAACCTTTGCCCCGCAAAAAGCCAAGCAAAACGAAGTGGGCGTGAAGGTGGACTGGGGCCAGCTGACAACGCAGGCGGCCGTGTACCAGATCAAGCGCCCCGGCGCGATGACCGACCCCGTCACCAACGTCTACAGCTTTGGTGGTGAACAGCGCAACCGCGGGCTAGAGCTGACGGCCTATGGCGAAGTGCAGCGTGGCCTGCGCGCCATGGCCAGCGTATCGTTCAACAGCGCCAAGCTCACGCGCACCGCAGGCGGCGTGAACCAAGGTAACGATGCGGCCGGTGTGCCAGACCGCACCTTCAACCTGGGCCTGGATTGGGACACGCCCGTGCAAGGCTTGAGCATCAACGGCCGCGTGATCAACACCTCGGCCGTCTATGCCGACGCCGCCAACCGCCTGCGCGTGGACGCATGGACGCGCCTGGACCTGGGTGCCCGCTATGCCACCAAAGTGGCTGGCAAGCCGGTGGTGCTGCGCGCCAACCTGGAAAACGTGGCCGACAAGAACTACTGGGTGGTCAGCAACTACGTGACCGTGGGTGCGCCCCGCACGCTGATGCTGTCGGCTGCGGTCGACTTCTGATCGAACGCTGCGCGTTCCTTTGCTCAAGGATTTGAAAATGACCCCGACCCTCACTGAGTCAGGTGTGGAGAGTCGCCCGTGATGGCCGTGCTGCGCGGGGCCTGGCGCACAGGCCCGCTGGTGTCGCGCATCGTGGCCGCTATCGGCGGTGGTTACGCGGTGGCCGCACTGGCCAGCGTGGCCGTGCTGGCCCTGCCCATGAGCCGCCCGCAGGCTGTGTTGACGGGCATGCTGGCCAGTTTTGCCATCTACACCGGGGCGGTGATCTGGGTGTTTGCCGTGCGCAGCGCGTGGCGCGCCTGGGCGGGGCTGGTCGTCGTGGCACTACCGCTGTTTGCAGCCGCCTGGTCGGTCTGGTCTTCTGGAGCTAACCCGTGACATCGACGCCTGCCAACAACACCCCGCCCAAACCTGCTCGACCTGCACCGAAGGCGCCGGGCATTCGCCAGACCATGTCCGACCTGCACACCTGGGCGGGTTTGTTGTGTGGCTGGTTGCTGTATGCCATGTTCCTCACCGGAACGGTGAGCTACTTCAAGGACGAAATTTCGCAGTACATGCGGCCTGAGCTGCACCACCCCGCGCAAACGCCGGACCCGGCCGAAGCCGCCCAGCGCATCGCCCGCCAGTTGGGCCAGATTGCGCCGGGCAGCACGCAGTGGAGCATGCGCCTGCCCGATGAGCGCCACGCCACCGTCAGCAGCTTCTGGCGCCTGCCGGCCGGCGAGGGCAAAGGCGGGCGCGGTTTTGACGACGCCACCTTTGACGCGACCACTGGCGAAAAGGTAGCCGCCCGCGACACAGTGGGTGGCGAGTTCTTCTACCGCTTTCACTTTCAGTTTCACTACATGCCCGTGCGGTGGGGGCGCTGGCTGGCGGGCTTTTGCGCCATGTTCATGTTGGTGGCCATCGTCAGCGGCGTCATCACACACAAGAAGATCTTCACCGACTTCTTCACCTTCCGCTGGGGCAAGGGGCAGCGCTCGTGGCTGGACGCGCACAACGCGCTGTCGGTCTTTGGGCTGCCGTTTCACCTCATGATCACGTACACCGGCCTCGTCACGTTGATGGCGCTTTACATGCCCTGGGGTGAGCAGGCGGCATACAAAACGCCTGCCCAGCGGCAAGAGCTCACGGAACAGACGAGTGCGTCAGTTCAGCCCGTCAAGGCCACCGGCCAGGTTGCACCACTCGCACCCATTGATGCCATGGTGCGCCAGGGCCAAGAACGCTGGGGGCAATACAACGTCAGCCGCGTCATCATCGCCAACCCCGGCGATGCCGCAGCCCGCGTGAGCGTGATGCGCGGCGAGGCCGCACGCGTCTCCATGAGCCCCCAATACCTGGTGTTTGACGGCGTCAGTGGTCAGCTGCTGCAAACCAAAGACACCGTGGGCCCCGCCGCCGAAACCCGGGGCGTGATGTACGCCTTGCACATGGGCCGCTTTGGCGACCTGCCCATGCGCTGGCTGTACTTCATCGTCAGCCTGGCTGGCACCGCCATGGTGGGCACTGGCCTGGTCATGTGGACTGTGAAGCGCCGCCAAAAACTGGGCAACCCCGCGCGCCCCCACTTTGGTTTTGTTTTGGTGGAGAAGCTCAACATCGCCAGCATTGCGGGCCTGTCAATTGCCATGGTGGGCTTCCTGTGGGGCAACCGCCTGCTGCCACTCGGCATGGCCGAGCGCACGGCGTGGGAGGTGCATGTGTTCTTTGCCCTCTGGGCGCTCACCCTGCTGCACGCCATGCTGCGCCCCGCACGGCGCGCGTGGGTAGAGCAGTTCTGGGTCGCTGCAGCGTTGCTGGCGCTGTTGCCTCTGGTCAGCGCCGTCGTCACCGAGCGACCTTTGTGGAGCAGCTTGCTGCAGGCCGACTGGGTGTTTGCAGGCTTTGAACTCATGCTGTGGGCGCTGGCTGGCCTGCATGTGTGGCTGGCGGTGCGAACGGGGCGCCACCAACCCAAGCAGCAGCGCGGCACTGCAGCCGCCGCAGCTGCCAAGTCGCTTGCACTGACACAGGCCGCGCCTTCTGGAATGCCTGCGGGCGCCACCATCGCCGAAGAGTGCGCGCGGTGATGGCTTCCATGCACCTTCTCACGTTCGTGATCTGCATTGCAGGCTTCCTGGCGCTGGCGCTGGCCACAGAGCGCCAGCAGGAAGACCTGTTCGACCAAGCCTTGCCCTCCAAGACCACCCGTGTCCTCAAGCTGTCTGGCTGGTCGGCGCTGCTGGTTGCGCTCTACGCCATCGTGCAAGCGCAAGGCTGGGGCATGGGACTTGTGAGCTACAGCGGGCACACCAGCCTGGCAGCGGGGGGCGTGTTGATGGGACTGATCACGCATGCAAGGCTTCGCGGCAGGCGTTGAGTGAGGGGGCTCTTTGCCCCACCGCAGCAACGCTGTCGGCACAGTGAACAGAATTGCAAAACGGGCCGCGAAGGCCCGTTCGTGTTGTGCTTTGGTGGAGGCGTTGAGAGCCTCGCGCGCAACCTACGGGGTCAGGCTTGCGCAGCGGGCTGCACGCTGATCTTCAGGCCCAGGGAATTGATCACCCTCATGATGGTGTCAAAGCGTGGCTGGGACGTGGGTCGCAGCGCCTTTTACAGAGCCTCGCGCGTCAGGCCACTAGAGCGGGCAACTTCGGTCATGCCACGGGCCCAGCATGACGATCAACACATCACCGCGCAGCAGGTAAACCATGCGCCAGCCGGGGCCAAAAAACTCGCGCATCTCGAAAACGCCCTCACCTACGGGCTCGACGCTTGGGCGCCGTGCAGCGTAGAGCTGTCGCTCCACGTGTTGACGCCGATGTATGGGCCGCCAGCCGAGGCTTGATGGAGCTGGCAGCTTCTTGCAATCAGCGGTTGGCAGAGCACATAGCGAATGCTCCCCCCCCCCCCCGATAACTCCTGAATTGATAGCTTTCCGCGCTTTATTGGAAAGCGCTGGAGGCATATTTGGCTACTATTTTTGTCCGACTCACTCCTTTTCCGCAGTGGGAGACCAAAGAGAGCGGTTGCATCCAAGCCTGAGTCGAACCGACACCCACTAAACAGCGTCATCTGCCCAGGAAAAAAGCAGCAAACCTCACCGTAGGCCCCTGGGAGTTTGTTGGGCAAAAAAGCGAAACGGGCCGCAAGGGCCCGTTTGTTTTTATGTTCTGGCGGAGACTGTGAGATTCGAACTCACGGACGGTTGCCCGTCGGCAGTTTTCAAGACTGCTGGTTTAAACCACTCACCCAAGTCTCCGGGAGGGAAGGCGCGAATTCTAGCCGACTGTGGGGCCTGACTTTTGCAGCATGCCCCGCGTCTCGATGAACTTCACCACGTCGGCCACGCCCGCCAAGGTTTTCAGGTTGGTCATCACAAACGGCTTGAGCACGCCCTGAGCGTTGGTACGCATGCGGGTGGTGTCGGCGTGCATCACGTCCAGGTTGGCGCCCACGTGGGGGGCGAGGTCGGTTTTGTTGATGATGGGTCGGGCGGTAGGTAGGCGCAGCGCTGGCTCGTGCATTGAAGGCGGACTAGTCGTTACTGAGCCTTTCGCCCGTACTCGTCCACGCCTGCCATATCGTCAACGGGCACCTTCAGAGGTGGGAGGGCAACCTCTTCAAGGATGATATTGGGCGCTGCTGCTATCTTCTTCCAGTTGCCGGTGATCTCTGAAGCAGGGGATCGATTGGCTAGCAAATCGCTGTGGATGGCGGCGGCCCAAAAGGCATCGAAGAACGCGTGATGGCTCTTGGGTCCCAGGTACACACAGTTTTTCTCCCACCACTGGGTGCACCTCCGAACTGCTGCTGTGACTTCCGGCGTGTGCATGGCGGAAAACAATTCGCGCCACATTGTGAAAGCCTCTTGATGTGCCTGCAGACGCCGCTCGGCAGCCACCATGCGTAGTTGGTGACCTGCCTTCAGGTTCTCAAGCACTTCTTGATGTTGGCGTTTTACTGCCTCAACCTTGTCCGTAATCTTCTCAACGTCTTCTTTAGTTGCTAAATTTTTCCCTTTTTCTGCAAGGTAAGTGCCGAGGTATGCCGCACCGCCTGCCAACAGAATCATGATGAGATGCACCCACCAAGTTGGCCCAGCATTGGCATCGACAATGCCTTTGGCCATTGCCTGAATTTGTTCTGGTGTCACACCTGCTCCTTTCTATGGAGTGCTCATGCACGAGATTGCTACGCGCGAATCTCGGTGATCCGCACGCCGTAACGATCTTTGTGCTGGGCTGCTTGGTAGATCTTGAATGGTGGCCGCCTCAGTTTGACTCGTTCCCCATTCAAGGCTTCAACAGCGCTGCGCGTGGCTTCACTAGATCGGGTCCCCAGAATCACGCCTGCAATAGTCGGTGGTCGTAATTCGACTGAGAAGCGATTGCGTGGTACCACCACGCGCCATTCTCGTTCGTATGCCCACTCCGTGGACTTGAAGAGAAAGTGCTCCTGATCTTCATTTGACGAGTGAGGGATGCGGAGGATGGGAAACTGAGTTGAATATTGAACCTTTTTGAGAAGCAGGGAAAGTTCATCTTGACTGGTATCGAGTTGAACGCAAATCCCCTGGTGATCTGCCGCATAGTGTGCCCACATTGGCTCATTTCTGGGGTCTTGTGAAGCGCAGAACACACCCATGTTTGCGTCCATGTCGGCGGTGAATGCTGATTCCAATTCCGGAGTTAGAGATGCCCGCATCAGCCTTTGCTGCTCTTGAAGCCTTTGGGCAGGGGACATTTGTGGTAGCAAGTGGGCATTTCGTTTGACCCAATCTCTACGCACCTGCGGGTTGGGATCAAGCTCCAGCTTGAAGTGCATGTCGTGAAGGTCATTTAGCGAAGACGGATCAGCAAACCAAATACGTCCATGAACCAATAGTTGCCGAGTTCGATCAATTGATTGAAGGTCGGCGGCGACGATTTGGCGATATTTATAGATATGTATAGGGGGCTCGGTCGCAGCCCAGTTCCTTCCACGTGTTCCCGCCTGGCGACGCCACTTTAACGGTCGCTTCATGTATTCCGATGCGAGTGCAGACATGTTGAAGGCGCTAAGGATTGCGCTGGAGTCGCACACCGGTGGCCTGTCTTCCCCATCTGGGTATGTCATAGAGAGCGAGAAGTCAGGCTGCATAGGTCGGCACATGAGGCGGCGTAATCATTCCGCCTTGGTGTTATCAACAGGCTTGGCGCTACCCACTCGAATGAGGCCGCGCAACAATAGTCTTGCCGTCTGTTCTTCCGTCATCCCTCCTGTCTGAGTGGACTGATGTCCCGTGTCCCCGAACACCGTGAAGACGCCATCGTCAACGCTGTAGTCGGCGCGATAGCGCTTTCCCAGATGTTCAAGTTCAATGAACCGCATATCTTCCTTGTATTCTTGATGCAGTTACTTGTACGCTGTTCATGGACATAAAGTATTCCACGCTTCTACGCACGGCATTCGATGCGTACCTCGTCCGTTGGGATGCGGGCGACATGGGGCCACCGGAGCGTTATCTGTCTTACCATTTTGAGCAGATTGACCAGCACCGATGGTCTCTGTTCGGGGCTGAGATGGTCAAGGACGAACTTCGAGAACTCACAAATCTACTCAATCATTGGCTCGGGTCGCTGCGTCGCTGGAGGGTGTGGAATTCCATCATCGCAGGCTACGAACAAGAGGATGCATGGGAACTACGCCGAGAATTTCTGGAGGCGCTTGCGCATCAGTGCCTACTTCTTCCGAGCGCTATGCGCGACACGTTCACCTTCGTTGCTACGAACTCGATGCATCAAGTGCGTCTTGCACAGGAGGCAAACTATCCAGATCACATCGACGGCGATCCTACAAAGCATGACGAGAAACCTCGGCACCTGACCAGGAGGCAGAAGGAGCAGCGTTTGCTAAAGCTCTTGGCTCCCTGGCCAGCAGCCAAAGACTTTGTTAGCTTGATTTGTTTGCTGGACGCTCAAGACTACAGATCGGCCACCTCGGACTACCGCAATCGTACAAGCCATGCAATTGGACCGCGACTGGGAATTGGGGTGACCAGGGCCGTGGTTAGATCCGTGAAACCAGCGACCGAACACAAGAAACAGGCGAACGGAACCTATGAAATCGTGCGCATCCCGGGGCGAATGTCTGTGGGGTATGGGTGGGGCGGCACCCTGCCACTCGATATGGAGGAAGCATGCACTGCAAACCTGGAGCAATACCGCCGCGCACGCGCCTGCTACGACTGCTTTCGAAGTTTGCTGTCAGATGGAATGGACGGAATACCACTGGCATCAAAAATTCCGCAGCCAGCATAGGCCATCTTGCAGCGAGTGGGGGTTAGCAGTCATCCCCTGTTCACAGTCTTGAGGCTCGGTCTCGCATCGCAGCTAGTCAAGCTCCATTACCCTTCAAGCTACCCCTCGGGTATCTGACGGGACCTTACTTATTCAGCATGCCCCGCGTCTCAATGAACTTCACCACATCGGCCACGCCCGCCAGGGTCTTGAGGTTGGTCATCACAAACGGCTTGAGCACGCCCTGAGCGTTGGTGCGCATGCGGGTGGTGTCGGCGTGCATCACGTCCAGGTTGGCGCCCACGTGGGGGGCGAGGTCGGTTTTGTTGATGATGAACAAATCGCTTTTGGTGATGCCAGGGCCGCCTTTGCGCGGTATTTTTTCGCCGGCGGCAACGTCGATGACGTAGATGGTGAGGTCGCTGAGTTCGGGGCTGAAGGTGGCGGCAAGGTTGTCGCCGCCGCTTTCGACAAACACGATGTCGGCATTGGGGAACTCGCCCAGCATGCGGTCGATGGCTTCGAGGTTGATGGAGCAGTCTTCGCGGATGGCGGTGTGGGGGCAGCCGCCGGTTTCCACACCCAGGATGCGCTCGGCGGGCAGGGCGCCGCTGACGGTGAGCAGGCGCTGGTCTTCCTTGGTGTAGATGTCGTTGGTGATGGCGATGAGGTCGTAGTCGTCGCGCATGGCTTTGCACAGCATTTCGAGCAGCGTGGTTTTGCCGGAGCCCACGGGGCCGCCGATGCCTACGCGCAAGGGGGGCAGATTTTTAGTGCGGTTGGCGATGTGGTGCAGTGCGGTGGTCATGGCGTTGTTTACTATTAAATTTATAGCTTCTTGCGCAGGCGGGGCGTGCGCTAGGAGCGAAAAAGTCTTGAATATTGCACTTCATGCTGGGCACTCAGGATGGCCAGCATGGGGGAGAAGGCCTGGCGCTCGCTGTCCATCAGGGCGATGGCGTGGTCTGCGGCTGCGGGGATGGCGTCTGCCAGTTTTGCCAGGATGCGCTGGCCTGCGCTTTGGCCCAGTTGCATGGATTTGAGGGCGGCCTGCACCATGTTTTCAGCCCAGCCAAAGGCGTAGGCCAGCAGCACGTCGCGCACGGGCGCCTGGGTGGTGGAGGCGGCCAGCGCAAATGCCACGGGGTACGTGGGGGGCAGGGCGGCCAGGTGGCGGATGGCTGGCAAGGCCTGTTCATCGCCCAGGTTCTGGTTGCGCAGCCAGTCGGCCATGGATCGGCCCATTTGCTCGGACTGCAGCCGCAGTTCGCTGGTTTCGCGGGTGTGCAGCACCCAGTTGTTGAGTTCGCGCACATGGTCCCAGTCGGCGCGGCGCCAGGCGCCCACGGCCTTGGCGATCAGGGCCATGTCGCCACGGGACTGGGTGATGTGCAGCTGGTCCAGCAGCCAATCGGCCACGGCAGACTCGCTGGCGATGCCTGCGTTTTCAATGGCGCTTTCGAGCCCTTCGGAATACGAAAAACCTCCCACGGGCAGCGCGGGGGAGGCGAGCCAGATGAGCTGCAGCAGGCTGGCTGCGGGCAAGGGGGCGGGGCGGTCTGGGCGCACGTTTCTCATCTCATCGTGCCGTTCGCCCGGAGCGGGTCGAGGGGCTGGCGCAGCGCCGTGCTCTGGCTTCGACAGGCTCAGCCCGAACGGTGGTGACGGAAGTCATGGCCACGGTCACGGTCAATGGTCGTGGTTGCAGTGGGGGCCGTGCACGTGGCCTTGCTGTTGCGCGACCACCGGGATGGGGATGGGGCGTGCGCGGGAAGGTGTCAGAACCTGCGAGGCTTGCGAAGGATCTTGGGCGTGGGCGTGGGCGTGGTCGTGTCCATCACCATGGCTGTGCGCGTGTGAGGCTTCTGGCGCGTGTCCGTGGTCATGGCCATGCGTTTCATGAGGCTCATGGCTGTGCCCTTGATCGTGGCTATGCCCATGGTCATGGTCATGCTCATGCTCATGCTCATGGTGGTGTCCACCGCCGTGCCCCGCAGCATAAGCGCCGCCTTCTGGTTCAAACGGCGCATCCGTCGCGTTCACGATCAGGTGCATCGCACGCAGCATGTCGGCCAGCACGTGGTCGGGCTCGATCTTGAGGTGGTCGGGCTGCAGCTCGATGGGCACATGGCGATTGCCCAGGTGGTAGGCGGCGCGGGTCAGGTCAAACGGGGTGCCGTGGTTCTTGCAATGGGTGATGACCAGCACCGGCTGCGGCGCCGCGATCACGCGGACCATGGAGCCGTCTTCGGCCACCAGCACATCGCCGCCGCGCACCAGGGTGCCGCGTGGCAAAAAGATGCCCAGCTCGCGCCCGGCCGAGTCGGTGGCGGCAAAGCGGCTTTTCTGGCGCACATCCCAGTCCAGCTCGATGGTGGTGGCGCGCTTGACCAGCACGGGCGCAAGGCCCTTGCCTTGGGGGATGAGTTTGGAGGCTTGGATCATGGGTGTTGGTTTGGTAGCTGCGGGCCAAAGCGTGCATTGTGGGCTGGCACGCAAGGTCGATGGCGCGCTTGGGTTAAAGCAAGCGCGTCATGAAGAAGCTGTAGGGGTCTGGGCCGTAGTCGGCAAAGGGGCCGCATTCGACAAAACCGTGCTGAAAATACAGTTGGCGCGCGGGCTCAAAAAAGGGCTGTGGCCCCGTCTCCAAGCTTAGTCGTTGAAAGCCGCGAGCGCGGGCTTCGAGCAGCAAATGGTGCAGCAACTGGCGGGCAATGCCTTGGCCCCGGTAACGGGTGCTGGTGCGCATGGATTTGAGCTCTGCATGCGTGGCACTGAGCCGCCGGAGGGCGCCGGTGCCCACCAGCGTGTCGCTGTTGTCCTCGGGCACCCAGGCCGACCAGAAGGCGATGTCGGGCTGGCGCAGTTGCGCCATGTCCAGCGCGTGCACGCTTTCTGGTGGCGACACGGCGCGCATATCCACAAGGTGCTCTTGCATGAACGCTTCAATGCGAGGGTCGCGCAGGTCGTCCAGGCGGATGTGCAGCAGTGCGGTGGCTTCGGCCATGGGGCAATCAATCAAGCAACAATCAATTAACAAGCAATCGGTCAGAACAAAAAGTAGCGCTGCGCCATGGGCAGCACGGTGGCGGGCTCGCAGGTCAGCAACTGGCCGTCGGCCCGCACCGAATAGGTCTGCGCGTCGATCTCCATCTTGGGCGTGTAGCTGTTGTGCACCATGTGCTGCTTGCGCACGCCACGGATGTTGCGCACAGCGCTCAGTGTTTTGCGCAGGCCAAAGCGTTCGCCAATGCCCGCGTTGAGCCCCGCCTGCGACACGAAGGTGAGCGAGGTCTTGGCAAGGGCCCCGCCAAACGCGCCGAACATGGGGCGGTAGTGCACGGGCTGGGGCGTGGGGATGGAGGCATTGGGGTCGCCCATGGCGGCCATGGCGATCAGCCCGCCTTTGAGGATGAGCGCGGGTTTCACGCCAAAGAACGCGGGTTTCCAGATCACGATGTCGGCCCACTTGCCCACCTCCAGCGAGCCCACTTCGTGGCTGATGCCGTGCGCAATGGCGGGGTTGACGGTGTACTTGGCCACGTAACGCTTGATGCGGAAGTTGTCGTTGCGCGAAGGATCACCAAGCGTCCCTCCGGGCCGCGTGTCGCCAGCCAGCCAGCCGCGCTGCACCTTCATCTTGTGCGCGGTCTGCCAAGTGCGCAGGATGACTTCGCCCACGCGGCCCATGGCCTGGCTGTCGCTCGACATCATGCTGATGGCGCCCAGGTCGTGCAGGATGTCTTCGGCGGCAATGGTCTCTTTGCGGATGCGGCTTTCGGCAAAGGCCAGGTCTTCGGCAATGCTGGCATCCAGGTGGTGGCAGACCATGAGCATGTCCACATGCTCATCGAGCGTGTTGACGGTGTAGGGCATGGTGGGGTTGGTCGAGCTGGGCAAGAAGTTGTCTTCGCCCACCACACGCAGGATGTCGGGCGCATGGCCGCCGCCCGCGCCTTCGGTGTGAAACGCGCAGATGCCGCGCCCGCCCACGGCGGCAATCGTGTTCTCGACAAAGCCCGATTCGTTGAGCGTGTCAGAGTGGATGGCGACCTGCGTGTCGGTTTCTTCGGCCACGTCCAGGCAGTTGCTGATGGCGGCCGGTGTGGTGCCCCAGTCTTCGTGCAATTTCAGGCCAATGGCGCCTGCGTTGATCTGCTCGTGCAGGGCGTCGGGCAGGCTGGCGTTGCCTTTGCCCAGAAAGCCCAGGTTCATCGGGAACGCGTCGGCCGCTTGCAGCATGCGCTCCAGGTTGAAGGGGCCCGACGTGCAGGTGGTGGCCAGCGTGCCGGTGGCGGGGCCCGTGCCGCCGCCCAGCATGGTGGTCACACCGCTGGCCAGGGCTTCTTCGATTTGCTGGGGGCAGATGAAGTGGATGTGGCTGTCGATGCCACCTGCGGTGACGATGTTGCCTTCGCAGCTGATGACCTCGGTGCCGGGGCCGATGATGATGTCTACGCCCGGTTGCGTGTCGGGGTTGCCTGCTTTGCCAATGGCTGCAATGCGGCCTGCGCGCAGACCGATGTCAGCTTTGAAGATACCTGTGTGGTCGATGACCAGCGCGTTGGTCAGCACCGTATCCACTGCACCTTGTGCGTTGGTACGCTGGCTCTGCGCCATGCCGTCGCGGATGGTTTTGCCGCCGCCAAACTTTACCTCTTCGCCGTAGCTGCCCGCACGCAGTGTGTGGTCGGCCTCGACCTCCAGGAGGAGTTCGGTGTCGGCCAGGCGCACGCGGTCGCCCACGGTGGGGCCGAACATTTCGGCGTAGGCGCGTCGTCCAATGGTTGCCATGGGTGTGCTCCGCGAGAACTGATAACTATGTTTTTGATAGCTGCTAGCGCTTATCCAATAAGCGCTAGAGGCTGTTTTGGCTTAAATTTTTACAGCGCGCCGTGTACCAGGCCTTGAAAGCCGTACACGCGGCGGTCGCCCGCGTAGTCCACCAGTTCCACCGTGCGTTCCTGGCCGGGCTCAAAACGCACAGCCGTGCCGGACGCAATGTTCAGCCGCATGCCGCGTGCGGCGGCGCGGTCAAAGCCCAGTGCGTTGTTGGTCTCGGCAAAGTGGTAGTGCGAGCCCACCTGGATGGGGCGGTCGCCGGTGTTGCGCACCAGCACGGTCAGCGTGCGGCGGCCGGTGTTGAGCGGGTGTTCACCCGCGTCGGTAAAGAGTTCGCCTGGGATCATGGTGAGTTATCCATGGTTGGGAATTACTCCCTCTCCCCTTGCGGGAGTGGGTCGGGGAGCGGGGGTCTTCGATGCGAGCGCTGCGTCGGTTGCGCCCCCTCTCCCCAACCCCTCTCCCGCGAGGGGAGAGGGGCTTGTGTGCTTGGCATGCATCGTGGGGGTCACTGCCATCACGCCATCTGCTGCAGCAGTAGCGCACCACCGAACGCAGCCACGCCAGCGCCCGCTGCGCGTGCCAGCCACACCTGCCTGTTGCGCAGCGCCCAGCCTGCCGCCAGGCCTGCGCCGTGCAGCAGCACCGTGGCAGCCAGCATGCCCGCCAGGGTTTGCCAGGCGCTGTCGTCGCCCGCCAGTTCGTAGCCGTGGGCTACGCCATGAAACAGCGCAAACGCCCCCACGCCCAGTGCAGCCACCACGCCGGGCACACGCAGGCGCGACACGACCAGCAGGCCTGTCACCAGCAGCGACGCGGCAATCATCGGCTCTACCGCAGGCAGGGCCACGCCTTGCAGGCCCAGCACCGCGCCCACCAGCAGCATGGCCGCAAAGCCCACGGGTCCCCACAGCAGCTCAGGCCCGGCGCGGCGCGCGGCCAAGGCGCTCCACAGGCCCACGGCCACCATGGCGGCCAGGTGGTCCAGGCCGAACAGCGGGTGTGCAAAACCGCTCAGAAAACTGTTGTGGATGTGGGATTCAGAGCCTGTATGGGCGCTAGCGCTTGTAGCTATTGCGCTGATAGCTATAAAAAAGAGAGCGGCTGTGTGGCGATGTGTGAGTGCGATGCGCATGGGGGCTCCACAGAGAGAGAAAGGGGGATCAGAGAATCGGCTGGTGGACGGTGACGAGCTTGGTGCCGTCTGGAAAAGTGGCCTCGACCTGGATGTCCGGAATCATCTCGGCGATGCCGTCCATCACGTCGGCGCGGGTCAGCACGCTGCGGCCTTCGCTCATCAGTTGCGCCACGGTCTTGCCGTCGCGGGCGCCTTCCATCACGGCCGCGCTGATCAGGGCCATGGCCTCGGGGTAGTTGAGCTTCAGGCCCCGGGCCTTGCGGCGCTCGGCCAACAGGGCGGCGGTGAAGATCAAGAGCTTGTCTTTTTCACGAGGGGTGAGTTCCATGATGTACCGGGTGATCTGGTGAAAGCGAACCCATCATAGGCAGCAAGCCCCGTGCCTGCCATACGTCATCTGGCGCAGAGTCACTGATCGATGGGGTTGGCAGTGGCATGGAAACTGCACCTGAACGGGTTACTGCCGCCGTTGCCCATGCCTGCCCACCCCACCTCCATCGCCCCTGCTGACGCCGCCCCGCTGCAGCCGCCAGAGCCCGGCGTGGACCCCCTCGAAACCCAGCAGGCGCCTCAGCAGGTCGTCAAGGTTCGCCGCGACTACAACAGCTGGGTGGCTACCGAGACCATGGAAGATTACGCGCTGCGCTACACGCCCCAGCGGTTTCGCAAGTGGTCTGAATGGCGGGTGGCCAACACGGCGTTTGGGGCGGCGTCTTTCCTGATCCTGGAGGCTATTGGCGCCACGCTGCTGGTGCAGTACGGCTTCATCAATGCCTTCTGGGCCATCGTGGTCACGGGGCTCATCATCTTTTTGGCGGGGTTGCCCATCAGCGTGTACGCGGCGCGCTATGGCGTGGACATGGATTTGCTCACGCGTGGCGCGGGCTTTGGCTACATCGGCTCTACGCTCACCTCGCTCATCTACGCCAGCTTCACCTTCATCTTCTTCGCGCTGGAGGCCGCCGTGATGGCCTACGCGCTGGAGCTGGCGCTCGACATTCCGCCCACCTGGGGCTACCTCATCTGCGCCATTGTGGTGATTCCGCTGGTCACACATGGCGTGTCGGCCATCAGCCGCTTGCAGATGTGGACGCAGCCGTTGTGGCTGGTGATGCTGGTGGTGCCGTTTGTGTTTGTGCTGGTGCGCGATCCTGGTGCGTTTTCTGGCGTTGTGCACTACGGTGGTGAATCCATGCGTGGGGCTACGTTCCAGTTGCCCTTGTTTGGTGCGGCGTTGACCGTCGGGATTGCACTGATTACCCAGATGGGGGAGCAGGTGGACTACCTTCGCTTCATGCCTGCATCCACCCCGGCCACGCGTGGGCGCTGGTGGCTGGGTGTGCTGGTGGGTGGGCCGGGCTGGGTGGTGCTGGGCGTGCTCAAGATGCTGGGCGGTGCGCTGCTGGCCTATCTGGCAATCACCCACATGGTGCCCGTTGATCGCGCGGTGGACCCGAACCAGATGTACCTGGCCGCGTATGAATACGTGTTCCCCCACTATGGCTGGGCGGTGGCGGCCACGGCCTTGTTTGTGGTGATCTCGCAGCTCAAGATCAACGTGACCAACGCGTACGCGGGCTCGCTGGCCTGGTCCAACTTCTTCTCGCGCCTTACGCACAGCCACCCGGGGCGCGTGGTGTGGGTGGTGTTCAACACGCTGATCGCCTTCATGCTGATGGAGATGAACGTGTTTCGCGCCATGGGCGAGGTGCTGGGGCTGTACTCCAACATCGCCATCGCCTGGATCATGTCGGTGGTGGCCGATCTCGTCATCAACAAACCGCTGGGCCTGTCGCCCAAGGGCATCGAGTTCAAACGCGCGCATCTTTATGACATCAACCCGGTGGGCGTGGGGTCGATGGCGCTGGCGTCCGTCCTGTCCATCAGCGCGCACCTGGGGCTGTTTGGCCCGCTGGCGCAGGCGTTTTCGGCGGTGATTGCGATGGCCGTGGCCCTTGTCACCGCGCCATTGATTGCCTGGGCCACCCAGGGGCGTTACTACATCGCGCGGCAGCCAGAGCCGGCGGCGCTGGCCGATGTGCAGGCGGTGCCCATGCACGGCCCCATCAAGCCAGGCCACGGCCTGGGCAGCTATGTGCGCTACACCGTGCAGCGCTGCGTGATCTGCGAGCGTGAATACGAGGCGCCCGACATGGCCCAGTGCCCGGCTTATGGCGGCGCCATCTGCTCGCTGTGCTGCACGCTCGATGCGCGCTGTGGCGACCTGTGCAAACCCCACGCTAGCATGGCGGTGCAATGGTCGGCCGCGCTGCGCTGGGTGCTGCCCCGCGCCATGTGGCGCTACCTCGATACGGGGCTGGGCCACTTTCTGCTGCTGATGCTGGTGATTGGGCCGCTGCTGGCCTCGGTGATGGGGCTGCTGTACCACCAGGAGCTCAACACCATCGCCCAGGCCATGACCAACACCGAAGTGTTGGCCGCGCCCGAGGTCGCCTTGCGCTCGGGCCTGCTCAAGGCGTATCTGGCGCTGCTGGTCATCTCGGGCATCGTGGCCTGGTGGCTGGTGCTGGCCCACAAAAGCCGCCAGGTGGCGCAAGAGGAGTCCAACCGCCAGACGGGCCTGCTGGTGCGCGAGATCGAGCTGCACCGCCAGACCGACGAGGCTCTGCAAACAGCCCGCAGCGTGGCCGAGGCCGCCCAGCAGCAAGCCGAAGACGCGCGCCTGCGCGCCGACCAGGCCAACCAGGCCAAGAGCCGCTACATCAGCGCCATCAGCCACGAGATCCGCACACCGCTGAACTCCATCCTGGGCTACGCGCAGCTGATGGGCGAAGATGCGGGCGTGCCCCCGCACCGCAAGCAGGCCGTGCACGTGATTCGCCGGGGCGGGGAGCACCTGCTGTCGCTCATCGAAGGCACGCTGGACATCGCGCGCATCGAATCGGGCAAGCTCACACTCGACGTCACTCCCATGCGGTTTGCCGACGGCCTGCACGAGATGGCCAGCTTGTTCGAGCTGCAAGCCTCCGCCAAGGGCCTGGCGTTTCAGTTTGATGTGCTGGGCGTGATTCCGGAAGTGGTGCGCGCCGACGAAAAACGCTTGCGCCAGATCCTCATCAACCTGCTGGGCAACGCCGTCAAATTCACGGCGCACGGCACCGTCACGCTGCGTGTGCGCTATGCGCGCGAGATGGCACGCATCGAGGTGCAGGACACGGGGCCTGGCCTTGCGGCCGAAGAGATCGAGCGCATCTTTGAGCCCTTTGCGCGGGGGGGCTCCGGCGGTGGCAGCACCGCAGCCGCCCCCGGCGCGGGCCTGGGGCTGACCATTGCCAAAATGCTCACCGCGCTGATGGGCGGTGAGCTGACGGTGACCAGCACACCCGGCGTGGGCTCGGTGTTCCACGTCAAACTGTTCTTGCCCGAGGTGCATGCCGATGCGCTGGGCAAGGCCGCACCGCCGTCGGCAGCAGTGGCGGCCCGCACGCAGCGCGCACGCAAAGGCTACGCCGGCGAGCGCCGCCGCATTCTGGTAGTGGACAACGAAGAACCCGACCGCGAGCTGCTGGTGCACTTGCTCGAACCCCTGGGTTTTGAGCTGCGCCAGGCCGCCAGTGGCCACGACGCGCTGGACCTGCTGGCCACCGGTTACCGCCCGCACGCGATCTTCATGGACCTGGCGATGCCGGGGATTGATGGCTGGGAGACGCTGCGGCGTGTGCGGCAGATGGGGCTTGCGGAAGTCCGTTCGGCGCCGGGCCGCCCCAAGCCGGACGGGGCCCCCTCGGGGGGCAGCGACGACACGCAGTGCGGAGCGTGGGGGTCAATCCACTGCGCGATTGTCTCGGCCAATGCGTTTGACAAGGCGCTGGACAACGACGTGGACATCCGCCCCGAGGACTTCATCGTCAAGCCCGTGCGCCACAGCGAGCTGCTCGACTGGCTGGAGCGGCGTCTGGACTTGCAGTGGCTCTACGATGGGCCCGCTGCGTCGCCCGCCGCAACCATTTCAACGGGCACCCCTTCAGCAGCAGCGCCGATCATCTACCCCGATGCCGCCGCGCTGGCAGCGCTGGGGCAGGGGGTGGCGCTGGGCTATTACCGTGGCATCCTCAACACCCTGGACGACATCGAACGCAGCCAGCCCGCGCATGGCGCCTTTGTGGCCACCATGCGGCAACTGGCCCGCCAGTTCCAGTTCGATGCCATGGGCCACATTCTGGAGCAGGCACCGCCACCGTGATGACCAACCCAATTTCCCCCGCGTCCCCCGCGTCCCCCGCGCAAGCCTTACCGGCGTCGCCCGGCGCAGCGCTGGACCGCACTGACAGCGACGTGGTCCTCATCGTGGACGACGTGCCTGACAACCTGGCCGTGTTGCACGACGCGCTCGACGAATCCGGCTACACCGTGCTGGTGGCCATGCACGGCGAGGCGGCCCTGCAGCGCGCCGCGCAGGCATTGCCCGACATCGTGCTGCTCGACGCCATGATGCCCGGCATGGACGGCTTTGAAGTGGCGCGGCGTCTGAAGGCATCGCCCATCACCGCGCACATTCCCATCATCTTCATGACCGGCCTTACCGAGACCGAACACCTCGTGGCCGCGCTGGAGGCGGGTGGCGTGGACTACGTCACCAAACCCATCAAACCGCGCGAGGTGATGGCCCGCATGGGCGTGCATCTGGGTGCTGCTCGCAAAGCCCGGCAAGACGCCCGCCAGGCCCGAGAGGCGCGCAACGCACTCGACGCCTTTGGCTACGCCAGCATCACCGTGCGTGCGTCGGACGGCCGCATCGTCTGGCAAACCCCGCTGGCGCGCGAACTGCTGCAAAGTTACTTTGGCGAGGTGGGTGCCGATGGCCTGCCCACCGCATTCGGCCAGTGGGCACCCGAGCCGGTGCAGGCCTGGCTGCGCCGCCATGTGCTGGCCGACAACGCGGCCGAGTTGCTGGCCGCCTCACTGGCCGAACCCCCGCGACTGGCGGTGGAGCAGGGCGCCCGCCGCCTCACCTTCCGCCTGCACCAGCAGGCCGGCGACAGCGCAGGCGGCGGCGACTGGCTCATCGTGATGCGCGAGGTGTCAGACGCCAAGATCATCGAATCCATGAGCCTGTCGTTCAAGCTCACCGCCCGCGAGGCCGAGGTGCTGTACTGGGTCGTCAAAGGCAAGATCAACCGCGACATCGGCGACATCTTGGGCGCCAGCCCCGCCACGGTCAAGAAGCATTTGGAGCGCGTGTTCGCCAAACTGGGCGTGGAGACGCGCACAGCGGCGGCAGGCATGGCGATGAACCGGATTCGACAGCTGCACCCGCAGTTTGAGGGGTAGCTGGCGGGCATTTTGGTTGTTTTGTGGACCGGGCCCCTGAGGCCTGAACCGCTCGCCAGCAGCCTGTGGAAGGGCTTCGACAAGCTCAGCCTGAACAGACATTGAGGTATTAGAAGGCTGGATCAATGTGGTGTGCGCGCGGCCAAAGTGTGGAATGGCAGGGCGGCCAGGGGGCCAGGTTTGCTACCCTCGCTGGCATGTCTGCACCCCCCTCTGCCGCCTCGCGCGGTGCTTTTTGGCGCGGCCTGTACCAGCGCCCCGCATTTCTTCTCATCGTCACCACCCTCATCTGGGGCAGCAATGCCGTAGCGGCACGCCTGGCGGTGGGCCACGTGTCGCCCATGATGCTCACCACGGCGCGCTGGTGCATCGCCTGCATTGCGCTGTGGTTCGTCGCACGCCATCAGGTGGTGCAACACTTGCCTGCACTGAAGGGGCGCTGGACGTATCTGGCGCTGATGGGCGTCAGCGGTTTTACCGCTTTCAACGCGTTGTTCTACGCAGCGGCACACCACACCACAGCGGTCAACCTGGCGTTGATCCAGGGAATGATTCCGGTGCTGGTGTTGCTGGGCGGTGTGCTTTTTTTGCGACTGCGCGTCACGGCACTGCAGATGCTGGGGGTGGTCATCACGCTGGCTGGCGTGGCCATTGTGGCGTCGCGGGGCACCTGGGCGGTGCTGGCGACGTTTGATTTCAACATCGGCGACCTGTGGATTTTGCTGGCCTGTGTGCTGTACGCGGGCTACACACTGAGGCTGCGGTCCCGCCCGGTGGTGCCGCCGCTGGTTTTCTTTTCAGCGGTGGCGGGCGTTGCGGCGCTTGCCTCCTTGCCGCTGCTGGCGGTCGAAGTAGCGACCGGGCACTTTTTCTGGCCCACGCTGCAGGGCTGGCTCATCCTGATCTATGTGGGGCTGCTGCCGTCGTTTGTCTCGCAGATCCTCTTTATCCGTGCGGTAGAGCTGATCGGCCCGGCGCGTGCCAGCGTGTTCCTCAACCTCAACCCCGTGTTTGGCCCCGCGCTGGCGGTGTGGGTGCTCAGCGAGCCGGTGGGGGCCTATCACGCAGTGGCGCTGGCGATGGTGCTCGGCGGCATCTGGATCGCGGAGCGTCTGGGCCCGCGGCGCTGACATCCCGCGTAAATGCGCCCAAGTTAGCGCAGAAAAATTGTGGTCTTTTTGGCTTCTAGCGCTTATCCATAAAGCGCTAGAAGCTATCATTTTTGAATCACTACATCCCCAGAGATTTCAGCAGTGCATCCGTGTCGTCCGGCCCCGCAGGAGGTGGTGGGGGCACTTGCGGCGCTTCTTGCGACTGGGCCATCAGCGCGTCGGCGTCCGGCACTTCCTGGGCTTCAAAGTCGTACAGCTTGACGAACTCGGTGCGGTCGATGGCCAGTTCGAGGTAGAAGATGTTGTTGTTGCTGGTGTAGAAGGTCACGCGCCGGGCTTCTGGCTTGTCCAGGTTGGCGTCCACACTCAGAATCACCTGCTTGTTCAGCACCAGCATCTTGGGCTGGTTCTGAGTGATGTGGGTCTGCAGCTCGCGGCGCACTTTGCCCGTGAAGTCGCCCACCACCTGGTTCATCAGCTCGCCCATCACGTTACTCACTTCATCGGACGTGTAAGAGGTGACCAGGTCATCCTTGGACATGCCCATGTTCAGCAGGTAGGTGGCATAGAGCTCCATGGCCGCGGCGGCAGAGAAGTTGATGATCACCAGCCCAGAAAAGCCGCCATCGAACAGCACGAAGCAACCGATATCGGGTTTCAGGCAGGTTTTGCTGATGCGCTGCACCATGCCCGAGTAATGGATCTGACCGTGGGTTGCCACGTTCAGCACCCGGGTGACGGAGTTGCACAGGCTGATCAGTAGGTCTTCGGTGCCGTAGACAGGGGCGTTTGCTTGGAAACTCATGGTGTGGCTTTTCAATGTGTTTTGTCGGATGTACGCGCTGGGCAGAGCATAGGCGAAGGCGCGCCGCTCTGCCAGAGTGGTTTCCGTGGTAGCTGGGCGGATTGCGGTGTCGTTGCTATCTCGCCCAAGGGCGCGGTACCGGGGGGATGCTGCAGGTTGACAACCCGCCGGGCCCGGGTATCGTCTTCCCCCACAAAGAGGGAGCGTGCAATGGATGCCCATGGTGGATGAACCGGACCTGAACAAAGAGCGGCTCGAGCTGGTGCTGGAAGCCGCCGGGCTGGACCTGTGGGAGAACGACCTGGTCACGGGCCAGGTCACCCACAAGGCCACCAAGACGTTTTTGGAGCTGGGCTTCTCTGAAGACGAAATCGTCTCGGGCGTGCAGGACATCTTCGGACTGTTTCACCCCGGCGACCTCGACACGGTGCGGCAGGCCGTGGCCGACCATGTGGATGGCGTGACCGCGCAATACCGCGCCGAGTTTCGCCTGCGCTCCAAGGCGGGCGAATGGGTGTGGTTTGCCAATTACGGCCGCATCATGGACCGCAGCGGCGCCACCCCCGGAAAGCGGCTGATTGGTGTGACCTTCAACATCAACGACCGCAAACAAAAAGAAGACGAAATCGCGCAGATCAACCGCCAGTTGATTGAGCAGAACAAGCTGCTGCAAGAGTTCAACATTGCGCTGGAGCTGCTGGCGTCGAACGACTCGCTCACGGGCCTGGCCAACCGGCGCACCCTGATGGAGCTGGGCGCCAACGAATGCAAGCGCACCGAGCGGTTTGACCACCCGCTGTCGCTGCTGGTGGTGGACATCGACCTGTTCAAACCCGTCAACGATGCCTGGGGGCACCTTGCGGGTGACCGCGTGATCTGCGCCGTGGCCCAGGCCTGCGCCGCGCACAAACGCAGTGGCGTGGACATCGTGGCGCGTTTTGGTGGTGAAGAGTTCGTCATCGTGTTACCCGAAACCGACGGCGTAAGCGCCCTGCGCGTGGCCGAGTCACTGCGCCGCGAAGTGGCCGCCATGAGCGTGCCCGTCAACGACGAAGGCGCCTGCATTTCGGTCACCGTCAGCATCGGCGTGGCCACGCTGCACAAAGGCGCGGGGCTTGACTTTGAAGAGCTGGTGAACCGTGCCGACAAGGCGCTGTACCGCGCCAAGGAAGCGGGGCGCAACGCGGTGTATTGCGCGGATGTGCAGCCCGGCAGTGCAGGGGCGGTGCATGTGCTGATCGAGCCGGTGTAGACAGCAAGCGGTCATGCTGCTCATGCTGGTCAGGCAGGCCCGCACCTCGGCACTCACTCCTCGCGGGTCCACTCCACTTGCACACCCAGGCTGCGCAGGTTTTCCACAAAGTGCGGGTGCGCACGGCGGATGGGTGTCGCATTGCGAATCTCTGAACGCCCGGGTGTGCTGGCCGCCACCATGAAGAGCGCAATCGCCACGCGGATGATGTAGGGGCTCTCCACCACCGCAGGCGTCAGCGGGTTGCCCCCAAAGGTGACCAGCCGGTGTGGGTCGGACTGGAACACATGCGCGCCAAATTTCGACAGCTCGCCTGCCCAGCCCAGGGCGCCGTCATACACCTTGTTCCAGAACAGCGCATTGCCCTCTGCCCGCACACCGAGGGCGATGAAGATGGGCAGCAGGTCCACCGGGAAGTACGGCCAGGGTGCGGCCTCGACCTTGGTCAGTACATTGCTGGTGAACGGCGTTTGCACCTTGAGCGGCCCCGCGCAGTGCGCGCGGGACCAGCCGTCCTCGTGCGTGATGGTGACGCCAAACTTGGCAAAGGTGCGGTCGATGAGCGGAAAGTTATCGGGCGCGCTGTTTTTAACCACCACGTCGCCACCGGTGATCGCGCCCAGCGCGAGGAAGGTCGTGATCTCATGGAAATCTTCGTCAAAGCTGAATTCGCCACCGCGTAGCGCGGTACCGCCATGTACCGTGATGCGCGAGGTACCCATACCTTCAATGCGCACGCCGATCAGGGTCATGAAGCGACAGAACTCCTGCACATGCGGCTCTGACGCCGCGTTGGTCAGTACCGACGTGCCGTTGGCCGTGGCCGCGCACAGCACAAAGTTTTCGGTGGTGGTGACCGATGCGTAGTCCAGCCAGTGGTGGTTGGCCTGCAGTCGGCCTGCGCTGCGGATCAGCAGCGAGCCCTCGGCCCGCTCCACCGTGCCGCCAAAGCGGGCGAACACCTCGACATGCGGGTCGATCTCGCGCACGCCCAGCGTGCAGCCTTTGACGTTGTCTTCCAGCCGCGCCACGCCAAAGCGCGCCAGCAGTGGCGGCACCAGCATGATGGACGAGCGCATTTCCTCGGGCAGGCGGTGGTGAGCGGCGTCAAAGGTGGTGGCGTGGTGGTGCAGGTCGAGCGTGCCGGTGGCATGGTCCATCTGCACATCGCTGCCCAGTGTGCGGAAGATGTCCAGGATCTTGCGCACATCGGTGATGTCGGGCACGCCCAGCAGGCGCAGCGGCTCGTTGGTGAGCAGCGTGGCGCACAGCACGGGCAGCACAGCGTTCTTGTTGGCAGAAGGAATGATGCGGCCCCGCAGCGGGGTGCCGCCGTGGACGACGAGGTTGGACATGGGAGGGAGGCAGAAGAGGCCTGGGCGGGCGAGGGGTTGCGCGAGCTCGATACTCTAACTGGGTTGGGGTTTTTTTGTGTGTTTGGGGGCGGTGTGCTTGTGTTGAGGGCGGAGGCCGGGAGTCGCCCGGCATGCGAGTAACTTTCTTTCGCGTCGCCGAAAGAAAGTCACCAAAGAAAGGGCGACCCCCAGTCTGCGACCCCTTCGCTGCGCTACGGGGCGACCTGCGTCGGAGCGGTTGCGGGGTGCGCCGCAGAACTCACTGCGCGCCTATGGCGCTACGTTCAGACAACTGCGGCGAGCTAGACAACGAGGCATGCGCGCTTCGACGCGCATGCTCACCCCGCAACCGCCCCGCCGCAGGCGCAGCCGGCAGGGGGGGCACCCGAACAGCCAAACATCCACACAGGCCATTGCTTCGCTCGGCCCAGGCTGCGCAGCGCGTTCGGGGCCGAGCGCAGCGCAGCGCAGCAATGGCCCGTGTGGATGTCCGCCCCCCGGGTTCCCTTCAGGATGCGCCGAGGAGCAGAGGTTTTGGCGGATCAGGGCTCGCGTCTGTTTGAGTGACGCGAAGCGGCGCGAGTTGAGCGAGACCCCGCCAAAACCGAGCACCGCAGGTTGCCCGTAGCGAAGCGAAGGGACGCAGCGTGTAGGGTCGTCTTCTCTTTGGTGACTTTCTCTTGGCGACGTGTATAGACCGGGGACATAGGAAACAGGTGTGCGAGGACATAGGAAACACTTCTGCTTTGCGTTTGCAAGGGAGAAGCTTCATGACCTGGCAACCGAAAGATCTTATGGACATCAAACGGGAGTTTGTGGCGCTTGCATTGCAAGAAGGAGCCAACCGGCGTGAGCTGTGCCGTCGATTCGGGATTGGCGCTAAAGCCGCTTATGCGCTGCTCAAAAGGTTTGCTCAAGAAGGTCCTGCAGCGTACAGCCCGCGCTCGCGGCGACCGTTGACAAGCCCCAGCCGAACGCAGCCATTGTTGGAGCAGGCAGTGGTTGCGTTGCGCCGGGAGCACCCTGCATGGGGTGGTCGCAAGATTGCCCGTCGTCTGGCTGATCTGGGCCACACGCAAGTGCCACCGGCCAGCACCATCACCGCCATCTTGCACCGCCATGGCCTGATCACCTCTCAGGCCAGCCTGGACGCTACGCCATGGCTGCGCTTTGAACACGAGTTGCCCAATGCCTTGTGGCAGATCGACTTCAAAGGTGACTTTGCTCTGGCCCAGCAGCGCTGTTATCCATTGACGCTCCTGGACGATCATTCGCGCTTTAACCTTGCTCTGCAAGCCTGCGACAGCGTAGGCACGGCCTGCGTACAGCCCCACCTGATTCGGGTGTTTGAGCGCTATGGCATACCGGTGCGTATCAACGCTGACAACGGCGCACCTTGGGGAAGTCCGAGGCTTGCCGGTCACGGCCTGTCCGAGCTGAGTGTCTGGCTGATCCGCCTGGGAATCCGGGTCAGCCACAGCGCGCCCTACCATCCCCAAACCAATGGAAAGATTGAGCGCTTTCACCGTTCTCTCAAGACGGAAGTGCTGGCAGGACGAAGCTTTAGCAGCATGCACGAGGCCCAGCTTGCCTTTGAGCGTTGGCGCAGTGTCTACAACCACGAGCGTCCGCATGAAGCACTGGATATGAAGTGCCCGGATCAGCGCTACGTGCCCAGCCCCAGAGCCTATCCCAGCAGCCTTCCTGAGATCGAGTATCCGCAAAGAGATACCGTTGTAGTGGTCAAGCACAACGGTGAGGCTGTGGTGCATGGGCACAAGATTAAGGTGCCCAACTCGCTGCTGAAGATGCCCATCGCCTTCAGATCTGATCCAGGCCGCGATGGAGCACTCGATGTGTTCTTCTGCCACCAACGCTTTATGCAATTGGACAGAGACTACAAAACCATCTCCAATTGATTGAAATGCGTTTCCTATGTCCTCGCACGGGTGTTTCCTATGTCCCCGGTCTATACAGCGACGCAAGAGAAAGTTACTGCGCCGCCGGGCGCACACCCCGGCCTCCGCCCTTCAAGTCGGCATGCAGCTCAGCTCAGCGAGCGAAACAAAAAATCAACCCCGCCCCTCAGCCGCCCGATGAATCGCCGCCCGAATCCTCGGATACGTCCCGCAGCGGCACGCATTGCCGCCCATCGCGGCATCAATGTCGGCATCGCTGGGTTTGGGTGTTTTCTTCAGCAGCGCGCAGGCCGACATCAGCTGCCCGCTCTGGCAATAGCCGCACTGCGCCACGTCCAGCGCCGTCCACGCGGTGCGCAGGGCGGTGGCCTCGGGGCCTTGCAGGCCTTCGAGGGTGGTGATGTCGGCATCGCCCACTGCCGACAGGGGTGTGATGCAGGCGCGCACGGGTTCGCCGTTCAGGTGCACGGTGCAGGCGCCGCACAGCGCCATGCCGCAGCCAAATTTGGTGCCGTTCAGGTGCAGCTCGCCGCGCAGCACCCACAGCAGCGGGGTGTCGGCTTCGGCGGTGACGGAGATGGCTTTGCCGTTGATGCGCAGGGTGGTGGACATGATGAGGGTTCCTTCAATCGATTCAGGCCAGCTTCAGCGGCAGGGCGCGCAGGCGCTGTCCGGTCAGGGCGAACAGCGCGTTGGCTACTGCCGGTGCAATTGGCGGCACGCCGGGTTCGCCCACGCCTTCGGGCGGCTCGGCGCTGTCGATGATGTGGGTCTCCACGCGCGGGCAGTCGGCCATGCGCAGCAGCGGCACGTCGTGAAAATTGCTTTGCTGCACCTGCCCATCCTTCAGTGTGACCTCGCCATACAGCGCTGCCGTCAGGCCAAACACCACGCCGCTTTCCATCTGCTGTGCAATCAGGTTGGGGTTGATGGCGGCGCCGCAGTCAATCACACACACCACGCGGTGCACGCGGATGGTTTTATCTGCCCCCACCGACACCTCGGCCACCTGCGCCACGATGGAGCCGAACGACTGGTGCAGCGCCACGCCCCGCGCACGCTTCTCGCCCGCTGCACCTGGCGCCAGCGGCTTGCCCCAGTCTGCCAGCTCGGCCGCCTTTTGCAGCACTTTCAGGTGGCGTGGGTGCTTTTGCAGCAGTGCAGCGCGGAAAGCCACCGGGTCTTGCTTGGCGGCTGCAGCGGCTTCGTCCACAAAACTCTCTTTGAAGAACGCCTGGTGCGAATGCCCGACCGATCGCCAAAACCCCACCGGCAGCGGCAAGTCCACCACCTCGTGGGCAATGTGGGCGTGGGGCCACTCATAAGGCTGGTCAAACGCGCCTTCGGACGTGGTTTTGTCCGGGCCCGCACCCGCCAGGCCAAAGGTGCGGATCAGCACCTGCGGCACGATGGCCTGGCCGACCGACACGTTGTGCCATGCCACCAGCTGCTTTTGTGCGTCAAACCCCGCCTTGAAGCGCGCCAAACACGCAGGGCGGTAAAAGTCGTGCTGTGTGTCCTGCTCGCGGCTCCACAGGGTTTGCACGGGCGCGCCCTCGGCGGCTTTGGCAATGGCAGCGGCTTGCGCCACGTAATCGGCCTCCAGTCGGCGGCCAAAGCCTCCGCCCAGCAGCAACTGGTGCACGGTCACTTTCTCGTCGTCAATGCCCAGCGCTTTGGCGGCTGCCCGGCGCGCCAGGCCGGGTACCTGGGTCGATGTCCACACGGTGGCTGCGCCGTCCTTGAACTGCACTGTGCAGTTGATGGGCTCCAGCGCGGCGTGGGCCAGATAGGGCGCGCTGTAGTCGGCTGTGAGGGTGGTGGCGGCACCTTGCAGAGCCTTGTCCACATCGCCCACACTGTGATAGCCAAAGCCTTTGGCCTCGTCCAGCGCCTGCGCCAGTCGAGCCATCACGGTGTCACTCGACAGCGTGGCGGCGGGGCCGTGGTCCCACACCACCGTGACAGCGGCAGCGGCTTTTTTGGCATGCCAGGGCGTGTCGGCAATCACGGCCACGCAACCCGTGCCGCCGTGGTGGGGCGCCACCGCCAGCACGTGTTTCACGCCGGGCAGCTTTTGCGCAGCGGCTGCATCAAAGCTGGCGACCTTGCCGCCGCGTGTGGGGCACATCACCAAGCTTGCGTGCAACAAGCCGGGCGGGTTGGCGTCAATGCCGAACACGGCGGTTCCATCGAGTTTGGACGGCGCCTCGATGCGGGTGAGCGGCTTGCCAATCAGCTTGAATTGCGCGGGTTCTTTCAGCGTGACTTTGCCCGGCATGGGCTGCTGCGCCGCCAGTGCCGCCAGTTCGCCAAACGTGGCGCGCTGGCCCGCAGCGTGTTCCACTACGCCTGCGTTGGCAGTGCACTCTGCGGCCTGCACGTTCCACTGCGTGGCAGCGGCGCGGATCAGCATGGCGCGCGCATGGGCGCCTGCCTCGCGCATGGGCAGCCACAGGTCCTTGATGCTGCTCGATCCGCCCGTCATCATCACGCCCACCTCGCGCATGGTTTTGGCCGTCAGCCAGCCCGCCACAGCCTTCATCGATCCGTCGTTGTCGGGATGAAACGGCAGTCCGTCCACCACGGTGGCCAGGTTGTTGTAGATGTCGTCGATGGGCGTCATCTCTAGCCGCACCTGCGCCCAGTCGGCATCCAGCTCTTCGGCCAGGATGGCGGCCAGGCCCGTGTGCGCGCCCTGGCCCATTTCCGACTTGGCCATCATCACCGTCACGGTGTTGTCGGCCCCCACCTTGACCCATCCGTTCAGCACGGCCTGCCCGCCGGCACTGGGTAGCGGATCGGAAGGATGCAGGCGCTGGCGCGGCGGCATCACGCCCCAGCCAATCACCAGCGCGCCTGCCGTTGCGGCGCCGCCGAGGAGCACTGTGCGTCGTTTCACCATGGTTTGTTCCTTTGGGGCTGAGCGGCGGAGGGCCGGTGCCGACCATCGTAAATCCGTGGGGGCTTTCCACCCCTGGGGTGGGGGCACCAGAGTTTGAGCGTTTTTGGCCTCTGGCGCTTATCCATAAAGCGCCAATAGCTACTAAAAGAGTAGCGTTTTCCTGCTCAACACAACGCGGGCGTCCGGGTTCTGGGCGTTTGCGTCGGGTCGCCGTGTACGCCACCCGGCGTATTTCCGATCCGGGGGGCTGTCTCCAGAATCCATTCCATCGACCGATCCATCAGCCCCACCGGGCCATTCGGGCGAAGCGGTTTGAACCCCTCTACTGGAGAAGCACACATGCAACGTCGTTATTCCCTCAAGGCCCTCGCGGCTGTCGCTGCACTCGCTGGCCTGTCTGCGCTGCCAGCCCATGCGCAGGACACCATCAAGGTCGGCATCCTGCACAGCCTGTCGGGCACCATGGCCATCTCGGAAACCGTGTTGAAAGACACCGTGCTGATGGCGATTGACGAGATCAACGCCAAGGGCGGCGTGCTGGGCAAGAAGCTCGAACCCGTGATCGTGGACCCGGCCTCCAACTGGCCCCTGTTTGCCGAAAAGACCAAGCAGCTGCTGGGCCAAGACAAGGTCGCTGTCATCTTTGGCTGCTGGACTTCCGTGTCCCGCAAGTCGGTGCTGCCCGTGGTCGAAGAAATGAACGGTCTGTTGTTCTACCCCGTGCAATACGAAGGTGAAGAGCTGTCCAAGAACGTGTTCTACACGGGTGCAGCGCCCAACCAGCAGGCCATTCCCGCGGTGGATTACCTGATGAGCAAGGACGGCGGCGCTGCCAAGCGCTGGGTGTTGCTGGGCACCGACTACGTGTACCCCCGCACCACCAACAAAATTCTGCGCGCCTACCTCAAGTCCAAGGGCGTGAAGGATTCCGACATCGACGAGAAGTACACACCGTTTGGCCACTCCGACTATCAGACCATCGTGGCCGACGTCAAGAAGTTCAGCCAGGGCGGAAAGACAGCCGTGGTGTCCACCATCAACGGTGACTCCAATGTGCCGTTCTACAAAGAACTGGGCAACGCCGGCCTGAAGGCCAAGGACGTGCCAGTCGTCGCATTCAGCGTGGGCGAAGAAGAACTGCGCGGCGTGGACACGAAACCGCTGGTGGGCCATCTGGCCGCCTGGAACTACTTCCAGTCCATCAAGAGCCCAGAAAACACCGCCTTCATGAAGAAGTGGGCCGACTACGCCAAGGCCAAGGGCATCGCTGGTCACAAAGACAAGCCGCTGACCAACGACCCGATGGAGGCCACCTACATCGGCGTGCACATGTGGGCGCAGGCGGTGACCAAGGCCAAGAGCACCGACACCGACAAGGTGATCGCCGCGATGGCCGGCCAGACCTTCACCGCGCCGTCGGGCATCGTCAGCAAGATGGACGAGAAGAACCACCACCTGCACAAGAGCGTGTTCATCGGCGAGATCAAGGCCGACGGTCAGTTCAACGTGGTCTGGAAGACGCCGGGGCCGGTCAAGGCGCAGCCCTGGAGCCCGTTCATCCCGGAAAACAAGGGCAAGAAAGACGAGCCCGAGAAGAAGTAAGTGAAGCTGGCGCGCACCAAGGCCTTGTTCGGCGGCCTGTTGCTGGGACTGGCGGGCGGGGCATTCGCGCTCACGCCCGACCAGGCCTTGCGCATCGCCTCGGGTGACAGCGAGGCCCGCATCGCCGCGCTCGACGAAGTGGTGGCGGCGGCCGACCCGGCGCTCGAAGCCTATTTGCAGGCGCTGCTGGCCAACCAGGTCCAGCTCGCCGGCGGCCGCGCTTTCGTCGTGCAGGGCGAGCGCGCGGTCGACGCCGCCAGCGGCGCCGCTGCCGTGCTGCCCAGCGGTGCCGAAGACGTCATCAACAACAACCGCATGCGGCGCGAGCTGCAGGCGGCGATGGCCGCGCTGCGCCTGTTCTCGCCCGAGCGACAGCAGCGTGCGCAAGCCATCAACGCCTTGAAAGCGATCGCCGACGAAGACCGGCTGGCGCTGATCCAGAAAGCCGAACGCGCCGAGACCGACACCGCGCTGAAGCAGGAACTGGCGCTGCTCAAGGCCGCGGTGCTGGTGACCTCGAACGACCCCCTCAAACGGCTGG
>JAUXZO010000072.1 GCA_030692685.1 Acidovorax sp. | reverse complement strand
CTCTGAAGAAACATCAAGTTGAAGGCTGAAGTTCAACGAGTTGGAAGCCGAGGTTTTGGGCTTTGGCGCGGAGTTTTGCGAGTGCCTTGGAGCGGCGCTGCGGACTGTTCAGGTCGTGGCGGGTAGCATCGTAAGGCTGTTTGGAGCGCAGGCAGGCGTAGAGGATGCGCGCGAGTTTGTGCGCGGTGGCGGTGACGGCCGCGGCCCCGCCGAGGCGGGCGCGCATGCGCCGGTGAAACTCCCCTATCTCATTGTGGGCATGGCCGACGCCCTGGGCGGCGACGCGCAAGGCGTGGGCGACGCGGTTCGCCGTGGCGCGGGTGGCAACGGAGAGCTTCTTGCCGCCGCTGATGCGGTTGTCGGGACACAGGGACAGCCAGCTGGCAAAGTGTTTGGCGGAGGGAAAGGCCGCGAGCGAGGAGCCCAGTTCGGACCACAGGGCTTGCAGCGTCGGGGCGCTCAATCCCGGAATGGTCGTGAGGTCGACGCCGCAGAGTCGCCGCAACAGATCCTCCACCGGAAACCCGGGGGCGTTCTTGCCGCCCACCCGGCGGGCTTTGCGGCCCGGTTTCGGCGCCGCGTCGACCGGGGCCGCCACCTCCGCGGCCTCCGCCGGTGGGCAGAGCGCAGCTTGCAAGCGGTGGACCTCGGCCTCGACGGCCACGATCTGCGTCCGCACGAACTGGTAACCTTCGTAGGCCTGGCGCAGGCAAAAAATGTGCTCCGGGCGGTAGTCGCCGGTGAGGGCGCGGGTCAGGGTGGGCACGTCTGCCCGCAATCGCTTGTCCCGCAGACTCGCCAGGTAAGCCGGATCGCGCTGACCGGCGAGGATGGCCTCGACGATGGCGGTGCCGGTGGCACCGGTGATGTCGGCGATGAGATGATGGACCTGGACGTTCATCTGATCGAGGGCCTTGTGCACATGCTGCACTTGCCAGGAGCTTTGACGCACGAGTGCGTCGCGGTGCCGCCAGAGCGCGCGGATGGGCCGCACCTCGGCGGGCGGACGAAACCCGCCGCGCAACAAGCCGACCGAATGCAGGTATTGCAGCCACTGGCAGTCCTGCACGTCGGTCTTGCGGCCGGGCACGTTCTTGACGTGGCGGGGATTGACCAGACAGACCGCGATGCCCGCCTCCTCCAGCAACTCGGCCAGCGGAATCCAATACACGCTGGTTGCTTCCATGGCCACGGTGTCGATGCGGCACTCGCACAGCCAGGCGACGAGCGCGCGCAGCTGATCGGTGAACGTGCCGAAGCAGCGCACCGGTGTTGCGCTGCGCTCCGGTGGCACCGCCACATAGATCTCGCGAGCGCCGATGTCGGCGCCCGCCGCGTTGGGTTGCAGCGTCGTCAACGACGGCGCGGAGGAGGACTTTGGTTTGGGCATGGTTGAAAGCCGCCGGACGGCCCCACCTGCACAGGGATCATGAGCAAACTCTGAAACGGGATACGGCCACGGCAAAGCAGACGTTCACCACGGGAAGACGCGCGCAGGCGGGCACCACGCTTGACTACGGGCTCGGACGAGCACCAAGGACTAGCCGGTGTCAGCTTGCCTCCGACGACGCGCTGCAATCCACCACGCCGATCAACCGCGGCAACCTTGTTTCTGCTCCGCAAGACCGAGCCCGCTCGCGAACCCCGCTTG
>JAUXZO010000146.1 GCA_030692685.1 Acidovorax sp. | reverse complement strand
TGGTCAGTGCCAGCCGGGACAATTTGCGCACATCGGGGTCGTTGTCTTCCAGCGCTTTTTCAAGTGCGGGAATGGCCCGTTTGTCGCCAATTTCGCCCAAGGCAATGGCCGCTTCTTTTCTCAAATTGCTCACGGTGTCGGTCATGGCTTCCACCAGCGCGGGCAGCGCGGGCAAGGCCTTCATGACACCCAGGGCACGCGCGGCTTTCACGCGCACTTGCCAGTAATCGTCTTGCATGGCTTTCACCAATTCGTCGGTGGCTTGTGCCATGCCCAGCTTGCCGATGGTGGCTGCGGCTTCTTCACGCACCATCCACACGCTGTCGTTCAAGGCCCGCATCAGCGAAGGCAGCACGCTGACTTCATTCGTGTAACCCAATGCACCCACTGCAATGCGGCGCACTTCACCATCGGGGTCGTGTGCAGCCACTTCAGCCAGCTCGCCCACGGCTTCAGGGCGCTTTAAATAACCCAGCACACCCACCGCTTCGCGGCGCACTGCGGGGCTGGGGTCTTTCAACTGGCCCAGTGCAGGCGCATACGCTTCGGGCACGCGCAGGGCACGCACCGCTTGCAGTGCCAGCGCACGCACGGTGGGGTCGGCATGGGTTAGCAAGGGGATCAAGGGCGGGGCTGATTCCGATTCCTTCAGTTCTGCAAGCACCAGGCCGGCTGCTTCCTGCACCACTGCTGATTTGTCTAGCAGCATTTGTGCCAATGCGGTTACGGTGGTTTGGTCTTCGAAACCTTCCAGTGCGCGCACTGCTTCAAGGCGCACATTGGCGTCTGCATCTTGCAGGCAGGGCAGCAACAGCAGTTCAATGTCGTCTTCGTCGCTGTAGGGCAAGTCGATCACGGCCAGGCGGCGCACTTCGGCGTCGGGGCTGTTCAGCCGTTCCTGCAGGGTTGGAATTCCAATGTTCATGGGGGGTTCTCCTTTAGCGCAGCAAGAATGGAATGTCGACGTGCACCGCGCCTGTGGGGCAGTCTTTTTCACAGGGCAGGCAGTACCAGCATTCGTCAAATTTCATGAAGGCTTTGCCGGTGACGTGGTCAATCGCCAGCACGTCGAGCGGGCATACATCGACGCACACGGTGCAGCCTTTTTCGGCGATGCATTTTTCGGAATCCACCTTCACGGGGACTTGGGTAATTGTTGCGGCCATGGTCATGTTCAGTACCTCGTGTGTTGGTTGTTAAGATGAATCAAGCGGCTTCGCCAACCACGCGCAAGCGCTGGTAGGCATCCATTTCTTTTTCATCAATGGGCACAATGTAGGGCTCGATTTCCTTCTTTTTCATGGCCATGTGCCCCTGTGCGTTTTTGTACAGCAGGCTGTGGCAGAACCAGTTGGCGTCGTCCCGCTCGGGGTGGTCTACGCTGTAGTGGTAAAGGCCCCAGCGGCTTTCTGTGCGGAACAGGCTGGCGCGTGCGGCCATTTCTGCGCAGTCGATAATTGAATGGGTTTCCATGGCGCGCATCAGTTCATGCGGGTTGGTGGCCACCATGTGTGCGGCGTCTGCGCGCACTTCATCCATGCGGCGCAAACCGATCTGGTATTTGCGCGTTACTTTCGGTGGTTGCAAGTAGTCGTTCACCAAGCGGCGTGTTTTGTATTCCACCTGGAATGGTGTGGGGCCTTCGGTGCGCAGCAGTGGTGCTTCAATGCGGTCGTGTTCAGCCTGTACCTGTGCGTCGTCGAGTTCATTCAGGGTGTTGGCAGCGCAGTAAGCCGCTGCATTCACGCCACAAATTTTTCCGTACACGAATGCACCCAGCATGTAGTTGTGCGGCACACTGGCGCAATCGCCAGCCGAGTACAAACCGGGTACGGTGGTTTCGCCCTGCGCGTTGATCCAGATGCCCGATGAACTGTGACCGCTGCAAAATCCGATTTCGGAAATGTGCATTTCGATCATTTCCTTGCGGTAGTCGTTGCCACGGTTTTCGTGGAAACGGCCCCGGCTTGGGCGCTCGTTGGTGTGCAGAATCACTTCAATTTCGCTGATGGTTTCTTCGGCCAGGTGGTCCAGCTTCAAGAACACAGGGCCATTGCCGCTTTGCAGTTCGCGGTAAAACTCCATCATCATCTGGCCGCTCCAGTAATCGCAATCAATGAAGCGTTCACCAGCCGCGTTGGCCGTGTAGCCACCGAATGGGCCAGTGACGTAGGCACATGCGGGGCCGTTGTAGTCTTTAATCAGCGGGTTGATCTGGTAGCACTCCAGGTTGGCCAGTGCCGCGCCTGCGTGGTAGGCCATGGCATGGCCGTCGCCGCAGTTGGTGGGGTTCTCGTAGGTGCCCATCAAGTAGCCCGACGAAGGTAAGCCCATGCGGCCAGCCGCGCCGGTGGCAATAATGGCGGCCTTGCAGCGAATCACATAAAAATCTGCAGTGCGGCAATCGAATCCCATGACACCGGTAATCTCACCGTTCACACCCGTCAACAGGCGTGTGCACACCACGCGGTTGGTCACCTCGACCCGTGTGCGCTTTAGCTGGCGGTACAACACGCGCTTCATGTTGTGGCCTTCGGGCATGGGCAACACATAGCTGCCCAGGTGGTGAACCTTGCGCACGGCGTAGTCGCCGGTTTCATCCTTCTCGAATTTCACGCCCCATTTGTCGAGCTCTTGAATCATGTCAAAGCTGTTGGCGGCGTAGGCCATTACGGCTTCCTGATCCACAATGCCGTCGTTGGCAATCGTGATTTCCTTCACGTACTGCTCAGCCGTGGCGTGGCCGGGTATCACAGCGTTGTTCAGCCCGTCCATGCCCATGGAAATTGCGCCGCTGCGCTTCACGTTGGCTTTGTCCACCAACAGCACGCGCAGCTTGGGGTTTTGTTCTTTGGCCTTGACCGCAGCCATGGGGCCGCCCGTGCCGCCACCAATCACCACCAGGTCGTATTCCAAGTCGATGCGTTTCATGTTCACACTCCTCAAGTTCGGTTGATGCGCAAGCGATACTGGAATGCATCGCCCCGGTAATACAGGTATTCAAAGTCAATGGGCGTGTCGCCCGCGTAAGTCATTCGTTCCATGCGCAGCAGTGGGCAACCTTCGTCCACACGCAGCTGGTGGGCCAGCGATTCATCGGCTGAAATGGCTTCAATTTGCAAATCGGCGTGGGTCAGGTTGTAGCCATGGTCGTTTTCAAGAATGGCGAAAATATCGCGCACGGCCAGGTCTTCCTGAAGCAGCTTTTCGCCAATATCGATCGGGAAATAACTCACATCCACCGAGATGGGTTCGCGGTTCAAGAAGCGCAGGCGTTGAATTTCAAACACTGGCTGGCTAGGCTTTACATGCAGGCGGTTGGCCACTTGCGCGGTGGCTTCAACGGGTTTGGCACTGAGCACACTTGAATAAGTTTCATAACCCGAAGAGGACATGGCTTCGCCAAAACCCTGCAAGCGCGACAAACTTTGGAAAGCCTTGGGCTTGGACACAAAACTGCCCTTGCCCATGACCTTGAAAATCAGCCCTTCTTTTTGAAGGTCGCCAAGTGCTTGGCGAATGGTGATTCGGCTAACACCGAACATGCGGATCATTTGGCTTTCGGAAGGCATTTGTGTGTGGGGCGCATAAGTGCCATCGAGAATGCTTTTGCGCAGCTTTTCCCGCACCTGGGTGTACAAGGGCAAGGCCGACACATTGGCGTCGAAGGCTTGCTCTTCCACAATGTTGATCGCTGATTTTTCGTTCATTTTCATTGCCTGAATCAAACTTGTTATGACAGGTCATGATATGCATAGACCGTGCCAGCTTTTGTTGCACCGTAGCAGTGCTTTTTTTGC
>JAUXZO010000145.1 GCA_030692685.1 Acidovorax sp. | reverse complement strand
CCGAAAGAACCTCATGGCTGCAATCTTCAATCTCCCCCAGTTCCAAGACGCTGACAAGGCACGCGAGTACCTTGAAAACCTCCGCTGGGCCAATGGAGTTGTCTGCCCTCATTGCGGCTCTGTCGGTACGCACTACAAGCTACAAGGCGCTTCTACTCGCCCGGGCGTTTACAAGTGCGCCGATTGCTCCGATCAGTTCACCGTGACTGTCGGTACTGTGTTCGAGCGCTCCAAGATCAAACTCAACGTGTGGCTGCAAGCTGTCCATCTGATGTGCGCCAGCAAAAAGGGCATCAGCGCAAAACAGTTGGAGCGCATGTTGGGTGTCTCCTACAAAACCGCATGGTTCATGTCGCATCGCATCCGTGAAGCCATGACCACTAGCCCAGATGGCCTGCTTGGCTCTGGTGGTGGCACTGTCGAGGCTGACGAAACCTATTGGGGCAACAACAAGCGCTCCAAAATCGGCAAGCTGTATGCCGATCTGCGCGGTGGCGCAGCGAAAGAAAAAATCTTTTCGCTGGTACAGCGTGAAGGCAAGGTCCGCACTTTCCATGTCCAGATGGTTAACGCCAAAACGCTTAAGGCCGTCATGGATGCGAACGTTGCCAAAGACGCCAACCTGATGACCGATGAGGCCCTTGTTTACAAGCGCATTGGCCGCGAGTACGCATCACACGGCACCACGCATCACAGCGCCGGTCAGTACGTGAACGGCAACATGCACTCAAACACCGTAGAGGGCTATTTCAGCATCCTCAAGCGCGGCCTGATCGGCACCTTTCACCACGTTGGTGAGCAACACTTGCAGCGCTACTGCAATGAGTTTGACTTCCGCTACAACACCCGCACGGCTCTGGGCTTCACTGACATGGAGCGCGCCGACATTGCCCTCAAAGGCATCGCAGGCAAGCGCCTGACCTATCGGCGGATTGGTGGCCAATAAACCCAGTAAGTTTGACAGGCTGCTAAAGCGGCTGGCATCGACACGCCAGCCCTAGCCAAGCGCGGTTACGAACTGTTACTTTATCCGCCAATCAAACTTGCTTGCCAGAATCCAACTCACGCGTTTAAAATAAAAAAGCCGACCAGTTCGAAATGGTCGGCTTTTATCAACTTGCGTAGCAGCAGTACGGCGTGAGCCGGGAAAGTCGATTGATGTATCAAAAAACCATCCGGAGATAGTTTCTCTCATCCTGGGCCAGTCTTAGCGCTGGCCTCTTTTATGCCCCCGTAGCTCAAAGGATAGAGCACAGGTTTCGTAGTCCGGAGATGTCAGTTCGAGTCTGGCCGGGGGCACTCTAGGTATTTTATAGATTTCATGGAGATTTGTCTATGGCCGTGACATTTTTGCCGCGCAATAACGACGCTTTGGCTCAAGCCTTTGCCGCTCTGCGCGCCGAGGAATCAGAGGTCATCAAGGACATGGCGGAGCTTCAAGCGCGCCTAGAAACATTGCGCACCGCTATGGCGTCGATGAAGATGCTTCTGCCTTCGGAAGGCGCCCCGCAGCCGGAACAGAGAGTCCTTAAGTTGGCCGATGCCCAAACCGGACGATTTGGCGGAATGCCTTTTACCAAAGCGCTGAAAAGCTTCATGGATACGCAGGTCGAAGCGCTGACCACGCGCGAGGCAACAACCAAATTCGAAGAGTCAGGCTGGGCATTCACCGCTGACTCGTTTGACAACAAGATGAATCAAGTTGGCGTCTCATTTCGCCGCTATGAAAACACCCTGTTCAAACGAACGCCCGATCAAAAGTGGTTGAGCATTGGCGGCTTCGCTGACTTAGCATGACTAAAAAGGACAAGCCGGAACCGTCAACGCCGTCACCGGACGAGGTACTGAGACGGCTTTTGGCCACCCCACCAAAGCCCAAAAAGACGCCGCCTAAACCGACTGGGCCCAAGCAGAGTTGATTGGGCCGTCGTCTGACGGTTGCCCGGCTTTTGGCCTAGGGTTTGTCAAGTACATAATTCCCCAAATTTTGCTTTAAAGCCCTACTTGGGTACCAGCATCGCCATGGTGATGCGCGACACACAGGTCAGCTCGCCGGCGTCATTGCGCAGCTCAATCGCCCAGACCTGGGTGCTGCGGCCGATGTGCACCGGGCGAGTGATGC
>JAUXZO010000131.1 GCA_030692685.1 Acidovorax sp. | reverse complement strand
GCATCGGGGCCCGTGGCCAGCAGGCCATCTGGGTCATACAGGGCCGTGCCGTCGTCGGCAAAGCGCAAAAGGGCAGATCGGTATACAGGCATGGCAGCAAGCTTAGCGGCAAGGGGGCACCGCTTGTATACGGAGCGCCCCATAGTAGATATGGGGATTCCGGGACGGCTGGGGCGCGGTACTGGAGGTCGGTGTCAATGGGCCAGCTTGCCCACGACGCCCTCCACGAGCCAGTTCATCTGCAATATTTGTGCATCCGACAGCGCCTGGCCCGCAGCGATCCGCTCTTGCCCGACGTTGTCGCGCACCGGCGCCTTGCCCGCGCGGAAAGGTAGCAGTCTGCCGGCACCGATGGCCTTTTGCGCGGCCAGCACTTCCTGCTGTACGGCGGCAGGCACGCGGGGGCCAAAGTCGCCGACGCGGATCATGCCTTCGCGCACGCCGCCCCACAGGCTGGCGCTTTTCCAGGTGCCGTTTTGTACAGCCCGCACCCGCTCGGTGTAATACGCGCCCCACTGGTGCGTCACGGCCACGATCTGCGCATCAGGCCCCGTGCGGCGCATGTCCGAGTGGTAGGCCACGGCCATCTTGCCCCGCTCCTGCGCAGCCGCCATCACGGCTGTGGAGCCGGTGTGGAAGGCGATCACATCCACATCCTGGTTGAACAAGGCCATGGCGGCGTCGCGCTCCTTGGGCGGGTCAAACCACACGTTGAGCCACACCACCTTGACGGTGGCCTGCGGGTTGACGGAACGCATGCCCAGCGTGAAGGCATTGATGCCCTGCAGCACCTCCGGGATGGGGAAACCCGCCACAAAACCAGCCACACCGGTCTTGCTCATGCGGCCCGCGGCAATGCCAGCCAGGTAGCGGCCCTCGTAGTAGCGCGCGTTGGCGGTGGCCAAGTTGGGCGCGGTCTTGTAGCCGGTGATGGACTCGAACTTGACTTGGGGGAAGTCCTGCGCCACCTTGAGCGTGGGCTCCATGTAGCCAAAACTGGGGGTGAAGATGATCTGGTGGCCGGTGGCGGCCAGGTCGCGGATCACGCGCTCGGCATCCGCACCTTCGGCCACGTTCTCGACGAAGGTGGTCTTCACCTGGCTGCCCAGCGCAGCCTCCACGGCCTTGCGGCCTTCGTCGTGCTGGCGGGTCCAGCCCGCTTCGGTGATCGGGGAGACGTAGACGAATCCGGCTTTGACGGGCGGTGCAGCACTGGCGCTTGCGGTTCTACCCGGCACAGGCTGTGAAAAAACGGGGGATAAAAAACAGGCGGCTACGAGCGTGGCTGCGAGGTTTTTGTACATGGTGGTCCTCTACATGGCCCAGTTGGTAAAAACACCAGACTCGCAGGGCGACGCGTCTGGTGGTGGGTTTGCAGCTTGGTTCGATCAGCTGGAGGGTCGGCCTCTACAAGGTTGATGCGGCCGTCAAAGCACTCAGTTCAGGCGCGGGGCGTGCGAGGGCGCGCCCAGACGGAAGGCGCCCACCACGTCTGCCAGGCGTGCAGCCTGGTCCTTCAGGCTCTCGGCCGCAGCGGTGGACTCTTCCACCAAGGCCGCGTTTTGTTGAGTCATCTGGTCGAGCTGGTTGACCGCAACGTTGACCTGGCCTATGCCCAGGCTCTGCTCGGATGCGGCGGCGCTGATCTCGCCAATGATGTCGGTCACGCGGCGCACCGAACTCACGATCTCGCTCATGGTGCTGCCTGCGTTTTGTACCAGCGCGGCGCCCGACTCCACCTTCTCGACCGACACGCCGATCAGGGTCTTGATCTCCTTGGCGGCTTCGGCGCTGCGCTGGGCCAGGTTGCGCACCTCGCTCGCCACCACGGCAAAACCACGGCCTTGCTCACCGGCACGGGCCGCCTCGACGGCGGCGTTCAGCGCCAGGATGTTGGTCTGGAAGGCAATGCCATCAATGGTGCCGATGATGTCGGAAATCTTCTTGCTGCTCGCATTGATGTCGTCCATGGTGTGCACCACCTGGGCCACCACGTCCCCGCCACGTTGTGCCACCTGCGCAGCCGAAGCCGCCAGCTGGTTGGCCTGCACGGCCGAATCCGCGCTCTGGCGCACGGTGCTGGTCAGCTCTTCCATCGAGCTGGCGGTCTCCTGCAGGCTGCTGGCGGTCTGCTCGGTGCGGGCACTCAGGTCCTGGTTGCCAATGGCGATCTGGGTGCTGGCGGTGGAGATGCTGTCCACCACGCCGCGCACCTGCTGCAGCGAGCGGTGCAGGGCACTGCGCATGGCATCCAGGGATCGCAGCAGATGACCGGTTTCGTCGTTGGCGTAGGTCGCCTGGGGGGCGCCTGTCAGGTCCATGTTGGCAATGGTTTCTGCAATGGCCTCGGCCTGGCGCAGCGGGCGCGTGATGCTGGTGGTCAGCAGCCAGGCCAGCAAGGCGCCCAGCAGCAGCGTGACGCCGGTGCAGATCTGCAGCAGCAGCGTGGTCTGGGCGCGCAGTGCTTCACTGCGCTTGCCGGCGGCGTCCAGCTGGTTGCGCTGCAGGTCCACCATCTGCTTGACGCCTGCCACATAGTCGCGCGAAGTGGGCTCAAACCGTTCGGTGAAGACCTTGCCGGCTGCATCGGCATCGCCCGCCTGCTTGAGCTTGCTGACTTCCTCGCGCGCGCTGAGGTAAGCCCGGCGCAGCTCGCCCAACTTGGCAAACAGCTGCTTTTCATCGGGCGTATCCATCTTCGACTCGATGAACTTCTGCAGCTCGTTGGTCTCGCTGATGGCGGCGGCCGTGGCCGGTGCGAAATAAGGCACCAACGAGGCGTCGCTGCTTTTGGCAATGGCCGCAGCACGCTGCACGCCCGCCGTGGTGTTAAGGAGCCAGTCCGCGCCCGCACGCTCGGTCTTGACGTTCTCGTCCACCATGGTGTCGATCAACGCACCCAGCTGGTTCAGTTTGACAACCGCAACCACGCTGCTGACGAAAAACAGCAAAAGAATCACGCCCAGCACCAGGGTCAGGCGCTTGCCAATGGAAAGTTGATGAAGAAACATGGTGAGAAATCCGACGGGAGAACTATGCACAACGCCTGCGCACAACGGCTGCCCCACGGAGCGCAACACACACCACCGCGCGCGGGCAAAAAAGCGCCCGGAGCGCATGGCGCGCTTCGGGCAGGTACACAACCCCACAATTGTAGGGTTTACCCGGAACTCATACGGCGCACCCTCCCGCAGATCCGCCTTCGGCCCATGTCACGCTGGCACTCTGCCATCACCGAGGAATGGCGAGCAGATTCAGCATCAATTTAGCCACTAGCGCTTATCTGTAAAGCGTTATTAGCTACTATTTTGATAGCATTTGCTACCTGCTTGGCACGCTGCGCGGCGACCCAGCTTGTCAAGCTCGTGCTGCGTCAATAGTCATGCTCCACACACCGCTCAAACGTTTCCTTGAGCTTGTGTTCCCAAATCCGCTTGTCTGCGTTGCCCGCAAAACTCGCCTCAAAGCTGTTGAACGCCAGCTGGTAAGCATGTTTTGCCGTGAGGCCCGTGGCGGCAAACACCTGGGTGAAGTTCTCGTTCATGTAGCCACCAAAGTAGGCAGGGTCGTCCGAGTTGACCGTGGCGGCCAGCCCGGCGTCGAGCAGTTTTCCCAGGTTGTGGTCGGCCAGGTCGGGGAAGACGCACAGCTTCTGGTTGGACAGGGGGCACACGGTGAGCGCAATGCGGTCTTTCGCCAACCGCTGCATCAGAGCAGCGTCGTGCACCGCCTGCACACCGTGGTCGATGCGCTCGACCTTGAGTACATCTAGCGCGCTCCAGATGTAGGCCGGTGGGCCCTCCTCGCCCGCGTGGGCCACCAGGTGCAGGCCCAGTTCTCGGCAGCGGGCAAACACGCGGGCAAACTTCTCGGGCGGGTGGCCGAGTTCGCTTGAATCGAGGCCTACGCCCACGATCTTGTCGATCAGTGGCATGGCCTGCTCCAGCGTTTCGAAAGCGGACTCTTCGCTCAGGTGGCGCAGGAAACACATGATCAGCGTGGCGCTGATGCCCAGCTCGGTCCGCGCATCTTCACACGCACGTTGCAGGCCGTTGATGACGGTCTCCATCGCCACGCCACGCTCCGTGTGAGTCTGGGGGTCGAAAAAAATCTCGGCATGCAGCACGTTGTCGCGCGCAGCGCGGCCCAGGTAGGCGCGCGCCATGTCGTAAAAATCCTGCTCATGCAACAGCACGCTGGCACCGGCGTAGTAGATGTCCAGAAAACTCTGCAGGTTGCTGAACGCGTAGGCGCTTCGCAGGTCTTCCACGCTGGCGTAGGGCAAGGTCAGCTCGTTGCGCTGGGCCAGGGCAAAAATCAGTTCGGGCTCCAGCGACCCTTCGATGTGGATGTGCAGTTCGGCCTTGGGCATTGCGCGCAGCAATGCAGGCAGGCGGTCGGCGGAAATCGGGGGCACTTTAATCATCAGCAGACTCCCAAAGTAATGCCGCTCTGGCGCAGATAGCGGCGGTAGGCAGATGATGCCTTGTCGGTAGCGGTATGCAACTCTGCGCGCAGATCGAGCGGCAGGAGCTGTGGCGTCTGCGACTCCAGCACGGGCTGGTCCTGCGTGAAGATGGTGTGCTGAAACGCCTGCAGTTTCTCGTCGGGCGAATCGAAATCTGCCACAGCCAAACGAAACCACACGCGGCTGCGCACGGGTGTCACGGGGCAGATAAACAGAGCAATTGATTCGCGCCAGCCATCTAAGGCCGTGGTGCCCGCTTCAGGCACCTTGGTCAGCACGGCTGCATAGGGCGCCGTGACTTCGTAGGTGTATTCCACCTGGGCCGGGGCCGTGGAATGCAGGTTGGACTGGGGTTGCCAGGCCTTGCAGCCCGTGGCCAGCAGGCCGGTGGGCGTGGCTTCCACGCGGTAGTCGTCAATAGCTGTGGCATCGCGGCTGCCCAGCCAGCCTTCGTGCACAAAACCGAAGTGCGACATGTCCAGAAAATTTTCGATGATGCGCGGTGCGCTGGCGGCCACGTCATACGGCCCACAGTTGAGCTTGCGCAGCCGCGCGTCGTACTCGGCCGCAAATGCGGGCGGTGCCGCACTGCCCTGCTGCTCCATGCGCACCCAGACCACGCCATGGGCTTCACGCGCCTCAAAGGCCCGTGCGCAATGCCCAGGCGGGGGCACAAACGCGGGCAATGCGGGCACATAGGTACAGCGCCCGTCGGCTGCAAACTGCCAGCCGTGGTACGGGCACTCCAGCTGCCCTTGCGGCGTCACGCGGCCCAGCGACAGCCGGGCGCCACGGTGCGGGCACTGGTCGGCAAACGCCTGCACCAAACCCTCCGCATCGCGCCACACCACCACGGGTTGCTGCAGAAGCTGCACGGCAACAGGGGTCTGCGCCACATCGCCCACCAAGGCCACCGGATGCCACAAGCTTGATTCGACCATCTGCTCATCCTTTTTGTAAAGCCGGGAGCGGAAATAGAAAAGGGCCACCCGCAGGCGGCCCTCTCTGTGTACAGCAGGCCCATCAGCCCACTGATTTTTTCTTACTTACTTCTTTTCGCCGCCGGGGATCTTGCCTTCCACGCCCTTGACGTAGAAGTTCACGCCGCCCAAGAACTTGTCATCGGCGACCACATCCTTGGCCAACACTTCCTTGCCGTCCTGACCCACGATGGGGCCCTTCCAGATGTTGTAGGTGCCTGCGGCCAGGCCCTTCTTGATCTCTTCGACCTTGGTCTTGATGTCGGCAGGCACGTCTTCGGCGATGGAGACGATGTCGATGGCGCCTTCCTTCACGCCCCACCAGCTCTGGCCCGTGCTCCAGGTGCCTTCCAGCGCGTCTTTGGTGGCCTTGATGTAGTACGGGCCCCAGTTGATCACGGCAGATGCCAGGTGGGCCTTGGGGCCGTAAGCGGTCATGTCGCTGTCCCAACCGAAGGCGCGCTTGCCCTTTTCTTGGGCTGTCTTCAAAACGGCAGCCGAGTCGGTGTTCTGGAACAGCACGTCGGCGCCGCCATTGATCAGGCTGGTGGCGGCTTCGGTTTCCTTCGGTGGGCTAAACCACTCGTTCACCCACACCACCTTGGTCTTGATCTTGGGGTTGACCGACTGGGCGCCCATCGTGAAGCTGTTGATGTTGCGGATCACTTCAGGGATTGGCACCGAGCCGACCACGCCCAGCGTGTTGGACTTGGTCATGGCGCCAGCGATCACGCCAGCCATGTAGGCGCCTTCGTAGGTGCGGCTGTCGTAAGTCCGCACGTTCTCGGCCGTCTTGTAACCGGTGGCGTGCTCGAACTTCACATCCTTGAAGTCGGGAGCGAGCTTCTCAATGGAGTTCATGTAGCCAAAGGTGGTGCCAAAGATCAGCTTGTTGCCTTGGCCGGCCATGTCGCGCAGCACGCGCTCGGCGTCGGCCGATTCGGGCACGCTTTCGACAAAGCTGGTCACCACCTTGTCGCCGAATTCCTTTTCGATGGCCTTGCGGCCGTTGTCGTGTGCAAACGTCCAGCCGCCGTCGCCCACGGGGCCAACATAGGCAAAAGCGATCTTCAGTGGCTCGGGCTTGGGTGCCGGGGCCTCTGCCACAGGGGCCGGTGCGGGCGCAGGGGCCGGTGCCGGTTCTTCCTTCTTGCCACAGCCCACGAGTGCAGCGGCGGCAATGGCGGAGAGCGCTGCCACCTTGAGCATGGAGCGTTTCTGCAGATCAGTCATGTCGGTTCCTTCTTGAGAACGTTGGGGGGGTTAAACACGCGAAAAACACTAATTATGGGGCGATCTACCACTGGGTAACACCCATCTGCGGCACGGACATCCGGCATTTCAGCTGCCCGGATAAAACGGCTTCCCCAGCGATGCGGGCATGTTGATGCGGATCCACGCCGGGTTGCGCGAGATCAACGCCAGCACCACGATGGTGGCCACATACGGCAGCATGCTCAGCAACTGGCTGGCTACCTGCACGCCCGTGGCCTGCAAATGGAACTGCAGCATGGTCACGCCACCAAACAGGTAAGCACCAAGCAACACCCGTGCCGGGCGCCAGGTGGCAAAGGTGGTGAGCGCCAGCGCAATCCAGCCGCGCCCCGCGACCATGCCTTCGACCCACAGCGGGGTGTAGACGGTAGAGATATAAGACCCCGCCAACCCGCACAGCGCACCCCCGGCCACCACAGCGGCCAAACGGATGCGGCGCACGGGGTAGCCCAGTGCGTGGGCAGACTCGGGCGACTCGCCCACCGAACGTAGCACCAAACCTGCACGCGAGCGGTACAGGAACCAAATCAGCCCCGCCACCAGCAGCATGGTGATGTACACCAGCGGGTGCTGCCGAAACAGCGCGGGCCCGAGCAGCGGCACATCACCCAGCACCGGAATCGCGTACTTGGGCAGCTCTGGCAGCTTGGCCTGCACGTAGCTGATGCCCGCAAACGCCGAAAAGCCGACGCCGAACAACGACAGCGCGAGCCCCGTGGCGTATTGGTTGGTGTTGAGCCAGATCACCAGCACGCCAAAAATGGCCGCCAGCAGCGCGCCGGCAGCCATGCCCGCCGCAAACCCCAGCCAGGTGTTGCCCGTGTGCACCACAGTGGCAAAGCCCGCAATGGCGGCACAGAGCATCATGCCCTCGGCGCCCAGATTGACGATGCCTGCCTTTTCATTGATGAGCAGGCCCAGGGCCGCAATGGCCAGAACGGTGCCAGCGCTGAGCGTGGCGCCGATCAGGAGTGCGTAGGATTCCATCACTTGCCTCCTTTTTTGGCTGAGGGGGTAGACACCCAGCGAATGCGGTAGGCGATCAAGGTGTCACAGGCCAGCAGCGTAAACAGCAGCAACCCCTGGAACACGCCCGTTAGCGACTTGGGCAAGCCCAAACGCGATTGCGCCAGTTCACCGCCGATGTAGAACATGCTCATGAGAATGGCCGAAAGAATCATGCCTACCGGGTGCAAACGCCCCACAAAGGCCACGATGATGGCCGCAAAACCATAGCCTGCAGGCACATACGGGGTGAGCTGACCAATGGGCCCCGCCACTTCCAGTGCACCGGCCAGGCCCGCTGCGCCGCCCGAAATGAGCAGCGCCGTCCACAACGCGCGGCGCGACGAGAAGCCCGCGTAACGCGCCGCAGCAGGTGCCAAGCCGCCCACCTGCTGCGCAAAACCGGCCCGCGTGCGAAACAGAAACACCCACAGTGCCGCCGCCCCCGCCAGTGCCAGCAGCAGGCCGATCGACATGCGCGAGCCCTGCATCAGCCGGGGGATCTGCGTGACCTTCTCAAACGTCTTGGTCTGCGGAAAGTTGTAGCCCATGGGGTCTTTCCAGGGGCCATAGACCAGGTAGCCCAGCACCAAGGTGGCCACATAGACCAGCATCAGGCTTACCAGGATTTCATTGGCGTTGAACTTGTCCCGCAGCAGCGCCGTGAGCCCCGCCCACGCCATGCCGCCCAGCACGCCCGCCAGCAAAATGGCGGGCACGATCCAGGGCCCGGTGGTCTTGTCGGCCAGCAAGGCCATGCCCCCGGCCGTGACAGCACCAATCACAAACTGGCCTTCGGCACCGATGTTCCACACGTTTGAGCGAAAACACACCGCCAGCCCGAGCGCGATGAGCAGCAGCGGCGTGGCCTTGACCATGAGTTCGCCCATGGCGTACGGCGTCTTGATGGGCTCCCAGAAGAAGACCTGCAGGCCCCGCACGGGGTCTTTGCCGAGCGCCATGAACAAGGCCACACCAATCAGCACGGTCACCACCACCGCGAGCAGCGGCGAGCCGTAGGTCCAGAGGTTGGAAGCCTGGGGACGCGGTTCCAGCTTAAGCATGCTGCGCCTCCCCAGCCCGGGCTTGCGACTGTTGTTGGGCCAGGTGGGCCTGCACATCGGCATTCCACAGGCCACTCATCCATTCGCCGATGCGCTCTACCGTGGCGTTGGCACGCGGCACGGAGGGCGACAGATGCCCCTTGGCCACCACGTGCAGCCGGTCGCAGATTTCAAACAATTCGTCCAGCTCCTCACTGACCACCAGCACCGCGCAACCCGCATCGCGCAGCGCCAGAATCGACCCGCGAATTTGCGCGGCAGCGCCCACGTCCACGCCCCAGGTGGGTTGCGAGACGATGAGCAGTTTCGGGTTGGCGTCGATCTCGCGCCCCACGATGAACTTTTGAAGGTTGCCACCCGACAGCGACTTGGCCGCTGCGTTGGGGCCGCCCGCCTTGACGTTGAAGCGCTGGATGATGGCCTCGGCGTGTTTTTGCAGCGCCCCCACCTTGATCCAGCCACTGCCGCTGACCGAGTTGGTGCGCGTGAGCAGCAGGTTGTGCGCAAGCCCCATGGTGGGTACCGCACCCCGGCCCAGGCGCTCTTCTGGCACAAAATGCAGGCCCAGCGCGCGGCGCTGGCCGGGGCCCATGCGGCCCGCGTTCTGACCCGACACCTGAATGCTGGCAGGCTCGGCGCGCCGGTCTTCGCCCGACAGCGCATACAGCAGCTCTCTTTGTCCGTTGCCCGACACACCGGCAATCCCCACCACTTCACCAGCCTTGACCTCAAAGTCCAGGTCCATCAAGTCCACGCCAAACTGGTCAGCGCGTGGCAGCGACAAGCCCTGCACGCGCAGCACCGTGGCGCCGGTTTGCACCGCACGGTGCTCCAGCGCGGGGGGTTCTGCACCGATCATCAGGCGCGACAGGGAGGCATTGGATTCTTCCGCCGGGTTGCACACGCCCGTGACCTTGCCGCCACGCAGCACGGTGCAGGCGGTGCACAGCGCGCGGATTTCATGCAGCTTGTGGCTGATGTAGAGGATGCTGCAGCCCTCGCTGGCCAGCTTGCGCAGCACCACAAAAAGCTTTTCGACCGCCTGCGGCGTGAGCACCGAGGTGGGCTCGTCCAGGATCAGCACCTTGGGGTTGGTGAGCAGCGCGCGGATGATTTCTACCCGCTGCATCTCGCCCACCGAGAGGGTGTGCACGGGGCGCAGGGGGTCGATGTCGAGGCCATATTCGGCCGCCTTGGCGGTGATGCGCTGCGTGACCTCGGCCAGCGCCTGGCTTTTGTCCAGGCCCAGCCACACGTTCTCGGCCACGGTCAGGGTGTCAAACAGGCTGAAGTGCTGGAACACCATGGCAATGCCCAAAGCGCGTGCCTCTTGCGGGTTGCGCACCTGCACCACCTGGCCGTTGAACAACACGCTGCCTTCGTCGGGCTTGACCGAGCCGTAGATGACCTTCATCAGCGTGGACTTGCCCGCGCCGTTTTCGCCCAGCACCGCATGGATCTCACCGGGCAGCACCGTCAGCGACACACCGCTGTTGGCCACCACGGCCGGGTAGCGCTTGGTAATGCCCGTCAACTGCAGCCGGGGTGGCGGCAGCGACGCCGCCTGAGCGGGAGAAGTAGGAGGTGAACTCATGCGGGGATTGTCTCTCAGTTTTACAACTTGTTATAAGAATGAAAACACCTTCTTGCGCTTGTTCAGCGTGCGCTAGCAGCTATTCTTTTCGTAGCGAAGCAGCCACCGTTTTCACACAGTCGCGCAACCAGGCGGCGGCGGCCGAGTGGTGCGTGCGCGCATGCCACAGCTGGTAGTACATGAGCCGGGGAAACGCCACCGGGCACGGCAGGATGGCCAGCGGCAACTGGCCTACATACCGTTCGCAATACTGGCGGCCTGTGGTCAACACAAGCAAGCTCGATGCCACGATGCTGGGGATCAGGCTGAAGTGGGCGCAGCGCGCGGTGATGTTGCGCTGCATGCCCAGGCTGTCCAGGTGCGCGTCGATCACGCCGCGCGCGCCGGGGTGGGTGGGCGTGGGGGCAATGTGCTCGGCAGCCAGCCAACTTTCCGCATCCCAGCCGCGCCGCACGGCGGGGTGGTCCTTGCCTACCAGGCAGACCACCTCGTCGCCAAACAGCCGGCCCATGTGCAAATCGTCCGGCGGCTGGGGCCAGTTGCCGATGACCACATCCACCTCGCCCTGCGCCAGGTGCGCGTGGTAGTGCGTGTCGGCCGACAAGGGCAGGATGTCGATGGGGCACAAAGGCGCTTCTACCTTGATGCGGGCCACGAGCTGGGGCAGAAAAAGCGGGTCGAGGTAGTCGCTGGCGGCCACACGGAAGGTGCGGGTGGCCGTGCGCGGGTCAAACCCGCGGGCGTCAGAGAACAGCGCCTCGGCCGAGCGCAGGATGACCCCTGCGGGCTCCACCATGCGCAGCGCGGCGTCGGTGGGCATCATGCTGGCTCCCGAACGCACCAGCAGTGGGTCGCCCGCCAGGTCGCGCAGGCGCTTGAGCGCAGCCGACACCGCCGGCTGGTGCATGCCCAGGCGGACGGCGGCCCTCGATACGCTGCGTTCTGTGAGCACGGTGTGCAAGACCCTTATGAGATGGAGGTCTATCTTGTCGAAAAGGGCGTGGTCTCTCATAGCGGTGTGGGCATGGGTGCCATAAGCTTGCGCATATGCCGGTAACGGTACTGCGTTCTACCCTCTGCTGAACCTTTCAAACAAAGATCGAAGTGGCGTTTGTCATGACAACAAGACCCTTGCAATTCCTGCGCCGAGGCCAGCCCGTGGCGCTGGGCAATGTACCACCCGACCGCACGCTGCTGGAGGTGCTGCGCGAAGACCTGGGCTGCACCGGCACCAAGGAGGGCTGCGGCGAAGGCGACTGCGGCGCGTGCACCGTGGTGCTGGGCCAGGCGCAGGATGGCAAGCTGCACTACAGCGCGGTGAACAGCTGCATTCGCCTGGCGCATTCCGTGGATGGCATGGCGCTGTGGACGGTGGAGGATCTGGCGGAAGACCCGTTGATTCAACGGGTGGATGCCTCCCCCGCCGCTCAGAAATCAATCACCCTGCATCCAGCCCAGGAAGCCATGGTGCAGTGCCACGGTTCCCAGTGCGGTTTTTGCACCCCCGGTTTTGTGATGAGTCTCTTTGGCATGTACCAAAGGCACATCGCCCCCACGCTTCCCACTGCGTGTGGTTCGCTGCCCCCCGAGGGGGCCCTCGCACCTAGGGGCGGCCCGTCGGCGCTCGACCATGTGTGCAACGGCCAACCCATCACCCGCGAACTGGCGCAAGAAGAACTCTCCGGCAACCTGTGCCGCTGCACCGGCTACCGCCCCATTCTGGACGCCGCGCAGCAGATGGCCGCCCTGCCCGCCATGGCAGTGAATGAACCTCTTTTGCTACAAAAACTAGAGCTACTAGCGCTTAACCATCAAGCGCTAGAGGCCAATTCTTCTTATATTTCTCCCGCCACACTGCCCGACCTGCTGTCCGCACGCGCCGCACACCCTGCGGCGCAGGTGGTGGCTGGCTGCACCGATGTCGGCCTGTGGGTCACCAAGCAGCACAAACAGTACGCGCAGATTCTGGACGTGACCCGCGTCGCCGAGCTGCGCACGGTGCAGCAAGATGCCCACCACATCACCCTCGGCGCCGCCGTCACGCTGACCGACGCCTTTGCCGCACTGGTGGCGCAGTGGCCGCAGTTGCACACCTTTGCTACACGCTTTGCGGGCTTGCCCGTGCGCAACTCGGGCACGCTGGGTGGGAACGTGGCCAACGGCTCGCCCATTGGCGACTCGATGCCGCTGCTGATTGCACTGCGCGCCCAGGTGGTGCTGGCCAGCGCGCGCGGCGAACGCGCCATGGCGCTGGAAGACCTGTACACCGGCTACCGCCAAAACGTGATGGCGCCCGACGAGTTGCTGGTGCGCATCGTGGTGCCACGGCCTGGGGTCACCGAAGTGCTCCGGGCGTACAAAATCTCCAAGCGTTTTGACGATGACATTTCGGCGGTTTGTTTGGTCATTCACCTCGACATCGAAGGTGACGTGGTGCGCCGCGCCAGCATTGGCGCAGGCGGTGTGGCCGCCACCCCTGCCCGCGCGCGCCAGACCGAAGCCGCGCTGGTCGGCCAGCCGTGGAGCGCCGACACCATCGCCCGAGCCGCGCAAGCGCTGCAAAGCGAGTTCAACCCCATCTCGGACATGCGCGCCAGCGGGGCCTACCGCCGCACGGTGCTGGCCAGCCTGCTGCAGCGCTTTTGGCTGGAGAGCCAGGGTGAAGAGGCGGTGAGCGTGGAGAACTTTCGCCTGGAGGAATCCGTATGAACCAGCGCGACATCTCGTCTAACGGCCTGTCCATGAGTCGCGACGCGGTAGACGACCCCGTGGCCGCTGCCGCAGACGCCCACGCCGCCGAGCCCCTGGCCGCCCCACAGGGCAGCGCCCCCGCCAGCACCCGCGCCATGGGCCAGTCGCACATCCACGAAAGCGCGCGCGCCCAGGTGGCGGGCGCCGCCCACTACATCGACGATCTTCCCGAGGTCAAGGGCACGCTGTATGCCGCGCCCATCCTCTCCACCGTGGCCCACGGCACCTTGAACGGCGTGGACGCCAGCGCAGCCCTCGCCCTGCCCGGCGTGCGCGGTGTGGTATTGGCGGCGGATGTGCCCGGCGACAAACTGCTGGCCGCCTTTGCGCACGATGAACCCGTGTTTGCGCACGACACCGTGCAGCACATCGGCCAGGTCATCGGCCTGGTGGTGGCCGACTCGGTGATGCAGGCGCGCCGCGCCGTGCGCGCCGTAAAGCTCGACATCACTCCCCTGCCCGCTGTGCTGTCGGTGCACGATGCGCTCAAGGCCGAAAGCTACGTGCTGCCCCCCGTTTTTGTGCGCCGGGGTGACGCGGCCACCGGCCTGGCGCAATCAGCCCACCGCCTGCAGGGCGCGTTCGAGGTGGGCGGGCAAGAGCACTTCTATCTGGAAGGCCAGATCGCCTACGCTCTGCCGCTGGAGCAAAAACAGTGGTGCATCTACTCCAGCACCCAGCACCCCGGCGAGGTGCAGCACTGGGTGGCGCACGCCTTGGGGCTAGACAACCACGCCGTGCGCGTGGAATGCCGACGCATGGGCGGCGGTTTTGGCGGCAAGGAGACGCAGGCCGGCCATCTGGCTGTGTGGGCGGCGGTGGCGGCGAACAAGTTTGGCCGGGCCATCAAGCTGCGGCTGGACCGAGATGAAGACTTCATGGTCACCGGCAAACGCCACCCGTTTGCGTACGAATACGACGTGGGCTTTGACGACACCGGCCGCATCACGGGCCTCAAGCTCCAGATGGCCGCCAATTGCGGCTTCAGCGCAGACCTCTCTGGCCCCGTGGCTGACCGCGCCGTGTTCCACAGCGACAACGCGTATTACCTGAGCGACGTGGAGATCGCCTCGTACCGCTGCAAAACCAACACCCAGAGCCACACCGCCTTTCGCGGCTTTGGCGGCCCGCAGGGCGTCATCGTCATCGAGGCCATCGTGGGCGACATTGCGCGCGCACTGGGCCGGGATGCGCAGGACGTTCGCATGGTCAACCTGTATGGCAAGGACGCGGCAGAGGGCCGCAACGTGACGCACTACCAGATGACGGTGGAGGACAACATCCTGCACGCGCTGATGCCGCAACTGGAGCGCAACGCAGACTACCGCCAGCGCCAGGCCCGCATCGCGCAGTGGAACGCGCTGCAGCCCGTGCTCAAGCGCGGCCTGGCCATCACGCCGGTCAAGTTTGGCATCAGCTTTACGGCCACGCTGTTCAACCAGGCGGGCGCGCTGGTGCATGTGTACACCGACGGCAGCGTGCAGGTAAACCACGGCGGCACCGAAATGGGCCAGGGCCTGCACACCAAGGTCGCGCAGATCGTGGCCGACGAACTGGGCGTGCCGCTGCATCGCGTGCTGGTCACCGCCAGCGACACCAGCAAGGTGCCCAACGCCAGCGCCACCGCAGCCAGCAGCGGCACCGACCTGAACGGCCGCGCCGCACAGTTTGCAGCGCGCAACGTGCGCGACAACCTGGCCTCGTTCGTGTGCGGGCTGGACGGCTGCGGCGCGGGCGCCATCGAATTTGCGGGCGGGCAAATCACGTCCCCCAAAACAGTGCGCGCGTTTGACGATGTGGTGAAGGCGGCCTACGCCAACCGCATCCAGTTGTGGAGCGACGGCTTTTACCGCACGCCCAAAATCCACTACGACAAGGCCACGCTCACGGGCCGGCCTTTCTACTACTTCAGCTACGGCGCAGCGTGCTCGGAGGTGGTGATCGACACCCTGACCGGCGAGAGCCGCGTGACGCGCGTAGACATCCTGCACGACGTGGGCCACAGCATCAACCCGGCGATCGACGTGGGGCAGATAGAAGGCGGCTTTGTGCAGGGCATGGGCTGGCTCACCACAGAACAACTGGTGTGGAACGACAAGGGCTACCTCTCCACCCACGCCCCCAGCACCTACAAGATCCCGGCCACCGGCGATATCCCGGAACACTTCAAGGTGGATCTCTGGCCCGAAGCCAACCGGGAGGACAACGTGGGCGGCAGCAAGGCGGTGGGAGAGCCGCCGTTCATGCTGGCCATCAGCGTGTATGAGGCACTGCGCAATGCGGTGGCTGCTGGGCGTGAGGGCGCTGATGCCAACGCGCCGGTGGTGTTGACGGCGCCTGCGACTGCGGAGAACGTGCTGCGGGCGTTGGGGCGGCTGGAGGGTTGAGTGGTAAATCCCAGCAAGAAGTGTCCCAGGCAAACAACCGTTTCAACGCGATCATCGTGGCGGTGTCGATTGGTGTGGGCATGGTCCCGCTGATCGCGCCCAACCACCGCCAATGGATGCCGCATGCCATGCACCCCATCCCGCCCCCTCATTGAATCCGGTATCCTGCTGGCCTCGATCACGGCTGTGGCCCTGAACGTTTTCTTCAATGGCGCCAGCCGCGACACCTCCGCCGCTGCCCACGCCGCACGCCAGGCCGACGCCCACCAGGCCTGACGCCTGCCCGCTGCTAGGAACCGCCACAGCCCCGGTGGCCCTGCCCCCTGAGCGCTTCGGTTGCCAGGGGGTTTTGGCTTCATGCCGCATACGCATAAACCTGCATGCCAGACAGCCACGCCATCGGGTACCCTTGTTTTTGCATTCCGCCGATGACCTCCAGGATTTTCGTATGACCCAGAACCTTTCCGCCGCCGAACAGGCCCTGCGCGAAGCCGCGCGCGAGTACCACCGCAACCCCAGCCGGGGCAAGATTTCGGTGACGCCCACCAAACCTTTGTCCAACCAGCGCGACCTGTCGCTTGCGTATTCGCCCGGTGTGGCGTATCCGTGCCTGGACATCGAGGCCGACCCATCCAAAGCGTTTGACTACACCTCGCGCGGCAACCTGGTGGGGGTCATCACCAACGGCACCGCCGTGCTGGGCCTGGGCGACATCGGCCCGCTGGCCGCCAAGCCGGTGATGGAAGGCAAGGGCTGCCTGTTCAAGAAGTTTGCGGGCGTGGATGTGTTTGACATCGAACTGGCCGAGCGCGACCCGGACAAGCTCATTGAGATCATCGCGGCGCTGGAGCCCACTTTGGGCGGCATCAACCTGGAAGACATCAAGGCGCCCGAGTGCTTCTATATCGAAAAGCAGCTGTCCGAGCGCATGAACATCCCGGTGTTCCATGACGACCAGCACGGCACGGCCATCATCTCCAGCGCAGCGTTGCTCAACGGGCTGGAGTTGGTGGGCAAGGACATTGGCGCCGTCAAGCTGGCGGTGTCGGGTGCAGGCGCCGCAGCCATTGCCTGTCTGGACGTGATGGTGGGCCTGGGCGTGAAGCGCGAGAACATCTTTGTGGTTGACTCCAAAGGCGTCATCTATGAAGGCCGCGCCGGCACGCTGGATGTCTCCAAGCAACGCTACGTGCAAAAGACCGACGCGCGCACGCTGGCCGACGTGGTCAACGGCGCCGACGTGTTTTTGGGCTGCTCAGCCCCCGGTGTGCTGACGGCCGAGATGGTCAAGACCATGGGCCCCAAACCCATCATCCTGGCGCTGGCCAACCCCGAACCTGAAATCCGCCCCGAGCTGGCCAAGGCCATCCGCCCCGACTGCATCATTGCCACGGGCCGCTCGGACTATCCCAACCAGGTCAACAACGTCCTGTGTTTCCCGTACATTTTTCGGGGCGCGCTGGACTGCGGCGCCACCAAGATCACCGAGGCCATGAAACTGGCCTGCGTGCGCCAGATTGCCGATCTGGCCAAGGCCGACATCAGCGAAGAAGTGGCCAACGCCTATGCGGGCAAAGAGCTGACCTTCGGCCCTGACTACCTGATCCCCACGCCGTTTGATTCGCGCCTGATCCTCAAGATTGCGCCTGCCGTGGCCCAGGCTGCGATGGACTCGGGTGTGGCCACCCGCCCCATCACCGACATGGAGGCGTACAAAGAAACGCTGTCGCGTTTTGTGTACCAGACCGGCATGCTGATGCAGCCGGTGATCGTGGCTGTCAAAGCGCTGCCTGAATCGCAAAAACGCGTGGCCTATGCCGACGGTGAAGACGAGCGCGCGCTGCGTGCCGCGCAGATGGCGATTGACGACAAGATCGCTGTACCGATCTTGATTGGCCGCCCTGCGGTCATCACCGCCCGCATCGAAAAGGCAGGCTTGCGCATGCGCGTGGGCAAGGATGTAGAGGTGTGCAACCCTGAAGACGACCCCCGTTTTCGCCAGTACTGGGAGCACTACCACCAGCTCACCAAGCGCAATGGCGGATCGATTGAAGTGGCCAAAGCGGCCGTGCGCAGGTCCAACACCATCATCGCCTCGCTGATGGTGACGCTGGGCGATGCCGATGCCATGATCTGCGGCCTGGTGGGCACGTACGAAACCCACCTCGATCGCATCCACAGCATTCTGGGCCGCCAGGCGGGTGTCAACGACTACGCCGCGCTGAACGCGCTGATGACCAATCGCGGGACACTCTTCATTGCCGACACCTACGTGAACGAAGACCCCACCGCCCAGCAGCTGGCAGACATTGCCTGGATGTCGGTTCAAGAGGTGCAGCGTTTTGGCATCCCACCCAAGGTGGCGTTCCTGTCGCACTCCAGCTACGGCTCGTCCAAGCGTGCATCGGCCAAGAAGATGCGCCTGGCGCGCGACCTGTTTGTGGCGGCGCACCCCGACATTGAGTGCGACGGCGAATTACACGGCGATGCTGCGCTGGAGCCCCATATCCGCAACGCCTACATGGCAGATTCGACGCTGACCGACTCGGCCAATCTGCTGATCTGCCCCAACCTGGATGCGGCGAACATCCTCTACAACGTGCTCAAGACCACCACCAGCGGGGGCGTTACCGTGGGCCCCATCCTGATGGGCGTGGCCGCCACGGCCTACATCCTGACGCCTGCAGCCACCGTGCGCCGGGTGCTGAACATGACGGCACTGGCCGTGGCCAGCGCTGCAGCACGTACGGCCTGACGGGACTTTTGGCTCGCGCAGCACAGCGCGCCACCAGGCCTGCACCCGCACCCAACAAAAACGGGGCCTTTTCAGGCCCCGTTTTTGTTGGCGAAAGCGCTTTGCGCGACCGTCCGCTACCGCACATCCACATCGACAAAATCGGCCACCGGCGGCAGGTGCTCGGCCAACCAGACTGAATCCAGTTGCAGCGCCTGTTTGATCTCTGCGGGCAGGCTGGCAATGGTGTCGGCGGGCGACTTGGGCTCTTCCAGGCCAATCTCGGCCAGGAGCATGGCCACATGCAAAATGCCACCCAGGCGGCAAAACGGCGTGTGCGCCAGCGGGTCGTCGGCGGTTTCCAGCGCCAGCACCAGGGTGTCTGGAAACTTCCAGCGGCGGGCCAGCTCGGCCGTCACCTGGGCTTCAGAGAAACCCAGGAGTAACCGCTCGCGCTCCCAGCGCCCGCCCGCGTGGTGCGGCAGGTGCTCGATGGCTTCAATCTGCTCGGGCGCCTTCTGGGCAATGATCAACTCGCCCAGGCGCACCAAAAACCCGGCCAACCACGACTGCTGCACGTCGGACCCCAGCGTGCGGGCCAGCCATTGGGCGTACCCCGCGATGGCCATGCTTTCCTTCCAGAAGGCGTCGGCATCCACCCCTTCCGCGTCCTTGAACACCCCGGACATACACGCCGCCAGCGCCAGCGTGCGCACCTGGTTCAGCCCCACCATGGTGATCGCGTCGTCCAGCGACGCCACCTGGCGCGGCAGGCCAAAGCGGGCGCTGTTGGCCAGACGGATGAGTTTGGCGGTCAGCGCCGGGTCGCGCGAGATGGCACTGCGCACCTTTTCAAACGGGATGTCCTGGTCGCGCATGGTGGCGATGAGGTCCCGCGCCACGTCGGGCATCGTGGGCAATTGCACGTTTTCACAAAACTCTGAAACCTTGGGCATGTCGCGGTCCCCCGGGGCGATGTGTGGATATTGAACTCGACTTCGTTGTACCACCGCCACCGGCCAGGGTTCTGCGCGTTTGCCCCATTGCACTTGCGCCGCCGCATGCATTTGCACCATTTCGGGAAACCCTGCATGCCGCCATGCACCACTTCGGTGAACAATATCTCCCTGCAGCACACCCGCGTCGAGAAACCGGGCATCGTTTTTGCTGAACCCAGGTAGGACCGCACCGGATGCGGTCAGCACCCTCCCTCCCCGGATTTTTTCTTTGCCTGACAGGAGCCCCTATGAAAAAAAGATTGTTCATGCAAACCGCCGCCGCGCTGGCACTCCTCAGCGGCGCTTCGCTGGCCCAAGCCCAGGCCACCACCCCCATCAAGTTCCAGCTGGACTGGCGTTTTGAAGGCCCTGCGGCGCTGTTTTTGCAACCTGTGGCCAAAGGCTATTTCAAGGCTGCGGGTCTGGACGTGACGGTGGATGCAGGCAATGGTTCTGGCGGTGCCGTGCAGCGCGTGGCCTCGGGCACGTACGACATGGGCTTTGCCGACCTGGCTGCAGTCATGGAGTTTCACGCCAACAACCCCGACGCGCAGAACAAGCCCGTGGCGGTGATGATGGTCTACAACAACACGCCCGCCTCGGTCATGGCGCTCAAAAAGAGCGGCATCACCAAGCCTGCCGACCTGGCCGGCAAAAAACTCGGCGCGCCTGTGTTTGATGCGGGTCGCCGCGCGTTCCCCATCTTCCAAAAGGCCAATGGCATTGGCAACGTAACCTGGACCGCGATGGACCCACCGCTGCGCGAGACCATGCTGGTGCGCGGCGACGTGGACGCCATCACCGGCTTCACCTTTACGTCGCTGCTCAACCTGGAAGCCCGTGGCGCCAAGGCCGCCGACGTGGTGGTGCTGCCGTATGCCGAGTTTGGCGTGAAGCTGTATGGCAACGTGATCATCGCGTCTCCAAAGCTCATCAAGGAGAACCCGGCCGCCGTCAAGGCCTTCCTGCAAGCATTTACCAAGGGTGCCAAGGAAGTGATCGCCAACCCCGGTGCCGCCATCGAACACGTGAAGGCCCGCGACGGCATCGTGAACGTGCCGCTCGAAACCCGCCGCCTGCAGCTGGCAATTGACACCGTCATCAACAGCCCCGACGCCCGCGCGGAAGGCTTTGGCAACGCCGTGCCCGGCCGCCTGTCGCTGATGGCATCGCAGGTGTCGGATGCGTTCAACACCAAAACGCGTGTGAACGCGGACGACGTGTGGAACCCCGGCTTTTTGCCCACCACCGCCGAGCTGAACATCCTGCCCAAGAAGTAAACACCGCCCTACGGCACGTTTACTATTATTTTGATAGCTTCTACCGCTTATGGGATAAGCGCTAGAAGCCATTTTTATTCAAATTTCTTCTATGCAGGCTGCTGACTCCTATTTTGTGGACTTCCGCGATGTCTGGCTCGCCTACAACGACGAGCTGCGCGCGCAGAACCACTTTGCCGTCGAGGCCATCGACCTGCAAATCCGCCAGGGCGAGTTCATCGCCATCGTCGGCCCCTCGGGCTGCGGCAAATCCACCTTCATGAAGCTGGCTACGGGCCTCAAAATGCCGTCGATGGGCAAGATCCTGATCGACGGGCAGCCCGTAACCGGGCCGCTCAAGATTTCGGGCATGGCGTTTCAGGCGCCCTCGCTGCTGCCCTGGCGCACCACGGTAGACAACGTGCTGCTGCCACTCGAAATCGTCGAGCCCTACCGCAGCAACTTCAAGCAAAAGCGCAAAGAGTACGAAGAGCGCGCCCGCAAGCTGCTGCAAAAGGTGGGCTTGGGCGGCTATGAAGACAAGTTCCCGTGGCAGCTTTCGGGCGGCATGCAGCAGCGCGCCAGCATCTGCCGCGCGCTCATCCATGAGCCCAAGATGCTGCTGCTGGACGAGCCATTTGGTGCGCTCGACGCCTTCACACGCGAAGAGCTGTGGTGCATCTTGCGCGACCTGTGGACAGAGCAAAAATTCAACGTCATCCTGGTCACACACGACCTGCGCGAGTCGGCCTTTCTGGCCGATACCGTTTACGTGATGAGCAAGAGCCCCGGCCGGTTTGTGGTGAAGCGCGAGATCGAGCTGCCCCGCCCGCGCGAGCTGGAGGTCACCTACACCAAAGAATTTACGGACATCGTGCACGAATTGCGTGGCCACATCGGCGCCCTGCGAAAAGTCGGTGCGCCCCTTTCGCAATAAACAAGTCGACCTCCAACCATGCACAAAAAAACCGTAGAACGCTGGTCCCCGTGGCTGCTGCTGGTGGCGATCATTGTGCTGTGGCAGATCATCTGCTCGGCCTTCAGCGTCCCTGAATTTCTGTTCCCCAGCCCCTGGGTCATCGCCACACAGCTGGTCGAATTCGCGGGCGTTATTTCGGCCCACGCCTGGCGCACCTACTGGGTCACCATGGCGGGCTTTGGCATTGCCATTGTGGTGGGCGTGCTGCTGGGTTTTGTCATCGGCAGCTCACGCCTTGCCTACGCCGCCGTGTATCCGCTGATGACGGCCTTCAACGCCCTGCCCAAGGCAGCCTTCGTGCCCATCCTGGTGGTGTGGTTTGGTATCGGCGTGGGCCCGGCCATCCTCACGGCCTTCCTCATCAGCTTCTTCCCCATCATGGTCAACATCGCCACGGGCCTGGCCACGCTGGAGCCTGAGCTGGAAGACGTGCTGCGCGTGCTGGGCGCCAAACGCTGGGACGTGCTGACCAAGGTGGGGCTGCCGCGCTCCATGCCGTACTTCTTTGGCTCGCTCAAGGTCGCCATTACGCTGGCGTTTGTGGGCACCACCGTGTCAGAGATGACGGCAGCCAACGAAGGCATTGGCTACCTGCTCATCAGCGCGGGCTCGTCCATGCAGATGGGTCTGGCGTTTGCGGGCCTGATGGTGGTGGGCGCCATGGCCATGGTGATGTACGAACTGTTCAGCTGGATTGAAAAGCGCACGACCGGCTGGGCGCACCGGGGCTCGCAGGGTGAGTGATCAGCGCTCGCTGCGCTGATCTGTCACAGGTCTCAACAACAGCAAAAGCAAACGCAAACGCAAATCAAAAGGGGCGCCGCGTGCGCCCCTGTTCATTCTCGGGCCCGTGGGCTGCGGGGGTTGGGGTACAGTGCCGACACCCCCGCTGCCCACGCTTTCGCCGGTTTTTTCCGGATCTTTCTTTTCACGCCGTTGCCTGTCATGTCCGCCCCGTTCTCCGCCCTCAAACCCAGCGCCAGGCTCTCCGACCAGGTGGCCAGCGCGCTGGAGGCGGAGATCCGCGCGGGGCGCATCCAGGCGGCCGAAAAATTGCCCACCGAGGCTGTACTGGCCCAGCAGTTCCAGGTCAGCCGCACGGTAGTGCGCGAGGCCATATCGCGTCTCAAGTCGTTGGGGCTGGTGGATTCGCGCCAGGGCAGCGGGGTGTATGTGCAGGCGCCGGGCATCGAGCCCCTGCAGTTTGATTTGCCCCATGCGGCCTCGCGCGAGGCCGTGATGCAGATCGTGGAGGTGCGCCGCGCGCTCGAATCCGAGGTGGCCGAGCTCGCGGCCCAGCGCCGCACCAGCGACGACATCACCGCCATCCGCCAGGCCATGCAGGGCATTGCCGACGCGGTGCGCGCCGGGCGCGATGGTGTGGAGGAAGACGTGCTGTTCCACCGCGCCATTGCGCACGCGGCAGGTAATCCTTTCATGATTAGCACGCTCGACTATCTGGCCCAGTTTCTGAAGGGCGCCACCCGCGTGACACGCGCCAATGAGGCGCGGCGCGCCGACTTTGCCGATGCGGTGACCTACGAACACTTGCAGATCGTGGCGGCCATCGAGGCGGGTGACCCGGCCGCCGCGCGGGGCGCTGCGGCCCAGCACATGAAAAACGCCCTGGCCCGCATCGCGCAGGCCGACCCCGTGTTCTGGGACCAGGACGGTGCGCGGCTAGCGCAGCCGTTGGTGGCGGCGTCGGCACCGTCGGTGTTCTGACTTGAGGGGGTGCTGGGGCCGAGCACTCCAGGCATCGCAAGTGGTGGTGAAGACCATCAAAAAAGATAGCTGCTAGCGCTTGATGGATAAGCGCTAGAGGCCAAAAACACCAAAATATCTGCCTTTCCCCGTGTTGGTATGACACGCCACCTCGGGTTAACCCCATGCGTGCATCTTTTTCATAATTTGTATGATAACCATATAAACAGTTTAAAAATGCCGCGGCCGCTGCACACGGAGAGGCCCGCTTTGTTCCATCCAGGAGATTCCCGCCCATGTCTTCCTTCGCCTTGCTCGGCATCGCCGCCGGGGGCATTGCCCTGCTTTTGCTCATGATCATCCGGTGGCAGGTGCATGCCTTTGTCGCCATGATGGTGGTCAGTCTCCTCGTCGCTTTTGCCACGGGCATGCCCATCGGCGACATCGTCAGCACCATCGTCTCCGGCATGGGTGGCACGCTCGGGTCGGTGGCCATCCTGGTGGCGCTGGGCGCCATGCTGGGGCGCATGATTGAAGTGTCGGGCGGCGCGGCCAGCCTGGCCAACCGGTTCACCGCGCTGCTGGGCCCGCGCCGCGTGCCCATGGCGCTCACGGCGGCCGCGCTGGTGCTGTCAATCCCGGTGTTTTTTGACGTGGGTTTCATCATCTTGGTGCCCATCGTTTACGGTTTTTGCAAGGCTGCAGGCGTGAACCCGATCAAGTTCGGGCTGCCCGTGGCGGGCATCATGCTGGCGGTGCACGTGGTGGTGCCGCCGCACCCGGGCATCGTGGGTGGCGCTGCCATTGCGGGTGCCGATGTGGGCTGGATCACGCTGCTGGGCCTGGCCATCTGCATTCCGCTGGCGGTGCTGTCGCAGTATGTGGCGGGCTGGCTCAATCGCAAGGGCTACCCCATGCTGCCCGCCACGGCGGAGCAGTTCGCCCAGTTTGGCACCAGCGCAGCTCCCGATGCCTCTCACGCCAATGACACCAAGGACGGCTCGCGCAATCCGTCCGCTCCCCGCCTCCCGGGCGTGGGCACGGTGCTGGCGCTGATTTTGGTGCCGCTGGCACTGATCATGGCGGGCACCACGGGCGCCACGCTGCTGCCCAAGGGCGACGCGCTGCGCAACGTGCTGGGCTTTGTCGGCGCACCCATGTTTGCGCTGCTGGTGGCCGTGGGCATGGCCATGTTCCTGCTGGGCCGCAGCCAGGGCTGGAACCGCGAACGCACCAACGCCATCATGGAATCCGCCCTGCCCCCAGCTGCCACGGTGATTCTGGTGACAGGCGCGGGTGGCGTGTTTGCCAAGGTGCTCACCGCCAGCGGCATTGGTGCGGCGCTGTCGCAAAGCCTGTCGGCCACGCAGTTGCCACTGATCCTTCTGGCGTTCATCATTGCGCTGGCGCTGCGTGCGGCCCAGGGCTCGGCCACCGTGGCCATCCTGACCACTTGCGGCCTGCTGGCCGAGGCCATCAGCGGCGGAGGCTTTGGCGCCGTGCAGGTGGCGCTGCTGGTCATCGCCATCGGGTTTGGCGCGCTGGGGCTGTCACACGTCAACGATTCGGGCTTCTGGATCGTGACCCGCTATCTGGGCCTGAGCGTGGGCGACGGCCTGCGCACCTGGACGGTGCTGACCACCGTGCTGGGCCTGGCGGGCTTCGCGATCACCGCCCTGCTGTGGGCCTTGGTGGCCTAAGCCCCATTTTTTGATTCACTGAAGGACTCACAACATGACACAACCCACCGTAGGCATCATCGGCCTGGGCGCCATGGGCGCCGGCATTGCCAAAACCTTGCGCAACAACGGCTTTGCCCTCCATGTGTGCGACGTGCGCCCCGGCGTGGCCGACGCTTTTGTGGCCGACGGCGGAACGGCCCACGCCACCACAGCCGCCCTGGCCGCCGTGAGCGATGTCGTAGTGTCCGTGGTGGTCAACGCCGCGCAGACCGAAAGCGTGCTGTTTGGTGACGACGGCAAGGGCGGTGCCGCCGCCGCCATGCGCCCCGGCGGTACCTTTGTGATGTGCTCCACCGTCGATCCGAACTGGTCTGTGGCGCTGGAAGCGCGCCTGAACGCGCTCGGCCTCCACTACGTGGACGCGCCCATCTCCGGCGGCGCTGCCAAGGCCGCATCGGGCCAGATGACGATGATGACCTCGGCCAAACCCGAGGCCTATGCCGCTGCGGGCGCTGTGCTCGATGGCATGGCAGGCAAGGTGTACCGCCTGGGCAACCAAGCAGGCGCGGGCAGCAAGGTCAAGATCATCAACCAGTTGCTGGCCGGAGTGCACATTGCCGTGGCCGCTGAAGCCATGGCCCTGGGCCTGCGCGAAGGCGTGGACGCAGCAGCGCTGTACGAAGTTATCACGAACAGCGCAGGCAACAGCTGGATGTTTGAAAACCGCATGGCCCATGTGCTGGCGGGCGACTACACGCCCCTGTCGGCGGTAGACATCTTTGTGAAGGACCTGGGCCTGGTGCTGGACACCGCCCGCGCCAGCAAATTTCCGCTGCCGCTGGCCGCCACCGCGCACCAGATGTTCATGCAGGCATCGACCGCTGGCTTTGCCAAGGAAGACGACAGCGCCGTGATCAAGATCTTCCCTGGTATCAGCCTGCCTGAAGCGAAGGACAAGGCATGACGAAGAAAATCCTGGGCTGCATTGCCGACGACTTTACTGGCGCCACCGACCTGGCCAACAACCTGGTGCGCGCAGGCATGCGCGTGGTGCAGGCCATGGGCGTGCCCACGGCACCTTTGGACACCGAGGCCGACGCCATCGTGGTCGCACTCAAATCGCGCACCATCCCCAAGGAAGAGGCCATCGCCCAGTCGCTGGCCGCGCTGCAGTGGCTCCAAGCCCAGGGCGCCGAGCAGATTTACTTCAAGTACTGCTCTACCTTTGACAGCACGGCCGCTGGAAACATCGGCCCCGTGACCGATGCGCTGATGCAGGCCCTGGGCACCGATTTCACCATCGCCACGCCCGCTTTCCCTGACAACAAGCGCACCGTGTTCAAGGGCTACCTGTTTGTGGGCGATGTGCTGCTTAGCGAGAGCGGCATGCAAAACCACCCGCTCACGCCCATGACCGACCCGAATCTGGTGCGCGTGCTGCAGGCACAGACGCAAAGCCGCGTGGGTCTGATCGACCACAGCGTGGTGGCGCAGGGCGAGGCCGCCATCCGCGCGCGCATCGATCAGCTCAAGGTCGAGGGCGTGCGCATGGCGGTGGTCGATGCGGTGTCGAATGCCGATCTGCTGCGCCTGGGCCCCGCCCTCAAGGGCATGCCACTGGTCACCGCGGGCTCGGGCGTGGCCATTGGCCTGCCGGACAACTTTGGCGTGGCGCCCAGCAACGAGGCCGCGCGCCTGCCCACAGCCCACGGCCTGCAGGCCATCGTGTCGGGCAGCTGCTCCGTGGCCACCAACCAGCAGGTCATGGACTTCATCAAGGCCGGAAAGCCCGCCTTGGCCATCGATCCCCTGCGCATCGCTGCGGGTGTGGACGTGGCCGCCGAAGCGCTGGCCTGGGCCGAAGGCCACATGGCGAACGGCCCGGTGCTGGTGTACTCCACCGCCGAGCCGTCGGCCGTGCGCGCCATCCAGGGCAAGCTCGGTTCCGACAAAGCCGGTGCGATGGTGGAAGACACCATTGCCGCCATCGCACGCGGCCTGGTGCAACGCGGTGTGCGCCAACTCATCGTGGCCGGTGGTGAAACTTCAGGCGCCTGCGTGCAGGCGCTGGGCATCACACAGATGCGCATTGGCGCGCAGATCGACCCCGGGGTGCCGTGGTGCCATGCGGTGGCGCCCGATGCCAAGGACGGCCTGCACATCGCGCTGAAGTCGGGCAACTTTGGTAGCACCGACTTCTTCACCAAGGCTTTTGCACAATTGCAGGCATGAGCAGCACCACACCCGACACCAACGCCTTTCTGGACGAAGCCCAGGCCCGCACCGAAATATGCCGCGTGGGCCGCAGCCTGTTTGAGCGCGGCTATGTGCACGCCACAGCTGGCAACATCAGCGTGCGGCTGGCCCACGGCTACCTCATCACCCCCACCGACGCCTGCCTGGGCACGCTGCAGCCTGAGCGCCTGGCGCGCCTGGACGCCCAAGGCCAGCAGGTGGCGGGCGACCGGGCCAGCAAGACCATTGCATTGCACCGGCAGATCTACGAAGCATCAGCTGCCACTGCCGCCCCGGCGCGCTGCGTGATCCATACGCACAGCACCCACCTGGTGGGCTGCTCGCTACAAGCCGACACCGCCGCAGGAGGCCAGCTGGCGCCCGATGCGCAACTGCTGCCCCCCATCACGCCCTACTTTGTCATGAAGGTGGGCCGTGTGCCGCACATCCCCTACCACCGCCCTGGCGACGCAGCAGCGGCTGCGCTGGTGGCGCAAACCATCACCCGCTGCGCTGCGCAGGGCAGCCCTGTGCGCGCGGTGATGCTGGCACGCCTGGGGCCAAACGTGTGGCACGACACACCCGCCGCCGCCATGGCCGTGCTGGAAGAGCTGGAAGAAACCGCCCGCCTGTGGCTGCTGTGCCAGCCCCGCCCCACGCCGCTGACCGAGCCCCAGATTGAAGAACTGCGCCAGAGTTTTGGCGCGCAGTGGTAGTTCGATTCAAAGCCCCAAACCGCTCACCGCACTGGGATACCGCAGATCCACCAACCCAACCGTTCGGGCTGAGCCTGTCGAAGCCAGGGCGCAGTCCATGCAGGCCCTTCCACACGCTCAGGGTGAACGGATCGGGGGTGCACAAGCCACTCCAATGCCCAGACATTGACACCCGCTCTGCCCAACACCGAAAGATCCCCATGCCCCGTTTTGCCGCCAACCTGTCCATGCTCTACAACGACGTGGACTTTATCGACCGCTTTGCCGCCGCCGCCCGCGACGGCTTCAAGGCGGTGGAATACCTGTTCCCCTATGCCTACCCCGCCCACGAACTGGCAGCGCGCCTGCAGGCCCACGGCCTGCAGCAGGTGCTGTTCAACGCCCCACCCGGCGACTGGGACGCAGGCGAACGTGGCCTGGCCAGCCTGCCCGGGCGCGAGGCTGAGTTCCGCAACGGCATCACCAAGGCCATTGAATACGCCCATGCGCTGCAGTGCCCCCGCATCCACGTGATGGCGGGGTTGGTGCCGCAAGGCGCTGATGCCGCCACCGTGCACGCGACCTATGTAGCCAACGTGCGCTACGCCGCCGATCAGGCCGCGCCGCACGGCATCCACATCCTGCTGGAGCCCATCAACGGCCGGGACATGCCCGGCTTCTTCCTGAGCCGCCAGGACCAGGCGCACGCGCTGATCGCAGAGATCGGCGCTGCCAACGTGAAGGTGCAGATGGACCTGTACCACGCGCAAATCGTGGAAGGCGACCTGGCCATGAAGATCCGCCAGTACCTGCCCACCGGCAACGTAGGCCACTTCCAGATCGCTGGCGTGCCCGAGCGGCATGAACCCGATGTGGGCGAGCTGAACTACACCTACATTTTCAAGCTGCTCGACAGCCTGGGTTATGGCGGTTGGATTGGCTGCGAATACCGCCCTGCACGCGGCGCTGCAGCCCACGCCACGTCCGGCGGGTTGGGTTGGCTCAAGCCCTGGCTGTAGCAAGCCGGGGACCGCATCAAAGTCGCTGCTGCACGCCTGCCGCTGGTGCAAGGCGCACCATCGCGCGGCGCATCAGGACTTCTCCAGCAACGCAGTCGGTCGATGGGCATGGCACAGATCCTGCAGCTGGAGGACTACCAAGAGTAGAAGCGTTCAGCGGCCACCGCCCGGAAATTGCTCTTGAAGCACGCAGCAGACAAGCGCCCCAAGGGCGTCCCCGAGTCTGTGCGCCTTCAAGACCCAGGCTGCGCTCTCTCAGGGCCCTTGCTTGCTGTTGCGTGCACCCGTTCGATGTCCGGTGGAGCTTGGGTTCCACAGGCCATCGTGGTTGAACCACCTCGCCAAGGAGTGCCTCACATGCAACGCCGTTCCCTCATCCGCGCCACAGGCGCCGCCGCCCTTTTGTCCGCTACGCCCTTTGTGCGCGCCCAGGGCAGCCTGCAAAAATTCAAGTTCAACCTGGGCTGGAAGATCGAGGCCTCGGGCGCGGGCTTTCTGCTGGCACACCATCGGGGCTACTACAAGGATGCAGGGCTCGACGTCACCATCGACACAGGCAACGGCTCGGCATCGGCCATCAGTCTGGTGGCGGGTGGTGCGTATGACGTCGCGTCAGCCGACCTCTCGACCATGATCGAGTTCAACACGGCCAACCCGCAGGCACGCCTGGCGGCGGTGGCCATTCAGTACGACCTGAACCCCAACTCCGTGATGGTGCGCAAAGACGGTGCGATCAAGAAGCCATCCGACCTGGCGGGCAAGACCATTCTGGGACAGCCGTTTAACGCATCGCGCAAGCTTTTCCCCGTGTTTGCCAAGGCACAAGGTTTTGACCCAAGTGGCGTGAAATGGGAGAACGTTGCGCCGGACATCGGCGACACCCGTTTTGTCAAAGGCGACTTCGACGCGGCGGCGTATTTCTTCTTCACGGGGCTGCTCAATCTCAAGTCCCGCGGCATGGGGCCAGAGCAGCTCACGGTGTTCCGTTTCTCCGACTTCGGCATGAAGTCGTATGGCAACGGACTCATTGCCAACCCCAAGAGCATGCAGGACGCACCCGACGCCATGAAGGCGTTTGTAAAGGCCACCACACGCGGCTGGATCGATGCCATAGCCGACCCCAAGGCCGGTGCCGCCGCCCTCAAGGCGCGCGAGCCGCTGGCCAATGAGGCGATCGAGCTGGAGCGCCTGCAGCTCATCGTCGACGGCACCATGAAAACCGACGAGACCCGCGCCAACGGCTGGGGCGCTGCCACGCTCCCCCGCCTGCAAGCCACCATTGACGAAACCGTGGCTGCGTTTGGCCTCAAGGCGAGCCTCGCCGTTGCCGACATCTGGACCGACCGCTTTTTGCCAACTGCCGCAGACCGCAAGCTCAAGGCCTGAGGGGGCCGCGCTGACCCGCAACCATTCAGAAAATCCCACGCTGTCGCTTGCCTGCCGCGAGGTCTTTGCGCGCGGACAGCGGCCGGTGCTGGTGGAGGGCCCGGTTGCAGGCGCCGAACTGGCCCTGCTGCAGACCCATCGTGGGTTCTGGGAACAACGGGGCACGTGATACAACCAGCCCCGGCGCCCCTGCCGCATCCAAGGATTTCTTCATGTTCAAAACCGGGGATCCGCTTCCACCCGCAGTGCTCGCAGCCGTCGCCCAGGGCCGCACCATGGACGCTGTCAAACAACTGCGCGAAGCCCATGGTCTGGGGTTGAAGGAAGCCAAGGACATCATCGATGCGCACGGACACGCCCACGCACAGCCCACCGCGCCAGCAAGACCCACGGGGTTTACGGCCTCTACCGCCATGGGCAGCGTGCCAGACACGGTGCTGCAAGCCCTGGCGCAGGGCCACAAGATCGAAGCCGTCCGTTTGCTGCGCGAGCACGCGGGCATTGGGCTGAAAGAAGCGAAAGACCGCGTGGATGCACTGGTCGTGTCTCGCCAGCGCCATGCAGATGGTCTTGCGCCCGGTGAAATGTCGCGCAAGACCGGTGCGCTAACCTGGGTGGCGGTGGCCGCCATTGCGGCGCTCAGCATCTACGCGTACTTGCGCACCGGGGCGTGACGGGCAGGGGCACGTCGCCCCCACGCCACGCCACGGGACGGCACGTTCCTCGTCAATACGCCTTGAAGTTCGCTGCCACCCGCTGGTTCAGATAGTCGCCTGCCGCGATGGCAGGGTATTTTTTGCCAGGGCCTTCAATGATGGCGTCGCGATTGGCCTGCGCAAAAAACGCAATGCTGTAGCGCGGCCCCATGTATTCGCCGGGCAAAGGGTTCTTCACGCGGTGAAAGTTGCTGGGCAGCTGGTCATCGCTCCAGCGCATCAGCATGTCACCGATGTTGCAGGTGATGGCCTCCTCGTCAGGGGTCACCGAAGTCCAGGCCTGGCTGTCCATCTCTTTGCCCGGGCACACCTGCAGCCCGCCCTGCCCTTGCCGCTGAAACAGCAGGGTCAGGCAGTCGAAGTCGGTATGGGCACCGGCGCGCCACAGGCCGAGATTCGCCTGCTGCTCGGGCGGTGTCGCAAAGTAGTGCAGCAGTCGCAAGGTACTTTGGTAGCTGGCCTGCGCCGGGTCATGTGCGCGCTGAAAGAAGGCGTCATCAAACCCCAGCTTCCATGCAAAACACGACAGCACCTGCATCGCCACGTGCCAGCATTTGCCTTCAAAGGCCAGCAGCGTGGCCTGAAACCCGGCCAGCTCCGCATCGCTGGGCCACAAGCCCTGCATGTGCGGACGTGTGATCTGGTAGGACTCTTTCTGGTCCGGCGTACCCGTGGACGGGCGCACCTGTGCGCGGCTCTCCCAACCCACGTTCAAGGCCTTCTTCAAGGGGTACTGGGCCTTCACAGCCTCGGGCAGCGCAAAGAAGCGCTCGGTCATGGCAAAGGCGTTGCGCACATCGGCCAGGTCAATGCCGTGGTTCACGATCTGGAAAAAGCCGACATCAACAGCCGCGTCCCAAAGCTGATCGGCGATATCGGTTTTGCGCTCTGCAAAGTCCGACAGGTCGATGCGCCGGACCTCGCGGCTGCCGGTCTCCGAGCCCATCGCGCCCATGCGCGTTTCTTTTTGCAGCTCGTCGAGTGGGTGAGGGGTGGGGGTCATGTGGTGCTCCTGAAGACAAGGTGGAAACAAGCAAATACCGCCCGCTCCACGCTTCCGGAAAAGAGACCACCGCACGCGCCTGTCGTGCAGATTGCTATTGCGCATACAAGGCAAAGCCGGTCTCATCTTGAAGCCACGGTGCGCCACGCGCACCGCAGGGTGCGGACTTCAAGAGCAATTTCCGGCTGACCCGGCCGACATGCACAAGGGCATGAACGGCTGCGCAGTGAACGCTTCTACTCTTGCCAACAGTCATGCAAGAAGAGTGCCCGCCCTCGCTTGTTCGCACACTTGCGATGCGCCTTGGTCGCCCGAAAAGAAGCATGCATACATGTCACCATTTGTTGTTGGCATGCCAAATGCATAGCGATGGCAACAGCAATGGCGGACATGCCGGCCGCACGACGTTGCGCAACCTATCCCGACCATCGCGCCACCCAAGGAGACAACCCATGCACGCCCTCTTGTCCGCAGCCCCCACCGATCTGGACGACCCCACGCCCCTCAATGACACCGACGGCACTTACCTGCGCCAGGCCATCGCCTGGTCGTGCACGGCACGCGCACGCGGCAACCGCCCTTTTGGTGCGGTAGTGATTGGTGCGGACGGCGAGCTGCTGGCCGAGGCCTACTGCAACACCACCGAGACGGGCGACTGCACAGGTCATGCAGAAACCAATGCCGTGCGCCAGCTCAGCACCAGCGTGGGCCGCGACGCGCTTTCCAAGGCCACGCTGTATTCATCGGCAGAGCCTTGCGTGATGTGCGCAGGCGCCATCTTCTGGTCGGGCATTGGCCGGGTGGTGTTTGGCATCGACGCCGTGCGCCTGCGCGTGTTCCGCGGCGAACGTGGGGAACAGCGTGATGCCGAGCTGTCGTGCCGCGACGTGTTCGCCGCATCGCCCCACGCCATCGAATGCATCGGCCCCGCGCTGATCGAAGAGTCCAGCGCGCCCCACATCGGTTTCTGGAAAACTTAAATCCCGGTGAAGAAGCACCGACGAGAATCAGCACCTTCTTCGCCGACCCAAGACATCCCCACGACATCCCCATGACCGAACCCGAAACCGACAGCGGCAGCAATGTCTCCGGCGCACTGCTCAGCCGCTCCAAGCAGGGGCGCGAGCGCATTCTGGCCGCGATCCGCGAGGCGGCCATTGCCGAGTTCAGCCGCCATGGGTTCAAGGGCGCATCTACCAAAGCCATTGCCGAGCGTGCGGGGCTGACCAAGCCGCAGCTGCACTACTACATCAGCAGCAAAGAAGAGCTGTATGAAGAGCTGCTGTACTCGGTGCTCAACGGCTGGTCGGGTGCCTTCATCTTTGACAACAACAGCGACGACCCCAAAAAGGTGCTGACGAGCTACGTGCGCAAGAAGCTCGACTACGCGCTGGACAACCCGGGCCTGTCGCGCATCTTTACCACCGAGGTGCTGGGCGGTGGGCGCAACCTGGGCAAATACTGGCCCGTGGCCGTCAAGTCCACCCAACAGAAGGTAGAGCTGATCAACCGCTGGATCGCCGAGGGCCGCATGCGCGCCGTCAACCCCACGCTGCTGCTGATGCAGATATGGGGCATGACACAGCACTACGCCGACTACGGCGTGCAGGTGCACATCATGCTGGGCCTCGCTCCCGACGAAGCCATCGACCGCGAACCCATCGTGCGCGAACTCACCACTTTTGTGCTGTTGGGCTGCGGCCTCGCACCAGATTAAGCACATCGCGCCCGGTTGCGTGCATTGCAACCCGTTATCGCCGCCCCTGACGCACGGCAAGTGCCCTCACTGCGCCGAAACCCGCTCCTGCCCTTGCTGGCACAGCCTTTGCATTAGTTTGACCAATCGATCAAATCAAATGGTCAAAAATGCAAACCATCAGCCCAACGCCGTCCGCGACAGCCACCGAAACCACCTTTGAACTGGTGCTAGCCCGCAGCCAGATGCGGTTGCCCGTGGGCCCCGGCGAAAGCATGGCCGACGTGCTGCAGCTGGCCGGTGTGTCCATTGACACGCTGTGTGAACAAGGCGTGTGTGGCACCTGCATCACACGCTGGTTGGACGGTGCACCCGACCACCGCGACAGCTGCCTGAGCGCCGCCGAGCAGGCGACCCACGTTGCCGTGTGCTGCGCACGCAGCCTCAGCGCCACGCTGACCCTTGATCTCTGACCCGGCCAAAAGGACACCCGCCATGCGCATCCTCGTCATCTATTGCCACCCGGTCGAAACCAGCTACAACGCCGCTCTGCACACCGAGGTGGTGAGCAACCTGCGCAGCGCCGGGCACGAGGTGGACGACTGCGACCTCTACGCCGAGGGCTTCAACCCCGTGCTGACGCGCGAAGAGCGCTTGGGTTACCACGAGGTGCCCAGCAACCGCCTGCCTGTGCAAGGCTATGTAGACCGCCTGCTGTGGGCCGAGGCCGTGGTGTTCTGCTTTCCGACCTGGTGTTTTGGCATGCCCGCCATGCTCAAAGGTTTCTTTGACCGCGTGCTGATGCCCGGCGTGGCCTTTGACATCAGCGACCCGAACAACGTCAAACCCTCGCTCACACACATCAAGCGCATTTCTGCTGTGGTCACCTACGGCCGCGCACGCTGGACGGCCATGTTGATGGGCGACCCGCCCCGCAAATCCATCACCCGCTACCTGCGCCTGCTCACAGGTGGCAAGGCGCGGGTCAGTTACCACGCCTACTACCACATGAACGTGGCCACGCCCACGCGCCTGGCTGCCTTCAAGGCCCGGGTAGGCCAGGCCATGGCCCGCTTCGCTTGACGACGATTAGAACGACCGGCATGCACGCATCCAACGCCCCCGACCACATCGCCCGCGCACGGTTGCCCCATTGGCTTTTACCCCCGCAGTGGCCCACCGCAGGCCCCCAGCCCATGCTGGCCACACTGCACCTGGCCCATGGCAAGGTGCAAGGCATGGCGCCATACGACCCCACAGCATCACTGCAAAGCACCACCTGGGACGTGGCCGGTGCGCTGGTGCTGCCCGGTCTGGTCGACGCACACACCCACCTCGACAAAGCCTTCACGCTGCCCCGCATGGGAATCGTAAAACCTGGCCTGCTGGGCGCCATCGACGCCATGATGGTCGACCGCCAAAGCTGGACCGAAGCCGACATCCATGCCCGCGCCAGCCGCGCCCTGCAATGGGCGTACGACGCGGGCACGGTGCACCTGCGCACCCACTGCGACTGGTGGGAGCCCGACGCGCAACCGCTGGCCTGGAACGTGTTGCGCGAGCTCGCCCACGACTGGGCCGACCGCATCACGCTGGAGCGGGTCAGCCTCATCCCGCTGCACCTGTACGCCGACCGCAGCACCGCCATGCGCCTGGCCGCCACCGTGGCCGCCAGCGGCACAGGCGCCTTGCTGGGTGGCTTTGTGCACTCCACCAACTGGAACCCCCAGGCCCTGCGCCACCTGTTTGAAGCGGCACAGCACCACGGGTTGAATGTGGACCTGCATGTCGATGAAGAACTGAACCCCGGCGCGCAAGGCCTGGCCGCCACCGCGGCGTTGTTGAGAGAACTGCGCTTTGAAGGCCATGTGGTGTGTGGCCACACCTGCGCCCTGGCTGCTCAGGACGAAGCCACGGCCTTGGCAACGCTCGATGCCGTAGCCCAGGCTCCCATCACCCTGGTCACCCTGCCCATCACCAACCTGCTGCTGCAAGACGCCACCACCGGCCGCACGCCACGCCAGCGTGGCCTGACGCTGGTCAAAGAGGCCCGCGCGCGCGGCATTCCTGTGCTGGTGGCCAGCGACAACGTGCAAGACCCGTTTTGCCCCGTGGGCAGTTTTGACCCACTGGAAGCGCTGGCCACTGGCGTGCTGGCCGCGCAGCTGGACTCCCCGTTTGACCAGTGGTCTGAGGCCCTGTGCCGTGCCGACTGGCTGCGCCAAGGCGCACGCGCACTGCCACTGCAAACCGGTGATACCGCCGACCTGCTGGTGTTTACCCAGGCCGACCACTGGGGCTTCCCTTCGCGCTCGCAAGCCCGCGTGGTTCTGCGCCAGGGCCGCGTCACCAGCGGCCACGCCCCCGCCGCATGGCACGTGGCAGACACGCATGCAGCCGACACCCCACCCCAAAGGAGCATGGCATGAACGCCCCGGCCAGCAACACCAACCCAGGCATCGCACAACCCTTGGCTCGCTACGCCGCCTGGCGCCGCGCGGGCGATTTCATCTACCTGAGCGGCATCATTGCTGTAGACCCCGCTGCCAGCCGCATCGTGCGTGGCTATGCCGACATCCCGGACGAGGCCGCCACGCTGATTGGCCGCACAGGCGAGTTCAGCAGCGACATCAAAGAGGGCCCGATCCTCGCGCAAAGCTGGTATGTGCTGGACCGCATCCGGCTGACCATCGAAGCCGCTGGCGGACAGATGTCCGACGTGTTCAAGCTGGTGCAGTACTTCAAGAATCTGGACCACTTCCCGCAGTACAGCCGCGTGCGCAAGCTGTTCTTCCCGGGGGAGCCACCGGCTTCCACCGTCGTCGAGGTCACAGGCATGTTGCCCACCGCCGACATCCTCATTGAAGTCGAAGCCACGGCCTACCTGCCGCAGCGCTGACCCGCCACTGCCTCTTTACGAAAGACACCATCCATGCTGCACGGCTACAACCCGCCCCACCGCTACCTGCCCTACCTGAGCTGGACCGAGATTGTCGACCTGCCAGACAAGGAAAACACCGTCATCGTGCTGCCCACCGGCGCCACCGAACAGCACGGCCCGCACTTGCCCTGTGCGGTCGATACGGTGATCAGCGCGGGCGTGGTCGGCCATGCGCTGGCTCGCTTGCCCGCCAACATTCCGGCATTTGCGATGGCGCCCATCACCTACGGCAAGTCCGAAGAGCACTTGCACTTCCCCGGCACCATCACCTTGAGCGGCGAGACCCTGCTGGCCACCATGAACGAGGTGAGCGAGTCGGTGTACCGCGCGGGCTTTCGCAAGCTGCTGTTCGTCAACGGCCACGGCGGCCAGCCCCAGGTGATGGAGATGTGCGCCCGCGAGATGCGCCTGCGCCATGGCGACTTCATCGTGGTGCCCAGCTTCACCTGGCGCGTGCCACACGTGGCGGGCAAGTATTTGTCGGACAAAGAGAAGCGCCTGGCCATGCACGCAGGCCATGCCGAGACGGCGCTGATGCTGGCCCTGGCGCCCGACACCGTGCACATGGAGCGCGCGGTGGTCAACTACCCCCCCGTTTTTGAATCGCCCCTGCTCTCACCCGACGGCCGCCCCGCCTGCGCCTGGAGCGCCCGCGACTTCGGACCCAGCGGAATCATTGGCGACCCCCTGCCCGCCACGGTCGAGCAAGGCCACGCCATTCTCGACTCGCTGGCCGTGAGCTGGGCCGCCGCCATCACCGAGCTGCACCACCTGCAGTGGGCCGCCCGCCCCGAACCCACCTGGGGCCGCGCCAACCACACCGGCCATGTGGAGCACTCGTCCGCACTGGCCTGAAAGCTGCAACGCAACCCTATCCCCCCGTTCTCTCGCCCTCTCCCACCACCCCCTCGGAGTATTGCCATGATGATGAAGAAGACTGCCTCCCGCTTTTCCAAAACTGGTGCAGCCGCCCTGCTCGCTCTTGGTGCGCTAGGCACGCTATCGGGCACCGCCCAGGCGCAGGAAAAGTTCACCTACATGACCAACTGGTACGCGCAGGCCGAGCACGGCGGCTTCTACCAGGCGGTGGCTACGGGCCTGTACAAGAAGTACGGCCTCGATGTGACCATCAAGATGGGCGGCCCGCAGGTCAACATCGTGCAGATGATGGCAGCAGGCCAGGCCGAGTGCGTGATGGGTTCGAGCGACCTGCAGATGATCCAGATGCGCGAAGGCGGCGTGCCCGTGGTCAACGTTGCAGCTGTGTTCCAGAAGGACCCGCAAGTGCTCATCGCGCACGAGGACGTGAAGAAGTTCGAAGACCTCAAGGGCAAGACCATCCTGATCGCATCGTCGGCCCAGCGCGGCTACTGGCCCTGGTTGAAGGCCAAGTACGGCTTCACCGATTCGCAAACGCGCCCGTACACCTTCAACATCCAGCCCTTCGTGGCCGACAAGAACACGGCCCAGCAGGGCTACCTCACGTCGGAGCCCTTTGCCATTGCAAAGGCAGGCGTCAAGGCCAACACGCTCATGTTCAGCGACCAGGGCTACCCCGCGTATGCCACCACCATCTCGTGCATGGAAAAAACGGTGAAGGACCGCAGCGCCGCCGTGGCCTCGTTCGTCAAAGCGTCGATGGAAGGCTGGAAGAGCTACCTCAACGACCCCGCCCCGGCCAACGCCCTCATCAAGAAGGACAACCCCAACATGACCGATGAGCAGTTGGCGTACAGCGTGGCCAAGCTCAAGGAACTGGGCATGGCCACGGGCGGCGACGCGGCCACCATGGGCATCGGCATCATGACCGACACCCGCGCCAAGGCGAGCTACGACTTCCTGGTGGAGACCAAGCTGATCGACCCCGCCAAGGTCAAGTTGGCCGACACCTACAGCACAGCGTTCGTCAAGGACCTCAAGGTTCTGCCCTGATCTATTGGCCTCCGTTCGACAAGCCGCCCAACCGCCTGCCCGCCCATACACCCCACCCGTTCACGATGAGCTTGTCGAAGCGCCGCGCAGGGCCTCGACAGGCTCAGCCCGAACGGTGGGTGGATGGATCTGGGTTGGTCCAGTTGACCGAACGCGCCCCCCGCTGCCCCCCAGCCCTGACACAGCAGCCGCACCGCACACGGCGGCTGCATCCATCGAAAGGCGTCCATGACCTCTCCCGCTGAATCCCCACCGCTGCCACCCAATGCCAGCGCTTCCTCGTCTGCGCACCGCCCCACACCCGCTGTGGAAGTGTTGTCTGCCGAAAAGACCTACCCCAACGGCACCCAGGCGCTATTGCCCGTGGACCTGACCATTGAGGAAGGCGAGTTCGTCACCCTGCTGGGCCCCTCGGGCTGCGGCAAAAGCACGTTGCTCAAAATGGTGGCGGGCCTGCTGGAGCCCACTGACGGCCGCCTGCACCTGTGGCGCAAGCCTGTGGCGCAATTGGAAGAAAGCGGCAAGAAGATGGCGTTTGTCTTCCAGTCGCCCACGCTCATGCCTTGGGCCAGTGTGCAGACCAACGTGCGCCTGCCGCTGGATCTGGCAGGTCTGCCCCGCAAGGATGCCGATGCCCGCGTGGCCGAAGCGCTGGCCCTGGTGGGGCTATCGAAGTTCGCCACCGCGCTGCCCCGGGCCCTGTCGGGAGGTATGCAGATGCGCGTATCCATTGCGCGTGGTCTGGTCACCCAGCCCGACCTGCTGCTGATGGACGAGCCCTTTGGTGCGCTGGACGAAATCACGCGCCACAAGCTCGACGCCGATTTGCTGGACCTGTGGCGCAAGAAAAAGCTCACGGTGATTTTTGTGACCCACTCCATCCACGAGGCAGTGTTTCTATCCAGCCGCGTGGTCATGATGGCCGCCCGCCCCGGCCGCGTGGTGGAAGAGTTCCACATCGACGCGCCCTACCCCCGCACGGCCGACTTCATGGTGTCGCCCGAGTTCAGCCGCTACGCCAAGCAACTGCAAGACAGCCTGCTGCGCGCCAGCGCCGACACCGAAGAGGCCCTGACATGAGCACCCCCTTTCCATCTGCCCCGGTGGTCTCGCCGGTAGCAGCCCCGGCCGCAGCAACCCTTGCACCGCGCACAGCACAGCACGCAAACGCCTCCACAATCGCACCCGCACCCGCACCCGCACCCGCGAAAGCCGTGCAATACAAGCCCACGCCTGCGCGCCTGCCGCTCATGGCGCAGCCCCGCGTGCAGCGCGTCGTCTACCCGTTGCTCGTCGGCATGGCGCTGGTGGCGCTGTGGCAAGGCCTGGTCACGGGGCTGGAGCTGCCGCCCTACCTGGTGCCCTCGCCCGTCCTGATGATGAAGACGCTGTTCACCGACTGGGCCGCGTTGGGTGGCTCGCTGTGGGTCACCGTCAAGATCACGGTGCTCGCCTTTGTGGTGGCCACCGTGGCGGGCGTGCTGATCTCGTTTTTGTTTGTGCAAAGCAAACGCATCGAAACCGCGTTGTTCCCCTACGCCGTGCTGCTTCAGGTCACCCCCATCGTGGCCGTGGCGCCGCTCATCATCATCTGGGTGAAGGACCCAATGGCCTCCATGGTGATCTGCGCTGCGCTGGTGGCGCTGTTCCCCATCATCAGCAACACCACGCTGGGCCTGCGCAGTGTGGAGCCTGATTTGCAAGCGTACTTCCAACTCAACCGCGCCACCCGCATGCAAACCCTGCTGCGCCTGCGCATCCCCAGCGCGCTGCCCTACTTCTTTGGCGGGCTGCGCATCTCCAGCGGCTTGGCGCTCATCGGCGCGGTGGTGGCCGAGTTTGTGGCCGGCACCGGCGGCACGGGCGCGGGCCTCGCCTACCAGATCCTGCAGGCAGGCTTTCAGCTCAACATCCCGCGCATGTTCGCCGCGCTGCTGCTCATCTCGCTCACAGGCGTCGCATTGTTTGCATTGATGGCATGGCTAACCCGCGCCGCATTGGGAAGCTGGCACGCCAGCGAAAACTCTATGGACTAAGAAGCCCCCCTGAGTCGCTGCGCGCCTTAGCCCCGAGGGGGACGCCGCCCCTGCAGCGGGGCGGCGCTGGCCTGGGCCACGCGCTTTCGACGACCGTGGACGGCGAGCTAGGCCATCCCCCAACACTACGCTGCGCCACGTGCGCGGTAACGCCAAATTTTGCCCAACGAGGCCGCTACCGGCCCAGGAGATACAGACATGACCACCGCCCACCAACTGCCCGAGCAACTGCCCGACCTCGACTGGATTGCCGACCCGCTGCGCGTGGGCCGTCTGTCGCAGGACTTCGCCTGGTTCAGCCCTGTGCTCAAGCGCGATCTGGCGGGCAAGCGGGGCGACATTGCCGTGCGCCCACGCACCGAGGATGAAATCCGCCAAGTGGTGGCCGCCTGCGCCAGCGCGGGCATCCCCATCACCGTGCGCGGCAGCGGCACCGGCAACTACGGCCAGAGCACACCGCTGCATGGCGGCGTGATCCTGGACCTGTCGGGCTACAGCGCCTTTGGCTGGGTGCGCGCAGGCGTCGGCCGCGCGCAGGCGGGCATTCGGCTTGCGGACTTCGACACACAGGCCAAACCCCACGGGCAAGAGCTGCGCTGGCTGCCCAGCACCTACCGCAGCGCCACGCTGGGTGGGCTGTTTGGCGGCGGCTTTGGCGGTGCAGGGTCCATCAACCACGGCCCCTTGGCCGCGCCCGGCAACGTGCTGGCTGTGCGCGCCATGACGGTGGAGCCCGAGCCCCAGATCGTCGAACTGCGCGGCCCCGAAGCCATGCTGCTGCACCACACTTACGGCACCAACGGCATCGTGCTGGAGCTGGAGGTAGCACTGACGCCTGCCGTGGAATGGACGGAGTGCATCGCCACCTTTGCGCAGTTTGACGCCGCGCTGGAGTTTGCCGACCGCTTTGGCAGCGCCCCAGGGCTGGAGAAAAAAGAGGTGTGTTTTGTGGCCGCGCCCATTCCGCAATACTTCACCAGCCTGGCGGAACACCTGCCCGCCGACCACCACGCCGTGCTGGTGCTGGTGGCCCCGCACTCTGAAGCCGGCATGCGCGACATGGTGGCGCAACACGGTGGCAGCGTTACCTACTGCAAGACTGCCGACGAGGTGGCCAGCAGCCACAAGACACTGCTCGAATACACCTGGAACCACACCACCCTGCACGCGCTGAAGGTAGACAAGGGCCTGACCTACATCCAAAGCGGATTCGCCCCCGCCCGTCGGCTAGAGCAGGTCAAAGCGCTGGAAGCCGCGCTGCAAGGCGAGGTCATGATGCACCTGGAGTTCTTGCGCACCAAAGAAGGCGCCTTCAACTGCAGCGGCCTGCAAATCATTCGCTACACCACAGAAGAGCGCCTGAACCAGATCATGCAGATCTACCGCGACCACGGCGTGCAGATCAATAACCCGCACGTGTACATCGTGGAAGACGGCAAGCAAAACAACCTGGACCCGGCCGTGGTGGACATGAAGCGCCGCTTCGACCCGCAAGGCCTGCTCAACCCCGGCAAGCTGCGCAGCTGGTATGCGGCTGGGGAATCATCAACCGCAGTAGCGGTCGCACCCTTGCTACAACCCGCCTAAACCAACCTCGCCCACCGCAGCGCGCCTTCGTATTGCTCCCTCTCCCCCTGCGGGAGAGGGTTGGGGAGAGGGGGCAGCCACCCCACGCACGGACTCCACCCCTCTTCCCAAACCTCCCAAACCTCCAAAACCTCTCATAAAGGGCGAGGGAGCCAACAACCCGCCCCACGCTAGCCAATTATTGGTAAAACAGCCCCTGGCGCTTATCCACAGGGCATAATCAGCTACTCATTTAGTAGCAAACGGATTCTCACCCATGCCCTGGCACGCCCGCCTGCAACTGGACTACAGCCGTGAAAACGCCCGCACCGTGGCCCGCTTTGAGCACAACGGCCCGCTGCGCATCCTGCAAAGCCTGTACCCCGAAGGCGACGCCATCTGCCACAACGTGCTGGTGCACCCCCCCGGCGGTCTGGTGGGTGGCGACACACTGGACATCACCGCCACCGTGGCACCCGGCGCGCACGGCCTGCTCACCACGCCAGGGGCCACGCGCTTTTACCGGTCCACCGGCGAACTGGCCCTGCAGCGCACGCGCCTGTCGGTGGCCGACGGCGCCCGGCTGGAATGGCTGCCGCTGGAGGCGCTTTGCTACAACGCCTGCAACGCCGAAAACCACCTCACGCTGAACCTGGCCCCCGGCGCCGAATGCATGGGCTGGGACGTGACCGCCCTGGGGCTGCCCCACGCCAACCAGCCCTTTGAAACCGGCCGCTTTGTGCAACACCTCGAAGTGCCCGGCCTGTGGCTGGAGCGCGGCACCATCAACGCCGCAGACCTCCGCCTCATGCAAAGCCCGCTGGGCCTGGCGGGTCACCGCTGCATGGCCAGCCTGTTCTTTGCAGCAGGCACCCCGCTGGACCGAACGCGGCGCGATGCCGCACTGGACGCTGCGCGGGCCGTGATGGACGCGCATTCACTCAAAGCCACCGCAGGCGCTACCAGCCCGAATGCACAGATGGTGGTGGTGCGCGTGCTGGCACCGCAGGTGGAGCCAGCGATGCAGTTGCTCAAGGCGGTGCGGGTGGCTTGGCGGGAGGTGATGTGGGAGATGGCGGGGGAGGCGCCTAGGATCTGGGCGATGTAGGGAGGTCGCGATTCAAAGTATCGAGGCAGTCAAGACGTGTTGGCAGGTGTGCCCAATGCGGCGGACGGCAGGTCATTCCGGTGTGGATCGACTCTAGGCTGGTTGCTGCCGCTCGGATTGCGAAGAGGATGGGCAGTTCCTGACGAGACTGCCATTGGGCTAGCACCTCAGATTCTGACCGCTTGCCCCGACGTTGCTCAAAGTCTGGCAATGTCAGGGCAGCATTGCGGTTCGGAACTAAGCCAATAGCTTCTCGCGAAAAATGAAGAACACCGCAGCCAGAAGACACAGGCCCGCCCAAAGGTAGTCGAGCTTGAGTGGCTCTTTCAGGTAGAAAACCGCAAACGGCACGAACACGGTCAGCGTGATCACTTCCTGCAGCACCTTCAACTGCCCGACGTTCATCACTGTGTGGCCGATTCGGTTGGCTGGCACCTGCAGCAGGTACTCGAACAGGGCGATGCCCCAGCTCACGAGTGCAGCGATGAGCCAGGGTTTGTCGTTCAACTCCTTCAGGTGTGCATACCAGGCGAAGGTCATGAAAACGTTGCTGCACATCAGCAGCAAGATGCTAGTTGAGACGGGGTTCACAAAGGGTCTTTCTCAGGCCGAGCGAAGGAGCCCGGCATCCTGTGGGGTTGCCGGGCTCGCGCCCGCATCAATGCATGGAGCGCTTTGGTGAACCGTCGAGTTCGAGTTTGGCTCCTGTCAGGTTGCCTTGCCCGTCCACAAAGTGCACGTGCACATACTCATGGTCATCACGGTCGTCGTGCTTGATCTTCAGGTTGTGAATGGCTTCGCCCCCTTGCTGGATCATCTTTTTGCCGCTGTCGGGCAAGTTTTTGAGCACTTCCTCAATCACGACCTTCTCGCTCCCGCCCAGCAGTTTCTTGGTGGTGGCGTCCCACACCAGCTGGTGGGCTTTGCCATGGCGGAAGTAGCCGATTTCGATTTCGGTCACCTGGTGTGCATTGGCCTCGACGATTTCGCCGAGCTTGGCGCCGACCAGGAATCGTGCGGTGGCTTGCTGCGCCTCCAGCGATAGGTCCCAGAAGGACGGCACGATGCGTTTGGTTTCTTTTTGGGTCATCTTCGTATCCTCATTCAAGATGGCTTGGTTGGAAACGGGGCCGCTAGTGCAGCCCCGGTGGATTGCCGGGCGATATGGTCGCCCAGCACTTTCCGCACCTTCGGCGCGCAGTCCCCACACTGGGGTAGGCAGCCGAGATGCTGGAAACAGGTTTTGACGTTGTGCGCACCTGCGGCGCATGCACGCTCGAACGCAGGCTCGGGCAGCCCATGGCATGTGCACAGGATTGCGGTCGGTTTCATGCGGCGTCGGCCTTGTGCTCAGGCGTCAGCGACCGCAGCAGAGCGGGATAGGCCTCGCGCCAGCGGGTGTACACACGCCCGATGTCGCCCAGCGGCTTGACCAGCAAACGCAGGTTGACCACGAGTGCCGACAGCTCGGCCAGCGAAATGCCACGCACCGAGTTGCCGATATGCAGCCAATAACCCACTGCAACGGCAACGGCGAAGGCAAGCCACATGACCACATCACTGGCGTCCTCTGCCAGCCACTTGACAACGTGAAAACGCAGGTTGACGTGAAACAGCCGCTCCTGGTGGGCGTGCAGATGGGAGCGCTGCTCGTTACCCGTGGCTTCGGTGATCTTGGACTGGAGATCCAGGATCTCTCGGCTGCCGCGCTGGATGCGGGCGCCGAAGAACCACACAAACAAGGCCGTAGGGGCGATGCTGGCCAGCAGCAAGGGGATCCATTCCGGCCCAATCGACAGCTGCCACAGCAGCACGGACGCGGTGACGGTGATGATCTTCCAGGAGTCCTGGTAGATGACTTGAAAACCCTTCTTGGCCACATCGCTGCCATACAGCACCTGCGCTACGTCTTGCGGCGCGTTGGCCAGTTGCCGCCGCTCCAGGTAGCTGCGCTGCAGGGCGATGATGAGCCTGAACTCCATCACCTTGCTGAGCATTTTTTCGCCAAACTCCGCCACGAACAGCCCCACGCAGATGAGCAAGAACAGTGGAAGGAACTCGGGCAGCAGGTTCCATGGCTCGGTCTCGCCCGCTTCCACGCGCTGTACCACCTGCTTGCTCAGCCACGCAAAAGCAGGCGACAGGGCGGCGGTGCATCCCAGCGAGGCGAGCAAGCCTGCCAACGGCCAGCGCAGCCGCATGAGCAGCTTGAGCATTTCCAGCAACAGCAGGCGCGACGGCCACGCTGCAGGACTGGCAGCCTTGGAGGCAAGGCTTGCGTGTGTGGTCACTCAGCCCACCACATTCACGTGAGATCGGTCGGTCACCACCATGCGAGGGCCTGCGGCAACACTCTTGACGTGGGGCGGCCACTGGGCAAGACCGGTCCAGGCGCCGGATGCCTCCTCCAGTCGCCATCCTTGGGCGGCGTTCCATGCGATCAGGTCGCCCTGGGGTGCTGCCACGGCATCGACGCGCTTGGCACCGTCGGGTTGCGCAATGGGCGTTACCTGCCCCGCTGTCACGCTGTACAAGGCGCCAGCACTCAGCACATCCACCGCATTCCCGCGCTGGGCCAGGGGCTTGCACGCATCGTTGAAAACGGCCAGCACATCCAGCTGGCCGCTGTGCGCGTCCCAACGCGCCAGACGCCCGTCAGTAGCGCCCACCAGCACAGTGCCAGCCTGCTCGACCAGCAACCCGGCAATGGTGCATTGGCCCAGTGCAGCCACCGGTTGAAGTTGTTTGGGCATTCCGGGCTCAGACACGAACAGGCCCGCTTTGCTGCCCACCACCATGCGGTCGCCCGCAAACGCCAGCGCAGTCAGCTCTGCAAAGTGCGGGCGGGTGGAGAACTTGACCTGCTTCCACGATGCACCGTTGTTCCACGACATGAACAAGCTGCGCTGTGCGGCGAGGTACCAGGCGCCGTCCGGCGACAGGGCCAGTCCTTCGGCGTCCAGCACCGCCCTGTCGGACTGCGCGGCAGTCCAGGTGGCCCCCTCGTCATCCGAAAAGAAGGTGCCATAACTGGCGGTGGCCAGCAGGCGGCCAGCTTCCAGCGGCCAGAGCTTTTTCACCTTTGCGGCATCCGCCTGTGTGGCGCGGCCTTCGAACAGATCGATCACCCGGCCCGAGTACAGATCAACCAGGAATGCGCCGTTGCCACCGGCTACGACCGCGTGCGCGTCCAGCAACTGCAGTTCTTCGACTTCGGCAAAACGCGGGTCTTTGAGGTCCAGGCGCGCGCCGGTGTCGAACCGCACGCACAGCTTGTTGCCCGCAACCCAGCCGGTGCGGCCGGGCTCGAACACGGCGGCATTGGCGGCATCCTTTTCAAAGCGTACAGGTTGCCCCGGCGACCAAGGCCCGCGCCAGCGGGTGATGTACTGACCATCGCAGAAGGCAAGGATGCCGTCGTGGTAGGTGGTCTCCAGTTCAATGCGCCAGCTTGCGCCGCCGTCTTCCGAAACGATCAGGGCTGGCTGTGCCTGCGGCCCCTGTTTTTTGGCGAATGCCAGTAGACGGTCTCCCGATGCGTCGAGCCCGATTACCTCGGTGTGGCCCTCGCCGTACACAGGGGTCCAGCCCGCCGTGTCGAGCCGGTAGATGCCTTTTTTGCCGCCTGCCAGCAGGCACTTGCCAGCCAAGAGGGACTTGGGCTCGTCGCCGGGCAGTGGCGGCAGCGTGCGAATGGTCTCTCCGCGGCAATCTGTGAGATAGATGCCCAGGCCGTCTGCAGACGCTGCAGCCAGCAGCAAGCCTTCGTCGGCGGTGGCCATGGCGGCAATCTTTCGGCCGCTCCAGGCGGTGAGCGGAACCAACGCGCCCTGGTGAAGCCTGTACAGGCCGTCGGAGGCGCCGACCCAGACGGTATCGCCCTGGCGAACCGTGGCTTTGACTTCTGGGCGGCGTAGAGAGACGAGGGGATTTTCGGCAATCATGGTGTGTTCCGTTGTTGGGGTGGTTGCAATGCCAGTTCGGGGTCAGGCGGCAGTGAGGCTCAGGTGGCGCAGCGTGCGGCGGTCGGTCGTGTGGATCAGCTTTGCGCCTTCGCCCAGACTGGCGTGGCGGATACCCACGGGCCAGTGCGCCAGGGGCACCAGTTCGCTGCCCACTCGCCCCTGCCAGGCATGGGTGCTGTTCCACAACACGAAGGTGTCCGCATCACCGCGAGCCAAGCTGAACTCGCCGTTACCCGCGCCAGGCTTGATCTCGCGCATCACGGATTCCTGCACGTCAAAAACCCGGTTGCCCGAAACGAATACGAAATGGGAAGGAGTTCCCATGACTACGGATTCGTACACCTCAGCGTCAGCCACTTTGCGGGCCGATGCACCGTCCACGCGGTAGCGCCACAGTTCTCCCGTTGCGGTGCCCACGATCAGCTCGCCATGGGGTCCGTCACCGTGCAGCGCCTCGATGGACTGCCCTTCAAAAGCGGGCACATATTCGACGGCGTCGGGGCGGGACAAGGCGCTGCTCAGCAAGCCGGCCTTGGTGCCCACGAACAGACGCTGGTTGACGATGGCAATGCCACCACGCAGCTCGCTGTAGTGCGCGCCCTTGACCTTGAGCTTGACGTAGCGCCAGCTCTGGCCGTTGTCCGGGCTGACGAACAGGGCACGCTGGCAGGCCAGCCACCACTGCCCGTCGGGGCCCTTGAGCAGGTGCTCGGCGTCCAGTACGTTCCATTCGGCATCCACCGGTTGCCAGTGCACCCCGCCATCGGTGCTGCGAAAGGTTCCGAAGGTGGCTGTGGTCACCAGCACACCTTCGTCGAGCACGAAGATGCGCTTGATCTTGCCCAGCTCGGAAGGCAACTCCATGCCGTCAAAAAGGTCTGTAACGGTTCCGCGCGCGGGGTCCACCAGGAACGCCCCTTGCACACCTGCCACCAGCACCCGGTCTGCCAACAGGTGCAGTTGTTCGGCCTCCGCCAACATGGGGTGGTAGAACGAACTACCCGCGTGCCCCTGGCCGTGGTGGGTTTCCAGCTTGTCGCCGTCGAGCACGGCCCAGCCGTCTTCCCACACGGCTGCCGCGCTCAGCGGGTGCTTCTTGGTTTCGCCCCGCTCACCACGGCGTCGCGCGCCTTTCCAGCGGGTGACGATCCATTGCCCATTGGCGGCCAGCACGGTGTCTTGGTAGTCAGGAGACGGCAACACCCCCCAGGTCTGCCCGCCGTCGGCGGTTTCGATCAGCGCAGGCCGTGCACCTGGCCCCGTCTTCTTGACGGATGCGGTGATGCGCTGGCCGTCGGTGCTGCGTACCCACAGCACTTCGCCATGGCCATGCGCGTCGCCAAAGAGGCGCGTCCACCGCCCGGCGTCGAAACGGAACACCCCGCTTTTTGTGCCAACCAGGACACCGGCATCCAAGGCACAAAGGGCCTTGATCTTTTCCCCGGGCATAACGGGGATCTGCCCGGTGGCATGCCAAGCAGAGTCGCAGGCGTGCAATGTCTGGCCGCTGTCGTCTTCGGTCATCAAGAGAAATCCATCACTCGCGGACGCGATGCATTGCACCGGTTGACCTTGCCATGCGGCAATGCCCTTCAGGGTGCCGTTGTCGAGCTCGTACAGGCCCCATTCGCTGGCGATGTAGGTGCGGGCGCGTTCGCGCAGCACGGCCTTGATCTGGGGGCGGGCAAAGCGGGTGATGGGTGCAGACATGTGTCGGACTTTCAAAGTGGGTGTGGGACAAGGGGTGTTGGCGGTGGTCACATGCGCCACTTGAGGCCGATGAAGTAAGTGCGGCCCGTTCCGATGACGGCGGTCCTGTCGAGTTGTCCGTTGACATACTCGAACTCGTCGCGCTTCTGGTTGGTCAGGTTTGCCACGCTGGCGTAAACCGCAAGCTGCGGTGACATTTGCCACTGGACCCGCGCATCAATGAACGTCGCGGCCCTGATCGTTTTGTCCTTGATCTGGCCTGCGCCTTCGTTACTGACGATGCCGCGCTTGCCGATGCGGTTGATGCCGAGACTGGTGCTCAAACCTGTGGGAGCGTGCTTGTAGTCAAAGATCAGGTTGGCTATGAAGCGAGGCTGCTCAGAGAAAGGCCGAGGCCCCGTGGTGGGATCGTTCACGCGAGAGTTCAGGAAAGCCTGGTTTGCCGTGATCGACAGACCTTTGAGCCAAGCCGGACCCAGCGCATCCAGTGCGAACCGCTGGTCAAATTCGATTCCCCGGATGAAACCGTCCCCCGCGTTGCGGTAAACGAAGTTGTTGGGCGTGGGCTCCAGGGTTTCGTTCAGGTTCTTGATGCTCCTGTGGAAAAGGTTCACCCCATAAAAGGCGTTGGCATGGCTGTAGTCAAAGCCGACATCGATGCTGCGCGAAACTGCCGGTAACAGATCGGGATTGCCGGTGAACGTCCGGTTACCCCGCACGCTGACGCCAGGGGCCAATTCATCCAGCTTGGGGCGGTTGATGTGTTTGGCCACGCTGGCCCGCAGCTGCAGACTCTCGGAAACTCGGTACGACACCGGCAGCGACGGAAGCCAGTCGCTCGTCTGGCGGTGTGCCTGCAGTGCATTGACACCCGAAGTGGTGACGGCCACGCGCTCGTTGCGCAGACCAGGCAGCAACGTCAGTCGTCCCAGTTTGATCTCGTCCTGAACGTAAAAGGCGCTGTAATCCTCTTCGACCTCGTAGTCGGAATTGCGAGAGCGTGCTAGGTCAGTGGCTGTTTGCGAAGCTCTTCCGGCGGCGTTCACGGTAAACAACTCTGCGTCGCTGACCTGGCGCGATTCGCGCCGCATCACGCCCAACTTGATGCGCTGCTGCACAGCACCGGGCACAGGAATGGCCACATTGAAGGTCAGCTGGCGCAGATCATCTTTGGAGGTTGACGCGCTCGAGGTCGCCCCTGCGAATGCCAGCGAAGATCCAAGCGTGAGGTCGCTGCTTACCGAATCGCGGCGGGCACTGCTGCGGGACAAAGCCGCATCAATCTCCACCCCGCCTTCGAAGCGATGTTTGCCATCCAGCGTCAGGCCGGTGGTGCGGTTGTCCTCTTCGCCATGGGCCAGTGTTCGCTGGCGAAATGTGCCGGGTACGCGGTTGTAGACATCGCGCTGGCGCCCGGTGCTTTCCACCAGTGTGTCCAGCAACACGGGTTTCAGGTGTATTTCGCCACCCCGGTGGTAGTGCACCAGGTCGAGAAACAAGTTGAGGTTGTGATTGCGCTTGGGCTCACGCTCGTCCACCAGCGTGCCCAGGTTCTGAGCCGGCCCGCCGCCACCCGAGTAGGTGCGCTCTGAGCGGTCCTTGATCTTGATCGAATCAAATCGGTCCTGGCCCAGCGCCGCGATTACGCCAAAGCGCTCTCCCACCTTGCCCGCATACGCCAACTTGACGGAACGGTTCGACCCATCCAGTCGGTTGAGCCCACCAGCGCTCACGTCTGCCTCGAACTCCGGGGTATCAGGCACGGCCCGTGTGCGAAAAGCCAAGCGGCCCGCCAAGCCGTCGCCTTCGTATTCAGCCGATGGGCTGCGCAGGTAGGTCACGTCTTCGACGATGAAGCTGCTGATGCGCTGCAGATCGATATTGCGCGACCCGGTCGAGGACGGCAGGTTGAAGCCGTCAAAGGAAAAGCGCGCGAACTCGCTCGACACCCCCCGCAGGTTGATGCTTTTTTTCTCCCCGGGTGGACCACCAGCAAAAGCACCAGGCAACCGCCCCGCGATGTCACTGAGTCGTTTGTCCCCCAGTACGTCGATCTGCGAACGGTCAACAATCACCGTGGGCGACACGGCGTCCATGCGCTCGCGCACGTGAAGCTGATCGGCCAGCATTTCAGACTTGTCAACCACTGTCACCACTGGCAGCATGGATGGAGCCTCTTGCGGCGCGCGCGCACCGGAGGCAACGGGCGTCCGACTTGTTGGCGCACCCGGCGCAGCCCCGGGCAAAACGAGATAACCCGCAGCCGTCTTGCCGATCACCAGACCGGTTCCGCCAAGCAGGGCATTGAACCCATCTTCGACGCGGTACTGACCTTTCAAGCCTGGGGAATGCAGCCCCTTCACTTTTTCCGTATCCACCACGATGGCTGTGCCGGTGAGCTGGGCAAAGCGGCTGAGCGCCTGCGCGAGAGGACCTGCCGGGATGTCATAGGTGCCGGGCGCGGCGCGCGGCGCAGGAGTCTGCGCATGGGCCATGCACGCTGTAAGCGAGAGAGAAGCGCACCCGATACGTATCGCGATTGCCAGTGGGTGCAGAGGCACGAGCTTTCGCGCCCCCGTTGCTCTTTTTTGTTTGCGTTCCATTCCAGTCGCTCCAATAGTTGTTTCAAACCCTTGCGGGTACAAAACGAAAACTGGAACTGGCTAACGCAGGACTCCCTCTGGGGATGCATGGCGGCCGGCTTTCGTCACCTTCACTTGCTATGACGAATGAGAAACGGAATGTGGAACCGGATCCGCGCTTTTTTTATTTCGGCACTGAAAAATTCAGCGCGCGGCGGATGCGTCCACTATCACGATGTAGGGGGTCAGCGTGCGCACACGCAGGGCAGGCAGGCTGGTTACCAGCAGCTGTAGCGCGCGGTCTGTGTCGTCCAGAGGGAGGACGGCAGACACCTTGATGCCTTCCAACCCTTGGCGGTCGAAACGAATCGTGCCGGGCCGGTGTCGATTGAGTTCGTCCAGCACCTCCGACAGCGGGCGGTCGAGCGCAACCAGCTGGTGCCGCCTCCAGGCGTCCTCTACGCTGATGGGGTCGATACCGGGCAGCATCTCCACGCTGTCGGCGGTGATGCGCGCTCGTTGGCCTGCACTGATGACAGCGTTGGGCGGGTCCGCAGGCGCCGCATCTGCTGGCACTCGGGCGGCCTGCGCAAGGGCCCGAGACTCCAGCATGGTGACCACCGTAGCACCGTCTTCTCTGCGCACCACGAAACGGGTTCCGAGGGCTCGCACACCTCCGTGAGCGGTTTCAACCCAGAAGGGACGGCCTGGGTCCCGCGCAACGTCCACCAGCACCTCTCCCTCGACCAGCTTGATCGTGCGCCGACTGGCACTGTATTCAAGATTGACCGCGCTGGCACTGTTGAGCGTGAGCCGCGTTCCGTCCTGCAAGGTGCTGGAGGTCCATTGGCCCGTGGGTGCGCTCAGGTCTGCCATCAATCGCGTGGGCGTGTGGCCTTGCAGCGCCAGCCAAGAGGGCAGCCCCATCACAAGCGCCAGCGCAAGGGCGCGCGCAGTGGCCCGGGCGCGATCAGGCTTCGCACGAGGGCGCACCGTGGCGTTCAGCGCGGCCCGGGCCGCACGTGCGCTTCCTTCCTCGCCATCGCGCAGGGACTGCACCCGCACCATGAACCCCTCGATCCGCTGCGCCGCGCGTGCGTGGTTTGCGCTCTCTCGCTTCCAGGCCTCAAAGCCTGCGCGCGCTGCGACACGTTCCTCTTCGCTATCAGCGCTGAGCAAAACCACCCATCGCGCCGCTTGCAGCGAAATCTGGTCCTCAGAGGACTGCGGTCGCGCCGCGCTCGATCCCATGGGGCCTCTCAATCCCTGACAACCTGGTGGACCTGGACCAATGCCTGGACCAGGTACTTCTGAACCATACGCGTCGACACGCCCAGCTGGCTGGCCACTTCAGCGTGGGTCAGACCATCAAGGTAGTGCAAGACAAACGCCTGGTGCGCCTTGTGCGACAAGCCCTGCAAGGCCGCACTGATCTGCTCCAAGGCCTGAAGCGCCTCCAGAATTGCTTCAGGCGAAGGAAAGCCGCTCAGGGATTCGGCGGCAAGAGCCAGCTCTGCCAGATAGGCCTGTTCGATCAACTGGCGCCTTGCCCGGTCGATCAACAGGCGCTTGGCGGTGGTGGTCAGATAGGCGCGCGGCTCGGTGACGCCCAGCAGGGCATCGCGCGAGGCTAGGATGCGAAGAAAAGTATCTTGTGCAACATCAGCGGCGTTATGGGCGCATCCCAGTTTTCGGCGCAGCCAGCTGTACAGCCAGCCATGATGATCCGCATAGAGAGCGTGCATGTCGCTTCGATAGCTTGCGTCTGTCGACATACCTCTCCTCTCCATAGTGGCAACAGAATCGCCGAATCGCAAATGATAATTGTTCTCATTATATGTATCCCAAGCGAAGATCGCAAGTGAGGTAGTCTGCGAATGACCGGAAGGCGGCCGACTTCAGCACTTCGGGCCTGATCGGCGAAGGGCTGCAACCGCTGCAAAGCTGCCGGACATACCGCCAGCCAGCAAGACTGGCGGCAGCTGCTTTCACGCGGGCATCGCCAAGGGCACTTTCACCAACCCATCCCCCTTAAACATCCCCCGAATCCCCCGCACCGCTTGCCGAATCCGCGCCTCGTTCTCAATCAGCGCAAACCGCACGTACTCATCCCCCTGGTCGCCAAAGCCAATGCCCGGCGACACGCACACCTTGGCCTTGTCCAGCAGTTGCCGCGCAAACTCCAGCGAGCCCAGTGCGCGGTAGGGTTCGGGAATGCGGGCCCAGATGTACATGCTGGCCTTGGGGCAGTCCACGGCCCAGCCAGATTCGGTGAGGCCCTTGTAGAGCACGTCGCGGCGGCGCTGGTACTGGGCGGCGATGTCTTTCACGCACTGCTGGTCGCCTTCCAGCGCGGCGATGGCAGCGACCTGCAGGGGGGTGAATGTGCCGTAGTCGTGATAGCTCTTGATGCGCGCCAGTGCGGCCACCAGGTCGGGGTTGCCCACCATGAAGCCGATGCGCCAGCCTGCCATGTTGTAGCTTTTGCTAAGCGTAAAAAACTCCACCGCCACATCCTTGGCGCCGGGCACTTCCATGATGCTGGGGGCGCGGTAGCCGTCGTACACGATGTCGGCATACGCCAGGTCGTGCACCACCAGGATGTCGTGTTTCTTGGCCAGGGCGATCACGCGCTCGAAAAAGCTCAGCTCCACACACTGCGCGGTGGGGTTGCTGGGAAAGCCGAAGATCATCATCTTGGGCTTGGGGTAGCTGCCTTTGATCGCTTTTTCCAGCTCGGCAAAAAAGTCCACATCGGGTGCCACGGGCACGCTGCGGATGTCGGCCCCAGCGATGACCGCGCCGTAAATGTGGATGGGGTAGCTCGGGTCGGGCACCAGCACGGTGTCGCCCCTGTCGAGCGTGGCCAGCATCAGGTGGGCCAGGCCCTCTTTGGAACCGATGGTGACGATGGCCTCGGTGTCGGGATCGATGTCTACCGCGTAGCGGTCTTTGTACCAGTGGCTGATGGCGCGGCGCAGGCGGGGGATGCCTTTGCTGGCGCTGTAGCCATGGGTATCGGGCCGCTGGGCCACTTCGGTGAGCTTGGCGACGATGTGCGGTGGCGTGGCCCCGTCGGGGTTGCCCATGCTCATGTCGATGATGTCTTCGCCACGGCGGCGGGCCGCAAGCTTTAGCTCGGCCGTGATGTTGAAGACGTAGGGAGGGAGGCGATCAATGCGCGCAAAGCGGCGCTTGCCTTGAGAAGCAGACATGCTGTGGAGACTTTCACGTAAGCGCCCGGAACCGTCCGAGCGACGTGGCCAACAATGGGGTTGGCCCGCGTTCAATGTAGCTCACAACGCGGTGATCCTCTCGGACATTGCAGCGCTGTAGCGCCGTCGCTACGGTGCCTGGCAGCTCAGGGCGCAGTGCCCTGCGTGGCGCTCTTGGTGGTGCCTTTGGTGGCGCGTTCGCTCATCAACGCCCAGGCAAACATGGCCACGCCACCAATACCCAACAGCACACCGACCCAACCGGTAGACGTCCAGCCCAGCCCTGCCGCAATGCCCACGCCGCCCAACCACGCGCCCAGCGCATTGGCGGCGTTGAAGGCCGAGTGGTTGAGCGCAGCGGCCAGCGTCTGCGCATCGCCCGCCACGTCCATCAGGCGGATTTGCAGCGCGGGGCCAATGGCCACCAGGGTGCCCAGAAGAAAGGTTGCAAAGGCCGCGCTCACCGGGTGATGGGCAGCAGGCACAAACAGCGCCAGCACCACGATGGACCACAGCAGCACCTTGCCCACGGTGGGCATGAGCGCCTTATCGGCCATGCGCGAACCCACGATGTTGCCCACCACCATGCCCAGGCCAAACAGTGACAGCACAAACGGCATGAGCGCGGGCGGCATGCCAGCCACCTCGATCAGCGTGGGCTTGATGTAGCTGAACACCGCAAACATGCCGCCAAACCCAATGGCGCCAATGCCCAACGTAAACCACACCTGCTTGCGCGCCAGGGCCCCCAACTCACGCAAGGGGCTGGCGCCGTGCGATGCGGGCATGGCAGGCACCCACAGGCGCACCATGACCACTGCGACCATGGCGATGAGGCCCACAAAGACGAAAGCGGAGCGCCAACCAAAATGCTCACCCAGCGCGGCGGCAATGGGCACGCCCACCAACGTGGCGGTGGTCAGCCCCAGCATGACCCAGCCCACGGCCCGGGCGCGGCGCCCGGGGGGTGCCAGGGCCGCTGCCACCAGCGCGGCCACGCCAAAGTAGGTGCCGTGTGGCAGCCCGGTGAAAAGGCGCATGGCGCTGAGCGATGCATACCCGGGCGCCAGGGCCGATGCGAAGTTGCCCAGCGCGTACACCACCATCAGCGCCATCAGCAACGCGCGGCGCCCCCAGTGGGCGGCCAGCACGGCCAGCACTGGTGCGCCCACCACCACACCCAGTGCGTAGGCGCTGATGACGTGGCCCGCCTGGGGGATGCTCACGCCAATGTCGCGCGCCACCTCGGGCAGCAGGCCCATGATGACGAACTCGCCCGTGCCGATGGAGAAACCGCCGACGCCGAGGGCCAGCACGGCGCGCAGCAGGGTGCGGTCACTGGTGCGGCCGCAGGTGCCGTCGTCGGTACGGTCATCAGTGGCGTTGGAGGGTGGGGCAACAGGGGAAGACAGGGGCGCGGTCATGAAAAGAACAACAAAGGGACGCGGCACCGGCAGGGAACGGTGCCGCAAATGAAAGCTGGGTGGGAAAAGAAAGAATGCGAGATGGGATTACGCACCCAGGCACCCAAGCAGTTACGCAGTTACGCAGTTACGCAGTTACAGGGGAAAACCCGATTTTGGTAACCATAGCATGGCCTGCGGAGCCCTGCAGAGCGATGGCGCGCACCACCCCGGAGGAAATGGAGACCTGAAAGCGAATGCCGCGAAGGCCAGCGTGCGAGCGCCAGGTCTCGATCCAGCGTTGCTATGGATCTGGCACCGTTGAACCTGAACTGCCCGTTCGGGCTAAGCCTGTCGAAGCCTCGCCAGGCGCTCCGAATTCGCTCTCCGAACGGTCTCAAGCGGATGAGTGCCGACTCGAAAAATCTCTGGCCAAACCGCGTCGCGCCATGGCCCGGCACGGCTGCGCGGCCGCCGGGTGTTCAGTGCAACGTCAGTGCGCCACCAGCAGCTGCACAAACATCTGCACCTTGGCATGGCATTCGGCGCTGATGGACGTGAACTCCAGCCCGGCCACCCACTCGTCGCCTTCCTGCTTGATGGTGACGACCCGCGCATACACATCGGCCACGCGGTAGTCCACCAGTGGCAGCTCAAACTCCAGCTTGATCTCGCTGTGCGGCTCCAGCGGCTCGATCAGCTCCACCAGCAGGCCGTGGTAGCCGATGTCGCGGATGGCGCCGTGCACGATGTGGGGCACCACGATCTTGTCTTGCATGCGCTGGCACAGGCAGGGCAGGCGCGCGTCCACCCGGTGGCTGCGGCGGAACTCCTGGCGCGGCACCTTGAGCTTTTGCGACGGGATGGCGATCAGCTCGCGCAGGCTCACGGGCAGCGTGCGGCCCTTGACGAACACATGCATGGGTGCGGACGCGGACACCAGGCCCCAGCACCTTTGGTAGGTGGAGTCGCTGATGAGCACCTGGCCGCGCAGGCTCAGCGCCTCGATGCGCGAGGCCAGGTTGACCGCCTCACCGATGACGGTGTATTCGGAATACACGTCAGAGCCAAAGCGCCCGGCCATCACCGTGCCAGTGTTCACGCCAATGCCCAGAAAAACCTCGGGCAGGCGCTCGGTCAGGTGCGCAAGGTTCAGCTCGCGCATGGCGATCTGCATCTCTACCGCGCACAGCAGCGCGCGGTCTACATCGTCGTCGCGGCTGACCGGCGCACCGAACAGCACCATGATCGAGTCGCCCATGAACTTGTCGATGCTGCCCTGGTACTTGAAGACCACCTCGGAGAGCCGCGACAGGCAGCGGTTGAGCGCCGCAATGACCACCGACGCGGGCTGCGAGCCCGACAGCGCGGTGAACCCGCGCAGGTCAGCCAGCAGGATGGTGACCTCGCGCGGGGCAACCTCCAGCCCTTCCGAGACGCCGCCGTCGAGGCTTTCCATGCCATGCAGAATGCCCGCCATCTCGGCCTTCGCCGTGTCGGAAAGCGGCGCACCGGTCTCTCGCTCGATCAGCGCTTGCAAGCGGCGCACGGCATCGTGGTGGAATTCTTTGAGCATGGTGGCAAGGGAGTGGAGCGACCGGATATTTTGCGTATGGGGCATCGCCTGCCCCCGCCAACCAGAATAGGCGGGGCAGACCCAGACGGTCAACCGGTGAAAACACTCCGGGCAAAACCGCAACAGGCAGGCTGTCAGACTGTCAGGCTCCCTCCCCCTCGCGGGGGCGAATTGGTGAGCACAACGCCTGCACCCCCTATCCCCGGCCCTCTCCCACCAAGGGGCGAGGGTGCAAAGGGCGAGGGAGCAACGCACCAGCTCAGAGCATGGGCCACAAAATATTTGGTTTTTTTGGCCTCTAGCGCTTATCTATAAAGCGCTAACAGCTATGAAAACAGGAGTTTTTTGGTGTGAAGTCCACGCTTGCACGGCGTGGGAGTCACCCTGACCCCACCACCTGCCGCGACACACACACAAACTCGCCCGCCGCTTCGTCGTAATCCCACCGCGCCGCATACCGGGCCGTGCCTCCCACTGCGGCGCCAGAGGCCTCCACGGTCAGCACGATGAGACTGTTGGGGCTGCCGTGGCGCAGGCGGTGCGATACCGCCGTGCCCGCACGGCAAGCCCACACGCCTGGCAAGGGCTGCAGCACGCCGGGTTCATGCACATGGCCGGACAGCAGCATTTGGGCGCCTGCGCTGCGCCAGCGCTGCAGGGCTTCATCCGCACGGGCTGGACGGTGTGCGCGGTCGTCCGCGTCGCGCGCGACCAGAGGGTGGTGGCTGGCCACAATGCGCCAGGCATTCGGGGGTGCGCGCTGCAGCAGGTCAGCCACATGTTCAATCTGCGCAGACGACAGGCTGCCCCGCTCGTGCCGCCAGGCGCGCGTGGTGTCCACCCCCACCACGTAAAAAGCGCCCATTTGCCGCACAGGTTCCTGGTCCAACCCGAACTGGCGTGCATAGCGCTCATACGCCCTGCCCCAGCGCATCCACCAGGCAAACAACGGCAGGTCGTGGTTGCCCGCCAGCACCAGGGTGGAGCGGGCATGCAGACCTTTGACAAACCTCGCAGCCTGTTCGAACTGGTCGGCAGTGGCGCGTTGTGTCAGGTCGCCCGACACCACCACCATCGACACCGAAAGCCGCTGGGCCAGCCGATGGGCTGCCGCACACACCGCAGGATCGTGCGCACCAAAGTGCAGATCGGACAGGTGCATCAAAACAGTCATCGGTTCCTTAACAACGGGCGCACAGGCTGCAGCAACAGGACATCAAGCAGGCATCAACCCACCTGCTGCCACGGGTTCGGGTGCTGCGCCCAGCGCATCCGCGGCCTGCTGGGCCTGGGGCGCATCGTCACGAATCAGCTTGCTGGGCGCTACCAGCCACAGCGGGCGGTCGCTCACGCGGAAGTGCAGGGGCGGCGTCATCCATTCGCGCTCGCCGTCAAACGCCAGTTTGACCTGGGGCGGGCGCCAGCTGGCGGGCGTGACTGTGAGCTCGGAGCAGGCAATGCTGACCACGGCGTTGTCCTTGTGCAGCTGGCCGGTGGCGGCGTTCCACACCGTGCGCGCAATGGCCCAGCGGCCTTGGGGCTTGAGCATGACCACCGCCAGCTTGCCGCCGTCGGCCACCATTTGCGCCTGGGGCAAGCCCATGCGGTCAAGCTGCAGGGGGTTGTTGCCCACAAACAGCGTGGTGACCAGGTGCTCTTGTTGCTGCGCCTCGGCGCCGCGGTGGGTCTTCATCAGCACGCGCCAGCGGCGGCCTGCAGACGGGCGAAACAGGCTCCAGATGGCAGACACCACCGCCACCCCGCGTGTTCGGCCGAAGCGGCGCGATGCTTTCTCACGCTCTGCCAGCAGCTTGGGGTACAGGCCCACGCTGGCGTTGACCACAAACATCCGGCGGTTGACAAAACCCACCTGCACGGGGCGCATGTCGCCTTCGCGCAGGGCCTGCAGCAGATCTTGCACAGCGGTTTCGGGGTCTAGCGCCAAGCCGTGTTCGCGGCTGAAATAGTTGAACGTGCCCATGGGCACCACGCCGAGCGGCACACCCGCCAGCAGCGCGGCCGACGCCACGGCGTTGATGGTGCCGTCGCCCCCGGCCGCCACCACCAGCCCGCCATCGGCCAACGCTGCCTGGGCAGCATCGCGCGCCAGTTGCACGATGTCACCCCGCTGGTCGGGCACATGCCACACCACGTCGTACTCATGCAGCGCAGGCACGCCCTCCAGCTTGGCACGCAGCAAATCCAGATCGGCGCCTGGGCGCTTGGGCACCACCAGATGGATGGGGCCGTGGGGACGTGCGGGATAGGGATGATCGGAAGGGGTCATTTTTGTTGGCGGAATCAGGAGGCAACGCGCAAGGGCCACACACCGGAGCAAGCCCGGCGGCCCCTTGGAGTCGTCCTGAAATTTTGATTGCAATGGTGTGAATAGTGGTCCCGAGGCACCGAAACCGCAGCCAGCAGCTGCGCCTTTGCGCTGTGGGAGCAAGCCGACAGCCAAACACTGGCACATCGGGCCATACACCTTTGCTGCGACGGGGTGTAGGGAACTCCGCTAAAACGATCGATTCATTCAAAGCCAACGACCCTCTAAACCCCTCTTGATCTAACCGAAAGCAGCACATCCCCGATGACGATGACGATGACGATGACGACGATGGAAATTTCTGGACTCGGGGCTCTGTTGGCGCGCTACCCCATGGAATGGTGGATGGCGGGCATGGCGGTGGCCGCCGTGGTGGGCGCGCTGGCCTTGGCCGGTTTACGCACCGCCCAGCGCCACAGCCCGCCGCTGCACCGTTTTTTGCCGGCCCAAGCGCACGGGGTGGTGCTGGCGGCCATGGGCGCGAGCGCCTGCACGCTGGTGCTGGCGGGCGCCACCATGGCCGAGTTGGTCGAGAGCGGGCGGCCCGGCGGCCACTGGGGCGTACTGGACGATGCCATTGCCGCAAGGCTGCAGGCGCAGACCGACACGGCGGTGCTGCAGTTGTTTGCCACCCTCACTCACCTGGGTGATGCGTGGGCCCTGACTGCGGCCACAGTGGTTATTGCCGTGGTGCTGTGGGTGCGCCAGCACCGCCTGCTGGCCCTTGGCTGGCTAGTGGCCCTGGCGGGCAACGGCGCGTTGACCAAGATACTCAAGCAGGTGTTCGAGCGGGTGCGGCCCGAGCATGTGCACGGCATTGCGCAGGCCGATGGGTTCAGTTTTCCGAGCGGGCACACCAGTGGGTCGATGGCGGCCTACGCCATGCTGGCCTACCTGGCCACCCGCCTGCTACCCCGGCCCTGGCACCTGCCTGTGGTGATGGGGGCAGGCGCAGTGATCTTCACCACCGGCTGGAGCCGCGTAGTGCTGCAGGTGCACTACGCCAGCGATGTGCTGGCGGGATGGTTGCTGGCGGGCACCTGGGTGCTGTGCACGGTGCTGGTCATGGAGAGCGTGGCGCGCTGGCGTAGCAGCAATGACAACGACAGCCACCACCCGCGCCCCGGCTTGGTGAAGACCTGAACACCCTTTGCCGTCAAATCGCGACGAGGTTGCGGATGCCCTTCGCTTGCATCTCGCTGCCCGGCCCGCGTGCAATGACTTCACCGCGTTCCATCACCAGATAGTCGTCGGCCAGCTCTTGCGCAAAGTCGTAGTACTGCTCGCACAGCAGGATGGCCATCTCCCCCTTGTCGGCCAACATGCGAATCACGCGGCCAATGTCTTTGATGATGCTGGGCTGGATGCCTTCGGTGGGCTCGTCAAGGATGAGCAGGCGCGGGCCGGGTGCGAGCGCACGCGCGATGGCCAGCTGCTGCTGCTGGCCGCCCGACAGGTCACCACCCCGGCGTTTCAGCATCTGTTTGAGAACGGGGAACAGCTCGTACAAATGCGGGGGGACGGGCGTAGATCCGCTTTTGTAGGCCAGGCCCATGCGCAGGTTTTCTTCGACCGTGAGGCGGCCAAAAATTTCACGGCCCTGGGGGACGAAGCCGATGCCTGCGCGGGCGCGGTCGTACGGCGTCGCTTTGTCGATGGGTATGCCGTCGAATGTGATGCCACCGCTTTTGATGGGTACGAGGCCCATGAGGCTTTTGAGCAGCGTGGTTTTGCCTACGCCGTTGCGACCTAGCAAAACGGTGACTTTGCCGGGTTGGGCGGTGAGGCTCACGTCGCGCAGGATGTGGGAGCCGCCGTAGTACTGGTTGATGTTTTGGACGGTGAGCATGGTGTTTTATTGAGTGTTTTTGGGCTGTAGCGCTTATTCAGCAAGCGCTAAAAGCTATCTTTTTAATAGTTATCGCTGGCCATTCGAGCTGAGCCTGTCGAAGCCTGGGCGCCGCACATCCACCGTTCGGGCTGAGCTTGTCGAAGCCGTGGCGCCACACCCCATCCGTTCGGGTTGAGCTTGTCGAAGCCGGGGCGCTGATCTTGCCGCGTGCCATTGCCAAGGGCGGAGGCCGGGGTGTGCGCCCGGCGGTGCAGTGGCTTTCTTTTGCGTCGCCAAAAAAAAACACCAAAGAAAAGGCGACCCCGCTGTCTGCGTCCCCAGCGCTGCGCGCTGGGGCAATTTGCGGTGCTCGCGGACGGGGTGCGTCGCAGAACTCACTGCGCGCCTTTGGCGCGCCGTTCAAACAACTGCGACGAGCTAGTCCACGAAGCCTGTGTGTTCTTCGGCACACAGGCCACCCCGCCCACTGCGCTCCTCGGCGCATACAGAGGGGTGGGGGAGCCAACAGCCCTTCGGGCCGTCGCTGCGCTCGGCCCAGCCTGCGCAGCGCGTGGCGCTTGCGCCCGCGAGATGAGGCCGAGCGAAGCAATGGCCCGTGTGGCTGTCCGGCTGTTCGGCTGTCCAACCCCCTGCTGGCTGCGCCTGCGGCGGGGCGGTTGCGGGGTGAGCATGGGCGCCAGTGCGCCCATGCCTCGTTGTCTAGCTCGCCGTGGCTGTCTGAACGTAGCGCGCAGCGCGAAGTG
>JAUXZO010000121.1 GCA_030692685.1 Acidovorax sp. | reverse complement strand
GTTGGCGCCCCACGATTTTTCGCGGGCACAAATTGTGTTCCGTGCAAAACAGCCGGGACGGATGGAAAAGTTTTAGGAGAATGCAATGAGAGTTTCGGCTTCGGTCAAAAAAATCTGCCGCAACTGCAAGATCATCCGCCGCAAGGGTGTGGTGCGCGTGATCTGCACGGATCTGCGTCACAAGCAGCGCCAAGGTTGATTGGAAAGTATTAGAGGACGCATATGGCACGTATCGCTGGCATTAACATTCCGCCGCACAAGCACGCGGAAATCGGTTTGACCGCCATTTTTGGCATTGGTCGCACCCGCGCTCGCAAAATTTGCGAAGCGACTGGTATCGCATATAGCAAGAAGATCAAAGATCTGACTGACGGCGATCTCGAGAAAATTCGCGAGCAAATCGAGCAGTTCACCATTGAAGGTGATCTGCGCCGCGAAACCACGATGAACATCAAGCGATTGATGGACATCGGCTGCTACCGTGGGTTCCGCCATCGTCGCGGTCTGCCAATGCGTGGTCAGCGCACGCGTACCAACGCACGCACTCGCAAGGGTCCGCGCAAGGGTGCAGCCGCACTGAAGAAATAAAGAGATTGAAAGATCATCATGGCTAAGTCTCCTTCCAATAACGCTGCTCAGCGCGTTCGCAAGAAGGTCCGGAAGAACGTTTCGGACGGTATTGCTCACGTGCACGCTTCGTTCAACAACACCATCATCACGATCACCGATCGCCAGGGCAACGCTCTGTCGTGGGCGTCATCTGGTGGCCAAGGTTTCAAGGGCTCACGCAAGTCCACTCCGTTCGCTGCCCAGGTCGCGTCCGAAGTGGCTGGCCGTGCCGCCATCGATCAGGGTATCAAGAACCTTGACGTCGAAATCAAAGGCCCCGGCCCAGGCCGTGAGTCGTCGGTGCGCGCATTGGGCGCACTGGGTATCCGTATCACATCCATCGCTGATGTGACACCGGTGCCGCACAACGGTTGCCGCCCTCAAAAGCGTCGCCGTATCTAATCTCTCTCTAAGCCCACCGCCGCCTGTGAACGCGCAAGCGCCTCAGGCGGCTCCCGCAATTCTTTGCGGTAGATGACACAAAGGAAGCTCAAGTGGCACGTTACCTCGGCCCCAAGGCCAAACTCTCCCGCC
>JAUXZO010000098.1 GCA_030692685.1 Acidovorax sp. | reverse complement strand
CTGCTGTTCATCGACCTTGATAACTTCAAAGACCTCAACGACACCCTGGGCCACGACATGGGCGACCAGCTGCTGGCCCAAGTCGCCGCCCGCCTGGTCAGCAGCGTGCGCGAAGCCGACACCGTCGCCCGCTTTGGGGGCGACGAATTCGTGGTCATGCTCGACAACCTGAGCGCCGACCTCCAAGAGGCCGCCACCCAGGCAGAAACCGTGGCCGAGAAACTCCTGGCCAGCCTGAACCAACCCTTTGAGCTGCACGGCAGCCAACACTACAGCACCCCCAGCATCGGCATCACCCTCTTTGGGGACACCCGCCTCACCGTAGACGAACTGCTCAAACGCGCAGACCTGGCCATGTACCAGGCCAAAGCCGCAGGACGCAACACCCAACGTTTCTTTGACCCCGACATGCAAGCGGCAGTCAACGCCCGCTCCAACCTGGAAGCCGACCTGCGCCAAGGCCTCGCCCGGGGCGAACTACTCGTGCACTACCAGCCCGTCGTAGACCACCACGCCACCCTCATGGGCGCCGAAGCCCTGGTGCGCTGGCGCCACCCCCAGCGCGGCATGATCAGCCCCGGCGACTTCATCCCCCTGGCAGAGCAGACCGGACTCATCCTCCCGCTGGGCCAATACGTCCTCAAAACCGCATGCGAACAACTCCAGCGCTGGAGCCAACACCCCACCACCGCCCACCTGACCATCGCCGTCAACGTCAGCGCCCGGCAATTCAGGCAAGTCGGCTTTGTGGCCGAAGTCCTGCACACCCTGCAGCAACACAACGCAGACCCCAAGAAACTCAAACTGGAACTTACCGAAAGCCTGCTGCTGGGAGACATCGAAGACACCATCGCCCGCATGGTGCAACTTAAAAGCGAAGGCGTGGGGTTTGCGCTCGATGACTTTGGCACCGGCTACTCCTCCTTGAGCTACCTCAAACGCCTGCCGCTTGATCAAGTCAAGATCGACCAGAGCTTTGTGCGGGACGTGCTGACAGACCCGAACGACGCGGCGATCGTGCGCACCATCCTGGCGCTGGCGACCAGCCTGGACCTGGAGGTGGTGGCCGAGGGGGTGGAGACGACGGGGCAGCTGGGGTTCTTGAGGCTGCATGGGTGTGAGGCTTTCCAGGGGTATTTGTTTGGGCGGCC
>JAUXZO010000087.1 GCA_030692685.1 Acidovorax sp. | reverse complement strand
TCCTCGATGAAATCGCCGAGGTGGGAATCGTCATCGTCACCGATCGGTGTTTCCATCGAGATCGGCTCTTTGGCGATCTTCATGATCTTGCGGATCTTCTCTTCCGGCATCTCCATCTTCTCGGCCAGGATGGACGCATCGGGCTCGAAACCAAACTCTTGCAAGTGTTGGCGGCTGATGCGGTTCATCTTGTTGATGGTCTCGATCATGTGCACCGGAATCCGGATGGTGCGCGCCTGATCGGCGATCGAGCGGGTGATGGCCTGGCGAATCCACCACGTGGCATACGTCGAGAACTTGTAGCCCCGGCGGTATTCGAACTTGTCCACCGCCTTCATCAGGCCGATGTTGCCTTCCTGGATCAGATCCAGGAACTGCAGCCCGCGGTTCGTGTACTTCTTGGCAATCGAGATCACAAGGCGCAGATTGGCCTCGATCATTTCCTTCTTGGCATCGCGCGAGGTGGCTTCACCTTCGTTCATGCGCTTGTTGATGCCCTTGAGTTCGGGCAGCGGCACGACCACGCGCGACTGCAGGTCCATCAGCTTTTGCTGCAGATCTTGAATGGGCGGCACATTGCGCGCCATCACCGCAGACCAGGGCTTGCCCGCATTGGCCTGCTTTTCGACCCAGTTCAGGTTCAGCAGGTTGGGCGGGAAGTCCTTCACAAAGGTTTCCTGCGGCATGCCGCACTTGTCCACAATGATGCGGCGCAGCTCGCGTTCCTTCTTGCGCACATCGTCCACCTGGCCGCGCACCATGTCGCACAGCTTTTCGATGGTCTTGGCGGTGAACCGAATAGTCATCAGCTCTTCAGACAGGGCGTTTTGCGCCTTGACATAGGCTGGCGTGCCGTAGCCTTCCTTGTCGTACACCTTGTGCACTTTTTCAAACAGCTCGCGCAGTTTGTCAAAGCGCTCCAGCGCCTGCTTCTTGAGTTCTTCGAGCTTCTTGGTCAGCGCCTTGGAGCCGCCCTTGCCGTCGTCGTCATCGGCTTCGTCAAATTCGTCGAAGTCTTCTTCGGCCACATAGTCGTCGGCCTCGTTGGGGTTGGAGAAACCGTCCACGATGGTCGAAATGACGACCTTGCCTTCGCGGATGTCTTCGCCCATGTTCAGGATTTCGGCAATGGTGGCGGGCGATGCACTGATCGCCTCCATCATGGCCATCAAACCGCCTTCGATGCGCTTGGCGATTTCGATTTCGCCTTCACGCGTCAGCAGCTCGACCGTGCCCATTTCGCGCATGTACATGCGAACCGGGTCGGTGGTCCGGCCGAACTCCGAGTCCACGGTGGACAGCGCGGCTTCCGCAGCTTCTTCGGCTTCTTCTTCAGTAGCGCCAGCGGGAGCGTTGTCCGTGATGATCAGCGCCTCAGCGTCGGGCGTCTGCTCATACACCGCCACGCCCAGGTCGTTCAGGGTGGTGATGACGGCTTCAAGGGTTTCAGCATCGACCAGCTTGTCGGGCAAGTGGTCGTTGATTTCGACGTGGGTAAGGTAGCCGCGCGTTTTGCCCAGCTTGATCAGCGCCTTCAGGCGTGCACGGCGCTTGGCCATGTCTTCTTCGGACAGGACGGTTTCGTCCAGGCCGAATTCCTTCATCAAGGCGCGTTCCTTCGCCTTGCTGATCTTCATGCGAAGGGGCTTGACCTTCTCGACCGTCGCCGTGGTTTCGGTGGTGGTCTCTTCGACTTCACCTTCCAGATCGGCTTCGATGTCAGACAGGTCGGTGTCGTCACCGCTTTCGTCGCTGGCGGCACCCGCCTTTGGCTTGCGGCCACGCTTGGCGGGGGCCTTGGCTTCGGCGGCACCTGCGGCTTTGGCAGGGCGGCCTGGGCGCTTTTTCGGGGTTTCGTCGTCGTCAGACACCACAGCCTTAGCGGCGGGCTTCTTCTTCAGCAATTCATCGGCAGCTTTTGTCAGCTCGGCAGAACTTTTCACGGGCACAGTTTTCACTTTCTTGGCAACCGGGGCGGGCGCGGCGGCAGCTTTTTTAGGAGCAACCTTGGGCGGGGCTTTGGCAGCGGTTTTGGAGACAGCCTTTGCGGCGGTGCCTGGGGCGGACTTGGATGGCTTCGCGGACTTTTGAGCAGGCATGTAACAACCTCAGGATCAAAAACGGACACAAAGAAAACGCAAGCGCCTTGGGTCCCGGCGCGGGTGGCAACGCAAAGCTACAACTGCTTTGCGCTTCGAGGGGAGGCCCTCAGAGGCAAGATGTCTGGGCGATCATTTGGTGTGCAGTCCTTGCGATAAGTGGGCCCATCAGCGCATAGGTGCGCGTTTGTCACGGTGGCCCGGCTCGGAGGTGCTGCTGTCGCTCTTGCCGATAACTAACCCTACATTATACCTTTGGCGCAGATTTCAAGTCATTTTCACCGCTGCACTCTGCAAAGCGTTGCGCTTTTGCTCTAAAGCGCGGTAGCGCTCCAGCGCCGTGGGGTCTTGCGCCACCTGCAAAACCAGCAGCTTTTGTTGTTCTTTGATCTCTTCGATCTGCATGCGGTTGAGCAGATCGCGCAACTCCAGCCGCAGCTCCTGCAGGTCACCCTCGGTCTGCGCATGCGACCCGGTCATCACCTTGACGGCCAAAGCCTCGCACTCATGGTCGCGCAGGCTCTCGCGCAGCACGGCCCACGCCAGGGGGCCGTGTTCGTGAAACTGGTCTTCCAGCCAGGCAAACAGCGGTCCATGCGGCGACGGCTGCGAGCACAAGGTGCCATGGTCGTCGTGTGTCAGCTCTTCCAGAAAAGCCATGTGCGACAACAGCAGGCGCGCCGCATGGTCGGTGCGGCTGGCCGTGGGCGTGCGCGGCAGTCGGGGTTGTGGGGGCCACTGCGCCGCGTCTTTGCCCCTTTTTTTCCAGCCACCGCCTTTCCAGTCATCATTTTTGCGAAACGTTGGCTGGCTGTGTTGCTCGACGGAATGTCCGTAGCTGCTGTAACCCGGGGTGGAGGGCTCGGCGTGGGGTGGCCATCCGTCGGAATCCGGCGGGTGGCCCCACGGGGGTGATTCTTCTTGCGCCGGGCTGTGGCTGCGGCGGGGCGGGTTGCCGGGGCCAGCAGTGCGGGGGGTGTCCCGGCCGGTGCCCTGGCTCCACAGCTCGGACAGATCCCGGGCGTTGAGCTGGGTTTGATCTGCCAACTCGCTGAGCATCTGGCGTTTGAGCACCCCGTCGGGCAGCGCCGTCCACAGCGGGCGCGCGTTGCTGGCCATGTGGGCGCGGCCTTCGGCGGTGCCCAGGTCGCAGCCCTCGCTGGCGGCTTCGACCAGAAACCGGCTCAGCGGCATGGCGTCGCCCACCAGGCGGGCAAAAGCCTCGGTGCCGTGGGCGCGGATGAAACTGTCCGGGTCGTGCTCGGTCGGCAGAAACAGAAATTTGATGCTGCGTGTGTCCGTGGCGTGCGGCAGGGCGCCGTCCAGGGCCTTGCGGGCCGCGCGCCGACCGGCGTTGTCGCCGTCAAAGCTGAACACCACCGACTCGGTAAAACGCAGCAGCTTTTGCACATGTTCTGGCGTGCAAGCGGTGCCCAGTGTGGCCACCGCGTTAGGGAAGCCCAACTGCGCCAGCGCCACAACATCCATGTAGCCTTCGGTGACCAGCGCGTAGCCTGCTTCGCGGATGGCGGTGCGGGCCTCGAACAGGCCATATAGCTCGCGCCCTTTGTGGAACACCGGCGTTTCGGGCGAGTTGAGATATTTGGGCTTGTCGTCGCCCAGCACACGCCCGCCAAAACCGATGAATTCGCCCTTCACATTGCGAATGGGAAACATCACCCGGTCGCGAAACCGGTCGTAGCGTTTTCCCCCGTCTTCGTCGTTGACGATGACCAGCCCACTTTCTTCCAGCAGCGGGTCGTCATAGCTGGGGAACACGCTGGCCAGACTGCGCCAGCCTTCGGGCGCATAGCCCAGCCCGTACAGTTTGGCTACCGCACCCGATACGCCCCGACCCTTGAAGTAGCCAATGGCGCGCTGCGATTCACGCAACTGGCGGCGGTAGGCATCGGCCGCTTTTTCCAGCACATCGCTCAGGGTGGCTTGCTTTTGACGGGCCGCTGCCGCGCGCTCTTTGTCTTGGGGCGAGATGTCATCATCCGGCACCTGCAGGCCCACCTGCTGCGCCAGGTCTTGCACGGCCTCCACAAAGCCCATGCCCGCGTGTTCCATCAAAAAACTGATGGCATTGCCGTTTTTGCCGCACCCAAAGCAGTGATAGAACTGTTTGGCAGGGCTGACGCTGAAAGACGGTGACTTTTCTCCATGAAAAGGGCACAACCCCATAAAGTTGGCCCCGCCTTTTTTCAGCTGCACGTAGCGGCCCACGATGTCGACCACGTCAACACGGGCGAGCAGTTCCTGAATGAAAGACTGAGGGATCGTCACGCAGCTATTGTCCGCGTAAACTGTTTGTTACCAGATATGCAGGGCAGGGATTGGGGTATGGCCTTCACAACGCGGTGGCGAACGGCGGGTGCCAGGGTGCAGCAGGCGGCGCGGCGCGGTGGCCTGGCTGCGTTGTTTTCGGCGGTTGCTGCGGTTGCCGGGCTGTCTGTGTCGAATGTGCAGGCCGCAACGGTGCTGCGCGTGTTGTCATGGCCCGGTTATGCCGACCCTGACATCGTGGCGGTGTTTGAGAAGCGGCACGGGGTCAAGGTGGAGATCACCACGGTGGCGTCAGACGACGTGTTGCGTGCCCAGCTTGCCAACACCGAGGGCCCGGGTTTTGACCTGGTGGCCGCCAACACGTCAGAAATATCCCGCTTGGTGGGCCAGCGCCTGCTCACCCCGCTGCCCATGGGCAGCATTCCCAATACCGCAGGCCAGTTGCCGCGGTTCCGTCAGTTGCAGGCCATCGCCGGCATCACGCAAGGGGCCGACGTGTATGCCATGCCCTACACCTATTCAGAAATGGGGCTCATCTACGACCGGCGGCAGTTCATGGCGCCGCCGCAGTCCATTTCGGTGTTGTGGGACCCGCTCTGGCAGGGCAAGGTGCTGGCCTTTGACGGTAGCAGCCACGGGTTTTCGCTGGCGGCCATGTACCGGGGGCTTTCGCCGTTTCGCATTGATCCCGGCCACTTCAGCGCGCTGGCCAAGGACCTGGTGGCGCTGCGCCGCAATGTGCGCTCGTTCTACAGTCTGCCGGAAGAATCGCTGGAGCTGTTTCGCAAGCACAAGGTGGCGGTAATGCACGCCAACTACGGCCAGCAGCAGCTCAAGCAGTTGCGTGACGCGGGCCTGGATGTGGGCTACGTGGTGCCGCGTGAAGGGGCGCTGGCCTGGCTTGATTGCTGGGCCATCACCCGCCGCTCCACCCAGGTGGCGTTGGCGGCACAGTGGATCAACTACATGCTCGACCCAGGTGTGAGCCGGACCCTGACGCAGCGCCAAGGTTTGGCCAATACCCTGGACGAGCCCCCCGCGCTCTCTGGCGACACCCCGATGGGCCCCATCGTATGGCTGGAGCCGGTCGAAGACGAAGCCCGCCGCGCCCAGCTGTGGCAGCGCATTCTGTCGGGCGACCGGCCCTCGCGGTTCTGATCGGTCAGCCACATGAAATGGGGCATAGCGCTGCGACTGGGGGCCTTGCTGGCCTCGTTCAGCGTTTTTGCGGCGGTTCTTGCGGGCTACTACGCCTTTGATTCCAGCCGGGACCGCCTGCAGGGCAGGGCCGAGCGCTCGCTGATGGACACCACGCAGGTGCTGGCACGCCACATGCAGGCAGGTTTTGGCTCTGTGGCGCGGGACACGGCCTTTTTGGCCAAAGCGGCGGCGGTCGAGCAAGACCTGGGCCATCTGACCGAGCTGTTTCAGGCCAGCGTGGTGGCGCACCCCGCCTATCTGCAAATCCGATTCATCAGCGCACAAGACCATGGGCTGGAACTGGTGCGTGTAGATCGACAGGGCGAAACGTCCATCGTGGCTGCAGCCGAGGACTTGCAAGAGAAGGCGCACTTCCCGTTTGTGTTTGAGGCCCTCACCCTGGCGCCCGGCCAGGTGTATGTGTCCGAGTTCGGCATCAACCACGAAGGGTTGGCCGACGCAGAGGCTTTGCCCATGTTCAGCATGGCTTCGCCCGTGGTGTCTGGCGGCCGGGTGCAGGGTGTGGTGGTGGTGCGTTTGGCTGCCGCGAAGTTCTTGGGCAACTTTGACGACTCGCTGCCTTCGGCCTTTGGGTTTTATATGAGCAACCGCTGGGGCGATTTTCTGGTCCATCCAGATGCTACACAGACTTTTGGATTTGACCGCGGCCAGCGCATCTTGATCCAGGACACCTTTGCGCCCACGGCGGCACTCATCAGTGGCGCGCAGACCACGGCCGTGTTCAGTCAGCCCGGCACTGCCGACAACGAGGCGCTGGTGTATTCGTTTGTGCGTATGCCGTATGGCCGCGACGATGAAAGCCGGTTCATGGTGGTGGGCCTCTCGCAGCCGCTGGCTGCGGTGCAAGGCGAGGTGCTGGACCTGGGCCGCAGCATTTTCAAGATCCTGCTGGTGCTCAGTGTGGTGGGGGTGCTGCTGGCGGCGTGGGTGTCGCGCGTGGTGACGCAGCCACTGCAGGCCATGGTGAACGCCGCGCAGGCGTTCTCGCAAGGCCGACCGCACGGTGCGCTGCCCTTGGACCGTAACGACGAAGTGGGCGAACTGGCGCGCAGCTTTCACGACATGGAGCAGCAAATCAGTCGCCAGATGACCGAGCTGAACGCCAGCCGCGACGCCATGGCGCACCTGGCACACCACGACCCGCTCACCGCCTTGCCCAACCGCCGCATGTTCGAGCAGCGCCTGGCGCAGGTGCTCGAGCTATCGCGCCGCAGTGGCCGCAGTTGCGCGCTGTTCTTTGTGGATCTGGACGATTTCAAGGCCATCAACGACACCTGCGGCCACGCCGTGGGCGACGAGGTGCTGCAAGCCGTGGCCCGCACCATTACCGGTGCCGTGCGCCAGGTCGACACTGTGGCGCGGCTGGCGGGCGACGAGTTCACCGTATTGTGTGAAAACGTGGACACCGAAGAGGCCTCCTTGCAGATCGCCACCAAGCTGGAGCAGGCCTTTGAAGCGCCGCTGTCCATCGACGGCCAGCCCTTTCCCGTGCGCGCCAGCATTGGGGTAAGCCTGTTTCCGCGCGACGCGCAAGATGCGCATACGCTGATGGCCAGTGCCGACGCGGCGATGTACCGTATCAAGCAGAGCCGCCGCCGACCGGTTTGAGCGCGTGCACCCTCACACGGTGCCACCCCACCCACCGGCAAGCTGTGCCCGTTCACCTTCTCCTCTTGAAGCGCCCATGACCTCCATCTTTGACCAGCACCTGCCCCGCACCGAGGCCAACTTTGCCCCGCTGTCGCCCCTGTCCTTCATCGAACGCACCGCCGAGGTCTACCCCCACCGCCTGGCCATCGTGCACGGCGACCTGCGCCAGACCTGGGGCCAGACGTATGCCCGCTGCCGCCAACTGGCCAGCGCCCTGCAGCGCGCAGGCATCGGCAAAAACGACACCGTCGCCGTGATGCTGCCCAACACCCCGCCCATGGTGGAGGCGCATTTCGGCATCCCCATGGCGGGCGCGGTGCTCAACGCCATCAACACCCGGCTCGACCCCGAAACCGTGGCCTTCATGCTCGATCATGGCGAGGCAAAAGCCGTCATCGTCGACCCGGAGTTCACCCCCGTCATGGCCAAGGCGCTGGCGCTGCGCCAAAGTGCCGCGCCGCTGCTGGTCATTCAGGTCGAAGACGCTTTGTACGGCCCGCCCAGCCAGCCACTGGGCAGCATCACGTATGACGCGTTTGTGGCGGGCGGCGATGCGCAGTTTGCCTGGAACCTGCCCGGCGATGAGTGGGATGCGATAGCGCTCAACTACACCAGCGGCACCACCGGCAACCCAAAAGGCGTGGTCTACCACCACCGCGGTGCCGCCACCAACGCCATCAGCAACGTGCTGGAGTGGGACATGCCCAAACACGCCGTCTACCTGTGGACGCTGCCCATGTTCCATTGCAACGGCTGGTGTTTTCCGTGGACCATCGCAGCCCGCGCAGCCGTCAACGTGTGCCTGCGCCGCGTGGACGCGCAAGACATCTTCGACGCCAGCCGCACCCACGGCGTCACCCACTACTGCGGCGCGCCCATCGTGCACGGCCTGCTCGTTAACGCACCAGACGCCATGAAGGCGGGCATCCCCGCAGGCGTCAAGGCCATGGTGGCGGGCGCGGCGCCCCCTGCGTCGATGATCGAAGGCATGGAAAAGATGGGCTTCGATTTGACCCACGTCTACGGCCTGACAGAGGTGTACGGCCCCGCCACGGTCTGTGCCAAACACGAGGCGTGGGATGCCCTCGACATTGGCGAGCGCGCCCGCCTTAACGCCCGCCAGGGCGTGCGCTACCACCTGGAGCGCGACGTGCGCGTGCTCGACCCGGAGACCATGCTGCCCGTGCCCCAAGACGGCGAAACCATGGGCGAGATCATGTTCAAGGGCAACATCGCCATGAAGGGCTACCTGAAGAACCCCAAAGCCACTGAAGAAGCCTTTGCGGGCGGCTGGTTCCACAGCGGCGACCTGGCCGTGCAATACCCCGACGGCTACATCAAGATCAAAGACCGCAGCAAGGACATCATCATCTCGGGCGGCGAAAACATCTCGTCCATCGAGGTCGAAGACGTGCTCTACCGCCACCCAGACGTGCTCGCCGCCGCCGTGGTGGCCAAGCCCGACGCCAAATGGGGTGAGACGCCGTGTGCGTTTGTCGAGCTGAAGGCCGGTGCCCAGACCACACCCGAAGACATCGTGGCGCACTGCAAGAAGCACCTCGCGGGCTTCAAGGTGCCGCGCGCCGTGGTGTTTGGCGAGCTGCCCAAGACCAGCACCGGCAAGATCCAGAAGTTTGAGCTGCGCAAGCAGGCGGGGTCGTCTGTGGCTATTGACGTGTGAACCCGCCTGGCTCAGCTGGCTCGCCCGGCCTGGTGATGACATTGCTGATTTAACTTAAATTGATAGCTGCTAGCGCTTATTGGATAAGCGCTAGAGGCCAATTTGACTCATATTTCTGCCCGAACACTGTGTGTGAAGCACTTCGCCCGCAGCAACGCAGGGCACGGCCCCGCATCGCCACAACCCCTGCGCTCTTGGCGCTGCACCGCGCTCGCCTGTACCCAGCGCCCACCGGGCGGCGGGAGTAGCCATGGATTCGGTTGTATGGGTCGTCGCCTTGGGCGCCATCGCCGCCGGGTTTGTGCAGGGCCTCTCGGGCTTCGGCTTTGGCATGGTCGCCATGTCCTTCTGGGCCTGGACGCTGGACCCGCGCCTCGCCGCCGTGCTGACCGTGTGCGGCGCGCTCACCGGCCAGCTGGTGGCAGCCGCCACCGTGCGCCGCGGTTTTGACCGCGTGCGCCTGCTGCCCTTTGTGTTGGGCGGCCTGGCGGGCATCCCCCTCGGCGTGGCCGTGCTGCCGCGCCTGGACATGGATGCCTTCAAGCTGGTGCTGTGCACGCTGCTGGTGCTGTGGTGCCCGGCGATGCTCATGGCCAAGCAACTCCCCCGCATCACCCGGGGCGGCCGCGTGGCCGACGCAGTGGTGGGTTTGGCCGGTGGTGTGATGGGCGGCCTGGGCGGTTTCACCGGCGTGCTGCCCACCCTGTGGTGCACGCTGCGCGGCATGGACAAGGACGTGCAGCGCGCCATCATCCAGAACTTCAACCTGGCCATGCTGCTGGTGACCTTCGTCACCTACCTAGCCGCGGGTCTGGTTACCCGCCAGGCGCTGCCCCTGCTGGCCATCGTCGTCCCCGCCATGCTGGTGCCCGCGCTGCTGGGGGCTAGGCTGTACCGCGGCATCAGCGAGGTGCGGTTTTGGCAGATCGTGCTGGGGATGCTGACGCTGTCGGGGGTGCGATGTTGGTGGCGAGTGTGCCGAAGGTGTTGGGGCGGTTGGGGTAGATGTAATGCTCACCCATTGATAGCTGCTAGCGCTTTATGGATAAGCGGCGGAGCCTGATTTGACTAGGTTTTTCGCTCTCTGCGTCCAAGGAAGTGCGTCAACCTCGGTGCGTTATCGAATCCAGCGAGCTGACTGTGCCACTGGACGCCACCTTCAGGACATGGGTGTCAATCATGGTGATGATGCATCGCGGTGGCCCAGCAACAAGCGTGGAGAAAGCCCCCATCGCCGCTGCGTGGTACTTCGCGGTGGGGGCTACCATGGCTCCGCCACTGCGCAGGGGGCGGATCGAGCCCGTGGGGCGCTTCACATGCCCGCGGAATGCCTGGAAAGCGCTTTGGCTTAAAAGCCGCGAGTCAAATCCAGGGGCGTTGCCCATAATGCTGCCAGCCATGCGAAGCTGACTGCCGAGCATTCCCCCTGTAATGCATGACCGCCTTGCCCTGTTGGCCTCGGGTTACCCCAACGAGGCTTATATGACGCTATGAATGTAGATGTACTTTGGTTGCAGCTTGTTTTGCGTCTGATAACCGCTAGTCGTTAGAAATCTATGAACGTACGGCCGCACTATCTTAAAACCGTGGAGAGCTTCGAGCCTTTTACCAAGGCGCTAAGAGGCGGCATTGCACTTGCTGAACTAAAGGAGTCCTTAGTAAATGTTTTGGACCCGTAAGTACAGGACAAGGATTTTTTATGCAAACATGCAGTCTCAGTCCTTGCTAACGAGGCCCTATGCATCGCAAATCTCAATGTGCGCCCTGAATGGAAAGATTTACTTGTAAAGTCCTTTGAAATACGAAATGCCGCAATTTCAAAGGATCAATTGCTTGCCTATAAAATAATATGCGATTTCGAGGTCCTCATTCGAGAGGCGCAAAGAAAATATTCGATGCAAATTATATTTGAGCAATCAAAGGATGGACTAAATATAGAAGAGTATGCCTTCGAAATGTTTAGGCTCATCGGTGGCCTTATTGAATCCACAATTCAGCCATTTATAAAGGAAATTTATTGTCTGGCAGTAGTTAATGCAGGCCAGCAAGTGGACATCAAATCAGTTATTGAAGCGGATTTCGGGCGGATCATTGAGCAATTTAGTCACTTGAATTGCTTTCCTAGCCTTCTCACACCAGGCACTTGGGGGGTGAGGGTAAACCAGTGGCGCAATATTGCCCAGCACCATTCCTTTCGCGTCGTTGGAGAGAGTATTGAGGCCACTTACGGAAAATCATCTCCGAAAAGAAGCATAGCAATAGCTAGAGAGGATCTGTTCTCGTTGTCTAAGGAACTCATTCGACGCTTGGGCGCGCTGAAGAGCTCCAGAGAACTAACTATTCTAAATAATATTGAAAACCTGCGAGATCGACTCCCAATCGTCGAAACAGATATTTATTCAATAGCAACAGAACTAGCGGCTGCATTTGCCACTCAGGGTTTTACTCTGGCTGGGCTTGAGGAAACCACCGATGTGGTTTCAGCAAGAATAATTGATGTCAACCCTGCCCCGGGTCACATAAGGCAAATTCATTGCTCACAGTTTGTCCTATCACTCGGCGCAAGGTTCCCCCAAAAAGGTATCGAGGTCAACTACGAAACCCAGGGAAGCGCTGAAAAATTCAAGTTTTCTTTGACGGTAGAAGCCAATAGAGTTCTCGGAGAACTTCAATTGCCCTTCGAAAAACTGGCTGAGCTACTGAAGTGGGAAAAATTCTAGTCAATGCCGCGCAAATTCCTAACTGGCAGTTCAACACGAACGCCAGCACTGGCCATGACATCGCCATTTTTATGGCTAGTGTTATTGCCCTCCGCGCTTCGCGCTCCGGCGGCTTAACTTCGACGTCACACGCAACCCACATGAGCACTTTGATACTTAGAAGAAAAAAGACAGCGTGGCAAGACCTCGGGCGCGATTACTGCGTCATCCTTGATGACAAGGAAGTGGCGCAAGTTTCAAATGGGGAACAGATTGAAATCTCGATTAGCGAAGGCAAGCACGTTGTTCAAATGCAGATTGACTGGTGTCAGTCTGAAGCCTTGAAAATTGATGTTGCTATCGGGGAAACACAGATACTGGAATGCGGGCCGAATTCAAAGCCATGGCTTGCACTCTTGTACGTCACCGTTCTGAGACGCAAATACCTTTGGCTCCGGCGCGTCAATTCATCTCCCGAAAAATCAGACCAGCGGACTACCTTCGGCAGCCGCTGAACTTGATCTCAGGCCACGATCCATTCATGGGGCTGATTAAGGGGGCCGCTTTAGGCAGCCGCTCTGTACGTGAAACTCTCAGGCAGAGTGCAGGCGGTGGGCCCTAATCAATCCCCCATCACCACCCCCTCGCGCCGTGGGTCCGCCCCACCCATCCACAGCTTCTTGCCATGTGCGTTGCCCAGCGTGATGGCTTGCAGCCCGCTGGTCATGTTCATCTCCCGCACCTCGGCGCCGCGTGCGCGCAGGGCTTCTACCGTGGCGGGTGGGAAGCGTTTTTCTTCCAGCAGCGTGGGGCCGTTCATCGATCCAAAGTTGGGCAAATTGATGGCCTGCTGGGGCATCAGGCCCCAGTTGAAGACGCCATACAAAGTCTTGGCCGTGTAGTGGATGATGGCCGCGCCGCCGGGGCTGCCGCCGCTCATCAGCAGCTCGCCGGTGGTCTTGTCGAACACCAGCGTGGGGGCCATGGATGAGCGGGGGCGTTTGCCGGGCTGCACGCGGTTGGCGATGGGCTGGCCTTGGGCGTCGGCGGGGGCAAAGCTGAAGTCGGTCAGCTCGTTGTTCAGCAGAAAGCCTTTGACCATCTGGCGGGCACCAAAGGCGTCTTCGATGGTCGTGGTCATGGCCACGGCGTTGCCAAAGGCATCGACGATGCTGATGTGGCTGGTGCCGTACTCGGGTTGGTCGGGCATGGGGGCGTAGCTGGTCTTGACGGCGGTGGGGTTGCCGGGCTGGGCGACCTTCATGCTTTGCGTGCCGATGAGCTTGGCGCGCTCGGCCAGGTAGGCGGGGGCGATCAGGCTGGTCCAGCTGCCTGCGGGGGGCTGCACAAAGTCTGGGTCGGCCACATACAGCGCGCGGTCGGCAAAGGCCAGGCGGGCGGCTTCGGTGTACAGGTGCAGCCAGTCGGCGGATGGAATGCCGTCTTGCAGGGGCTTGGCGGCGGCGTCAGTGTTTTTAAGGATGCCCAGGATTTGCCCGATGGCAATGGCGCCCGAGCTGGGTGGCGGAAAGCCGCACACGCGAAAGTCTTTGCTGGCCACCTGGTAGTCGTGGCACAGCGCTTCGCGCTTTTTGGGCTGGTAACTGGCCAGGTCGGCCATGCTGAGTTTGCCGGGGTTGGTGGGGTGTTTGTTCACCTTGTCGACGATGGCCTGAGCCACTTCGCCTTCGTGCAGGGCCTTGCTGCCTTCAGCCGCGATGCGGCGCAGCACGGCGGCCAGCTCGGGGTTGCGCAGGTTAAAGCCCACATCGCGGGCGTCGCCGTCGGGTTTGTAGAAGTAGGCGGCGGCTACCGGGTCTTTCTTTAGATGGGCATCGGCTTTAACCAGGGTGTTGAGCCGCGCGCTGACCTTGAAGCCGCCTTCTGCCAGGGTGATGGCGGGCTGGAACAGTGTGGCCCAGGGCAGTTTGCCGTGCTGCTTGTGCGCCATCTCCAGCATGCGCACGGTGCCGGGCACGCCGACCGAGCGGCCGCCGACTACGCCGTCGTAGAACTGCACGGGTTTGCCGTCGGCGCCCAAAAAGAGTTTTTCGTCGGCGGCGGCGGGTGCGGTTTCGCGGCCGTCATAGGCCTCCACGGTTTTGCCGGTGCTGTGCAACAAGAAGGCGCCGCCTCCGATGCCGCTCGATTGCGGCTCTACCAGGGTCAGCACCATTTGTACGGCGATGGCGGCGTCTACCGCCGAACCACCGGCTTTGAGGATCTGGTAGCCCGCGTCGGTGGCCAGTGGGTTGGCGGCGGCCACGGCGAATTTCTCGGTGGCCCAGCCGGGTTTCTCGGTGTAGCCGGATGAACCCTCAGGCTGGGCGGGCACGGTGTAGGCGAACTGGGACGGAGCGCTGGCGCAGCCCGCAAGGGCGGTCATCGCGACCACAGTGGCGAGGGCGGCGGTGGCCTGCAGGGTTCGGCTGAATCGGGCGGAATGCGCGGCTGCAGGCAGGCGGGCGGACGGGCGGGTGGGGGTGGTTGTTTTTGACATGGCATCTCCTTCTGTGCAAGAAGCGGCCATGGTACGGCGCCTTCGCAGCGCGGCGCCGCAGCGTTACATCACGCTACAGGGGGCTGAAATATGAGTGTTTTTTGCCTCTGGCGCTTATCAAATAAGCGCTAGTAGCTATGAAAACAGGAGTGTTTCCGCGGGTGCGTCGGGTTGCCTGCGCAACCAAGAACGAAAGCGCTCAAGCGCTCAAGTGCTCAAGTGCTCAAGTGCTCATTTTTTCAATCTCTCACCGGGCCGGGTCGCCCGTCTTCCACCACAAAACTTGCGAGGGTCGAGGCCGCGCTGTCTGCGCGCAGTGGGTCGTCCAGCACGCGCAGGGTGGTGGTCCAGCGCGTGGGCGTGATGTCCGCCAAGCCATAGCCGCGTTGGTCGCAACGGGCCAGCAGCACATGCGGATTGTGGCGAGCGATGGCGTCCACCTTGTCTTGCGTGGTGCCCGAGCGCGAGCTGATCGAGGTGCCGCAGAACTCGCTGGCCATCACGGGTGATTCGGGGCGCTCGACGTCGGCGTGCACGCGGCAGACGTAGTTCTGGTGGATGTCGCCGCCCAGCAGCACGGTGTTGCGCGGAGCGTGTTGGGCCACAGCATGCAGCAGACGGGCTCGGGCGGCGGGGTAGCCCTCCCAGCTGTCGGTGGACGTTACGCCCGACGGGTAGTGGCGCGGCGAAAACAGAGTCTGCTGCGCCAACACGCTCCAGCGGGTAGCGTCCTCGGTGCGTGCGTCTGCGGCCAGACCTGCGTTCAGCCACTGCTCTTGCGCCGTGCCCAACAGCGTGCGGGCGGGGCTGGCCAGATCGGCACAGTCTGCCGTGCGCACGGCACCCGCGCTGGTGGATTGAGGGGTGCGGCAGGCCTGCCAGCTGCGGTACTGGCGGCTGTCCAGCAGGTGGAGGTGCGCCAGGCGCCCCCAGCGCAGGCGGCGGTAAACCTGCAGCGCATGCCAGTGGGTGTCGGGGGCGGGGCGATTCAGGCTGGCGGCGCGCAGAGGCATGTTTTCGTAGAACGCCTGCCACGCGGCGCTGCGCAATACCAGAAAGCTCCCGTCGTCGCCCCGGCCAGCAGCACTGGCGTAGTCGTTCTGCACCTCGTGGTCATCCCAGGTCACGGCCCAGGGGCAGGCGGCGTGGGCGGCTTGCAGGGCGGGGTCGCTTTTGTGCAGGGCGTAACGGTCTCTGAAATCTGCCAGCGTGCTGGCGTGGCGCAGGGTGTGGCTGCGCGCCAGGTCGGCGGTGTTTTTGGGCGTGGCGTATTCGTAGATGTAGTCGCCCAGAAACAGCACCAGGTCAGGCTGTTCGGCCGCCACATGGCGCCATGCGGCGTAGTGGCCGTGTTCCCAGCGTTGGCACGACGCAAAGGCCAGTCGCAGTGCTGCGGGCAGGTCGCCCGTCGCCGGGGCGGTGCGTGTGCGACCGGTGGTGCTGACGGCATCGCCGAGCATGAAGCGGTAGTGGTACCACCGCCCTGGCGCCAGCCCGTGCAGTTCTACATGCACGCTGTGGCCGAGCGTGGGCAGCGCGGTGGCTTCACCCTTTTTCACGATCTGCGCAAAACGTGCGTCGTGCGCCACCTCCCATCGCACGGTGTGGGCGGCCTGTATCTGCGCCGGGTCTGCCAGCACCAGCCGCGTCCACAGCACCACGCCGTCCGGTTCCGGGTCGCCGCTGGCCACGCCCAGGGCGAACGGGTTGGCTTGTAGCGACGGCGGTTTGCTCCACGCCCAGCGGGGCAGGGCAGCCGCCGTGGCCGCATATGCGGCGTATTGCAGAAAGGCGCGGCGGTCCATAGCCGGTGGTATTTCAGGGGGTTGGCAACAGCAGGCCGAGCAAGGGAAGTCTGGAGAAATTTCTCACATCAGGCGACCTTGCTGCGCCGACCGGCCGTCGATACCGGCACGCCCCAAGGCCAGTGCCACCGTGGAACTGGCTCCGCCAGGCCACGGGTGGCGTCCCCCTCCCGAAGGAGAGGGGGAAGGCGCCGAAGGCGACTCAGGGGGTGCTTCACCCTATGCCGCCATGACGCGGTTTTTGCCAGACCGTTTGGCCAGGTACATCGCCTGGTCGGCGCGGATGATTGCGTCCGTGCTGCTCTCGGTGCCCTGCAACTGGGCTACCCCGGCGCTGAAGGTGATCAGCACTTTTTCGGTGCCCTGCAAGAACAAGCGTGTGGTCAGTTCGCGCTGCAGGCGGGTCATGGCGGCTACGCCGCTTTCGACGGTGGTGTCCGGCAGTACCAGTACAAACTCTTCGCCGCCGTAACGGGCCAGCAGGTCTTGGGGGCGCATCACTTCGCGGGTGACCTGCGCCAGATGCACCAGGGCTGCGTCGCCACCGGCGTGCCCCACCCGGTCGTTCAGAGCCTTGAAGTTGTCCAGGTCAAGCAAGGCCAGGCACAGCGGCGAGCCCAGGCGGCGCGAACGTGCGATTTCGCGCTCCATGGCTTCGTCCAGGCCCTTGCGGTTGAGCGTGCCAGTCAACGGGTCGTGCCGGGCCTGCGCACTGGCGCGGTCCAGTTCTTCCTGCAGCTTGACCATTTCGGCACGTTTGGCTTCGGTGCGCTCGCGCAGGTCGTGCAGCTCGTCGTGCGTGACGCGGCTGTCCAGCGCCATGGCGCGGGTGGCGCTCATCACTTCTTGCAGCACAGGTGCAATTTCTTCGAGCGTATTGGCCTTGCCAATGAGGTCGGCGCAGCGCTCCATGGTGCCTTGGTAGGACGTGCTGGAAGCAGTGATCAGCGCCAGGCGTTCAATGAACGTGGCCAACATGTCCTTCATCTGCTCTTGCGCTTCGACCGTGCGGGCGCGGGCTTCGGTCTGCTTGAAGATCACGTCCTTCAGCCGCCGCTGCACATCGTCCAGGCGCCGCAGCGTGAGCGGCGGGGTGGAGGCGGTCATCAGCGCCTCGGCCTGGCCTTGCAGCCAGCGGTCGTCGGCGCTGAGCACGGCAATGTTCTCGAACACCATGTGCAGCAGTTCAAGCAGCATGGCGCGGATGGCCGCCTGTTCCTCGGTGGCAAAAGACACGCGGTACGTGAAATTGCCCAGCATGAGCTGTGTTGTGGCGACGGCTGGGGGCGCTGGCTCTCTCAGAAAAGTGATCAGCTGTCGCGCCATGTCGATCACGCGGACATCGTCCTCCCCCAGGGCGGGGAGTGTGTTGTCTATCAGGCGGGCAAGGGTTTCGGCGAACTCTGCGGGCAACTCGCCCAGGGCGGTCGGCGCGTTGGCGGTCTCGATGGGCTTGGAGCTTGCGGCGGGGTTGAGGCCCAGGTTGGCGTAGCCCACCATCACGCTTTGCAGCGAGGTCCAGTCCTTGGTGATGATGGCCCGTTCAAATTGGCCCAGTAACCGCTTTTGGGCGGGTGTCTGGCCGGGCAATACCCGCTGGATGCTGCTTAGCTGCCCCTCCGGAAAGGGCTGTGGGCTGGGCGTCCCGGCAATCTCATCGTAGAGCGCCTGATAGTGGTCGGGCGTTGGGGCGAGGCGCCTTGCGGTCAGTTGCTTGAGCGTCTCGCGGGCTATCTCGGAAGGTGGTCGGTCGGCCATGTAAGGGCACCAGTGTCAGGGGCTTAGATGCGCGAGTGTGACACAGCGGATTACATTTTTGTGGAGTGGGTGCCGACTGCCAGCGGCGGCCGCTGGCGCCGTCGTCAGTTCACCATTACCAGCTTGCCCATCACCCCGCGCGAGCCCATGTGGGCGTAGGCGGCGGGCAGCTCTGCCATGGGCATGGTTCGGTCGATCACGGGCTTGATCTTGCCCTGGGCATACCACTGCGCCAGCTCGCCCATCATGGCGGCGTTGGCCTTGGGTTCGCGCTTGGCAAAGTCGCCCCAGAACACACCCACGATGGACGCGCCTTTGAGCAATGCCAGGTTAAAGGGCAGGGCGGGGATGGGGCCAGAGGCAAAACCCACTACCAGGTAACGGCCGCGCCAGGCGATGGAGCGGAAGGCGGGCTCGGCAAAGTCGCCGCCCACGGGGTCATAAATGACGTCGGGGCCCTTGCCGTCCGTCAAGGCCTTGATGGATTCGCGCAGGTTGTCTTTGCTGTAGTTGATGGTGGCATCTGCACCGATGGAGGTGCACAGCGCGCATTTTTCGTCGCTGGAGGCCGCCGCAATCACGCGGGCACCCATGGCCTTGGCAATCTGGATGGCGGAGGTGCCGACACCACCAGCAGCGCCCAGCACCAGCACGGTCTCGCCCGCCTTGAGCTGGGCGCGGTCCACCCGGGCGTGGTGCGATCTGGCGTAGATCATGATGAAGGCGGCAGCATCGACGTGCGAAAAACCATCGGGCAATGGCATGCACAAAGCTGCTGGCGCAATGGTGTGGGTGCCAAACCCCCCGGTGCCCGACAGGCAGGCCACGTTCTGACCGACCTTGAGGTGGGTGACCCCGTCGCCCACGGCCACCACCACGCCTGCATATTCAGAGCCCGGCACAAAAGGCAGCGGCGGTTTCATCTGGTACTTGTTCTGCACGATCAGCAGATCAGGGAAGTTCAGGCTGGCCGCCTTGATCTCGATGAGTACCTCTCCTGCCTTGGGTGTGGGCGTGGGCAGTTCGGTCCAGCTGAGTGCTTCAACGCCGGTGGGGTTGGTGCAGAGCCAAGCGTGCATGGGGAGTCTCCTGTTGGGCTGGTTGGTCTTGTCGGTCAATGATCGCCCGCATGATAGGTGGCGCTGCGGCGCGTGGGTTGTCCCACGAGCGACGGCGGTGCAGGCGGCAGTCGCCGCACGGTGCGCGGAGGGTGCCCCACCTACAATCCGTTGCAACCTCCTATTGCAATCATGAAGATCCTTATTTCGAACGACGACGGCTACCAGGCGCCCGGCATTGTGGCCCTGCACGATGCGCTCAAAACCCTTGATGGCGTAGAGGTGGAGGTGGTTGCGCCCGAACACAACAACAGTGCCAAGTCGAACGCCTTGACCCTGCATTCGCCGCTGTATGTGCACAAGGCCTTCAACGGCTTTCGGTATGTGAACGGCACGCCGGCCGACTGCGTGCACATTGCGCTGACCGGGCTGCTGGGTTATCGGCCCGACCTGGTGGTTTCAGGCATCAACAACGGCGCCAACATGGGCGACGACACGATTTATTCGGGTACCGTGGGCGCGGCCATGGAAGGGTATTTGTTCGGGCTCCCGGCGATTGCTTTTTCGCAGGTGGACAAAGGCTGGGGCGAGATCGAGGCAGCGGCTGCCAAAGCCCGTGAAATCGTGGCGCAGATGCGGCAACAGAACCTCGTCACTGAAACCCCGTGGCTGCTGAATGTGAACATTCCGAACATGCCGCTGGAGGCGCTTCGACCCATCAAGCTGTGCCGCCTGGGGCGCCGCCATGCAGCAGAACGCGTCATCGTACAAGAGAGCCCGCGCGGCGAGGCGATGTACTGGATAGGTGGCGCCGGTGCGGCCAAGGACGATGCCGAGGGCACGGATTTTCATGCCACGGCGCAAGGCCATGTGTCGATGACTCCGCTGAAGGTGGACCTGACCGATCACGACAACCTGGGGTACTGGGCACAAACGGCATCGCAACTGGTGGCGGGGGCGTCTGGCGCTCCTGGCGGTTGATGCAGCGCCGACCTGGGTTTCCCGCCCGGTTGCCGGGCTCTGGCCCCGCACCAGCCAAGGCGCCGGTTCTGGCCGCATCAGCCCGCAAACCGGTGGCGATGTCCGCTGTGGGAGTGGGGTTGGATTCGGCGGCGGTGCGGGCACGCATGGTGCAAAAACTGGCGGCGGGCGGTGTGACCTCGGTGCCAGTGTTGCAGGCGATGGGCGCTGTGGAGCGCCACCGATTTGTGGACAGCGCACTGGGCAATCAAGCCTACGAAGACACCAGCCTGCCTATTGGCCTGGGGCAGACCATATCCAAACCCAATGTGGTGGCGCGCATGTGTGAGCTATTGCTGGGTGCCGAGGGCGCACGTGCTGGCGGCTTGGGGCGCGTGTTGGAGATTGGAACCGGCTGCGGTTATCAGGCCGCAGTGCTGAGTCGGCTTGCACGCGAGGTTTACTCTGTGGAGCGGTTGCGCGGGCTGCACGAAAAGGCCCGCGACAACCTGCGGCCGTTTCGGCTTGCCAATCTGCATCTGTTATTTGGGGATGGCATGCTCGGTTATGCCAAAGGTGCGCCTTATGCCGCCATCATCGCGGCCGCGGGCGGCGATGCTTTGCCCCAGGCCTGGTGCGATCAATTGGCGGTGGGGGGAAGGCTGGTGGCCCCCATGGCGCTGGCGGGCGGACAGCAAATGTTGCTTGTGATCGACAAAACCCCACACGGATTGAAACAAAGCGTATTGGAGCCTGTGCATTTTGTCCCTCTAAAATCGGGGATTGCCTAAAGGGAAATGCTTATGTTCGTATCGCGTGGTCTTGTGGTTGGGTTTACCGTGGCATTGGCGGGTCTGGTGCTCACCGGCTGTGGAACCCGGCTGTACAAGGCTCCAGTGGAAGACCGTGGCACTTCGTCATCTTCTTCCTCTGCGCCTGGTGCGCAGCCAGGTGTGGTGGTGGGCACTCCCATCAAGCCGCTGCCAGGTGCTGAAAATGCGGGCAAGCCAGGCTATTACTCAGTCAAACCCGGGGATACGCTGATTCGCATTGGTCTTGATTCGGGCCAGAGCTGGAAGGACATCGCCCGCTGGAACAACCTTGACAACGCCAATCTGATTGAGGTGGGTCAGGTGCTGCGTGTGGTTCCTCCAGCGCCTGCGGCGCAAGCGGTTGCCTCGGATACCGGTGTGGTCACCCGTCCTGTGACGTCGTCCTCGATTGCTCCGGCCGCGCCTGGTAGTGCGCCAGCAGCCCCGGCCAGTGCGCCCAAGCCCACGGCTTCGTTGGCTACCGGCCCGGTTGTGGCGATAGCGCCCACAACACCCGCCACCGCACCAGCTGCGGCTGGGGAAGACGATGTTGGCTTTATCTGGCCCGCGTCGGGCGCGCTAATTGCGGGCTTTGACGAGGCTCGCAACAAGGGTTACGACATTTCGGGCAAGGCGGGCGACCCGGTGCTGGCTGCCGCCGATGGGAGGGTGGTGTATGCCGGTGCAGGTTTGCGTGGATACGGCAATCTGGTCATCCTCAAGCACAACAATACTTTTCTGACGGCGTATGCCCACAACCAGACATTGCTGGTCAAGGAAGACCAATCAGTGCGCAAGGGCCAGAAGATCGCCGAAATGGGAAGCACCGATGCAGATCGCGTAAAGCTGCACTTTGAAATCCGCCGCCAAGGCAAGCCCGTCGATCCGTCGCGCTACCTGCCCGCCCGTTGAAGCCTTCGAAGCCTGTGGTGGTGAGCCTGCCCGACGACAAGCCGACCCTGTTGCTGGAGGCGGATGCTGGGCTGAACACTGATGAAGCCGATGCTTTGTCAGACGCAGAAAGCGAGCTGCGCCCCATGCAGATCGGGACGGAGCAGCACGCAGCCCGGCTAGACCGGGCGCTGGTCGACCTAGTCCCCGAGTTTTCGCGCAGTTACTTGCAGCAGTTACTCACGCAGGGGCTGGTCAACCTGAATGGGAGACCGGTTCTGAAGGCATCCACCCGCGTGAAGGCGGGGGACCACGTGGTGCTGGAAATGCGCCCGACAGTGCAGAGCCAGGCCTTCCGGCCGGAGTCAATGTCTATTGATGTGGTGTACGAGGATGCACATCTGTTGGTCGTGAACAAGCCTGCAGGCTTGGTGGTGCACCCAGCCCCTGGCAACTGGAGCGGTACCTTGCTCAATGGGCTGTTGGCGCGGGACGAAAAAGCACTGCTGGTGCCACGCGCGGGCATTGTTCATCGGCTCGACAAAGACACCAGTGGACTGATGGTGGTCGCGCGTCACCGCGCTGCCATGGACGCCCTGGTTGCCCTCATTGCTGAGCGCAAAGTGCAGCGGCAGTATCTGGCGCTGGCCCATGGCGCGTGGACGGGGCCAAAAATCCGCACTGTGAATGCCCCCATCGGGCGCGACCCTCGAAACCGTCTGAGGATGGCGGTGGTCGATCTGGCGATTCATCCAGGAAAAGCGGCGCGTACGGATATTCGCTGTCTGGACGGCGTGGATGCCGGCTGCTGGGTGCAGTGCACCTTGCACACCGGGCGCACCCACCAGATTCGGGTGCACATGGCATCGTTGAAGCACCCGCTGGTGGGCGATAGTCTCTATGGTGGATTGCCTATAGACCCCATGCAGCGTCAGGCCCTGCATGCATACCGCTTGGCGTTTACCCACCCAGTGACGGGAGAGGCGCTGGAGTTTCATGCACCGTTGCCCAACGATATGCAGCGGCTTCTGTCTTTGTGGGGCCTGCGCTACAATGAGCCCTGACGGCCAGACAGGCCTACACCCGAAGACGGAATCCCGCCGGGCTCCTGCGTAGCGCCAGCGCCTGTAAACAGCGCGCTATTGTCGCTATTGCCTTTGATTGCCCCCTGCTGTTGATGTGACACCCGTTGCAACGCGTGGCACTTTTCCAGGAATCGCTGAATCATGAATACGGTGGATGCCAAACGGGTCCTCGAAACTGCGTTGATATGTGCGCAGCAGCCTGTGCCGCTGCGCGAGCTGCGCGTGCTGTTCAACGACGCGCTAGGTTCGGACACGCTCAAAGTCCTGTTGCATGAGCTTCAGCTCGACTGGGCGCAGCGCGGGGTGGAGTTGGTTCCGGTAGCGACGGGGTGGCGTTTTCAAAGTCGCCCGGAAATGCGTGAGTACCTGGACAGGTTGCATCCCGAAAAACCTCCGCGCTATTCGCGCGCCACGATGGAGACGCTGGCCATCATTGCCTACCGTCAACCGGTCACTCGCGGCGATATTGAGGATATACGGGGCGTGACGGTAAATAGTCTCATCGTCAAACAGCTGGAAGACAGGGGCTGGGTAGAGGTCATTGGCCACCGCGAAACGGTAGGGCGTCCAGCACTGTTTGCGACGACCCGGCAGTTTTTGGACGACATGGGCCTGCAGTCTTTGGATCAGTTGCCGGTGTTGGATGACCCAACCGGCAATGCGGATGTGCTGGAGGCGATGGCAGCGGCCGCTCAGGGCGTTATTGAGCCCGAACCGGAGCTGGTCGTCGCCGATGCATCTGCCGAAGAGCTTCACCAAGTCGGCGTTGAATCCGACAACAACAACGATGTTCCGCAACCCGCGGACGATTTTTTCCAGAATGCGGAGACAGAAATCCGCGACGACCATGTTGATACCCCGGGCGGTATCCAGGGAAACACTTGATGAACGATTCGATCCCCGAAATCCCTGACGCTTTAGCGCAGGCGGATTCTGCCAATCCTGTGCCGGAGGCCAAAAAACCTGCGGTCAAGCGTGCGCCGCGCAAAAAGGCCGCCAAAACTGACGATGTTGCTGTTACCGATGCAGCAGGTGCAGAAGCCTCGGAGCAACCGCTGGACGCGCAGGTTTCCGTCCCTGCAGTGGTGGAAGCGGGCGGCGTAACGGCCGACGTGCACGCTGTCGAATCAGAGTCCGTTGCAAGACAGCGTGAACGGACCAGCCCCGGCGAATCATCTCTGAGGCGTCAACCGCGCAAAGATGGTCCTGGCCGCGACAAGCGGGGTTCAAATGCACCCGTGGTGCAGGGCTACCAGTTTGAAGACGTGGTTTCGGGACGATTTGACGAAGACGACGCGACTGCGGAGGTAGTGCCTGCCAAGCGTGTTTTATTGCCTCAGGTCGAAACACCCAAACTTCACAAGGTGCTTGCCCAAGCGGGACTCGGGTCACGCCTGGAGATGGAGCAACTCATTCTGGAGGGGCGTATCTCTGTGAACAATGAGCCGGCCCATATCGGCCAGCGCATCCAGTTTGGCGATCAGGTCAAGGTCAACGGCAAGCCAATCCGCTATCGGATTGACCCGCCGCCAGCGCGTGTCATTGCTTATCACAAGCCTGTGGGTGAAGTGGTGACGCATGACGATCCGCAAAATCGGCCTACCGTTTTCCGCAAGCTGCCCCGGCTGATGCAAGGTAAATGGCAATCTGTGGGCCGACTGGATTTGAATACCGAAGGTCTGCTTTTGTTTACCAGCTCTGGTGAGTTGGCTAACAAGCTCATGCACCCCCGTTTCGGGCTGGAGCGAGAGTACGCAGTTCGTGTTCTTGGAGCGTTAAGTAACGAAGAAAAGCAAAAACTCCTTGATGGCGTGCGATTGGACGATGGCATGGCGTCTTTCGGTTCCATTGAAGACGGCGGTGGCGAAGGCTCGAACTGCTGGTACCGCGTCACTATTTCTGAAGGACGCAACCGTGAAGTGCGCCGCATGCTTGAGTCGGTGGGTCATGCCGTCAGTCGGCTAATTCGCATTCGTTATGGGGCGATGGTGTTGCCGCGTGGACTTAAGCGCGGGGCTTGGCTGGAGCTTGACGATAGCGATATCCGTGCGTTGGTGCAGGCTGCAGGTGCCGACCGGCCCCAGCCACTGGAAACCCGTCCGGACGCAGGCCCTGGGCGAAGCGGCGGAAGTAGCGATACCCGCAACCGGGGACGCAATGGTCCACGCGCAGGTGATGGACCTCGTCGGGAGATGTCGCAAGGGGCTCCAGCTGGCGGTCCGCGCGGCCAGAAGCCACGCCGCGATGGGGGTGGTCGACCTGGGCAAAGCGCACGTGGCAACAGCGCGGGCGGAAATGATCGCCAGACTGGATCTGCCCAGCCAGATCCATTGAAAACGTCAGTAGGTTATATCGGTGTGGATAGTTTGTCTCGGCATCGCCAGGACAATCGGCGCCCCGGTGGCGGTGGCCCCCGTCGCGGCGGTGGACGCTGATCCGATTTATCGGTATCAACGGTTAGAATCGAGGGCTTTGTCCGATGCACAAACGAATCACAGCAACATCCAATCAGGAAAATTAATATGGCTATCGAACGCACTCTCTCCATCATCAAGCCCGACGCAGTCGCCAAGAACGTCATTGGTCAGATCTACGCTCGCTTTGAAGCCGCTGGCCTCAAGGTGGTGGCCGCACGGATGGCGCACCTGTCACGCCTGGAAGCCGAGCAGTTCTATGGTGTGCACAAAGAGCGTCCTTTCTTTAAGGATCTGGTGGACTTCATGATCTCCGGTCCTGTAATGATTCAGGCCCTGGAAGGCGAAAACGCGATTCTCAAGAACCGCGAACTCATGGGTGCTACGGACCCCAAGAAGGCAGAAGCCGGAACGATCCGCGCTGATTTTGCTGACAGCATTGATGCCAATGCAGTGCACGGCTCTGACGCAGCTGAAACCGCCCAAGCGGAAGTGGCCTTCTTCTTCCCTGGCCTCAACATCTACTCGCGTTGATATGGCGTTCCCCATGCCTGCTCCCGCTATCGTGGGATATCTGCGCCATGGGGACGACCGCGCTCGGACCCTCAAGGGGAGGGCGCAGTGACCACCAATTTACTGGAATTTGACCTAGACGGTTTGGCAGCTTTTTGCCAAGAATTGGGCGAAAAGCGGTTTCGCGCGACCCAGTTGTTCCGCTGGATTCATCAGCGCGGCGCTGGTGACTTTGATGCCATGAGCGATCTGGCGAAGGCGTTGCGCGACAAGCTCAAGGGCTGCGCTCGTGTCGAGGCCTTGCCAGTTATCTCCGAACATGTTTCGTCAGATGGCACTGTCAAGTGGCTGTTTGACGTGGGTGACGGCAATGCCGTGGAAGCCGTATTCATCCCAGAAGACGACCGAGGCACCCTCTGCGTCTCGTCTCAGGCAGGCTGTGCGGTGGGATGCCGTTTCTGCTCAACGGGGCATCAAGGTTTCAGTCGGAATCTGACAACGGGTGAGATTGTTGCCCAATTGTGGTTCGCCGAGCATTCATTGCGCCAGCGGCTGAAAACGCAGGACCGCGTCATATCCAATGTGGTCATGATGGGGATGGGCGAGCCTTTGCAGAACTACTCGGCATTGGTGCCCGCGTTGCGCGTGATGCTGGACGACCACGGGTACGGGCTGTCGCGTCGGCGGGTCACGGTGTCTACATCGGGCGTGGTTCCCATGATTGATCGCCTCGGGCAGGACTGTCCGGTGGCGTTGGCTGTATCGCTGCATGCGCCCAATGACCCATTGCGCGACAACCTGGTGCCGCTCAACCGCAAGTACCCTATTCAGGAGCTGCTAGAGGCCTGCAATCGTTATCTGGCGCACGCGCCGCGGGATTTCATCACATTTGAATATTGCATGCTCGACGGCGTCAATGATCAGTTGGAGCATGCCCAGCAGTTGATCGAACTCGTGAAACCGGCGCGAGGCCTCGGGGTTCGTTGCAAGTTCAACCTAATTCCCTTCAATCCGTTTCCCGCATCCGGACTCTTGCGTTCGTCACAAGGGCAGGTGGTTGCGTTTGCAAAACTTCTGAGCGACGCTGGAATTGTCACGACTGTGCGCAAGACCCGAGGTGACGATATTGATGCCGCATGTGGCCAATTGGCTGGGGATGTCAAGGATCGAACCCGTGCCGCAGAACGGATGGCAAAGCAGCGCACAATCGTGCTCAAACCGGTCACGTGATTTCGTAGTTCGGTACATATCAAGGAGGCTCTACATGGTGGGATTGGATGGACGCTGGCGGCAATTTGGCCGCTGGACACTCACGGCATGTAGTGCAGTGGTTTGCGCGGCGATGTTTCAAGGTTGCGCGACCAAGGTCGATGGGATATCTGGCAGTGACAGCAATGCGGGAAGTTTTACGGCGTCTGATGAGCCTGAATCACGCCGTCGTGCTCGCATCCGCCTTGAACTTGCATCCAATTATTTTGAGATGGGACAAACGGCGGTTGCCTTGGATGAGGTCAAGCAGGCGCTTGCGGCAGACTCCGGGTACGCTGATGCTTTCAATTTGCGTGGTCTGATTTTTATGCGGCTGAATGACTTTCCGCAGGCCGAGGATAGCTTTCGTCGCGCGTTGGCACTGCGGGGGAACGATCCCAATCTGATGCACAACTACGGCTGGCTGATGTGCCAGCAGCAGAAGTACGCTGAGGCCGATCAGCAGTTCATGCGGGCCATTGCAAATCCGACCTACACGGCGCGCAGCAAGACCCTAATGGCGCGGGGTTTATGTCAATCAGGTGCAGGGCAGTTTTCGGAAGCAGAGCAATCGTTGCTCAAGGCTTATGAGTTGGATGCAGGGAATCCAGTGGTTGGGTACCACCTAGCATCGCTGTTGCTGCGTCGCAATGAGTTGACTCGGGCGCAGTTTTACATTCGCCGACTGAACAACAGCGAGCTGTCTAACTCTGAATCCCTTTGGTTGGGAGTGAAGATCGAACGCGCTATTGGTGACTCGGTTGCCATGCGACAGCTGGTGGACCAGTTGCGCAAGCGCTTCCCGGACTCCAAGGAGTTGGGGGCATACGAACGCGGGGCTTTCAATGAGTGAGGGTGATGTGATCGTGGATGGTGGAATGACAGGCGGGGGCATGTTGAAAGCGGCCCGGCAGGCCTCAGGCATGCACATCGCGGCACTGGCTGTCGCACTGAAGGTGCCAGTCAACAAGCTGGAGGCCCTGGAGGCTGACAATTACGCAGTGTTGCCAGATACGGTCTTTGTGCGAGCGCTCGCTTCAAGCGTTTGTCGAACCTTGAAGGTGGATGCTGCGCCTATCTTGGCGTTGCTGCCGCAAAGTCAAAGCCCTCATCTCAAAGCAGACTCGGCGGGATTGAATGCGCCGGTTAAGCGGCGTGGGGGTAAGTCTTCGACGTCCTTTGCATCCTCGTCGTCATTCACCGCTTCGACGTCTCGCTCTGTGACGGTTGTGGTGCTGGCGTTGCTTGCCGGGGCTCTCGCGCTTGTGTATTTTCCGCGGTCCTCTGATGGCTCGGCAGACGACTCTTCTTCTCTTGGTGTTGGGTCGCAAGCCTCTGTTGTCGGCGGTGACCTTTCGTCAGTTGGAGTCGTCGCAGCGCCTCCATCGACCCCAGTTGCGGCTGAGCCGTTGGGCGCTGGTTTTCCATCGGTAACCCCTGCATCCGACACGCTCTCATCCCCGGCAACGGCAACGGCAACGGCAACGGCAACGGCAACGGCTTCCGCTCCGGTGGTGTCGTCCAGCGAATCGGCCAGCACAGTCGTTCCATCGGGGGTTTTGCTTCTGCGTGCGCGCAGCGAGTCCTGGGTTCAAGTGAAGGATTCAGCGGGCGCTGTAGTGCTGCAGCGGAATCTGGCGGCGGCTGAGACAGTCTCCGTGTCGGGCGCCGTGCCAATGTCCGTCGTGATTGGGCGCGCCGATGCTACGGAAGTTTTTGTGCGTGGAAAACCGTTTGAGCTGGCAGCGGTATCCCGCGAGAATGTTGCTCGTTTTGAGGTGAAATAGTGGAAAACTCGCAGCGAGATTTAGAGCCTGTGGCGATAGCTTCGCCTTCGCCGCGGCGGTCAAGACAAGCTCAGGTTGTATGGGGTTCCCGGGTTGTCACTGTTGGTGGTGATGCGCCCGTGCGAGTGCAATCCATGACAAACACGGACACGGTCGATGCCATTGGTACTGCAATTCAAGTGAAAGAGCTGGCCCAGGCCGGATCGGAGTTCGTGCGCATTACGGTCAATACGCCGGAAGCTGCTGCCGCTGTTCCTTACATCCGCGAGCAGTTGGACCGCATGGGAGAAAGTGTACCTTTGGTGGGCGACTTCCATTACAACGGTCATCGTCTGCTGACGGACTTTCCGGGCTGTGCTCAGGCTTTGTCGAAGTACAGAATCAATCCAGGCAATGTGGGCAAGGGCAACAAGCGGGACTTGCAGTTTGGCCAAATGATCGACGCTGCCATGCGGTGGAACAAGCCCGTACGGATTGGTGTGAACTGGGGAAGCCTGGACCAAGAGTTGTTGGCGGGTCTCATGGACGTGAACAGTCGTCGCCCCACGCCATGGGAGGGACGCCAAGTGATGTATGAGGCGCTCATTACTTCGGCCATTGAGTCAGCGCACAGGGCCCAAGAGATGGGTTTGGATGGAAATCAGATCATCTTGTCATGCAAGGTCAGCGGTGTTCAGGACCTGATTGCTGTTTATCGCGAATTGGCGCGCCGGTGTGACTATGCCTTGCACCTGGGTCTAACTGAAGCGGGCATGGGCACCAAAGGCACTGTTGCCTCTGCCACCGCGCTGGCGGTGCTTTTGCAAGAAGGCATTGGCGATACCATTCGCGTGTCATTGACTCCCCAGCCGGGTGAGGCGCGCACCCAAGAGGTCGTTGTTGCGTCGGAAATACTGCAATCCTTGGGGTTGCGTGTATTTGTGCCCAGTGTTACGGCATGCCCCGGATGTGGGCGCACCACCAGTTCGACATTTCAGGTGTTGGCTAAGCAGATCGACGACTTCCTGCGTGCGCAAATGCCGGTGTGGCGCGTCCGTTACCCGGGCGTGGAAAACCTGCGCGTTGCTGTGATGGGGTGCATCGTCAACGGTCCTGGTGAAAGCAAACATGCGGACATCGGTATTAGCCTGCCCGGGACGGGCGAGGCCCCAGCAGCTCCTGTGTTTATCGATGGCGAAAAAGCGATGACCTTGCGTGGTGATGACATTGCCAATGAGTTTCACCAGATCGTAGAGCGGTACATCGAACAGCGTTTCGGTCGTGGCGTTCTGGCTGCTTCCTGAGCGCTCCTAAGCGAGCTCCCTCGAGCTTTAATGCCCAAGGGGTTGTGGGTACGCCAACCGCTTTTCCTCATCAAGAAAAATATACCGTGACAAACGAACACAAAACCGCGTCAAAGAAGCCTGAGAAGCTCGTTGCAGTAAAGGGTATGAACGACATCTTGCCGCCCGATTCAGCGAAGTGGGAGTGGCTGGAGGACAAGGTACGTGCGTTGATGGCTCGATACGCTTATCGCAACATTCGTACCCCCATCGTCGAGCCCACGCCTTTGTTCGTCCGAGGCCTCGGAGAGGTCACGGATATTGTCGAAAAAGAAATGTACTCATTTGAAGATCGCCTCAATGGGGAGCAATTGACCTTGCGCCCAGAGGCCACTGCCGGTGTAGTGCGCGCTGTCGCTGAGCACAACATGCTCTACGAGGGGGGGAAAAGGCTGTATTACATGGGGCCCATGTTCCGTCACGAACGTCCTCAGCGAGGCCGGTACCGGCAGTTCCATCAAATTGGTGCCGAAGCGCTTGGGTTTCCGGGCGCTGAGGTTGACGCCGAGTTGATCCTTTTGGCCAATGCTCTGTGGCGTGAGCTTGGGCTAAAAAGTATTCGCCTGGAGATCAACAGCCTTGGTGATCCCGCTGAGCGCAAGGCTCACCGTTCGGCATTGATCGCATATTTGGAGCAGCACGCAGATATTCTTGATGAAGAAGCCCGCAGGCGTCTGCACAGCAATCCCTTGCGAATTCTCGACACCAAGAATCCAGCTATGCAATCGTTGGTAGATGCAGCGCCTCGGTTGATCGATTTTCTGGGTGCTGAATCGCTTGCACATTTCTCGTCAGTGAAGGCCATCCTGGATGCGAATGGGGTGGAGTGGCGAGTCAATCCTCGCCTTGTGCGAGGTATGGATTACTACAACCTCACGGTCTTTGAGTTCGTGACGGACCAATTGGGTTCGCAGGGCACCATCTGCGGAGGAGGGCGTTATGACTACTTGATCGAGCAGATCGGCGGTAAACCTGCTCCTGCCGTCGGGTGGGCGCTGGGTGTGGAGCGGGTGTTGGAACTCCTGAAGGAGCAGGGTCAAGTGGTTCCTGCGCTTGTTCCGGATGTTTACGCGATTGTTCCCTCGGTAGCTGCACTGCCACTGGCCATGTCCACCGTTGAACGGCTGCGCATACAGGGCGTCAAGGTGCAGATGCACGCGGCGCCTGTTGGCGGAGATGGCATGGGCAGCATGAAGTCACAGTTTAAAAAAGCTGACACTAGTGGTGCTGTCCATGCTTTGATTTTCGGAGAGGACGAGCTGTCCAGAGGCATGGTGACGTTGAAATCACTCCGCGACGGTGCCGGCGCTCAATCAGAAAGAGCCCTCGATGCGTTGGTCGACTGGGCCCCCCACCTACAATCCACCTCCTGAAACACACATATCCCATGGCAAAACACCTCGATCTCGAAGAACAAGAGCAGCTTGACCAGTTGAAGCATTTCTGGAACACATGGGGCACATTGATCAGCTCCGTGTTGATTTTGGTTGCTGGAGCGGTTGCTGCATGGAATGGCTATCAGTATTGGCAGAACCGTCAGGCTGTCCAGGCGGCGGCCCTGTTCGATGCAGTTGACGCTGCAGCTCGTTCTGCCGACTCTGTGCGAATGGAGCAAGCATTTTCAGATATTAAGTTGAAGTACGCTGGTACCGCGCAGGCCGGTCAGGCTGGACTGACCCTTGCCAAAGCTCAATTTGACGCTGGTAATTCCGACGCTGCAAAGGATACGCTGGCTTGGGTTGCGGAGAAGTCTTCAGACGACGGGCTTAAGGCGGTTGCAAAGCTTCGGCTGAGTGGTGTGCTGATGGATCAGAAGAGCTATGACGAAGCGCTCAAGCTAATCTCCAGCGGCTTTCCCCCAGAGTTTGATGGTGTGTATGCGGACCGCAAGGGTGATATCTTTGTTTTGCAGGACAAGCGTGCAGAGGCCATTGCTGAGTACACCCGTGCTTACAAGGCGTTTGAAGAGGGTGTTGAATACCGCCGCTTGGTAGAGATAAAGCTGAATGCACTGGGTGTTGCTCCGCAAGGCTCTACGGTGGTATTGGCTGATTCAGCTGGAGGGGCAAAGTGACCATGCATTTTTCTCGGTTTGCAGTGCGCGGTACTGCACGTGCGTGCCGCACGGTCGTGGCTTTGGCGGTGGTGGTTACTGTCGCTGGATGTTCATCGCTTTGGGGTGGCGGGAGCTCCAAACCTGTGCCGGGAGATCTGGGCGCGAATGTGGCTGTTCTCGGTGTGCGCCAAGCTTGGACTTCCCGGGTAGGCGGATTGGCTGGCATGCCTATGGAAGTACACACCGCTGGTCATCTTGTCACGTTGGCCTCTGCTGATGGTGTCGTAGTGTCTATTGATGCCCGCACGGGCGGCGATGTGTGGCGAGCCAATCTGGGAGAGCCGCTCTCCGCTGGCGTGGGCAGTGAGGGAAAGACCGCCGCGGTGGTTTCGCGCGGAAATGAGCTGGTCCTTCTGGAGGCTGGGCGAGAACGTTGGCGACATGCGACGGGTGCTCAGGTATTTACGCCTCCGCTGGTAGCGGGGGGTCGTGTCTTTGTGCTTTCCGCGGATCGTGCTATTTCTGCGTTTGACGCCGCCACTGGTCGTAAGCTGTGGGTGCAGCAACGGCCTGGTGAGGCTTTGGTTTTACGCCAAGCTGGTGTATTGCGCCCCGTGGGAGATACCTTGGTTGTGGGTTTGTCGGGCCGCTTGGTGGGGCTCAATCCAGATAACGGTAGCGTGCGGTGGGAGGCTCCATTGGCGAGCCCTCGCGGCACCAATGATGTTGAGCGATTGGTCGAGTTGGTGGGACGTACAACCAGAGAAGGTGAAAGCGTGTGCGCACGTGCTTTTCAGGCGTCGGTGGGTTGTGTAAACACTGTGCGTGGCGCCGTTGCGTGGACCCAACCTGCCAGTGGTGCTGAAGGTGTCCATGGGGATGGAGACGCCGTTTTTGGCTCTGAAAGCAACGGATCAGTGATTGCTTGGCGGCGCATGGATGGTTCTCGTCTATGGGCGACAGACCGGCTTAAACATCGCAAGCTCACGGCCCCCTTGCTTCTCGGGCGCTCAGTGGTAGTCGGTGACGACATGGGGCTGGTCCACTTCCTTTCTCGATCCGACGGCGCCCCGCTCAACCGTGTTTCCACAGACGGTTCTGGTATTGGTGCCGCCCCGGTTGTAGCTGCGGATACTTTAGTCGTGGTGACACGTAACGGCGGCATTTTTGGCTTCCGTCCTGATTGATTGATAGGTCTTATTCAATGAAGCCAGTTATCGCCCTTGTTGGGCGTCCGAACGTTGGTAAGTCCACGTTGTTCAATCGCCTGACGAAATCTCGTGACGCCATCGTCGCCGATTTTGCGGGACTTACGCGTGACCGGCATTACGGGAATGGCAAGCAAGGTAAGCACGAATACATCGTTATCGATACCGGTGGGTTTGAGCCAGATGCATCGACCGGCATCTATAGAGAGATGGCGAAACAGACCCAGCAGGCTGTAGCAGAGGCTGACGTGGTTGTTTTTGTAGTGGATGCGCGCGCAGGCGTGTCCGCCCAAGACCATGACATCGCCAACTATCTGCGACGTCTGAGCAAGCCCTGTGTGTTGGTGGCCAACAAGGCGGAAGGGATGTTGGAGGGGGTACAGCTCGCTGAGTTCTACGAACTTGGGTTGGGTGAGGTCTTTCCGGTATCTGCTGCCCATGGGCAGGGCATTCGGGGCTTGGTAGAAATTGTATTGGAGCCCCTCCAACTGCCAGATCCGGAAGAGGTGGACGGTGGACCTGACAAGAGCATTGTCAAGCTGGCTGTCGCAGGACGACCGAATGTAGGAAAGTCAACGCTGATCAACACTTGGCTGGGCGAAGAGCGATTGGTCGCATTTGACATGCCGGGGACAACTCGCGATGCGATCTCTGTTCCTTTTGAACGGAATGGGCAGAAGTTTGAACTGGTGGATACAGCAGGTCTTCGTCGCAAAGGCAAGGTATTCGAGGCGATCGAGAAGTTTTCAGTAGTAAAAACGCTGCAGGCCATTGAGTCTGCAAACGTTGTGCTGCTGCTGCTAGATGCCACACAAGGGGTTACTGACCAAGATGCCCATATCGCTGGCTACATCTTGGAAAGTGGCCGCGCAGTGGTGGTTGCGGTCAATAAGTGGGATGCCATTGACGAGTACCAGCGGCAGCTGCTGGAGAGATCCATCGAGACTCGTTTGGCCTTCCTGAAATTTGCTTCACTCCATTACATATCGGCTAAAAAGCGGCAAGGCCTTGGTCCCCTCTGGGCTTCCATTGTGCAAGCGCACAAGGCGGCTACATGCAAGATGTCTACGCCAATTCTCACGCGATTGCTGCTGGAGGCGGTTCAGTTCCAAAGTCCGAAACGTGCGGGTATGTTCCGTCCCAAGCTGCGCTATGCCCATCAAGGCGGGATGAATCCTCCAGTGATCATCGTTCATGGCAACTCCCTTGAGCATGTAACAGATGCGTACAAAAGATTCCTGGAGGGACGCTTCCGCAAAGAGTTCGATCTGGTGGGGACACCGCTCCGGATACAAATGAAAACGTCTCACAATCCTTTTTCCGACAGGGACGATGACTGAGTAAAAGCTGAATTCTGCAGGGGGCATGTGAAGTTGCAGTGGGCTGCCTGCATGGCTGTGGTAAGGTGCTGGTTTACAACAACATTTTGAACACGGAGAATATCGTGAGCAACAAAGGCCAGCTTTTGCAAGACCCGTTTCTGAACGCATTGCGTCGAGAGCATGTTCCCGTTTCCATCTATTTGGTCAACGGTATCAAGCTTCAAGGACAGATCGAATCATTCGATCAGTACGTGGTTCTACTGCGCAATACAGTAACCCAAATGGTTTATAAGCATGCCATTTCCACCATCGTTCCTGGCCGTGCTGTAAATTTCTCAACAGCTGACACTCCGGAAGTTGATGTCAGCAGCGCTTAAGTCGTTGTTGCCTTCTTCGCTTTTTCGAGTTCGAATGGGTTGGGGGAAGGCGGTAAAGTTTGAGTGAAGCTGGTTTGTCATCTTCGTCTCCTAGTATCCCTGTCCTTCTAGTGGGGGTAGATTTTGGTGCGCCGCACTTCGACTCGGAGCTTCAAGAGTTGGGATTGCTCGCGCAAACAGCGGGGATGACTCCGGTGGCGCGAATCGCCTGTAAACGGAAGGCTCCCGATGCTGCGCTGTTTGTAGGTAGTGGCAAGGCCGATGAAATTCGCGCCCTTGCGCAAATGCATGGCGCTACCGAAATCCTCTTTGATCAATCGCTGAGTCCTGCGCAACAGCGTAACTTGGAGCGCCGCATAGAGTTGCCGGTCAACGATCGGACACTTTTGATTCTTGAGATTTTTGCTCAAAGAGCACGGAGTCATGAGGGCAAGCTACAGGTTGAGTTGGCAAGGCTTCAGTACTTGAGCACCCGCCTTGTTCGCCGATGGTCTCACTTAGAGCGCCAGACCGGGGGTATTGGTGCACGAGGGGGGCCGGGTGAGAAGCAGATCGAGTTGGATCGCCGCATGATTGCCGACGCCATAAAACGCACCCGTGAGCGGCTCGTGAAACTGAAACGGCAGCGTTCGACGCAGCGGCGGCAGCGCGAACGCAGGGACACTTTTAACATTTCGTTGGTGGGTTACACCAATGCTGGCAAGTCCACAATTTTCAATGCGCTGGTCAAGGCTCGAGCGTATGCGGCGGATCAACTCTTTGCCACCCTGGATACGACTACGCGGCAGCTCTACCTTGGAGCCGCAGGACGATCGGTATCTTTGTCCGATACGGTCGGCTTCATTAGAGATCTTCCGCATGGTCTGATTGACGCTTTTCAGGCAACGCTGCAAGAGGCCGTAGAGGCAGATTTGTTGCTTCACGTTGTGGATTCATCGAACTCTGAATTTCCCGAGCAGATGGCACAGGTGCAGCGTGTCTTGCAAGAAATTGGAGCCGAAGGTATTCCGCAGATCCTTGTATTTAACAAGCTGGATGCCTTGGATTCAGATCGATACCCAGCAGCCCTGGAAGACTGCTATGAGGTGGATGGACAGATGATTCCCCGCCTTTTTGTGAGCGCGCGTTCGGGAGAGGGGCTTGACGGCTTGCGTTCGATACTCTCGTCCAAGGTCTTGTCAGCGGCTGGAGTCATGACCCCAGACCCTGCCATTGAATTGCCAAGTGAACTGCCCTGATTGGGCACAATGTCTGCATTGATCAACGCCAGTAGAGAACCAGAGACTTTGCGCATGAATTTTCAGAATCGAACCCTGCGGTGGGCCTCGTTGCCAGAACGTATCCGGGGTATGTTTAACTTGAACGATCCCCGCTGGGGTCGCGGAGACGAAAAACCAGACGATGCGGTGCGCCCGGAGGATCGTCCGGTACCGCCACCAGCTGGTAATCGCGGACGTGAGCAGGGGGGCAACAATGGGAGCGGACAACCGCCGGATCTCGATGAATTGTGGCGAGACCTCAATCGCAAGCTTGGAGGTCTGTTTGGTGGCAAGGGTGGTGGTCGTGGGACTGGAAGCAGTGGCGGTTCGGGCGGTGGTTTTCAGCCCGATATGAAAAATGCCGGTGTAGGCGTTGGCCTCATCCTTGGCATTGTTTTTGTGATTTGGCTCGGTACCGGTTTCTTTATCGTTCAAGAAGGTCAGCAAGCTGTTATCACGCAGTTTGGAAAGTACAAGAGCACAGTGGGGGCCGGCTTTAATTGGCGACTGCCATACCCAATTGAACGTCACGAGCTTGTATTTGTGACGCAGATTCGATCAGCAGACGTTGGGCGCGACAGCATTATTAAAAGCACGGGATTGCGCGAGTCGGCCATGCTGACGGAAGACGAAAATATTGTTGAAATCAAGTTCGCGGTTCAATACCGATTGAACGACGCAAGAGCATGGCTATTTGAGAGCAAAAACCCGACGGAAGCGGTGGTCCAGGCTGCAGAGACCGCAGTGCGAGAAGTGGTAGGCAAGATGCGCATGGATACGGCGCTTGCCGAAGAGCGCGATCAGATAGCCCCTAGGGTAAGGGCGCTTATGCAAACCATTCTGGATCGATACAAGGTCGGTGTAGAAGTCGTTGGTATCAATCTCCAACAGGGTGGTGTCCGCCCCCCTGAGCAAGTGCAAGCATCGTTCGATGATGTACTCAAAGCAGGGCAGGAGCGCGAGCGAGCAAAAAATGAGGCTCAAGCGTACGCGAATGATGTCATTCCCCGTGCAGTAGGTTCGGCATCGCGGTTGAATGAGGAGGCTGCTGCCTATAAGGCGCGCATAGTCGCGCAAGCCCAAGGTGATGCGCAACGTTTCTCTTCAGTGCTTGCTGAGTACCAAAAGGCGCCAACTGTGACTCGTGACCGAATGTATTTGGAGACGATGCAGCAGATCTATGGGAGTGTTACCAAGGTCTTGGTTGATTCGCGCCAAGGTTCAAATCTGCTCTATTTGCCGCTGGACAAAATCATGCAAGGAGTCGCCTCGGGAGCAAGTTCTCTGGAACAACCGATGTCTTCTTCCTCTACTACGCCTGCAGCGGCTCCGTCGGTGCCATCTTCGTCCTTATCTACTGACCCGCGGGCGCGTGAAACTAGTCGTACGCGCGATCGTGAAGTCCGTTAGGAGCTACCTGTGAACAGAGTCGGATTTATAGCCTCTACCTTTTTGGTGGTGCTCGCGTTGATGAGCTCGATGCTCTTTGTGGTTGACCAGCGCCAGTTCGGTGTTCTTTATGCCCTGGGTCAGATCAAGGAAGTTATTACCGAGCCGGGCTTGAACTGGAAGCTCCCCCCCCCATTTCAAAACGTTTCCTACATTGACAAGCGACTTTTGACCTTGGATAGCACCGATACCGAACCCATGCTGACGGCGGAGAAGCAGCGTGTGGTGATTGATTGGTATGTCCGCTGGCGCATTTCTGAGCCCACTGAGTACATCCGTAATGTCGGCCTTGATGAAAATGCAGGTGCTATGCAGCTCAATCGCGTGGTTCGCAATGCATTCCAGGAAGAAATTAACAAGCGAACTGTCAAAGAGTTGTTGTCCCTTAAGCGGGAAGACCTGATGGCGGATGTAAAACGCGAAGTGCTTGAGTCCGTTCGCGGAGTGAAGCCCTGGGGCGTTGATGTGGTGGATGTTCGAATCACCCGCGTCGACTATGTGGAGGCGATCACCGAGTCTGTATATCGGCGTATGGAGGCTGAGCGTAAACGTGTGGCCAACGAGCTGAGGTCCACCGGTGCGGCGGAGGGCGAAAAAATTCGCGCTGATGCGGACCGCCAGCGCGAGATCGCGATAGCCAATGCCTACCGTGACGCGCAGAAGCTGAAGGGTGAAGGCGATGCAGAGGCTGCTCGCATCTATGCCGAGGCTTTCGGTCGCGATCCGCAGTTTGCGCAGTTCTATCGAAGCCTGGAGGCTTACAAGTCAAGCTTTAGTAAGAAGAGTGACGTGATGGTATTGGACCCCTCGTCGTCGGACTTCTTTAAGGCTTTCCGAGGCGGTGCATCACCCGCGGCGCAGCCTGCTGCAGCGCGCAAGTAAACGAGCGCAAAGCCAGAGAGGGCGGCCCGTCGCTGACTAGGCTGCCCTTTTTTTGGTTTTGTGTGCTGGTTACGCTCCTTTGCATGTACAGGTGCCCTGTGTTTGCTTCGCTCCGGTCGCCATGGTGGCAAACCCCGCCGAGGGTGGTCCACTGGTACCGGTAGAATCACGGTTTTAACAGCCTCCCTTTTTCTACATGTCTGCTTGGGTCCTGCCGGATCACATTGCCGATGTCTTGCCGTCCGAAGCGCGGCACATCGAAGAACTGCGTCGCGGGCTGCTCGACACGGCGCGCTGCTATGGTTATGAGCTGGTCATGCCTCCGCTGCTGGAACACCTGGAATCCCTGCTGACCGGTACTGGCGAGGCGTTGGACCTCCAGACCTTCAAGCTGGTGGACCAGTTGTCGGGGCGGTCTATGGGCCTGCGTGCGGACACCACGCCGCAGGTGGCGCGCATCGATGCACACTTGCTCAATCGTAAGGGCGTGACGAGGCTGTGCTACTGCGGCCCCGTGCTGCACACCCGCCCCGATCGCCCCCATGCCACGCGCGAGCCGCTGCAGTTCGGCGCCGAGATCTACGGCCACGCCGGGCTGGAGGCCGACCTCGAAGCCCTGCAGCTGGCGCGCGAATGCCTGCGCGTGGCCGACGTGCGCGACACCACCATAGACTTGGCCGACGTGCGCATCGTGCGCAGCCTGCTGGCCGGCGTGGCGGTGGATGCCTCGCTGCTCAGCCGCATCCATGCCGCCCTGGCGGCCAAGGATGCTAGCGAGTTGGCATCGCTCACGCGCGATTTCCCTGCAGTATCGCGCCAGGGGCTGCTGGCGCTGCTGCAGCTGTATGGTGATGAATCTGTGCTGGCCGAGGCCGACAAGACGTTGAAGCACATCGCCGGCGTGGCTGAAGTGCTGTCGCGCCTGCGCTGGCTGGCCTCGCGGCTGGACGGCGCCGTGGTCACCTTCGACCTGGCCGACTTGCGTGGCTATGCCTACTACAGCGGCACCCGCTTTGCCATCTATGGCAAGGGCGCCAGCGATGCACTGGTGCGTGGCGGGCGCTACGACGAGGTGGGTGCCGTGTTCGGCCGCAACCGGCCTGCGGCCGGCTTCAGTCTGGACATCAAGCAACTGGTGGGCGTGGTGTCCCCGCGCGCCCTGAAGGCCGCCATTCGCGCGCCCTGGGGCGAGGCGAGCGACGTGAACGCCGCCATTGCCGAACTGCGCCGCCAAGGCGAGACGGTGGTATGTGTTCTGCCTGGGCATGGGAGCGAAGTCGATGAGTTCCACTGTGACCGAGAGCTGGTGCAGATTGCGGGCCAGTGGGTCGTGCAGGCTGTTTGAGTTAATTGCAATTGAAAATTGGGTCTGAGATGAAAGCAACCAAAGGTCGCAACGTAGTGGTAGTCGGAACCCAATGGGGTGACGAAGGCAAGGGCAAGCTGGTCGACTGGCTCACCGAGAGCGCGCAAGGCGTGGTCCGGTTCCAGGGTGGCCACAATGCCGGCCATACGCTGGTCATCAATGGCGTGAAGACCGCACTGCACCTGATCCCCAGCGGCATCATGCGCCCGGGCGTCAAGTGCTACATCGGCAACGGCGTGGTGCTGTCGGCCGCCAAGCTCTTCGAGGAAATCGAAGGCCTGGAAAAGGCCGGTGTCGAGGTGCGTTCGCGCCTGCGCATCAGCGAAGCCTGCCCGCTGATCCTGCCTTTTCACGCGGCCATCGACGTGGCGCGTGAAGCCGCGCGTGAGCAGGGCGGTACCGAGAAGATCGGCACCACCGGCCGCGGCATTGGCCCCGCCTACGAAGACAAGATCGCCCGCCGCGCGCTGCGCGTGCAGGACCTGAAGTACCCCGAGCGCTTCGCCGCCAAGCTGCGCGAGCTGCTGGACCTGCACAACCACTTGCTCACCACCTACCTGGGCTCGGCCCAATTCGTTTTCGGTGACGCCCTGAAGCCCTATATCCAGGACGGCAAGGTCCAGTTCGACGTGGTGTATGCCGAAGCCATGCGCCACGCCGAGCTGCTCAAGCCCATGATGGCCGACGTCTCGCGCGAGCTCAACGAAGCCAACAAGGCGGGCGCCAACCTGCTGTTCGAAGGCGCGCAGGGCACGCTGCTCGACGTGGACCACGGCACCTACCCGTATGTGACCTCCAGCAACTGCGTGGCCGGCAACGCAGCCGCCGGTTCTGGCGTGGGCCCCGGCATGCTGCACTACATCCTGGGCATCACTAAGGCCTACTGCACCCGCGTGGGTGGTGGCCCGTTCCCCACCGAGCTCGATTGGGAAGTGCCTGGCACGCCCGGCTACCACATGAGCACCATCGGCGCCGAAAAAGGCGTGACCACGGGCCGCAGCCGCCGCTGCGGCTGGTTCGATGCGGCGCTGCTCAAGCGCAGTGCTCAGGTTAATGGCCTGTCGGGCCTGTGCATCACCAAGCTCGACGTGCTCGACGGCCTGACCGAGTTGCTGCTGTGCACCGGCTACGAACTCGACGGCGAAAAGATCGACCTGCTGCCCATGGGCGCGGAAGACATCGCACGCTGCACGCCCATTTACGAAACCCTGCCCGGCTGGAGCGACACGACCGTGGGCGTGACCGAATACGCCAAGCTGCCCGAAGCAGCCCGCCGTTACCTGGAGCGCATTGCCGAAGTGACCGGTGTGCCGGTCGACGTCATTTCCACCAGCCCGGACCGCGACCACACCATCATGATGCGCCACCCCTACGTGGCAGACTGATCCCCTTGTCGCTGCCCCTGCCGATGCGAGGCCAGTGCAGTGGCGCCGCACAGCCCACGGGCTGCACGGCATAACCCATTTTCGTATTTCATCTATATCGTGATGAGGGGTTGCTCCGGCGCTGCTGCCGTGTGATCCTCTTGTCTACAAGCCATCACCCCAGGAGCCCAGCCCATGTTGACCGAAGACGGCAAACACCTGTATGTCAGTTATGACGAGTACCACAGTCTTATCGAGAAGCTGGCGCTAAAAGTGCACCAGTCGAACTGGGAGTTCGACACCATCCTGTGCCTGGCGCGCGGCGGCCTGCGCCCCGGCGACATCCTGAGCCGCATTTTCAACAAGCCCCTGGCCATCATGTCTACCAGCTCCTATCGTGCCGAAGCCGGGACGGTTCAGGGCCACCTCGACATCGCCCGCTTCATCACCACCCCCAAGGGCGAAATTGCCGGCAAGGTGCTATTAGTCGATGACCTTGCCGACTCGGGTCACACCCTGGAGGCGGTGATCAACATGCTCAAGACTAACTACGCACCTATTACAGAGCTGCGTAGTGCCGTCATTTGGACCAAGGGTATGTCGAAGTTCACCCCCGACTACTCGGTGGAGTTTCTGCCCACCAATCCCTGGATCCACCAGCCCTTTGAAGGCTACGACAGCCTGAGCCCCGCCAAACTGTTGGAGAAGTGGCAATTCTGAGTGGTGTCGGGCCAGAAATTCACGAGGATGAAGGGGGCGCGAGCCCTCTTTTTTTTGTGCACTCCTTTGTGAAGATGCCCCGTACGGGTCCGGCCATCACATATTGACGAACGGCGCAGTCATTCGCGGGGGCCTGGGCGGTTGACCTCGTCGATGAATTCTTCGTGTGCCCAAGCTCTTGCGATGGCCTTATCCAGACGCTTCAAGAAGGCATTCAATGTCTCGCTTTCGCTGCGCAGGAGCATCTCCAGGGTGTACTTCACCCGGTTCAATAGACACCTATCAAGGTCGAAATTGAACTGGAGAGTGAGAAATGAAGAGAGTGCGATACCCGGCTGAATTCCAGGTAGAAGCGGTCAAACAGGTGACCGAGTGAGGTCATGGGGTAGTGGATGTAGCCAAGCGATTGGGCATGTCGGACAAAAGCCTGTACCTGTGGGCGCGGCTTGCCAAAGATCAATCGAGCAAAGGGGGGCAGAAACAAGCCAGCTCAAGGCCGAGGTATCCCGGCTCAAAGCGGAGTTCAAAAGGGCGAATGAGGAGCGCGACATCCTAAAAAGGCCGCAACGTACTTTGTCAAACTGTCCGGGTGAAGTACGCATGGCCGAACACAAAGGCCAGTTCCGGCTCAGCAGCATGTGCCGCGTTCTGCGCGTACAGCGCAGTGGCTATTACGCTTGGAAGGCCAATCCAAAGTCCAAAAGCGCCTTAGCCGACGATGTCTTGCTAACAAGCATCAGGCAATCCTATGACGACAGCCATGGCATTTATGGAAGCCCACGCATCCTGCGGGACTTGCGTGAGGACGGTATAGCATGCGGTCAAAAACGTGTTGCTCGCCTGATGCGCCTGGCCCAACTGCGCTCAGTGCGTGGTTACAAGCGGCCACGAATACCGAGTCGGCCTTCCTGCGACTGCCGCACCGAACCGGTTGCAACGTGAGTTCACGGTCGCGCTACCGAACCAAGTGTGGGTCACCGACATTACCTATCCTAACCCATGAGGGCTGGTGGTACTGACGGCCGTTATTGACCTGTACTCGCGCATGGTGGTCGGCTGGTCGATGAACTAAAGCATGGCCACAGAGTTGGTGTTGGATGCGCTCACGATGGCTGTGTGGCGCAGGCGCCCAACGGGCCCAGTGATGATTCATTCCGACCAAGGAAATCAGTTTGGCAGTGATGACTTCGCCCGCTGGTGCAAGGACAACCAATTGGTGCCTAGCATGAGCCGGCTTGGAAACTGTTGGGTCAATGCGGTAGCAGAGTCCTTCCTCAGCAACTTGAAGAAGGAGAGAATCAAACGCCATATCTATGCCACCAGGCAAGACGCCAAGTCAGATGTGTTTGACTACATCGAAGATTTTTACAATCGAATCTATCGGCACAGTCACCTAGACCTACTGAGCCCGCTGGCAATCGAACAACTCCGAAACGGAAGTTGAAATATGTCTACGGAACCGGGTGAAGTCCAGTTCGGTGCGGGCGCTGAACCTCCAGTGCTTGAGAACCGTAATTTCGTGTGCCAGCCGTTCGATGCGGGCCGTTCTCCAGACTAGCTTGCACCCTTGGCATGCAAGCCGCTGTAGGCGTTGGACAGCTAGGTCGTTAAAGCTTGCGCCAACGTGTGCGCAACTCGACCTCGTCGAATTGGTCGAATTGCCGGAGTGGTTTGCTGCTGAGCATGGGCGAGAGTGTGTCCCGCACGGCTGCAGCGGTCTATTGGCGCATCGCCCGATTGAACGGGCTGGGCTTGGTCGTGCCGTCTCAGGCCAAGATGATGGTGCCGTTCTCCCAGACATTGCCAAGGCGGGCTGAGCACCAAAGCCTGGAGCTGTTCGCTCGTGAGTCCGACCTGGTTGCCGAGTGCATCCGTTCCCTAGGCGAAGCGGCCCAAGTGCAGGCGGCAGGTACGCAGCCAGACGCTGATGCCGTCGTGCACCGGAACCCTCATCCGCGTGGCGCTTCGGTTGGCGAAGAGGTAGGGGTGGTGAGGCTTGGCGAGGCCGAAGACCTGCACGAAACGACTCAAGCCCAATGCGCCGCGGTGCAGCCAAATGCACAAGTCCTCGGATCCAGGGGAGACGGCTGGCGAGACTGCAAACGCAACGGGTGCCAGTTGCAGTGCGATGAACGAAAGCGATGGCGCGGAGCCGAGGCCTGCCAGCGCTACTTTTGCACTAGGTTTGCGCTGTGGATTGCTGTTTGTGGGCTCCATACTGGCCGCTCAGCCAGTATCAATCAAGGTCTGTTCGTCGCCTTTACGTCGATTTCCCTCGCTTTCTCCTTCTTCCCTTTAAAAGTGGTGCTATAGTCGAGGGCTTCGCTACTAACGCGGTTCTGCAGATTGCAGGGGGTGTTGTTAGTGGTACTGCTGGTGGTTTGGGTCAGTGATCTAGGCGGCTTGCGGGAAGTGAAGAAAGTTTGGGTTTTGAGTTGTTGGTGGTGTAAAAACCGGTATATAATTCGAGGCTTCGCTGAGTAGAACTGGTTGGCCCAAGCGGCTGACAAGATCGAAAAGAAAAAACGAAAAGTT